>JBEKHY010000007.1:0-133985 GCA_050012035.1 Verrucomicrobiota bacterium | reverse complement strand
GCCGCCAGGATGACGAACGGAATTTTTTCCGCGGCCAGACGCCATAAAACCGGCCAGGGCCGGCCCTTGAGCGGCAGTTGAAACCGGTTCAGCGGCCAGAAGTCCAGCAGGCAGAGGACACCCGGCAACGTGACCAGCATGGGCTTGGCCATCAAACCCAGCGCGAAGAATAACAGCCCCAGGCTATAGACCGGCCAGCGTTTGGAACTCCGCGTTTTTGCCAGCTCCACGTACCGCGCGTAAGCCAGGAGGGTCAACAGGAAGAAAAACGCGCTTAACACGTCCTTGCGTTCCGAAACCCAGGCCACGGATTCCACATGCATCGGATGAATGGCAAACAGCAGGGCCGTAAAGGCGCTGGGCCACAATCTGGCTGTCACATTGTGCAGCAGGAGAAAAAGCAGCACGGTGTTGGCAATGTGGAAGGCCAGGTTGGTCAAAGCCAGTTGCTTGAATGAAACGTCACGAAGGCCCATTTGATGGCGTCCCGGGAAAAGCCCTGCCGGACGTGGGGATTGTTCAGGATGTAATCCACATCGTCCAAACTTATGAAAGCGCTTCCTGCGACCGGGGCAAAGGCGGCCAGGGTGACGACGGCCAGCAGAACACAGACAACCCATTTCAACAGACGCTGTTTAAGGGTGGCATTCATCGCCCGGCAGAAAGATAGCGGCCCGGTTTTCCCGGAGAAGCGCAAAGTGCGAAGCGAACCACAAATTGCCAAAGGCGGCAGTCTGAAACCGGAATGATTTCAGGATTTGAATCAGGGCGCGTACTACGGTGCGCCGGATGCGTTTGGTGGGATTGGAAAAAGTGCCGGATTCATGCCTTGGGCCTCAAACGCCGCCTGGTTTGCCCGTATCAGGGCGAGCCGTTCCGCCGGCGTAAGTCCGTCTGGCGAGGGGACGGAACTGCTGCCGCCCCCCGCCGAAACGGCCCCGAAACGCGAGCCAGTGCTCACACTGGCGTTCATGGTGCCGTGGTCGGCATTGTAGCCGCCACTCATGTTGCCGCTGGAATTGTTGGCGCCACCGACGACAACGTTTAGTTTCTGCCGGCCGCCGCCGCTGTTCTGGCCGAATTGATAAAAATCGCCGCCGCCGCCCCGGTTGCCGCCGGGCCTGAACCCCGGTCGGGCAAGGCCGGGAATCGGTCCCGGTCCGCCCGGCACCGCTCCGGAAGGCCCCGGCCCGCTGGCGTTGGCAACGGTCAGGGGCAGTTCCTGGACCGTGCCGTGGTTGTTAAAAGTCACGACTTGCGTCGTGGCATCAATTTTCACCACTTCAATGTCGTCCTGCTGCTGGCCTTCGCCGAGGACGTAAGTCTGTTCCCTGGCCGGGTGGCCCGGCTTGGGCGGGAGGTTGACTTTGAACAAGACCTGGCAACGCCCGAGGATGGAGATGATGCCGTTGGGCGTGATTTTGGGCGGCGGCTCGGCGGGCTGGTCCGCGCCCGGCGGCGGCGGCGGGTTCAGGTTGAAAACATTGCGCTTCACAATCGGTCCGTAGGGATTGTCCGGCGGCACCACGTCCTCGGCGCGCAAGCCGGTGTTCAACACCAGCCCGCCCGCGAGGCAGACCAAAAGTTTTCCGACGCGCTTCACCAATCCAGTATATCGTTTGCCGGCTTAAATGTAAACACCGCCCGGCCGGTTTGGTTGCGGCTGGGCCGCGTTAATCCCGAAAACCGGAGTTCACCGTAGCGCCGTGCGTCTCGCCTGCCGAACTCCGGTTTTCGGGTTAATTCCCGGCGCCGAATTGGTCTTTGTAACGGTGGCACCGGCCTCCGGTCGGTGTCTTGCGTTCATAGACCGAAGACCCGCGCCGTAAGCAGTCGCGTCCCGGCTTCGGCAGCTTCCCCATGCGAGATGGCTGCCGCGCCGCCGTCACCATCCGTTTTGCCGGAATGGAACAGGGTTCCAGCCGGTGATTCCCAAACCGTTGCCCGGCCACCAACCCATAACTCCGCACCCCGCACTCCGCAGGGTGCTCTGTGATTGACAACGGCGGGGCTGGCGTTAGTTTGGCGGGCATGCTAGCGCGTTCGTCTATCGGTTCAGGACACGGCCCTCTCAAGGCTGAAAGACGGGTTCGATTCCCGTACGCGCTGCCAACCCAATAAAATCAACGGTTTTACGGGTTTCAGACCTGCGGAATGGCAGAGTCGTAACCGAAAGTCATAATGACGTGGCTTCACTTTTCAGAACCACCTGAGGTGTTGGTCTGGAGCCGAAGAACGGACCCGCATACCATGTGGTTCAAAATGCCATGAGCCGAAGGTCAAAACGCAAACTTCCCGGTGACACCGGATCGCCGGCGGGTTCCGGTCCCCTGGCCGGCCAGGGCCGCAACCCGTTCCTGCCGGAAGTTCAACGGCACAATCGTTGGCTGTCTTTGGCGGTTTGCCTTTCGCTGGCACTGGCCGTATGGGCCGTTTTCGGCCAGACCTGGCACCACGAATTCGTCAATTTCGACGATAACCTGTACGTGTATGAAAATCCCATTGTCGAAAGAGGCCTCACGCTGAATGGGATTGGCTGGGCATTGACCTATGGTCAAATCGGTCACTGGCATCCGGTGACCTGGCTTTCCCACATGTTGGATTGCCAGCTCTACGGTCTGCATCCGGGCGGGCATCATCTGACCAATGTTCTGCTGCATGCCGCGACCGCCATCCTCCTGTTCCTGGTGCTACGGAAGATGACCGGCGCAATGGGGCGGAGCGCCTTCGTGGCGGCGGTGTTCGCCGTTCATCCCCTGCGGGTGGAATCGGTGGCGTGGGTGGCAGAACGCAAGGATGTGTTGAGCGGGCTGTTTTTCATGCTGACCCTTTGGGCGTATGCGCGCCATGTGCGGAAGCCGGCAGCCAAAAGTCAGAATGCGTTCGCTTTTCTTACGTCACCTGCCTATTGGCTGGCGCTGTTGTTCTTCATGCTTGGCCTGCTGTCGAAGTCCATGTTGGTGACGCTGCCGTTTGTCTTGCTGCTGCTGGACTACTGGCCGTTGCAGCGGCTGCGGCTGGATGGCAGGAATGACGGTCGGAGCAATCCCCAACCACGGCGCGCGAAGGTTTGGCAACTGGTTGTGGAAAAGATCCCGTTAATTGCGCTGGCCGCAGCCTCGTGCGCCGTGACAGGTCTGGCGCCGGAAAAAGTGGCGTTCAGCGAGAGGGTGCCTTTTTCTTTGAGGCTTGGGAATGTCTTCATGGCTTACGTTACTTACTTGTGGCAAATGGTGTACCCGGCACGATTGGCAAATCTCGACCTGTATCCGGCGAACGGCACATCGTTGGGGGAGGTTTTGATGGCGCTGGCACTGCTGGTTGTGATTTCGATCGTGGCGGTTGCCGGTTGGCGAAAGCGTCCCTATTTTGCAGTCGGCTGGTTCTGGTACCTGGGAATGCTGGTGCCGGTCATCGGGCTGGTTCAGGTGGGTGCGCAGGCGCATGCGGACCGTTACACTTATCTGCCGCAAATTGGATTGTATATTCTGGTGGCCTGGGGGGTGGTGGAACTCTGTGGCGCCTGGCGCTACCGGCGGGCCGTGCTGGGGTTTGCCGCGGCGGCGATTCTTGCCGGCCTGCTGGCGGGCGCCTATGTCCAAACCGGCTATTGGAAAGACAATGTTTCCCTCTGGACGCACACCCTCGCTTGCACGCCGGAAAATTATCTTGCCCACAATAACCTGGGTGTCGCGCTGGCCGCCCAGGGGAAGTGGGATGAAGCCTTCCAACATTACGAGCGGGCGCTCCAACTCAAACCTGACTACCCCGAAGCCTACTGTAATTTAGGGGTCGCGCTGGCCGCCCAAGGGAAGCTGGCTGAAGCCATCCAGCACTACGAGCGGGCGCTCCAACTCGAACCCGACTACCCCGAAGCCCACTGTAATTTAGGGGACATGCTGGCCACCCAGGGAAAGTGGGCTCAAGCCATCCAGCACTACGAGCGGGCGCTTCAACTCGATCCGAAGGACCCCAAAAACCACGGTAATTTAGGGGTCGCGCTGGCCACCCAGGGAAAGCTGGCTGAAGCCATCCAACAATTTGAGCGGGCGCTTCAACTCGATCCGGAGGACCCCAAAAACCACTGTAATTTAGGGATCGCGCTGGCCACCCAGGGAAAGCTGGCTGAAGCCATCCTTCAGTTCCAACAAGCCTTGACCCTGGCCACAGCCCAGGGCAACACCGCGCTCGCCGAGTCCATCCGCACACGGCTCGAGTCTTATCAGCGGGCTTTGCTCCAACCGCAAACACCATGACGGCGCAAACCTGGCCTCCACTGATCGCTTCTGGCTCCGGAAAAACCGGTTCGCCCTGCGTCTTTGCCTCGCCGCGGCGGCACGGCCGGGGCCGGGGAACGGGTGTGCGCATTTCGGAAAACGGCAACGGCGCTTTGCTCGCGCTGATCAATTCCGCGGAGTGACGAAACTTTGCCGCCGGAATGGAGATTGCGAAGTTTGGTCACGGCGGTTTATGATTTTCCGGGTAGCGGGACATCGAACCGAATGGTTCGCCAATTGTCCAATTGGCGCTGCCAGATGCGCGGCTGGGAGTCGCGCTCACCGCCGGGCAAAGATGTCGGCTGCCGAATCAAAATTGCAGTTGCCCGCAGGTTTTGACAAATTTTCCCGTTGATGAATACCGGCCACCGTTCGCGCTCGCTGCTCATTTGCGCCCTGTTGTGCGCCGTCACTTTGATTGCCTATTGGCCGCTGCGGGATAATGACTTCATCAACCTCGACGACTACGTATACATTTCAAAAAACCCCCACGTCCAAAGCGGGCTGACCCGGGAAAATGTGAAGTGGTCGTTTCAAGTCGGTTACGCCGGCAACTGGCATCCACTCACGTGGCTGTCTCACATGCTGGACGTCCAGTTGTTCGGTCTGGACCCGCACCGGCATCACCTGGTCAACCTGCTGTTCCACACCGTGAACACGCTCTTGCTGTTCCTAGTGCTTCAGGGCATGACGCGCCGGGCCTGGCGCAGCGCAATGGTCGCCGCCTTGTTCGCCGTGCATCCGCTGCACGTGGAATCCGTCGCCTGGGCCGCGGAACGCAAGGACGTATTAAGCGCGTTCTTCTTCCTGCTCACCTTGTGGGCGTATGCGCGCCATGTCGAACACGCGACCGGTGCCAGGTGGCAGGTAACAGGAACGGAAACCGCCATATCCACGACCGACGTGTCACGTGTCACAGGTCACAGGTCACCTTCCTATTGGCTGGCGCTGTTGTTTTTCGCGCTGGGTTTGATGAGCAAGCCGATGCTGGTCACGGTGCCGTTTGTGTTGTTGCTGCTGGATGTCTGGCCACTGCAACGCGTCGAATTCACCGGCCAAAGCGCCTGGGTCAAAACCTTGCGGTCCCTCGTTTGGGAAAAGATTCCCTTCCTCATTCTCAGCCTGGCTTCGAGTTGGGTGACGTTTATGGCGCAGGTCAAGGGGGAGGCGGTTTCCACCGTCACCGAACTGCCCTGGTTCTTCCGCTTCGCGAATGCCGCGGTTTCCTATATCAAGTATCTCGACCAGACCATCTGGCCGGTTAACCTGGCGGTTTTTTATCCCTTCCCGACGGAATCCAGCCTGCTGGAAGACTGGCGACTCATTCTGGCGGTGTTGGCGCTGCCAGCCGTTTCGGGTTTTGTCCTGCTTGGGATCAAACGGGTTCCGTGGTTTGCCACCGGCTGGTTCTGGTTTCTGGGCACGCTGGTGCCCGTCTGCGGCATCGTCCAGGTCGGCGGGCAGGCGATGGCTGACCGGTTTACTTACCTTCCGCTGATTGGCTTGTTCATTTGTCTGGTTTGGGGCGGCGCCGGACTGTTCGCGGCCGGACACTGCAACCGGAAAATTCCCGCGGCGGCGGGCGTTGCCGTGGTGGTGGCCTGCGCCGCTCTCACCCATCAGCAGGTGCAGTATTGGCGGGATGGTTTTACCATCGCCAATCATGCGCTGGCCGTTACCGGCAACAACTACGTCGCCGAGGACATCCTCGGCGAGGCGTTGGGTGACCAGGGCAAATATGATCTGGCCGCCCAACACTTCCGCGCCGCGCTGGCAGCCTACCCGGATTACGCCTCGGCCCGGTATGATCTCGCTGTGGCCTTGACGCGATCCGCCGATGCGCAGGCCGCGGACGGCAAACTTGAGGAGGCCGTCGGGACCTACCAATCCGCCCTGCAGGTCAACCTTCTCCCGCAAACCTTGAACCACCTGGGCCTGGCGTTGCGGCAACTCGGACGGCAGGCGGAAGCTATTCAACAATATTACGGAGCCCTGCGACTCCAGCCGGATGGCGTCGAAGCCCGCTTCAATCTGGCTTCCGCCCTTGCCGGCGAAGGCAAAATAGCAGAGGCGGAGAAGCATTTTGCCGAAGCCCGGCGGTTGAGCCCCAACCCCGCGCGCCTGTTGCTGGATTACGGCCGTGTCCTGGCCAGCCAGGGCAAACTGGCCGAAGCCAGGGTGAAGTTCCGTGAAGCCGTGCGCCTTTGTCCCACCAATGCCGAGGCCAACCTGGAGCTGGGCATGAACCTCAGGGTGTCCGGGCAAACCAACGAAGCTGCAAAGTTTTTTTCCGCCGCCCGCCAACTGGACCCGGACCTCGCGGAAAGGAATTGGCGTGACGGCAAAACGTTCGCAGAACAGGGCCGGGTTGACGCCGCCCTCAGGTGCCTGACGATTGCCACCTGGTTGAAACCGGAGGATGCCGCCATGCACGAAGATTTGGGCATGTTCTGCGTGAACCAGGGCTGGCCGGTCATGGCGCTAACCCAGTTCGAGGAAACACTTCGTCTCCGGCCCGACGCAACCTCTCATCGTCACCTCGGCCTGGCGCTGTTCCTGGCGGGAAGAAGCGCAGAGGCCGTCAACCACTACGAAACCGCGATTAAATTGAATCCCGACTCGCCCCGGGCGCTGAGTGATTTTGCCTGGCTGCTGGCCACGACGCCGGACACATCGCAACGCAACGGCGCGCGGGCCGTGGCGTTGGCGGAACAAGCCTGCCGGCTGACAAACTACAAACAACCACTGCTGATCGGCACCCTCGCCGCCGCCTACGCAGAAACCGGACGATTCGCCAAGGCGAAACAAACTGCTGAAAAGGCCATTGCCCTGGCGGCTGCGGAAAACAATCCGGAGTTGGTCAAACGAAACCAGGAATTCCTTGAATTATACCGCGCCGGGAAAACGGTGGCACAAGACCTTTCCCACGCGGTCAAATAATACCACCTGCGGTTTGAAATTGCACTATTTCGGACCTCCTCGTAGCGGCGCTCGATGAGCATCGCCGCGGCAGACGATTTGTGTCGGCACCCTGGCCGCGGCTTACGCAGAGGCCGGGCGGTTCGACGACGCAGTGGCAACGGCGCAGAAAGCCTGCGCCTTGGCGTCCGAGCGGGGTGAGCCGGGTTTGCTCCAAAAAAAACCGTGAGCTGCTGGCCTTGTATCAGGCGCACAAGCAGCATCGGGAGCCTGCAAACCGTTAGCAGTTCCGCTTGGGGCGGGCATAAGCCCGCTCCAATGTCATTCCACCCGGAAGAGCGGGATCCAGATGCGTCTGTTTTATGGAGCTGGAACCGGATACGTTCCATGGCAAGAGGAACACGCAGCTGGATGCCGCCAGATCTTTACGGTTGCCAGCTGCACCGCCGCCGCTCGTGAAGGGGGTAGCAGTTGAAACTGGACTTGACTCTTTCCGCTCAACGTTCAACCCTCGACTCTCGCCCTTTTGTTCCTCGGCCCGGCTACGGTGTTTGCGGCTGAGGCAAAGGCGGCGAATAATATTTGAGCCGGCTGCGGATGGTTTCCGCCAGCGCGATGTTTCCCTGGGCCGTGGCCAGGGTCAAGGCTTGCTGGAACTGTTGCATGGCTTCAGCCGATTTCCCCTGGCCGGCCAGCGCGATGCCTAAATTAAAGTGGGCTTTGGTGTAGTCGGGTTTGAGTTGGAGCGCCCGCTCAAAGTGTTGCATGGCTTCAGCCAACTTCCCCTGGGTGGCCAGCCCGATCCCGAAATTATTGTGGGCTTCGGCATAATCCGGTTTAAGCTGGAGCGCCCGCTCGTATTGTTGCATGGCTTCAGTCAACTTGCCCTGGCTGGCCAGGACGGCGCCCAAATTATTGCAGGCTTCGGCATAATCCGGTTTAAGCTGGAGCGCCCGCTCGTATTGTTGCATGGCTTCTGTCAACTTGCCCTGGCTTGCCAGCGCGATGCCCAAATTATTGCAGGCTTCGGCATCATCCGGTTTAAGCTGGAGCGCCCGCTCGTAATGTTGGATGGCTTCATCCCACTTCCCTTCTGCGGCCAACGCGGCGCCTAAATTCTTGTTGGCTCGGACGTGAAAGGGTCTGAGCATCAGAGCAGCACGATACTGTACGATGGCGTCAGCTCTCCGGCCCTCGTTTTCGAGCGCAAGTCCCAATTGATAATGCAGAATTCCGAGGTCCCGAAAATGTATCCAGCGGGTGTCTTTGGTGACGTCAATGACGTGAGAGAAGAGCGACACATCATCGCACCAATAGCGCAATTGGTTTGCTGTAAGGGCTAAACAGGCTGCCGACACAGTGCCTGCCGCCACAGCGACGATCCTGGTTGAAAGTCGAAACCGCGAAGCGCCATCCCGAAAACCCAATGCCACGGCCAAAAAGATTCCGATGGAGGGGAAGTAAGTGAAACGATTCGCCATCGCCTGACCTCCAAACGTCACCAGACCATTCACCGGTACCAACGTTCCCAAAAACCAAAGCCAGCCAACGAGCCAATAAGGGCTGCGTTTGCGCCCCAGCCAGACAGCGGCCGAAATGAGCGCCAAAACAAAGATGGACGCGGCGAGTAACAGCGGAGAGATTTTCAGGGGAAAAAGATAAAAGACGACCAAATGCGCCGGCCAGATCATTTGCAGCAGGTAACGCGAGTAGGCTAGCGGCACGTTTTCCAGACGGTCGCTCAACGGGATCGCCTCCAGTGAATTGACGAGGCCCTCGGCGCGTTGTGCCAGGAAGGTAATGGCGCACAGAGCCGCCGATAGCACAAAGAACGGCCACTTCTCCCGCACCAGCCGCAGGAGCGCCGGACCACGGTCGCCCTTCGCGGTAGGGATTCTCTGCAACGGCCAGTAGTCCAGTAGCAGCATGACAAACGGCAGCGTCACCAGCATGGGTTTGGACATCAAACTCAGCGCAAAAAAAATCAGCGCAAAAAAATAGCCGGAGGCCGGAGATGTGAGTGAGGGAATAAAACCGGCTTTCAAATCCTGATTTCCGGCCTTCAACTGCCCCTGCGCGTAGCGCGTGTATGCCAACAAGGCCGCCAGCCCGAAGAACGTGCTCAACATGTCCTTCCTCTCGGCAATCCATGCGACCGACTCAACGTGGAGCGGGTGCCAGGCGAACAGGGCTGCGGCCAATGCGCTTGGCCACAACGCATTGGTCAGTCGCAGGAGCAGCCCGAAAAGCAAAACAGAATTGGCCGTGTGAAACAACACGTTGACGAGATGATGCGCGCCGGGTTTGAGGCCGAACAATTGACAAACGGCCATGTGCGAAATCCACGTGAGCGGCATCCAGTTGCCCGTTTGGCCGGTGGTGAAAGCCCAACGGACTCCACTCCAGGTCAAGCCGCTTTGGACGACCTCGTTTTTACTGACGTATTTATTGTCGTCGAAAGCACTGAAACCGTAATGTCCCGCCGGCAGATAGACCGCACAAGTGACCAGCGCAAGCAACAAGGCGACGAGACGCGGGCGTGACATTCGGAACCAACCTACTGGTTTTTGTGGGGAAAACCAAAGCAATTTCGCCAGGCGGTATATCAAGAATACCGCGGGAGGTTGACTCCAGCGCCGGAAACCAGACGTGGATCGTCAGCCGCATACAAACCTGCGCCCTGGCGTCGTCACTTGGCCGGCCGGACTTGCCGGCGCGGAACCGGGAATTCCTCCGGCAATACAAAAACCGGCAACCCTGCCGCGAACAATATTGACCGGCCACGGCCGGCGTGCGCCCGCTTCATGCGGGTGGCTGAATCTGGACTTGACTCTCAAACCCCAACTTTCAACCCTCAGCCGGCACAACCGCCATGCAACCGTTTCAAATCATCTTTACGCCAATCAGCGCCGCCGAACTGGCACGGATGCCCCGGGAATTGCAACTGCAAATCCTCGGCGAGTTCCGCGGCCTGCCGCAACAGGTGCGCGGCACGGAATTGGAGCAGTTCGGCCGGCTGGAACAGGGCGGGCGCACGCTGCACCGCTTCCGCGTGGGCGACTATCGCGTTTATTTCGAGCGGCATGACCTGGGCGTGCTCGTCCACCGCATCCTCAGCCGCCATACGCTCAAGGATTTTCTGTTCCGTTCCGGCCTGAAAACCGGCGAGGACGAGGCGCTCCAGGAAAACCCGAAGTTTTGGGAAATGATTGAAGCCGCCCGGAGCAGCGGGAAGGGTTGACACGCCCCTGGCAGGGCGGAGGTGCTCCTCTGTCCTCAAATCCATTTCGACAAGGGCGGCGCGGTCGCGCCGCCTGGCCGCGCAGCAGCGTGGCCCGGCCATAAGTTGCGGAGCACCGCAGCCCTCCCCAAATCAAGTGGCCCCTTCCGGTTCCGCGCCGGCTGCTTGTCAAAAGCCGCCGCCTGCATTACGTTCTGGCAATGTTGTTAACGAAAAAATTTGTCCTGCCGGCGCTGCTGTGCTGCAGCCTCGGCTTTGCGTACGCCGACGTGATTCAACTCAAGGACCAGGCCGCCATCACCGGCAAAATCCTGGCGGAGAAGCCTGACGGCGTCATCGTGGACGTCGGGTACACCGTGCTCGTCGTGCCGCGCAATGTCGTCACCCGAATTTCCCGGGCCGCCGAAGCCGGGTCGCCGGCGTCCGCCGCGTCCAACCTGCTCGTCAACGTCAACGCACCGCAATTTTATTATTCGGACACCCGCCCGGCGGCGGGCCGCGACGTGCGCGACTTCGTCAAGCAAATCGGCGAGGCCGTCGTGCAGGTCCGCACCCCCGGCGGACTCGGCTCCGGTTTTTTCATCAACGCCGACGGTTATTTGATCACGAACTTCCACGTCATCGAGGGTGAGACGGAAATTTCCGTGGAAGTTTATCATCAAACCGACGGCCAGCTCGACCGCGAGACTTACAAGCAGGTCAAAATCATCGCCATCAACAAATTCCACGACCTGGCGCTGCTGCACATCGAGGACAAGAACGCGCCGAAATTCAAATTTGTCACGCTCGGGAGCGCGGACGCGCTGGCGGTCGGCGATTCGGTTTTCGCCATTGGCAGTCCGATGGGCCTGGAACGGACCGTGACCGAAGGCATCCTGAGCACCAAGACGCGCGAGTTGGAGGGCGAGCTTTATCTCCAGACCACGGCGCAGATCAATCCCGGCAACAGCGGCGGCCCGCTGTTCAACACGGCGGGCGAGGTCGTGGGCGTGACCAACATGAAAATCATGTTCGGCGAGGGCCTGGGCTTCGCCATACCGGTGGAACTGGTGAAAAACTTCCTCGACCACCGCGACGCCTTTGCGTACTCGACCGACAACCCGAATAATCCCTATCATTACCTTGAACCGCCCGGCCGCACCCGGCATAATCCGGCGGATCAATAATTGAACGAAACTTTCCGCCACCCGGATTTTGATTGCCCATGACCACGAAATTTTTGCGTCTTTTTGCGGCTGCCATCCTGCTCACCATCGCAGCTTCGGTCCGCGCCGCGGTTCCGCCCGCCGAAAAGCTGCTGCCGGCGGACACGCTGTTGCTGGCGACCGCGCCCGATTTCGCCGCCGTGCGCGCCGCCGCCCGGCAGTCGCCCGGCTGGCGGTTCTGGAACGACCCGGCGATGAAGCCGTTCCACGACAAATTCATGGCCAGGTGGAACGAGAAATTCATCGCATCGCTGGAGCGCGACCTGGGTGTGAAGCTGGGCGACTTCGCCGATTTGCCGCAAGGCCAGCTCACTTTCGCCATCACCCAAAACGGCTGGAACGGCAGCGACGACAGCCCGCAACCGGGACTGATTTTGCTGCTTGATACCCGCAACCAGGGTGGTCTGTTGAAAACCAATCTCGACGCGCTCCGCAAAAAATGGACGGAGAATGGCAAAGCGATTCGCACCGAAACCGTCCGCGGCATTTCCTTTTCCGTCGTGACGCTTTCGAGCAACGACCTCCCCACGCTCGCGGGCCTGTTCCCCAGGCGCCAGCCGGTGCAGGAGCTCGGCAAGGAGCCAAAGCCGGAAAAACCCGGCGAACTGGTCGTCGGCCAGTTCGATTCGCTGCTGATTGCCGGCAATTCAACGAAGGCGGTTGAACCGGTCGTCGCCCATCTGGCCGGCGGCGCGGCTCCGGCGTTGAACGACAACGCGGTTTTTGCCGCCGACCAATTGTCGCAATTCCGCAATGCGCCGCTCTATTACGCCTGGTTCAACACGCAAACCTTTTTTGACGTGCTGGCCCACGTCCCGCAGGAGCCGCCGAATCCGGAGGCGCCAACCCTCGTGCCGCCCCTTTCGCCAATCGCCATGTTGAACGCGTCGGGTTTGACGGGTTTGAAATCCGTGAGTCTTAGCTACCGCGAAGCGCACGATGGTTCGCAGTTGAATCTTTATCTCTCCGCGCCGGAAGCGGCCCGCCAGGGCCTTCTGAAAATCTTCGCCGCCGTCCCAAAGGACGCGAATCCGCCAGCATTCGTGCCCGCCAACGCCATGAAGTTCTGGCGCTGGCGCATCGACAGCCAGAAATCCTGGGCTGAATTGCAGAAAATGCTCGCCGCCATTTCGCCCGGCGGGCTGGCCAGCCTCAACGCGACGATGGACGCCGTCAACGCGCTGGCCCGACAAAAGGACCCTGACTTCGACCTTCGCAAAAATCTCATCGCCAATCTCGGCGACGATTTCATCAGCTACCAGAAGGCGCCCGCCGGCAAAACGCTGGAAGACTTGCGCAACGCGCCGTCGCTTTTCCTCTTCAGCGCGGCCAACGCGGACCAGGCCGCCCTGGCGGTGAAAAGCGTCGCGTCGCTGATGCATGGACAACAAGACGCGCCCGAGCCGCGTGATTTTCTTGGCCGGAAAATTTACACCATTCCTCTGCCCGGCCACCGCCTGCCGGGCGCTACCGCGCCGGTTTCGCGCTCGCTTTACTGCGCGGCCAGCGGCGGCTATGTCGCCTTGACGTCGGACGTTTCCACGCTGGAGGAATACCTGCGCAGCAACACCGGGCAAGCCCGGCCGCTGCGCGATCTTGCCGGTCTGGCCGATGCCGCGCAACACGTCGGCGGCGCGGGCAGCGGCCTGTTCGGCTACGAGAACCAGCGCGAAACCGTGCGCCTGGCGTTCACGTCCTTGAAAAACGCAGCCACCGACAACCAGACGATGGCGGTGTTCCCCAAAAGCTTTCGTGATTGGATGGATTTTTCGCTGCTGCCGGATTACGATCAGGTTTCCAAATACTTTTACTTTTCCGTCTATGGCGGCGGCGCAACGGCGGACGGCCTTGCCTTCAAGCTTTTCGCTCCCCGCCCGCCGCAGATGAATTGAATTCGGAGGGACGAGTTACCCGAGTCCCTGAAGTTTTTTGACGGGATTTTTTGGGACTCGCAGAGCTCGTCCCTCCGATAAATTCCTACTCCTGCGGGTAAACCAGGATCCGGTCGTGCACCAGCACGATCAGGTCGTTTTTCCGGTCGCCGGTCACGTCCGCCACCGCCGCCTCGCGCGGTTCGGGCAGCGCATTGGCCGCGCCGCGGAAGGTGTGCTGCTCAAATACTTTCCAGCGGTCGCCGGGCACGAGCCGGTGTTTGGCGTTGAAGGAAACGAGGTCGAGATAATTCTTCGCCGTTTCCATGAAGATCAGGTCCTTGCGCCCGCTGCCGGTCAAATCGCCCGCAACCACGTCATTCAAATAACCGTCCTTGATCGGCGTGTCATAACCGTCCAGGGTCGTGAAGTTCCAAACGTCGCCTGCCAGCGACAGCCAGGCGACGGCGTTCTGGCCCAGAAACGCCACGCTCTGGGCGCCGCCCAGCTTCACCGGGCGCAGGCCGTTGAAACCCGCCACCGGCAGTTCCACGTTGCGCACCACCTGCCACACCCCCGCGGCGTCGCGCTCGCACAACGTCAACTGCTTGTGCTCCGCGTCCAGCAGGAAGACGGACGGCACCGCGCCTTTCCGGGAAGGGTCCGCCACCACCGTTGCGCCCACGATGCGCGAATCGCTCGCCGCGCCGTTGATCTGGTCTTTCACGCGGAAAACCCAGTCCGGCCGGTTGGTTGAACCCGGCGTTTTGGCTTCTTGTTCCAACACCACCGCGCGCACAAAATTTTTCTGCGGCAGCAGCAATTCCGGCTTGCCGTCGCCGTCCACGTCCGCCGACGCCAGCCACGGCTGGTCAATCGCGCCGCCGGGCGGGTCCACATCCTCCTCGTCGAAATCACCGCCGCGTTTCTGGATGAGCACCTTGATTTTTTCATACGGAATCAGCGCCACCAGGTCCGCCAGCCCGTCCTGGTTCACGTCCTGGATTGCCAGCGTCGCCGGGTTCGCCTTGAAGCTCTCACTCAATTTTTGCGTCCTGGTTTTGCCGTCCGCCGTGCGGGTGACAAGCGAACGCTGGCCGTCCTTGTCCACGATCACCGCCAGCGTCGGCTTCGCGTCCGGTTTCAACGCGCCGACCGCCATCACCAGCGGCTTGCCGTCGAGCGGAATGAGCGTGGGGAACGGCAACCGCCCTATTTTGTCGAATTGGGTCACGCCGACGGCGTTTTCCTCGTGGCTCAACAGGAAAATCTCCAGGTGGCCGTCGCCGTTCCAGTCCGCCACGGCGACCTGGCTGACCCCGGCCAGGCACGGAAATTTTTTCGGCGCGGCCAGCGAACCGTCCGGCTGCTGCAAATAAACCGAAAGCTGGCCGTTCTCCGGCTCGGCCACGAGCAAATCCGGCAGGCCGTCGCCGTTGACATCGGCCCACACCTCGCCGCGCTGCGCCGCGTCCGTTTTCTGCAGCGGCAGAACCTGGAATTGCCCCCGCCGGAACGCGCCGGACAAGACCTCCGCCCGCTGGCGCGTGAATTGCGAGACTTCCGCCCGCCCGGAATTTTGCGCGATGGTCACGACATAAAGCTTGTGATTGCCTTCCAAATTGTCCGCGCAATACGAGCGGATGGGTTGCGTCTTGAAGTAAATTTCCGGGCCGAGCTGCCCGCCCGGCATTTGCAGCCGGAAACGAAACGGCGTGGGGCTGTCCCAATCCACCAGCAGCAAATCGTCCTTGCCGTCGCCGTTCACATCCACGATTTGCACGGCATTCGGGGCGCCGGAGTAAGGAATTTTCTGCGGCTCGCCCAGCGTGTGGTCCGCCAGTTGCGGCAGAAAATACAACGAACCGTTGTCGCCGAGCAGAACAACGTCAGTCCGGCCGTCGCCGTTTAAATCGCCGGTGACCAGTGAGTTTGCGTCCATCCGCCCGTCCTCGATGTGCCAGGTTTTCGGCTCGCTCCAGCCATTCGTGCCCTGATTGTAAAGCACCGTGAGGTCTTTCATGTCGCCATAATAAACGATGTCCGGGCGGCCGTCGCCGTTGAGGTCGGTCACAGCCATTGCGGAAATGCGTTCATCAGCGGGGATCGAATCAATGCGGAAGCGCGCGTCGGGCGGCAGTTCATTGATTTCAAGTTTGCGCGGGGGCTTGGCGTCGGCGCGGTTGGTCTTGCCCGTCTGGTTGAAGAGCAGATTGATTTTGGAGCGCCGATTGTTGGCCACGATGATGTCGTTCAGGCCGTCGCCGTCCAAATCCGCCACATGGAGCAGACCGATTTGATCGTCAATCGGATAAATTTCCCGGCCGGCGAAACCGAAACTGTTCGTGGCCGTTTCGCCGCGAACGGCAAGCGCGAGGCCGAAAACCAGCGCCGGCAAAATGCGTTTCATGGTTTGCATAAATCGCCGGCAACGTGCCACCGACCGCCGCGCTTGGCGAGTTTATTCGTTAATCGGCGGCGGGGCGAGCGTCTCCGCGAGCCGGAATTTATTTTCAACGGAGCGGGTCGCCGGGAGTCTCCGCCCCACCATTAGTTTGCTACTCCCCAATGAAATGCAGCGCAACGCGGCGCGCGTGGCCGTGCCGGCGGTGTTCCCAGAGATAAATTCCCTGCCAGGTGCCGAGCGCCAGCCGGCCGCCGTGGACGGGAATGCTCAAATTCACCGCCGTCAGCGCCGTGCGGGCGTGCGCCGGCATGTCGTCGTCGCCCTCGGTGGTATGGAGGAACAGCGGGTCGCCGTCGGGCACGAGCCGCCGGAACAATGCCTCCAGATCGCGCCGCACGTCCGGATCGGCGTTTTCCTGGATGAGCAGCGAAGCCGAGGTGTGCCGCAAATGCAACGTCAGCAGGCCATCCTGGCATTTGTGCTCGTCCACCCACCTTTCAACTTCGCGCGTGAATTCATAAAACCCGCGGCCGCGCGTCGGAATGGTCAATTCATGAAAAGCCTGGCGGAACATCTCAGGGTGACAAGTGGCGGGTGACAGGCGACAGGATTACCAGGTCGGAGTGATGTTTTGAACATCCGGTCTTCGGATATTCGTTCATCATTCGGATTTCGTCATTCGTCATTTTACTGCGGTTTCACCGGCGTGCCTTTTTCCGCCAGCATTTTTTCCAACTGGGGATTGGGCGGCTGGCCGGCGGCCAGCGCTTTTTCATAATGCCAGCGCGCCAGTTCCGGCAGCGGCGGCTGCTGGCTGATGTAAATCACGGCCAGGTTGTTGTGCGCCGCGGCGTAATTCGGATCGAGCTGGATCGCCTTGCGCAACGCCGTTTCCGCCTGCTGGCGCAGGCCCTTGTGGCCGAGCGTGACGCCGAGGTAATTTTGAATTTGCGGGTCACGCGGATCCAGCCTTGCCGCATGGCTCAACGCGTCGAGCGCGTCATCGTATTTCCCCTGCTGGAATTTCAGATAGCCAAAAAGCGAAAGATTGTAGGCGTCTTCCGGGGCCCGCGCGAGCGCGGCCTGGAGGTGCTTTTCCGCGTCGTCGAGCTTGTCTTGCTGCAGTTCAATCGCCGCGAGGTTGGCCAGGGCCAGCCCGTTGTTCTGGTCGCGCTGCAAAATTTGCAGGTAATCGTCCTCGGCCTTGTCGTATTGTTTGGCGGCAAAATAATTTTGCGCTTCGGCCACCAGGGGGGCCGTGCCGCCGGGCAATTCCCGGATGGGTTTTTTCTCCGCCTGCGGATTGGCCACCAGCGGCGCGGGTTGCCTGAACAACACCAGTTCCTCCGTGGTGTAAGGCACGGCCCGGGCCTCGTCCACGGCCAGTCGCGCCCGCAGCACGTTCACCTCATCGGTCAACTGGGTGATCTGGGCCGCCGCATCAAGCTTTTTGCGGCCGTAAAGTTCCTCGTTCGCCCGGCCAAGCTTCGCCAGCAAATCGTCGCGTTCCTGGGTCAACTCGCGGATGCGCGCCTCGAGTTCCGCCTGGCTCGGCGGCGGCTTCACGTCCAACTGCAATTGCCGCACGCGATTTTCCAGGGCCGCTTTTTCCAGCGACCCCACCTCGGCATTGGACGCCAGAATGGAAATGTGCGCGCGGGCTTCGGCCAGTTGGGTATTCAAACTCGCCACCGGAGAATTGGTCGCCAGCGCCAGCGCCGCCGCCAGTTGTTGCTTGAGCAGCGCATTTTCCTCGCGCAACGCTTCCGCCGCATCGGGGCTGGCCAGCAACGCCTGCATCCGCGCCTGCAATGTCTGATTTTCCTGCGCCAGCCGGTCGGCGCGCGCCGCCTCTTCCGCCAGTTGTTTATTCGCCTCGGCCAGGGCCTGCCGCAGCCGCGCCAGCACGTTGGTGCTCAGGCCGGGCAAGGCGACCGTTCCGCCCTTGCCCTGGGCCAGGCTCACTTTCAGCAAATCGTTCTCCTTCATCAGCGAGCGGATCTGCCCCTGCGCCCTGGCCAGTTCGCGCGGATCCACCATCGCCGGTTGTGCCGCGAGCGCCTCCCTGAGTCTGGCTTCGAGCGTCGTGTTGTCCGCCTGCAGACTTTGCACCTGCGCCTGCAATGTCTGTAATCGCGCCTCAAAATCGGCGCCGGTCGCGGGGGGAACCGCGATTGGCGCCGCCGGCGCAACCGGCGGGGGCGTCCCGCCGGACGGGATGGCGGGAATGGGCGGCGTCCCGCCCGGCGCGACGGCGGGAACCGGCGGCGACAGTTCCGCGATTTTCACCGCCAGATAATCCAGCCGGAAATTGACGATTTTGGGGTTCCAATCCGGGAAGAACTTCTGGAATTTTCGCAGTTCGTTTTGCGCCTCGACAAATCGCGCCCGCGCCTCGCCTGAACGACCGGCGTTGTTCAACAAATCCGCCTGCTGGATCAGGCTGTAAATGACGAGGTATTGGTCGTCGGCGTTCGGTTGCGCGCGGGCCGGCAACAGCATGACCATCAGCAACAAAACTGCCAGTGCGGCGAAACGTTTCATGTTGGGATGCTAATCCAGCGGAAGCTGGCCTGGCAAATGATTACAGCGGGACTTGTTTCGGCCGGCCTTTGCGGGTAAAAAAATCGTGTGTCACAAAAGACCTTCCCCGGGCGAATGTCCATTCGGGAACGAACGCTGCCGGTCTGGCAGGGCGGCTTGATTGTTCTCCTTGTCTTTCTGGCCTATCTCCCCGCTCTGCGCGGAGGTTTCGTCTGGGACGATGACTCGTGGACCAAGAACATAATCGGCTTGTTGCGCGACACCTCCGGCCTGCGCTTGATGTGGTTCCAGCCTACTGCCCTGCAACAGTATTACCCGCTCTCGGGCACGACGTTCTGGCTGGATTACCAACTCTGGAAGTTCTGGACGACTCCCTATCACGTGGAGAACGTCCTGCTGCACGCCCTGGCTGCGTTGCTCTTCTGGCGGTTGTTGCTCCGACTCCAGATGCCCGGCGCCTGGTTGGCAAGTGCCATCTTTGCGCTTCATCCGGTCATGGTCGAATCCGCCGCCTGGATCACCGAACGCAAGAATGTGCTCTCGTTGGTCCTCTACCTCGGCGCATTGCTGGCTTACATGCGCTACACGCAAGGTGTGACAGGTGACAAGTGTCAAGTGACTGGAACAGAACAAATCGCTCCCGTCGCTGAGTGGTCGCGCGGCACGTGGTACCCGTCACTTTTTTACGGTCTGGCTTTCATCCTGTTTCTGGGAGCGTTGCTGGCCAAGACGACGACCTTTTCGCTGCCGGCGGTCATTCTGCTGCTGGGCTGGTGGAAACGCGGACAAATCCGGTGGCTTGCAGACGCGTTGCCAACCCTGCCTTTCTTCGCCCTGGCCCTGGGTCTTTGTGCCGTAACCGCCTGGTTGGAGAAATACCATGTTGGCGCGCAAGGATCGGATTTTGCCCTGACTTTACCGCAACGCTGCCTGATTGCCGGCCGGGCGTTCTGGTTTTACCTTGGCAAACTGTTCTGGCCGGCGGACCTCTACTTCGTTTACCCGCGCTGGCAGCCCAACCCCGGTTCGGGGTGGCAATGGCTCTATCCGGTGACCGCCGTCGGCACACTATTTACGCTCTGGCTGGCCCGGGAGCGCATTGGGCGCGGGCCGGTGACCGCGCTGTTCTTTTTTGTGGGGACACTGTTTCCGGTGCTGGGGTTTTTCAACGCGTATGGCATGCGTTATTCATTTGTGTGGGATCACTGGGTTTATCTGTCCGCTCTCGGGATCATCGCACTGGTGGCGGCACTGGTGGTGCGGGTGGCTGAATCTCTGCGCACGCCGGCGGTGGTTTATGGGTTTGCCGCAATCGTGCTGCCGGTGCTCGCCCTCCTGACCTGGCAGCAGGCTGGGGTGTACACCGACGTGGAAACCCTCTGGCGGCAGACGCTGGCCAGGAATCCAGACTGCTCGATAGCCCACAACAATCTGGGTCTTTTGCTTAGAAATCAGGGGTGCATTGAAGAGGCAACGGGACACTTCCATAAGGCCATTCAGATCGATCCGAATTCCTCCGAAGCACGGTACAATCTGGGTACCGTCCTCGCCGATAAGGGCCGGTTTGAGGAAGCGATCGACTCCTTTCGCCAAGCCATCCAGATCAATCCGAATTACTCCGAAGCGCTGAATAATCTGGGTAACGCCCTCGCCGCCCAAGGCCGGTTTGAGGAAGCGATTGAGAGCTATCTCAAGGCCATCCAAATCAATCCGAATTTCTCCGAAGCGCTGAACAATCTGGGTGTCGCCCTCGCGGATAAGGGCCAGTTTGATGAAGCGCTCGAGTACTATCACCAAGCTATCCAGCTCAATCCGAACTATTGCGAAGCGCTGTACAACCTGGGTAACGCCCTCGCCGCCCAGGGCCGGTTTGAGGAAGCGATTGAGAACTATCGCAAGGCCATCCAGCTCAATCCGAACTATTGCAAAGCGCTGGATAATCTGGGTAACGCCCTCGCCGCCAGGGGCCGGTTTGAGGAAGCGATCGAGAACTATCGCCAAGCGATCCAGGTCAATCCAAACCGCCCCGAAATATTCTTTCATTTGGGCATGGCACTTGGCCAAATGGGCCGCCCCCGGGAAGCGGTGGCCCAATACCGGGAGGCACTGAGATTAAATCCCAACCTGGCCGGTGCGCTGAACAACCTGGCGTGGGTGCTGGCCGCCAGTCCCGATGACGGGCTGCGCAATGGGGCCGAAGCGGTCCGTTTGGCCGAACGCGCGTGTGAACTGACCCATTATGGCGCACCCTTTTTCATCGGAACGCTGGCCGCCGCTTATGCCGAAGCCGGCCGTTTCCCGGAAGCGGTAACCACGGCGGAAAAGGCGGAGCAGCTTGCCGCCGCAGCCGGGTTAAAGGATCTGGCTGAGAGAAACTGGCAACTCCTCGAACTCTACCGGGCCAACCAGCCGTACCACGAGGCCGCCATGAAGCCTTGAATCCGGCAGTTTCCGCTGACAGGCATGATTTGAACGCCGTTGTCGCGGCGTTGACCTGCGCCGACAGTTTTGCTAGCTTTTCTCCTGACAGTGTCATGAACACCACGCTCAACCAGCACGTGCTTGTGTTGAACCGGTTGTGGCAGGCGGTCAACGTCTGCACCGCCCGGCGCGCACTCACGTTGTTGTTTCAAGGCCATGCGCAGGCGGTGTTGAATGACGACGACGGCTCGTTCCGCACCTTCAATTTTGAGGAATGGCGCGACTTTTCCGAAGCGGCGCCGCGCGAGGAAGCCATTCACACCATTTCGTTCCGCATCCGCGTGCCGCGCATCATTCTGCTGCTGATTTACGACCGGCTGCCCAAGAAGGAAGTCAAGTTCACGCGCCACAATATTTTTGAGCGCGACAAAAACACCTGCCAATACTGCGGACGGGTCTTCGACCGCAACGACTTGAATCTGGACCATGTCCTGCCGCGCGACCGTGGCGGTCCGACGACGTGGGAAAACGTCGTTTGCTCCTGCGTCGAGTGCAACACGCAGAAGGCCAACCGCACGCCGCAGGAGGCCGGACTGCATCTCATCCGCAAGCCCAAGCGGCCGAAATGGCGGCCGTTCGTGCAAATCAACTTCAGCCTCCACCAGCACGACAGTTGGAAGCATTTCATTGACCTCGCCTACTGGAACGTCGAACTGGGCGAAGACGTTGGCTGAAAGCGCTTCTCCCATCCCGCTGCCACCGGCGGGGCCAACGCGGCGATGGTCATTCCAGCCCGCGCTCGGTCAATGCATCCTCATCCAAACCCAGATAATGGCCGAGCTCGTGCAAATACGTCGTGTGGACCTCCTCGCGGAAAATTTCCTCATCGCTCCCGGCAAAATCCCAGAGATTCCCCAGAAATAAAATAATCTGCGGCGGGAGCGGAACTGTTCCTTCCTCGGTGAATTCCGCCCCGGTGAACAAACCCAGCGTGTCGGCTTCAATGCCATCGGCCTGCAAGCCGGTGTTGGGAACATCCTCGAAGGTCACCGGCAGCTTCTCCGCCCGTTCACGCAGCGGCGCGGGCAATGCCGCCAGCGTCGCCTCGACTTCGGACAAAGCCAGGGTCCGCAATTTTTTCCAATGCACGTCCACAAACGGTTTGGAACATGGCGCAAGCCCGGCCGCCACGCAACCGGCGATTTATCAAGACTCGCCGGAATGAGCAACCGAGCGTGGGCTTTAGCCACTTCGTCATCCGCCAGCCGGGAATGCGTGAACGCCGCGCTCCGACTCCCATGCCGGCACGTTGCCGATCCGCACGATATTCAACAGGCTTCCTGACCAGACTGTCAGCGGTTTGTCCTTGCCAATAAATCTTCCATTCGCTGTTCGATGTTCAGTGGCTTGCCGGAGCGATGCATTGCGAAGATTGGTGGATGTTCGATGTTTCTCCAAACCGAAATCCAAGCCGCCAAATTCCAGGATCCCAGATCTGGATCGTTTTTTCTCGCCAGCGGCAGGCAAAAGACCTTGAATCCCAAGCCAATCATGCGCCCTGACGAAACCAAACCCGCCCCTCTTCGCCAGACGCGCCGGCAATTCATCAAGCAAACCGGCATGGCCGCCGCGATGGTGGCTGGCGGCAGCCTGCTGCCATTTCCCGTCTCCGCCCGGGAAAACAACCCGCCCATTTCCATCGTCCTCGATCCGACCGACCCGCTGACCAGGCTGCCGCCGGTGCAATGGGCGGCGGAACAATTGTGGGATGCCCTTTTCGCCCGGGACATTGCTGCGCAACTCTACGACGGCCTTGATCAGGCACCACCTTCGCAGGAATGTATTCTGGTGGCCGGCGGCAATTCGGACCTTTCCAAACACGTCCTCGACCGCGCGGGAATTTGGTTGCCGAACACCCCTGAGGCCATGGCATTGGCCCGTGGAAAAATCGAATTCCGCATCGTCCTGTTGGCGGCGGGTTCGGACGCACGGGGATTGGTTTATGCGCTGCTCGAACTGGCTGACCGCGTGAAGTTTGCCGCCAACCCGATGGCCGCGTTGCAGGCCGTGAAACCGGTCAGCGAACGTCCGGCCAATGCGATTCGCAGTGTCGGACGCGCGTTCGTCAGCGATGTCGAGGACAAACCCTGGTTCAACGACCGGAATTTCTGGCCGGCCTACCTCACGATGCTGGCCATGCAGCGGTTCAACCGTTTCAATCTCGCTTTTGGGTTGGGCTATGATTTCACCACGGACATCCGCGATTGTTATTTTCATTTTGCATATCCCTTTCTCTTGTCCGCGCCCGGCTACGACGTGCGCGCGGTGCCGCTGCCGGATGCCGAACGCGACCACAACCTGGAAATGCTCCGGTTTATCAGCGATGAAACGGCGAAGCGCGGCCTGCAATTCCAACTCGGCCTCTGGACCCATGCCTTCCAATGGACAAACAGTCCCAGGGCCAATTACACCATCACCGGGCTGACACCGGCGGCCCAGGCGCCTTACTGCCGCGATGCTCTGCGCGCCCTGCTCACTGCCTGCCCGGCCATCGGCGGCATCACCATCCGCACCCATGGCGAAAGCGGCGTGGCGGAGGGCAACACGGAGATTTGGAAAACGATTTTCGACGGCGTCGTCCAGTGCGGACGTCGCGTCGAGATTGACCTGCACGCCAAGGGCATTGACCAGGCCATCATTGACACGGCGTTGAACACGGGTATGCCGGTGAACGTCTCGCCGAAATTCTGGGCTGAACACATGGGCCTGCCCTACCTGCAAGGCGCCATCCGTCCGCAGGATATGCCGCCGGCGGACGCGCGTGACACCGGATTTTTCGCGCGCAGCACCGGTTCGCGCCGGTTCACGCGCTATGGTTACGCCGATTTGTTGATTGAGAACCGGCGTTACGGCGTGCTGCATCGCCTCTGGCCGGGTACGCAACGGATGTTGTTGTGGGGCGATCCCGAAACGGCCCGGGCCTACGGGCGGGTTTCAAGTTTTTGCGGCAGCAACGGCATCGAACTGCTCGAACCGCTTTATTTCAAGGGCCGCAAAGGCTCCGGCCTGCCCGGCGGACGCGACGCTTATGCCGACGCTTCGTTAAAACCCGCCGGCGTTGATTACGAAAAATACGATTGCACCTACCGCGTCTGGGGCCGGAGTTTTTACAATCCGGAAACCGACCCGGACGGCTGGCAACGTTTGTTGCGCCGGCAATTTGGCAACGGCGCCGAACCGGCCGGGAACGCTCTGGCGTCGGCCAACCGGATTCTCCCGCTGGTGACCACGGCCCATTGTCCCTCCGCCGCCAACAACATTTACTGGCCGGAGATGTACACCAACATCCCGATAGTGGACGCAAGCCGGCCACATCCCTACAGCGACACGCCCAGCCCGCGCCGCTCCGGCACGGTCAGCCCGCTGGACCCGGAATTTTTCCTGACCGTTGACGAATTCGCCGAGGAACTGCTCACGGGTGAAGCCAGCGGAAAATATTCGCCGGCCCGAGTGGCATGGCAATTGGACGAAGCGGCCCGGCAGGCGACAGCTCAACTGCACGAAGCGAAATCAAAAGCGCGCGATGCCCGCAACGCCGAATTTCGGCGGCTGGAACTGGACGTTATCATTCAAGCCGGGCTGGGCCGGTTCTTTGCATCGAAATTCCGGGCCGGTGTGCTCTACGCCATTTATGAACGGACCGGTCATCGACCGGCCCTCGTGGCGGCCGTCAAGGCACAACGCGTCGCGCGCAAGGCGTGGGCGGATTTGGCCGAACAGGCGAAGGCCTCGTACGTCCCCAATATCACGTACGGCTACGACTACTTCCAACGCGGCCATTGGCTGGACCGGCTGCCCGCGATGGACGACGACATCGCCGACATGGAAAAACTCCTGCAAAACGCACGTGACTCCGTCATTCACGATCGGCAGCCGCTGAAAATTGACGTGAAGACAATCAAGCGCGCCATGCGCGCGGTCCTTACAAAATTGAGGTCTGACGAAAATCCGCCGCTTGCCATTCTTCACGAACCGTCACTTTCATTTCAGCGTCGTGAACCATTGCCGATTGTCGCCCAAGTGCCAAGCGTCAACCACCCGGCCGGGATTTCCGGTCTGCACCTGCATTACCGGCACGTCAATCAAGGGGAGGTTTGGCGGGTAGTGGAGATGGAACGCGCGGGAAACGAGTATCGAGTGGTCATCGCGGCGGATTACACCGATTCACCGTTTTCGTTGCAGTATTACTTCCAAATCCGAAACGATTCTGGCAAGGCCTGGTTGCAGCCCGGCTTGAAACCCGGCTGGCACGGCCAACCTTATTATTTCGTCCGCCAACGGGCTTGAAATGAGCAGCCACGATTTATCGCGCAGGCAGTTCCTGAAAACCGCGGCACTGGGCGGGGCCGCCATCACCTTCGCTCAGTTCAAGCCATCCTCGCTCTGGGCCGGCGAAATGCCGACTCCGGCAGGGGCGCTGGCTCCGAATTGGGTGGATAAACCAATGCGTTGGGCGCAACTCACGCTGGTGGAAGACGACCCCGGCAAATTTGACCTCGCCTTCTGGCTGGATTACTACAAACGCACAGATTGCGAAGGCGTATGCCTGAGCGCCGGCGGATGCGTGGCCTATTACCCGACCCAAATCCCATTTCATCATCGCAGCGCTTGGCTGGACAACCGCGACTGGTTCGGCGATTTGGCCACAGGTTGCCGCAAACTCGGCATGGTCGTGCTCGCGCGCGTTGACCCGCATGCCACCTACGACGACGTCCAGGCCACCCACCCGGACTGGATCGCCGTGAGCGCGGACGGCAAACCGCGCCGGCATTGGGCGTCGCCGGAAATGTGGGTGACCTGCGGCCTCGGCCCCTACAACTTCGAGTTCATCACCTCAGTAAACCGTGAAATCATGTCACATTACCATGTGGACGGCATTTTCATGAACCGTTGGGACGGCTCCGGGATGTGTTATTGCGAACATTGCGCGGCAAATTTCAAGGCGGCCACCGGTCACGAACTGCCGCACACGGACGACCGGCAAGACCCGGTGTACCACGCTTATCTGAACTGGCGCCAGCAAAGGCTTTTTGACCTTTGGCGCTTGTGGGACAACGAAGTGAGGAAAATCAATCCCGACTCGTGCGTCATTCCGAACATTGGCGGCGGCGCGTTCAACACGCTCGACATCAAAAATTATGGCGCTGCGGCGCCCATGCTCGTGGCGGATTATCAGGCGCGCCACGGCGTCATGCCGCCCTGGGCCAACGGAAAACGGGTGAAGGAATTCCGCGCGGTGACGGGCCACAAACCGGTTGCCGGCATGTTCGGCGTCGGTTTGGAAGAAGACTATCGTTGGAAGGACAGCGTGCAAAGCGACGCCGAAATACGCATCTGGGCGCTGGACGGCATCGCTAACGGCGCGCGGCCGTGGTTTGGAAAATTCAGCGGTGCGCTTCACGACCGGCGCTGGCTCGGGGTCGTCGAGGACCTTTATCGCTGGCACCGCGGCGCGGAACGTTACCTGCGCCATCCCGTCGAGGCGGGACCGCTCGCGCGCGTGGCACTGGTTTACTCCCCGCAAACCGCCTGGTTTTATACCGACCGGCCCGGCACAAAGCTCGAAGATTTTACGCTCGGCTGGTATCAGGCGCTGGTCGAATCGCGGATTCCATTTGAAATGGTCCACGACCGGCTGCTCGACACCGCGCAGTTGGCCCGGTTCAAAACGTTGATCCTGCCCAACACCGCCGCGCTCAACGACGCGCAATGTGACCAGCTTCGCGCGTTTGTGAAAAACGGCGGCAGCCTCATTGCCACGTTCGAAACGAGTCTTTGCGACGAATGGGGCGTGCGCCGGAACGATTTCGGCCTCGGTGACCTGTTCGGCGCGAGCTGGAACGGCGGAGTCGAAGGGCCGATGCGCAATTCGTATCTCCGGCTTGAACACGGTGCCGGCCATGACCAACCGCTGTTGCGCGGATTGGAGGACGCCCCGCGGATCATTAACGGGGTGTGGCGGCTGGAGGTTGAGCCGCACGAACCGTTTACAAACACGCCGCTCACGCTCATTCCCAGCTACCCGGATTTGCCGATGGAAAAAGCCTATCCGCGCCAAACCCGGACGAACATCGCCGGCGTGTATTTGCGGGAGGTAGGGCCCGCTGTCCCCAGCGGGCCGTCGCCCGGCCGCGTTGTCTATTTCCCGTGGGACATCGACCGCACGTTCTGGGAAGTGTCGTGTGTGGACCATTTCAAACTCCTGCGCAACGCCGTCGAGTGGGCGACAAATGAAAAGCCGGTGGTCGAAGTCACCGGGCCGGGTTTTGTCGAGGTCACGGCCTGGCGTAACCGGGATGCCGTTGTCATTCACCTGGTGAACCTGACCAATCCCATGGCCATGAAAGGTCCGTTTCGCGATTTTGTTCCGGTGGGTGAACAAAAAGTGCGGGTGCGTCTCCCGAACGATGCGCGCGCCCGAAAAGTGCATCTGCTGGTGGCCAGGAAAAATCCGCACGTTCAACACAACGGGGCGGAGTTAACGGTCACCGTTCCCTCCCTTCTCGACCACGAAGTTGTGGCACTGGACCTTTGAGAACGATGTGTTGAAACACCGCCAAATTAAAATTATTTCAGGAGGACAGACCGGCGTGGACCGCGCCGCGCTGGATTTTGCCATCCAACATGGCTACGAACATGGCGGATGGTGTCCACAGGACCGCCTCGCCGAGGACGGTCTCATTCCGCCGATTTACCGGCTGCGCGAGACGGACTCGCCGGAATATGACGAGCGGACGGAGAAAAATGTGCTGGATTCGGACGCCACGTTGATTGTGGCGCGGAAAAGGGAATTATCCGGCGGCACGGCCTTCACCAAAACCTGTGCCGAACAATATGGCCGTCCGGTGATGGTGGTTTGTGAACGGGACGGCGTGTTACAAGGCGCCGGGGTGCTTTCGCAATTTCTCCGGCAACACTGCGTTCGCACGCTGAACATCGCCGGCCCACGCGAATCTCAGGCACCCGGCATTGGCAAATTCGTCATGGAATTGCTCGAAACTGCCTTGGAAAACTGAAAATCGGTTTGGATCCTGTCTGAATCTGAATTGTAGTGTCGGCGCTATGCGCCGATTCCTTCGAGCCGCAGGCTCGACGCTACACCAAATCAGAACACTGCTTGGCTCGGCACAGAGTTGACGCGCGATTGATGGTGCGTTATCAAGAGCACAGATTCCTGAGCAACCTTGAAACCCCCGGCGGCTACCGGGAGGAAATACGCGATGCAAACCGTTCTGACTTCAGAATTCAAACGCGGCATGGTCCTGCTGCTCGATGGCGCGCCGCAGATGCTGGAGGAATTCCACGTCAGCGGTACCGCCCAGACCAAACACAAGCTACACGCGCGGCTGCGCCACCTGAAGACCGGCCGTCTGGCGGACCACACCTTCATGGAAAACGAGCGCGTGCCGGTCGCCGACGTGCAACACCGCCGCGTTCAGTTCAGCTACCACGACGGGAAAGATTACGTCTTCTCCGACGTCGAGTCGTTTGACGAATTGACCCTCAGCGCCGAGCAGGTCGGCGAGCGTCGCTGGTTCATCAAGGAAGAAGTGGAATACCGTGCGTTGTTACTCGACGGGCGGCTGATGGACATCGTGCTGCCGCCGACCGTGACGTTGACGGTGGTGGAGACCGTTCCGCCCATCCGCGGCGGTTCCGACGCGATGTGGAAACCCGCCAAGCTCGACACCGGCCTGGAAATCATGGTCCCGTTGTTCATCGCCCCCGGCGAAAAAATCCGCGTGGATACAACCGAGCGCAAATACGCCGGCCGCGAAAGCGAGGGGAAAAAGTAAAGCAGCTCAAACACTGGTGGTACCGCGTCAGCGAGTGGCCGAAATGAGTTTCAGGCGGCAGCTTTCGCCGCCTTCAAGTCGCTGCGCCGCTGCGCCATGCTCTTGAAGAATTCATAGCCCTCGCGCAGGCGGCGGACGCAGACGTCCTTGTCCTCCAGCATCGTCTTGATGATGCGCAAAATCGGCTTCGGACGAAGATAATAGCGGTGATAAAATTTTTCGACGCTTTCGAAAATTTCTTCCTTGGTCAAGCCGGGATACTCGAGCGTGCTTTGCTGGAAACCGTCGCCTTCGACGAGGTCGGTCTTGTCCTTTTTCACAAACCAACTGTTTTGCTTCGCCATCTCGTAAAGTTCCGTGCCCGGATACGGCGCAGCGAGGCTGACCTGGAGGCTGAACACGTCGAGTTCCTTCGCAAAATTGATGGTGTTCTCGATGGATTGCTTGGTTTCCACCGGCAGGCCGAGGATGAACGTGCCGTGAATCACCACGCCGGCCTGATGGCATGATTTGGTGAACCGGCGCATTTCGTCCATCGTCACGCCTTTCTTGATGTTTTTCAGGATTTGCTCGTTGCCGCTTTCGTAGCCGACCAGGAACAGGCGTAGGCCATTATCCTTGAAGGATTTTATGGTGTCGTAATCGAGGTTCGCGCGGCTGTTGCAACTCCAGGTCAGGCCGAGCGGGCCGAGCTTTTTCGCGATTTCCCGCGCGCGCGGCAGGTTCGCGGTGAACGTGTCATCGTCGAAGAAAAATTCCTTCACCTGCGGGAACAGTTTTTTCATGTAGGCCATTTCGTCGGCGACGTTCTGCGGCGAGCGGACGCGGTATTTGTGGCCGCCGATGGTCTGCGGCCAGAGGCAGAAGGTGCATTGCGCCGGGCACCCGCGGCCCGTGTACAGGCTGAGGTAGGGATGCAGCAGGTAGCCGATGAAATAGTTCTCAATCTTGAGGTCGCGCCGGTAAACGTCGGCCACCCACGGCAGGTCGTCCATGTTGCCGATCAATTCGCGCTCGGGGTTGTGGCGGATCTTGCCGTCCTTGTCCTTATAGGAAAGCCCGGCGATGGTCGCGAGGTCGCGGTCTTCGGCGACTTCCTTGCAGGTGAAATCAAATTCCTTGCGGCCCACCCAGTCAATCGCGGGCGACGCCTTGAGCGTTTCGGTGGGCAACACCATCGTGTGCGCGCCGATGAAGCCGATTTTGGTGGCGGGTTTCTGTACCTTGATGGCCTCGGCCACCTTGCAATCGTTTTTCAGCGACGGCGTGGAGGTGTTGATGATGACATGGTCGAAATCCTTCGCGATGCGGAGTGTTTCCTCCATCCCGACATTGTGCGGCGGGCAATCGAGCAGCTTGGAATTCGGCGTGAGCGCGGCCGGTTGTGCGAGCCACGTCGGATACCAAAAGCTGGTGACTTCGCGCCGCGCCTGATAACGCGAACCCGCGCCGCCGTCAAAACCGTCAAAGCTGGGCGGTGAAAGGTAAAGGATCCTGCTCATTCGGCTTCCGGTTCGATTCTTTTGGCTTCCTTGATTTTCGCGAGCAACGCATCCCGCTCCGCCGTGCTGCCGGAACCGCAGAAAGTTCCAACCCGCTGCGCACCGTTTCGATCATCTGCCGCCGGAGCGGATGGGACGGCAGCCTTGGCCAGATGGCCTTTGCCGATGCTGAAGCCATTGAAGGCGTTCACTTCGTGGCCGCGGTCGTAACGCACCGGTCTCGCCGCGAAGTTGTAAATGAAATTTTTCCAGTGGTCGCCGCGCTGGTAATTTGTGCCGAGCGCGCCGCTGGGGTCGTAACCGCAGTGGACCATGCAGTTTTCGCAACGCGGGTCGCGCGCCTCGCCATCCACCACGCCGTATTTGTCCCACTCCACCTTCTCCAGCATTTCCTGATAGCCGTCATAATGACCGTCTGTCATCAGGTAACATGGGGCTTTCCAGCCTTTGATGTTGTAAGTCGGAATCGCCCAGGCAGTGCAGGTGAGTTCGCGGTGGCCGGCGAGGAATTCCTGATACACCGGCGTGCCGAAAATGGTGAAGGCCTTGCCCCAATTCAGTATCTTCGCGAACTTCTGCCGCGTCATGTCGCGGGTGAGGAAGAAGTCCTCCGGCTTCCGGCCGAGGCGTTTGACCATGTCCTTCTTCGCGGCGTCAAAGTCGTAGCCGGGCGAAATCGTATGGCCATCCACGCCGAGCCAGGAGAAGAACTTGAACATCTCCTCGATTTCCTTGACATCGGTTTCCTTGTAAACGGTCGTGTTGGTAGCCACCTGGTAACCCAGGAGCTTCGCCATCTTGATGGCCGCGACGCCCTCCTGGAACACGCCTTCGCGCTCGACAATGAGGTCATGGGTGTATTCGAGGCCGTCAATGTGGACATTCCAGTACATCCATTTCGTCGGGCGGATGACTGGGCGGTCGTCGCTTCTGCCTTTGCGGATGGTTTCGGCGTCCTTATCGGAAATCAATTTTTCGTGGAGCAGCTTTTTGAGTTTCGGCTCAACGGCGGGCGAATAAACCGCCGCGAGATATTCCTTCATTTTCTTGCGCATGAAGACGCCGTTGGTGCAGACATAGACGATGCGGCCCTGTTTGCGCAGGCCGGCCACCAGTTCCTCGATCTTCGGATAAATCAGCGGCTCCCCGCCGCAAACCGAAACCATCGGCGCGTCACATTCCTCCGCCGCGGCCAGGCATTTCTCCAGCGGCACCATGTCCTTGAGCGACGTGGAGTATTCGCGGATGCGGCCGCACCCGGTGCAGGTGAGATTGCACGTGTGCAGCGGTTCGAGCTGCAAGACCATGGCGAACCTGGGCGTCTTACGCAGTTTGTGTTTGATGATGTGTCCGGCGATTTTCGCCGAGAGCGCGAGTGGAAATCGCATAAATTTTATCGAGTCGAGGCAACTTCCCTGGAGGTTTCAGGCAACGCTGTCGGGGCGTTGGTCGAGGGCGGCCCGGCCTTCATCAGCCCCGGCAGAAAAAACGAGGCGGGCGAAACGCTCTGACTGGCGTAGATGCCGCCACAACCGGCGCTCCCCACCGCCAGCGCCACCAGCATCGCCAGCGCCAGCAAATTCCTGTTTATTCTCACTTGCCTAGTATAAGTCAGCCCGACACGATGGCAACCTCTAATTGACCACATAATGGCGCCAAACATTCAATTCACGCGGAGAGCCGGACGCAGGCCGCTCGCCGCATTTTTCCTGGTGGCCGCCAGCCTCGTGGCGGTGGCCGAACCGGAAACCAACAGCATCTTCGCCGCCCGTGCCGAGGCGGAATTTCACCGGGCGCAAAACCAATTCCAATCGGACACCAATAATCCGGCCGCTGCGTGGCAATTTGCCCGTGCGTGTTTTGACTTCAATGACTTCGTCACGAACAACGCCGGGCGCGCCGAATTGGCCAATCAGGGCATCGCCGCGTGCCGGCAATTGCTCGCGCGCGAGTCCAATTCAGCCCCGGGCCATTATTACCTGGCCATCGAACTCGGCCAACTGGCGGACACCAAGAGAAACCTGGCAGCCTACAAGATGGTGAAAGAAATGGAGCACGAGTTTAAAACAGCGTGCGATCTGGACGAACATTTTGATTACGCCGGCACCGCGCGCTGTCTCGGCCTGCTCTATCGGGATGCGCCCGGCTGGCCGGTGAGCATCGGCAGCCGACGCAAGGCGCGCGAATGGCTGGAACGCGCCGCGAACCTCGCGCCGGAATACCCGGAAAACCAACTGAACCTCGTTGAATCCCGTCTGCGATGGCGGGAACGCACCGAAGCGGAACGCGAGTGGCAGACGCTCGACGCACTCTGGCCGGCGGCGCAAACGAATTTTGTCGGCGAGGCGTGGGAACGAAGCTGGGCGGACTGGACCGCCCGCAAAAACGCGGTGGAACAATCCCTCGCCCAAGGCCCCCAACCGGTGAAGCCGCCGGAAAACCGTCGCTGACCCGCTGGAAATTTTCTGTGGCGGCATCCGCACAGGCAGGCTATTGTTCCATCAATTGCTAAATCCAGACTGAACCGGAAACCATGGCCAAGAAACTTTTAGCGGCGCTCGGCGACACGACCTTGTTCCTGCAGGAATGGCTTGCCAACCCCTTGCGGACCGGCGCCGTCGCGCCCAGTTCTCCAAAGCTCGCCGCCGCCATGGCGCGCTGGCTGCCGGCTGATCCGGAAAGTTACGTGCTCGAACTCGGCCCCGGCACCGGCGCAGTCACGCAAGCGCTGCTCGAACGCGGCCTGCGCGAGGACCGGCTGGTGGCCATTGAAAAAAATCCGAAACTGGCGCAACTGCTCCGCGAACGTTTTCCCTGCGCGCAGATTATCACCGGGGACGCCTGGTGCCTGGACGATTTGTTGAATGCGCGGCGCGAGCCGATTGAAAGCGTCGGCGCGGTCATTTCCAGCCTGCCGCTGTTGAATTTCCCGCCCGCCGAAGCTGAAGCTCTGGCCGGGAAAATCCGCGCGATTCTGGAGCAAGGCGGCAAATGGGTTCAATTCAGCTACCACTTGGGCAACCACCGCCTGCATGGCACCTCCCATTTTCGCCGGCTGGCTTCCAAAATCGTCTGGTTCAACCTTCCGCCGGCCCGCGTCAGCGTTTATCAGAAGTGACGGCTGAAAGTCATTTCGCCTTTTCTAATCGTTTCAACTGGTCAACGAGACTTTGCATTTGTTTGGCATCAAACCCCGGCCGGGAAGGGAATTCCGCCGTCGTTTCCGCAATCAGCAACGCATCCGAAGTCCGGTTCCGGCCTGTCAGGAAATTGACATACCGATAGACCGCTTCCGGTGAATACGGGCACAGCGCCCAAGCCTGACGGTAGGCAAGGTCGGTTTCGCGAATCAGAGCCGCTTGGACTGCGGGCGTTTTCTGCCGGTATTCGGGGGGGCATTGCGCGCTGCAGCGCCACGCATACACACCGGCGATGGACGAGCGGAATTTGGAAAACATTCCCCGCGCGTAATCGTTCTGCACAAACTGCGGGTCGCCTTTGAAACCGCTGAAATTCCGCTTGAGTTGCACCTTCTCCACAAACGCGGCAACTTGCGACACCGGCGTGTCGTCGTTCAGCCAGTCCCCAAGGGCCGTCGTGGCGATACGGGTCCAGAAATCGTGGTCTTGACGAATGACGTCCTCGGACAATTGTGGCAGCGGCTGACGGTTGATTTTCATGATCAAGCCGTGCGGCTCGAGATACGGATACATCCAGTCCAGCGGAAAGCTTTCCTCGATGTAAAATTCATTGGTGGGGTTGTGATCGAAGATGACCTTGCACAGCAGCCTGTTGATTTTCATCACGGCGACCTGGCCGCTGATCTGAAGTTCCCCGTTTGTGCCTATTCTGTCATTTTCGCCGGGTTCGAGTTGATGATTTTGAAGCCGTTTTTTCGCGTCTTCCACGTAATTCTGATAACACTGTTGTAAATCGTTGGTGGTGGGAGTGTAAATTTTTCCGCCGTACATTTTCCGCAAATATTCAAGATACGTCCCGTCGGCCATGGCATTTTGCGTCAAGATGTAAAATGGATCGGCATCCGGCTGCGATTTGCTGAAAGCCGTGGGTAATCCCCGGCCCGGATCCGTCCCGCCAAAATAAATGCTGCCTGCCGGAATGGAATTGATGATGTCGTCAGCCGCAATTTGGGTGTATTTCGGATCGCACAGGGCGACATGGCCGTAGGCCAGACAGATTTCCAGCACCGGAGACCAATAACTGGTGCGGAGATGGACATCCTCCGGAACACCCTTGACTCGCTCATACTGCGGATGCCGTTGCTTAAAACTTTCAAACATGTTCGTCACGGTCTGCCAATCGCCGTTGGTGGCCGCATTAAAGAAGCGTTGAAACTCCGGCGAAATTTTTTCTCCGGCCGCCGCCGCCAGCGTCTGCGACTGTTGGAGCTTGGCCGCTGAGAACACTTTGAGCCGGTCAAGCTGCTGCTGCCTGAGCGATGTCTCCTCAGCCGTTCCCGTGCGGTTGAAATCAGCACTCCAGCCGCCAACGCAAAAAATCAGTCCGCCGGCCAAAATCAAAACGGCCAACGCTGTCACCGGACGCAACCGGCGGACGCGCGAGACATCCACGATGGCCGCGATTCGTTTTTCCAATCCGGACGGGCGGGCCATCGCAATCGCCGCCACCTGTGGCACGCGCCGAAAACTTTTCGCGATTTCCACCAGTTGACCGGCGTAGTCCGAAGCCTTGCAGCCACCAGTCAGCACCAAATCATCGCAGGCGCGCTCCCGTTCGACGCACATCTGTCGCGCCGCCAGCCAGACGAGCGGGTTGAACCAGTAAAGCGCGCAGACAATCCGCGCAACCAGTTGTGTCAGGCAATCCCAGCGTTTGATGTGCGCGAGTTCGTGCAGCAAAACAATCCGACGCCGCTCCACCGGCCATTGTCCGGCTTCGGCGGGCAGCATCACCACCGGTCGCTGCCAGCCCCACGTCAGCGGCATCATGTCGTCAGCCGACTGCAACAGCATCACGGCCCGATGCAGACGCAAAGTTGCGCCGGCTTCCTCCAGCAACCGAGCCCAGTCCGCATCGTGCAGCGGCTGCGCGTTTCGGGAAAATCGGCGGAGACGAAAGTGTCCGATGACCGTGGAAAGCAAAACGAGGGCGGCCCCGGCAAACCACGCGGCCAATCCAAACACCATCCAGTCAGTGCTGAAACTGGTGGCGATTGTCCGGCTGCCCCTGGTCGAATTGTGGCTGGCAGCGGGAGCTTCCGCGGCGTTCGGCGAGGCCGGCGCCTTTGGCGCGAACGTCCCGGGCGCGAGTTCCAATGCCAGTGAAATCTGGTTGCCGGAATTAAAACCGGTTGAAACCGACCAGAGCGGCCTCTGCCACGATGGCAGCATTGAGGTCAGCAACGGCAGGCAGGGCAGGCTGACCACGGCCAAAAACCAGATCAGATGCCGCGTCGCGGCAGAACCGCGCCGCCACAACGCGCAAACTCCGCCGGCCAGCGCGAGCACGACGAAACTCTTGAGCAACGTGTCGAGAAACAACGCGGCAAAATGGAAATTCTGAATGCCCTGGAAAACAGGTTCGATCCACGAATTCATATCAACGGCCCTCCTTTTTTGCCTGTTTGATGATCTGTTGCAGTTTGTTCAATTCCGAATCAGCCAGTCGGGTGTCGGCAGTTTCCAGCAAAGCCGCCATGGTCTGTGTCACCGACCCCTGAAAAAAAGTGGAGACAACCCGTTTCAAGGCGGAACGGCTGGCGGCCGCCTTCGATATACGCGGCAGATAAACGTAACGCGCCCCTTCCTCCCGATGCCGTGCATGCCCCTTCTCCTCCAGAATCCGCAGCAAGGCACGGACGGCAGAATAGCCCGGAGGATTGGGCAATGCCGCGCGAACTTCGGCGGCGGTGGCGGATTCCCTGGCGTGCAGAACGTCCATAATCTGGCGTTCCCGCCGGCTGAGATGTTGTTCGATGTTCATGCTGTGCTAATTTTTTAGCATAAGGCCGGAATCTGTCAATAGAAAAATGCTAAATATTTAGCATACCGGTTTTCGGTAAACGGTGCCCGCCCGCGTGAACGTTTAGCAGAAGTGGCGTTCCTGGCTCCTTTTTTACTTCGCCTTCTGGAATTTCTTCAATTGTTCAACCAGCGCCCGCACCTGGGATCCGTCACTGCCCTGCATGGCCGGCATTCGCGCCGCCGTTTCCGCCACCAACAACGCGTCGGGAACCCGGTTCTGGCTTAACAGGAGGTTGACGTAACGAAACACTGCTTCAGGCGAATACGGACACAATGCCCACGCCTGCCGGAAGGCGAAATCCGCCGCAGTGTTCATGCGCTTTTTTTCCACAGCATCGGTGGCTTGTTGCCCGCGCCAAGCGTAGAGTCCGGCAATGGAGGCTCGCTCCTTTGAAAACATATTGTGCGTGTAGGCGTTTTGGACAAAACGAGAATCGCCACTGAAACCGCTGAAGTCGTGCTGGAGAAAAACTTTTTCAGCGAACGAGGCGACGTCCGCCACCGTTGCATCAGGTTTCAGCCAATCGCCAATCATCGGCTGAACGCAGTTCGTCCAGTAATCACGATCCCGCTGAACGATTTCGTCGGACAATCCCAACAGAGGCTGACGGTTGATCTTGAAAATCAGGCCGTGCGGCTCCAGATAGGGATACATCCAGTCGAGCGGAAAACTTTCCTCGATGTAAAATTCGCGGTCCGGATTTTTGTCGATGATGACTTTGCAGAGCAGGCCGTTGATCTTCATGACAGAAACCTGGCCGGAGATGGCCATGCGGCTGTCCTGAGTTTTGACGCCCTCACCGGGCTGGAGCTGGCCAAGGGCCGCGCGGCGTTCGAAGTCTGCCCTATATTCTTCAAGACAGCGCGCTGAATCTTCAGCGGTAGGAACGTAAATTTTATTGCCATAAATTGAGCGCAGGTAGTCGAGATATGTGGCATCCGCCAGCGCATTTTGTGTGAGCGTGAAAAACGGATCGCCTTCCACCTGTGACCGGCACATTGCCGTGACGATGAATCGGCCCGAATCCGTTCCGCCAAAATAAATGCTCCCGGGCGGAATGGATTGGATGATGTCCTTGCCAAAGGCGGCTGAGTATTTTTCCTCGCCGTTGCTGAAAGCGTCGAAAGCACCCCAGATTTCCTTCACCGCCTCCCAACGGGAACCGCGCAAACGCTCGTCTATCGCGCCGTGATCCTCGTATTGCCCTGCGTGTTTTCGGAAATCCTCGAAAGCATTTCTGACTGCCGGCCAGTCGCCTTTTTCCGCCGCGGCAAAAAATGCCTGGAACACCGAAACATCGTTGGTCCCGGCCCGGGCCTGCGCCGCCTTTTCAGCCACAAATGATTTTAATTGGGCGGTTACTTCCGGATTTTTAATAGTCTGCCGCGTGGAAGGCTGCTTTTGGGTGCAGCCGACGACTAACAATCCGATGCTAAACATTATCAATCCCAGGAATTTGCCGGTAGTTTTCATAAGTGGACTTTTGTCAGAGGTTTAGCCGAATCTCTCGGCACACTTGGTGCATGGTTTTCAAGACACCGCCGACGCCGAATTTGTATAAAAAATCCGGCTGCGCCGCCAGCTTCGATGGGCGAAAATGGCTAATTTAGAATTATTCTAAATCTTGACTTGGTCCCGCGATCCGTTATCTTTCCCCCTGCCATGACGACCGAGCATAACCGATTGGAGCGGCGGTTGAGCGAACACCTGACGACGGGCGGGTTCCGGTTCACGCCGCAGCGCGAGCACGTCTATAACGTGCTGCTGGAAAGACGCAATCACCCCACCGCCGAGGAAGTGTTCATCCGGACCAAAAAGGCCATGCCGGATATTTCCATGGCCACGGTTTACAACTGCCTCGACGCGCTGGTAAAGTGCGGGCTGGTCCGCCTGGTCGTGCTCGACCGTGGCGCGACCCGCTTTTGTTCGAATATGCGCGAACATTGCCATTTTTACTGTGATACCTGCGATCGGGTCTTTGACGTGGACCTGCCGGCCAAGCCGGTTTCGCCGGTTGCCCTGCCAAAGGGCTTCAAAGCCGAGCATTGCGAAATTGCCATCCACGGCCTCTGCCCGGATTGCGCGAAGAAGAAAAAATGAATTTTGCGAACGATGAGCACCGCCACCGAAACGATTGAGGGCCTGGTCAAACAGGAATACAAATACGGCTTCTACACCGACGTGGAAACCGATTCCGCGCCGCCAGGTTTGAGCGAGGACACCATCCGGCTGATATCGCGCCGGAAAAACGAGCCGGAATGGCTGACCGACTGGCGGCTCAAGGCGTTCCGCCACTGGCAAACGATGACGGAGCCGGCCTGGGCAAAGGTCCACCACGAAAAAATCAATTACCAGGAAATCACCTATTATTCCGCCCCGAAGCAGGCCACCGAAGGGCCGAAAAGCCTTGAGGATGTGGACCCGAAACTGTTGGAGACCTACGAAAAGCTTGGCATCCCGCTGCGTGAACGCGAACGGCTGGCCGGCGTGGCGGTGGATGCGGTGTTTGACAGCGTGTCAGTCGGCACCACGTTCAAAAAGCAGCTCGCTGAAAAGGGCATCATCTTTTGCTCAATGAGCGATGCGGTGCAGGAACATCCCGACCTCGTGAAGAAATATCTCGGCATGGTGGTGCCTTACACGGACAACTATTTTGCCGCGCTGAATTCCGCCGTCTTCACCGACGGTTCGTTTTGTCACATCCCCAAGGGCGTGCGCTGTCCAATGGAGCTGTCCACCTATTTCCGCATCAACGCCGCCAAATCCGGCCAGTTCGAGCGCACGCTCATCGTCGCCGACGAAGGTGCTTACGTCAGCTACCTCGAAGGTTGCACTGCGCCGATGCGCGATGAAAATCAACTGCACGCGGCGGTGGTCGAACTCATCGCGCTCGAAGATGCGCAAATCAAATACTCCACGGTGCAGAACTGGTATCCGGGCGACGAGAACGGCCGGGGCGGCATCTACAATTTCGTGACCAAGCGCGGCCTGTGCAAGGGCCGCAACTCGAAGATTTCGTGGACGCAGGTCGAAACCGGCTCGGCCATCACCTGGAAATATCCAAGCTGCATTTTGCAGGGCGACAACTCGGTCGGCGAATTCTATTCCGTCGCCGTGACGAACAATTATCAGCAGGCCGACACCGGCACGAAGATGGTCCACATCGGCAAGAACACGCGGAGCACGATTGTGTCGAAGGGCATTTCCGCCGGGCACGGGCAGAACAGCTATCGTGGCCTCGTGAAAATCCAGAAGAGCGCCGCGAACGCGCGCAATTTTTCGCAGTGCGACTCGATGTTGATCGGCGCGAAGTGCGGCGCGCATACGTTCCCTTACATCGAGGTGAAAAACATGTCATCGTCCGTCGAGCACGAAGCCTCGACGTCCAAGATTGGCGAGGACCAGATTTTTTACTGCAACCAGCGCGGGCTTTCCACGCAGGACGCCGTGAACCTGATCGTGAACGGGTTCTGCAAGGAGGTCTTCAAGGAACTGCCGATGGAATTTGCCGTGGAAGCGCAGAAACTTTTGGGCGTGAGTTTGGAAGGCAGTGTGGGCTAATCTTAACCACGGATGAAATCACGGCAGCGCAACATCGATCTGAAAGTAAGAGCTTTGATCAAACCGATGATGGGAAAGCTTTGTTGTAACAAGCGCGTGTGGAGCTTCAAGAGTCTGGCTCTAGGATTTGGGAAAAAAGTCCATCACGGTAATAAAAAATTGGTGGATAACTTTTATGGCGAATGGGAAATAAGAACTTATTGTTACGCTTGGCGAGTTGTAAAAAACGGGAAGATTCTGTGCGGAAGCAAAGATGCAGTTGATTCTGTTGATGAGTTAAACGCCGTTTTGAAACGAATAAAATTCGGACATTTTATTTCGTTGGAGCAGCTTACAAATTTTGATGTCCGGGTTGCATTTGATACAGGCATTGCTGTTGATTTTCTAGCGGCAGTCAGTGACGAAGATGAAGGGCTTGTTATCTTTTGTCCTGAAAACAAAACTATTAAGTTCACAGTCGGCAACGGGTGGAAAATTGGCCCATCCAACAAACCGTGGCCTGAATGGTAAATTTTGAAAAATGAGCAAACAACCGATTCTTGAAATCAAAAATCTCTCGGCGGGCGTTGAGGGCAAACAAATCTTGAAGGGCATCAACCTGACCATCAACGCGGGCGAAGTCCATGCCGTCATGGGCCCGAATGGCAGCGGCAAAAGCACGCTGGCCGCCGTCCTGGCCGGGCGCGACGGTTACGACGTGACCGCCGGCGAAGTCATCTACAACGGCCATGACCTGCTCAGCCTCGACCCGGAAGAGCGCGCCCGCGAAGGGCTGTTTCTCGCGTTCCAGTACCCGGTCGAAATCCCCGGCGTCAACAGCACCTATTTTCTCAAAGCCGCGCTCAATGAAGTCCGCAAATCCAAGGGACAGTCGGAATTGGACGCGATGGAATTTCTCAGCCTCGTGAAGGACAAGATCAAACTATTGGAGCTGAACGAGGATTTGCTCAAGCGTTCGGTGAATGAAGGTTTCTCCGGCGGCGAGAAAAAGCGCAACGAAATCTTCCAGATGGCCGTGCTCGAACCCAGGCTGGCCATCCTCGACGAAACCGATTCCGGCCTCGACATTGACGCGCTGCGCATCGTTGCCGGCGGCGTCAACAAGTTGAAGCGGCCCGACAGCGCGCAACTGGTCATCACGCATTACCAGCGGTTGTTGAATTTCATCATTCCCGATTTCGTCCATGTGCTCTACGACGGCCGTATTGTGAAATCCGGTGACAAGCAACTGGCGCTCGAACTCGAGGCGAAAGGTTACGACTGGATTACCAAGGGCGCTTAATTAAACTGGCGGCATGAATTTGGACGAAGCCCAACGGCAACGCGTCACCGCCTGGATTCTTCAGGGCGCAAAGCTTTCGGAAATCCAAACCCGGCTGGCGGAGGAATTTGGTTTGCGGCTCACCTACATGGAGGTGCGGCTGCTGGTGGATGATTTGAAATTGACGCCGAAAGATCCGGAACCGCCCAAAGGCGTGGCCCAAATCGGCTCCGCGCCGGCAGCGGGTGCATCCCCGCCCCACGCCGGCAAAAAAGCCGCCCCGGCACCCGCCGCGCCGCCGCCGCCCACCGGCAAGGTGTCCGTGACCGTGGATGAACTTGTGCGGCCCGGCGCGATTGTCAGCGGCAAGGTCACATTCAGCGACGGCCACCAGGCGGACTGGTATCTCGACCAGACCGGACGGCTCGGCGTTGTGCCCAGGCAACAGGGTTACAAACCGTCCGCTGCCGACGTGCAGCAGTTTCAGGCCACACTGCAAAATGAGCTCGCGCGGATGGGTTTTTGATTCCTTGCTTAACTGGCGGCACAAGCGTCCCGCAATCCGGGTGTCAGCCAGTCTCTTTGGCTCAACTCGCTCAATGAATAACGAATGACGAAGCCCTAATGACGAAATAATGTCCGAAAAGTTCCAATGACGAATGCGGGTTCCAGTTATTCATCATTCTTTCGTCATTCGGATTTGGGAATTGGTCATTGCCCACCGCCTTGCAGTCTGCCAGCAGTCCCATCCACCAATTACAAACTGCCAATCCTTGCCGCACGCTTGGCGACTTGGCACATTGAAGCGCGATGCGCGAACATTTCCGGGTCTGGATCGAAAGCCTCGAAACCTTTGCCCTAGAAGTCATCTCCGGCGAACGCCGCGACACGAAGGCGGCGTTGATGCGCGGTCTTTTATTCGGCAGTTCCAAGCTGTTTCAAGTGGGTGTCAAGATGCGCCGCTGGCTTTACAACATGCGCATCCTCCGCGACAGAACCCTCGGCGTGCAGGTCATCGCCGTCGGCAACCTCACCGTCGGTGGCACGGGCAAAACGCCGGTGGTGGAGAAATTCGCGCGCGAACTCCGCGATGCCGGACGCAATGTCGCCATCCTCTCGCGCGGCTACCGCTCCAAACCGACGCCCATCCACGAGTTGCTGCTGAACAAAATCCTGTTGCGTGAAGACCGGACGCCGCCCCGCGTCGTCTCCGACGGCAAATCGCTTTTGCTCGATTCCGAAATGGCCGGTGACGAACCTTACATGCTCGCGTCGAACCTCAGGGATGTCGTGGTGCTGGTGGACAAGGACCGCGTCAAGAGCGGGCTGTATGCGATTGAAAAATTCGGTTGCGACACGTTGCTGCTCGACGACGGTTTCCAGTACTGGGATTTGCGCGGGCGACGTCACGACGTGGTGTTGATTGACCGCCAGCAGCCGTTCGGCAACGAGCATCTGCTCCCGCGCGGCACGCTGCGCGAGCCGCCGTCGCACCTCGCGCGTGCCCACACGATTTTCATCACCAAGAGCGATGGCCAGACCGCCGAACTCCGCCAGCGGATTGCCCGGCTGAATCCCGAGGCCGCCATCATCGAATGCGTCCATCACCCGCTCTACCTTGAGGACGTGTTCACCGGCGAACGGCGCAAACTGAATTTTCTGCAGAGGCGCAAAGTTGCCTCACTCAGCGGCATCGCGCAGCCGGAAAGCTTCGAGCACAGCCTCGTGAAACTGGGCGCGGAACTGGTTTATTCCAAACGCTTTGCCGATCATCACCGCTTTACACAGCAGGAAATCCTGAACGTCATCAACCGCGGCAAGAAACGTCAGGCCGATACTATCATCACCACGCAAAAGGACGCCGTGCGCTTCCCGAAACTGGATCGGCGCGACCTGCCGATTTATTTCATGCGCGTCGAAATCCAGATCGTCAGCGGCGCGAACGACTTTCAGGACTGCGTCCGCAAAATTTGTTTCCGCTGAAAATGGACACGCTGATTTACTGGTTCGCCCGCACGCTGGTCGCAGGCATTCAGGTGCTGCCTCTGAAATTTGTGGCCCGGCTCGGGCGTTGGGCCGGCGCGCTGGCGTACCGGCTCGACGCGCGGCACCGGCGCGTCGCGTTGCAAAACCTGACGATGTGCTTCGGCCGGGAAAAATCGCCGGAGGAAATCCACGCCATCGCCCGGGAAAACTTCCGGCGTATCGGGGAAAATTTCGCCTGCGCCATTAAAACCGCTGCGATGAACTTCGAGACCCTGCGCCCGCATGTCGAATTTGCCGGCATCGAGCGTCTGCCCGGGAAAAACGCCGGGCAGCCGCCTCCCAATGTTGTCGTCGCCATCGGCCACTTTGGCAACTTTGAACTTTACGCGCGGTTCGGACAATTTCGCCCCGACTACCAATGCGCCACCACCTACCGCGCGCTAAAGCATCCGGTGTTCGACCGCCTGTTGCAACATCTGCGCGAGCGCTCCGGCTGCCTTTTTTTCGAGCGCCGCACCGATGGCCCGCTTCTGCGCGCCGCGATGCACCGGCAGGGAATCATCCTCGGATTTCTTACCGACCAAAGCACCGCCGGCCTTCGCGGGCCGTTCCTCGGCCATGATTGTTCGACCACGCTGGCGCCGGCGGTATTCGCGTTGCGCTATCACTGCGAACTTTACACCGCCATTTGTTGGCGGGTCGCGTCGGCGAAATGGCGGTTGGAACTCGGCGAAACAATCCCGACGCACGTAAACGGCAAGCCACGTCTATCTGAAGAAATCATACGTGATGTTAACCGTTCCTTCGAGAACGCTGTCCGCCGCGACCCGGCGAACTGGTTCTGGGTCCACCGCCGCTGGAAGGCCGCGGAAACGAAAGCGAAGATGGAGAATGGAGGATAGAAAATGGAACGCCATCCTCAATCTTCCATCCTCCATCCTCGCCGCATAGTGGTGCGCGGAACCAACTGGCTGGGCGATGCGGTGATGACCACGTCCGCGCTGCTGCGGTTGCGCGAAAAATTTGCCGATGCGCACGTCGCCCTGCTCTGCCCGGAAAAATTGCGCGATTTATGGGTTGGGCATCCGACGGTCAATGAAACGATTCCGTTCACCCCAGGCGAAAGCGTGTTTTCGATCGGTAAAAAGCTGCGCGCCGGCAAATTCGAGGTTGCGCTGGTGCTGCCGAATTCGTCGCGCTCGGCAATCGAAACCCGGCTGGCCGGCATCCCGCAACGCATCGGTTACGCACGTCCCGGGCGAAACTTTTTCCTGACGCAAACGGTCGCGCCCCGACCAGAGGCGGTGAAGATGCGGAAACGGTCTGTCAGCGAAATCAAGCGTAGGACAGGCGTCTCGCCTGTCTCAAAAGTTATTTCTGAAAAAACAGAGACAGGCAGTATGCCTGTCCTACAAACAACCGCTCATCAAATCCACGAGTATCTGCATCTGGTTGCCGCGCTGGGTGCGAATCCGGAACTGTTACCGCCGCAATTGTTCGTGACGCCCGATGAGATTGAAGCCGCAAGGAAAAAATTCGGGCTGGAGAACATCTCGCAGCCGGTTTTGGGTTTGAATCCCGGCGCGGAATACGGCCCGGCCAAACGCTGGCCAGTCGAACGATTCGCCGCCGCCGTGCGTGAAATCCAAAAGCGGACAAATTGTGTCTGGCTGATTTTCGGCGGCAAAAACGACGCGCCGACTGCCAATCAAATCGCTTCCCAACTCCCATCTGCCAGATCCCATTTCCTGAACCTGTCCGGCCAAACTTCGCTCCGCGAACTGATGGCACTCCTAAAACTCAGCCGCGTCCTTTTGACCAACGACTCCGGCCCGATGCATGTGGCCGCCGCGCTCGGCACACCGGTGGTTGTGCCCTTCGGCAGCACGTCGCCGGAATTGACCGGCCCGGGCCTGCCGGGCGACCCGGGCCATCGGTTGCTGAAATCCGACGCGCCGTGTGCACCGTGTTTCCGGCGCGAATGCCCCATAGACTTTCGTTGCATGAACGACATCGGCGTCGAACGGGTGGTTGAGGCCGTTTTGGGAGTCATCAAAACGTAGGAGTCGAAGTAACGAGACTTTGATTCAATTTACGATATTCGATTTGCGATTTACGAATCTGTACACAACCAAACGGAGCGCGTAAATCGTATTTCGTAAATCGAAAATAATGAAACCCCTTACGTCGTCTCCTTCAAGTTAATTAGACTTTCTGCGGTCATGCCTTCGTGGTAATCTTGCCATTGTGGAAACGGTCACCAAACTGACGAATGAACTGGTCGCGTCGTATGCGCGCGTCGGGGGCATCAACCATTTGGATGGCAAAAATCTGCCGTCCAACCATGCTATCACGGCTATCACGCAGGATTTATTGCGGCTGCTGTTTCCCGGTTTCTTCGATGAAAAACCCATCCATTCCTCGGAAATCAAGGTGGTGACGGCGGAATTGCTCGATTCGGTGCTGGGCGCGCTCGAAGACGAGCTTTACAAGAGCCTCGAATACAATCCGCCGCCGGAGCTTCCGAAGAAAAACTTGCGGTCGGCGGCGCACAGCCTGACGCTGGAATTTCTCGAGAGCCTGCCGCGCCTGCGCGAGATGCTCCAAACGGACATGGAAGCGGCCTACGACGGCGACCCGGCGGCCAAGAGCAAGGAGGAGGTGCTGGTGTCGTATCCGTTCGTCGAGGCGATTGCGGTGCAACGGCTGGCGCACGAGTTGTATTTGAAGAACATCGCGTTGATTCCACGTATCATGACGGAATGGGCGCACTCGCGCACGGGCATGGACCTGCATCCGGGCGCGCAAATCGGGTCGCACTTTTTCGTGGACCATTGCACCGGCACGGTCGTCGGCGAAACGGCCATCATCGGCGACCACGTTAAGATGTATCACGGTGTGACGCTGGGCGCGAAATCCACTTCGGACGTGGAACAACTGCGCGGCAAGAAACGGCATCCAACGATTGAGGACCGCGTGACGATTTATCCCGGGGCGACGATTCTGGGCGGCGACACTGTCATCGGCGCCGGCAGCACGATTGGCGGCAACGTATTTCTCATGGAAAGCGTCGCGCCGAATTCCGTCGTCATTTACGAAGCCCCCGAAGCACGCGTGTTGAGCAAGTCGGACCGGATAAAGAAGGCGGCGGCGGATTTTCAGATTTGACCGGTGAGTTTCGCGGCCAATTCCGGCGGCACGCGTTTCGGTTTTTCATCCAAGCCCGTGCAAGCGTGAAAGGTTTCGGCTTCGAGAATCAATCCCCCTTTCTGATTCACGATGCGGTGGGTGAAATTGACGCGCACCCGCGAAACGAGCGTCGGCCGGACCTCGATGGTCAGCAGGTCGTCGTAGCGTGCCGGCGATTTGTAATGCAAGCGGGCTTCAACGACGGGAAAAACCACGTCGCGCTCCTGCCATTCCCGGACTGTTGTACCGAGCGAGCGGATGAACTCACCGCGCGCGGCCTCGAGCCAAGCGAGATAGTGCGAATGATAAACGTGATTGCCGAGCGTGCATTCGGCGTAGGTAACGCGGTGTTGATAACGGAACGGAGTGGCCATACGCGCAGCGTAAGGGCGCACGCGAAAAGTTCAACGCTGAAAAAACAGTGTGCGGGACACAGGAACGCGGCGCATTTCCGGGTAGGGACGGTTCGCCGAGCCGTCCGGCATTCTTGTGGCGGACGCCCCGGCGGTGCGTCCCTGCCTTTGGCCGGATCGGCGGCAGTGCGAAGTTGCTCCCGAAACAAGGATATTGTCGAAAATCCGGTTGCGCGGGCGGCGTTTGCGGTTATGTTACCTTCGTGAACTGGCAGCAAATCATTTCATTGGCGATTGTGGCGCTGGCCGCCGGCTTGTTGTTGCGGGGGCGTTTTCGCCCGCGCAAGTTCAGTTTCCAGCGCGACACGCATTGCGGCTGCTCGGCGCCGGGAGAATTGCCCGCCCGGAAAAGTTCGATTATTTTTCGTGCGCGCAAGGGCGAACGCCGCGCCGTGGTCGTCCGGATGAAATGAATTTCTTTTGCTTGCTACTTTGCAAATCAGACAACATAATTTTTAGTCATGGCCATAACAAAAGTGAGCTCTGCGGTGCATTTTATTTCCCGTTCGGCCGGCGTGCGCGTACGTGAAGGCGCAGCCAGTGGTCATTGGGTGCCGAACACCGACGTGTACATGACGGACACCGGGTTGGTGATCAAGGTGGAGCTGGCCGGCATGAAGAGCGACAGTCTCGAGATTACCGTGGAGGGCAACTGCCTCCGCATCAGCGGCAACCGGCCGGACGGCTGCCGCGCCGCCAAATGCAGTTTCCTGGTCATGGAAATCAGTTACGGGCCATTTGAAAGCGTGTTGGAATTGCCTGCGGGTTACGATCTTAGCCAGGCGAAAGCAGCCTACGTAAACGGTTTTTTGCGGATTGACGTGCCGTTGGCACGCCAGCCGCTTTCCAAAACAACCAAGGTGCCAATCGCTGAAGGGAACTAGTCTTGCCTGAATTTTTCAGGTTCGGCGGCATCTAAACTGAAAAGCAGAAGCGACTATGACCTCGCCAGAAACGGAGTTTGTCAGCATTCTGGACGCGCCTGAAGAATCGGCGGCGCCGCCCCGCGTTTCCTCGCGTTCGCTTCCGGAGACGCTGCCGATTCTCGGGCTGTCGGACATCGTGATTTTTCCAGGAGCCATTGTGCCCTTGCTCGTGGAGACGGGTCCGAGTCTGCGGCTCGTTGATGATGCGGTGGGGGGTGACCGTCTGATTGGCGTGGCGCTGCAAAGCAAACCTGACGTGGCCGAGCCGCTGCCGGAGGATTTGTACAAGGTTGGCTGCGTTGTGCGTTTGGTGAAAATGGTAAAGTTTCCCGACGGCACTGCGCGGATGCTGGTGGAGGGACTGTGGCGCATTAGCATCAAGGCATACCGGCCGGCCGAGCCGTATCTGCGTGCCTCCTACGAATTGCTCCGCGACGTGACCGAGGACTCGATTGAAGCGCAGGCGTTGTTCCGCAACGCGCAAAAACAATTCCAGGAAATCGCCAAACTTTCAGCCGCACTGTCCGACCACGTGAAGGTGGCCGCCATGAACGTGGACGCGCCCGGTCATTTTGCCGACCTCGTCGCCGCCAACCTGAACCTCGACCTCGAGGACCGCCAGAAACTGCTCGAAACCGTTTCCGTCCGCGAGCGGCTGCAAAAGCTTTTACCTATGCTCAATCGCGAGCACGAGGTGCTCACGCTGAGTTCCAAAATCCAGAGCGACGTCGCCACCTCCATCGCCAAGACCCAGCGCGATTTCTTTTTACGCGAGCAGATGCGCGCCATCCAGCGCGAACTCGGCGAAACCGACCCGGGCGCAAATGAAATCAAGACGTTGCGCGGCAAGATCGAACAGACGCCGATGCCCGAGGAGGCGCACAAGGCCGCGTTGCAGGAATTGGAACGGCTCCAGCAAACGCCGCCTGCCGCCGCCGAATACGCCGTTTCGCGCAACTACCTCGATTGGATTTTGAGCCTGCCGTGGGCCAAGGAAACCGAGGACAAACTGGATTTGAAGGCCGCCGAGCGGATTTTGAACGAGCAGCATTTCGGCCTGGAAAAAGTCAAGGACCGCCTGCTCGAATTCATTGCCGTCATCAAGCGACGGAAGCAGATCAAAGGCCCGATTCTTTGCCTGGTAGGCCCGCCCGGCGTCGGCAAAACCTCGCTCGGCAAGAGTGTGGCCGACGCGTTGGGCCGCAAGTTTGCGCGCCTCTCGCTCGGCGGCATGCGGGACGAGGCCGAAATTCGCGGCCATCGGCGCACTTACGTCGGCGCCTTGCCGGGACGCATCATCCAAACCCTCCGCCGCATTGAAAGCCGCAATCCGGTGATTTTGCTCGACGAGTTGGACAAGGTGGGCACGGATTTCCGGGGCGACCCGGCGGCGGCGCTGCTCGAAGTGCTCGACCCGGAGCAAAACAACACGTTCACGGACCATTTTCTCGATCTGCCGTTCGATTTGTCGCGTGTCCTGTTCATCACCACGGCGAACTGGCTCGACCCGGTCCATCCCGCGTTGCGCGACCGGCTCGAAGTTATCGAATTGCCTGGCTACACCGAATCCGAAAAACTGCAGATTGCCAAACGTTATCTCGTGCCGCGCCAAATTGAAGAGCATGGCCTCACGCGGCGGGAGGTGAAACTCACCGAAGCCGCGGTGCGCAAGCTGATTCAGGAATACACCCGCGAAGCCGGCGTACGCCAGTTGGAACGCGAAATTGCCGCGCTCGCGCGCAAGGCCACGCGCAAAATCTTCGGCGACGGCGCGGCCAAAAGGGCAGTAGTGATCGGGCGCACCGCGCTGCGGGGGTTTTTGGGCGCGCCGAAATTCGTTTCCGAAACGGCGGAAAAAATCACCGAATTCGGCATCGCCACCGGCCTGGCCTGGACGCCCGTCGGCGGCGAAATCCTGTTCATCGAAGCCACGCGGATGCGCGGGCGGGGCCAGTTGCTGCTGACCGGCTCGCTCGGCGACGTGATGAAGGAAAGCGCGCAGGCGGCGTTGAGTTACCTGCGCAGCCAGGCCAAAAAGCTCGGCATTGACTTGAGCGATTACAACAAACTGGATTTGCACATTCACGTGCCTGCCGGCGCGACGCCGAAGGACGGCCCGAGCGCGGGCGTGGCCATCGTCGCCGCGTTGGCGTCGCTGTTGCTGAAACAGCGCGTGCGCCAGGGCATTGCCATGACCGGCGAAATCAGCCTGCGCGGCCGCGTGCTGCACGTGGGCGGCATCAAGGAAAAAGTCCTGGCGGCAGCGCGCTTCAAAATCAAGGAAGTGATTTTGCCCGAACAGAACAAAAACGACTGGCTCGAAGTGCCGGCGGAGGCGCGCGCCAAAATCAAGGTCCATTTCGTCCGGCACATCTCGGAAGTCCTGCAACTTGCGCTGGAGCCGAAGTGAATCCTTCGTCCTCGTCCTCGAAAGGATGGCCGGGAAACGAGCCGCGCCGGGTCGGCCGTCCCTGCGGGACTTGTTCAACAACCAACCCATTCCCGGCGTTGAAACGCCGGGCTGTTTTCAATAAGTCCTTTCGAGTCTACGTCCTGTTTGCCATCACCTCAATTTTGCTGACCACGTTTGGCGCAACGGCGGAAACCACAAACAGCCTGTCCGACGGAGAAATTCAAGGCCGGGCGCTGGCACGGAAAATCTTCGAACTGCAACCAACTGAAAATTTTACCAATACGGGCATCCTAAAAATCAAAGATGGCACGGGCAAAAAGTCGGAAATCCGCTTTGAGATGCGGATCAAAGCGGAATTAACCAATTGGTATAGTATCTTTACAACAGTATCCACAAATGCTTCAGAAAATAATGAAGAGCTATGGGTAGCTCACCCCAATAATAATCGGTATAGTTATGGCTACGGCGGAAATCGGGCCGCCAAACTGGATTCGTTCGCCAACTCCGACTTCTCTTCGTGGGATTTTGGCCTGTGTTTTCTTTACTGGCCGGAGCAGAAAATTTTGAAAAAGGAATTCCGGCGCAGTTGCAGTTGCGCGGTTTTGGAAAGCACGAATCCGAATCCGACCACGAACGGCTATTCGCGGGTGGACTCATGGATTGACGAGGAGAGCGGCGGCATCGTCATGGCCAAGGCCTACGACGTAAACGGCAAATTGCTCAAGGAATTCTATCCCAAAGATGTCAAAAAAGTGAAGGGTCAGTGGCAGGTGGAGAGCATGGAAATTGACAATGTCCAAACCGGCTCGCGCACGCGGCTGGAATTTGATTTGAAAACGCCGTGAACCTTGCGGCACCGTAATCCTGATCGTCATTCCCATCCCAATCCGCTTTTCGCCTGGCGATCAGGATCAGGATTACGATCGAGACGAAGGTTCGGGCCGGGATTGGGAATAACTCGACCGGCCACGTGCTTGACATCGGCACAACGGCGGTACACGTTACTTGCAATCAGTATGAACAATAAGTCCCGTCTGAATTTTATGCTGGTGTGCGCCTGCGCGCTTCTCAGCGCACGGGCTTTGGCCACGGAAACAAATTCAGTGTCCTCACTACAATCGGCGGATACCACAACCCAGGCAATGGTGAATGGTTATCTGCAGATCCAGGAACAGCTTCATGCCACGCTCCTGGTCATTGAAACCAACCGCCAGCAGGCGGCGGCGGAGGCTGCCACCAACGCCGCCATTTTGGCAGCGCGCATCCAGGCCCTCGAACAAATCATCGCCGACCAGCGCATCAGCGAAATCGAGGCGGCGCACAAAACGCAGCAGCTTGCGTTGTTCATGGCGGGCACGTTCGGACTGATTGGCCTGAGCATCATGCTGCTGATGGTTTACTTTCAGTGGCGCGTGTTCACACAACTCATCAGGCTCACCGCGCGACAACCCTTCGGGCTTGCGCCGGGCGACAACCGGGCGTTGCCGTTGGTGGAAGCAGCCAATGAACTCGCCGCGCCCGTCCGCGCCGCGATGGAATCGTCGAACACGCGCCTGCTCGGCGCGGTCGAGCGATTGGAAAAGCGCATTTCGGAATTGGAACAAAGCGCGCGTACGCCGCTGCCCGAGACAACCGAGGCACCCTCCGTCCCCAAAAAGGACGAAGCGCCGCCGGAGGTGGAAGACCGCGAAGAATGCGTTGCCAACCTGATCACCGAGGGCCAGTCGCTGCTCAACGCCAACGAACCGCAAAAGGCGCTGGAATGTTTTGACGTGGCGTTGCAGTTGCTGCCGAAACACGCCGAGGCGCTGGTCAAAAAAGGGGGCGCGCTGGAAATGCTCGGACGGCTGGACGATGCCATCGCCTGTTATGACCGCGCTATTGAGGCGGACAGTTCAATGACTATTGCCTATCTTCACAAGGGCGGCCTGTTCAACCGCATGGCGCGTTACGACGAGGCGTTGCAATGCTATGAACGGGCGTTGCAGACACAGGAGAAGAAGGCTGCGTGAAGCCAGAATGACGTGGCCGTTGTATCTGTTGAATTCCATCCGATTGCCGACGCACCCGGTTTCGAGCTGGCAGCGGAGCATCTTAACCTTGAGTTTAACCGAAAAACTATTGGGCCTCGCGTAAGGGGGTGGCGAATTTCGCTGGACCGGAGCACGGTCCCGCCTTGCAGGACCGCTTCGACACACGAAACGCAAACAGGCCGGTGTTCCCGGCGCTCCAACATCACGAACGGCGAAGCGGACTGGAGAGCCTGCGCTCCGTTCCTCATTTTCGCGAAAATCAACAGGACCGTAAAATCGTTTCCGAACCTGGCACCTACTTGGTCCTTGCGCCACCGTCCGAACCGTCACGGAACCGGGGAGCTTCGGCAGCCACTTTTCAGTCGGTGAATGGTTCAAAGGATTTATGTTGCGCTACGGATTCTTGGAATAGGTAATGATGTCGGCTTCATCGTCACTCGTCGGGATGACCAGCGTGAATGCCATTCTTTTGCCCAAAATGATGGTGGTTTCCCGCTTGCTGAAATTGTCGAGGCAGTAGCCGAAGCGGTAAGTTCCCGGTTGGGTCCCGCGCTGGATATCAATTTTCGTGTAGCCCCTGCGCCAGGACGGGTTCTCCGTACGCAGAATAAAAGCCACATAATCCCGGCCCGCCTTGGAAGCATCTCGCACGATGCCGATGCGATGGGGAATCGGTCCGTACGCGTCCCAGACACCTTCAATCGGGTCGAGGTTCCGCCGGTTCGCTTTGAGATATGCGGCGAACGCTTCTCCCGAGATGGCAATGGTTTCCCAAGTATCCGTGTAGCGGAGCAGGCCGGCAACCAGACGACAATTCGCGTCCGTAAAACCCGGCGTTTCGGCCGACTTCATCTGCACGGCGTCGGCGCCCTTTTCCCGGGCGGTTCGCATCACCTTGAGCATCTCGCTTTCGGCCGAGCCGCCAAACATGGTGAAGCGGCCGCCGCCGATGGAAACGGTGCCAATCACTTCGCAGGGGCGGGGAACGGTCATGTCCTCCGTATAGACCGGAATGGGATAGCCCACCGGCTTCGCCGGTCCGACCGCCATATTGGGTTTATACGTTGTCACCGTTGAGCAGCCGGTCGGCAGCAATATCAAAAGAAGAAACGGCGCGACGCTGCGGACAAACCCGACATTGAAATAAGGCGCCGGGCCGATGCAAAATTTTGCGGCATCGGACGTGAGCTTTGCCAATGGCATACGCGACGTTCTTTTCTTTTGTTCGCCTGGCTGGCTCATAATTCCAAAGTTGTATTTTTATTTCACGCCGTCGCCAGATTGTCTTCCAACACTCTGGACTTGCCCGATGGCGCTTCAGTTTCTGTCGCCGTCGGCGCGGCGTCAAAGACCTTAATCGGTTCGTAGAAGGTATTGCGCTGGACCGGCGTGCGGCCGGCTTCGCGGATGGCCTTGATCATGTCCACCTCGGTCTGCAGTTGCGGCGAGGTCGCGCCCGCCATGCGGAAGATGTGTTCTTCAATGATGGTTCCATGCAAATCATCCGCACCGTAGCTCAACGCCACTTGCGCCAGCTTCAAGCCCATGCCCACCCAATACGCCGTGATGTGATCGAAGTTGTCGAGATAGATGCGGCTGACGGCGATGGTCCGCAGCGAATCGTATCCCGTCGGCGGATTTTCCACCGGGATGTCATTGTTCTCCGGCTGATACGGCAGCGGCACGAAGCCGGTGAAGCTGTGCGTCTCGTCCTGCAAAGCGCGCAATTGCCGCAGGTGGTCCACGCGGTCGGCGAGGCTCTCGACGTGGCCGTAGAGCATGGTGCAGGTGCTGCGTCCGCCCATCTTGTGCCACGTCCGATGCACGTCCAGATATTCCTCGGCGGATTCCTTGCCCTTAGCAATGGCCGAACGGACCTCCTTGCGGAAAATTTCCGCACCGCCGCCGGTGAGCGAATCCAGTCCGGCGGCTTTCAGTTCGGTCAAAGTCTGCTCGACGGTTTTTTTCGCGAGCCAGGCGAGGTGCAGGATTTCAATGGCAGTGAAACATTTAAGGTACAATTTGTTGGTAGGGACGGCGCGCTGCGCCGCCCGGTCATCGCGGCGCGATGACCCTACCTCTGCATCCAGCGCCTTGAGCGCCTTCAGCATGTCGGTGTAATAGCTGAACGGCAGCGACGGATGCAGTCCGCCGACGATGTGCAATTCCGTGATGCCAAGCTTCAGCGCCTCGCGTGCCTTCTGCACGATCTGTTCCACGGTAAGCTCAAAGCCGTCCTGGTCGCGTTTCTTGCGCGCGAACGAGCAGAACCGGCAGGACAGGATGCAGTAATTCGAGTAGTTGATATAGCGGTTGATAATGTAGCTGGCACGGTTGCCGACTTTTTTCTGGCGCGCGAGATCGGCGATGGCCCCGACGTCGTTCAGGTCCTTCGATTCAAACAGCCGCAGCGCGTCGGCCTCGGAAATGCGTTCGCCGGTGGCCACCTTGTCGTACAAGTCGCGCAGTTCACTCCGTTGGACGAAAAAATTCATTTTCACGTAGCCGCCGATGCGAATCGGCGGACCAATCCGCGCTTTCACAAGCGCAGCTACAGGGTTAGCAGCTTTCAAGCGGCAAGGCAAATCGTAGGACTGGCTTCCAGCCTGTCCCTGATTTGTGAAGACGGAAACAGGCAAGATGCCTGTCCTACGTTACTGCAGCTTGAACCCGCCTTCAAAAATCACTTCGGTTGCAGTCACAATCAAAAACACCGCACTGACAAGTGCGTTGAGCCGGAAAAATGCGAGGTTGATCCAGTTCAAGCTGCGGCGGCGGGCTATCCAGTGTTCCAGCACCAGACAGCCGAGGATGATGAACCAGCCGGCGAGATACGCGATGCGAAACCGGCACAGCAGACCGAACAGCAGCAACAACCCGCACATGACCATGTGCGCGAGAAACGCCGCTTGCAGTGCGTTCTTTGGCCCCCACGCCATCACCAGCGAGTGCAAGCCGTGCGCTCTGTCGAATTCGTAATCCTGCAGCGCGTAAATGATGTCGAAACCAACCAGCCACAGCACCACGGACGCGGCGAGGGCGAGCATTTGAAAAATTTCCAAGGTGGAAATGTCCGTCCCTTTTACCGCCAGCCAGGCGCCCATCGGCGCAAGTGCCAGCGCAAGGCCGAGAAAAACGTGCGTGTAATCCGTGAATCGTTTCGTGAACGAATAAAAACAAATCACTGCCAGCGCGACCGGTGAGAGATAAAAGCACGGCGGATTCAGCAAATAACTGACGGCTACCAAACCCGCCGCGGCTAAAACGCAAAGCGCGATTGCGCCCGTCAGTGTAATCCGGCCGGTGGGCAAATGGCGATTGGCCGTGCGCGGATTCAGCGCGTCGAACTTGCGGTCCACGATGCGATTGAATGCCATGGCACAGGTCCGGGCACAAATCATCGCGGCGAGAATCAGCAGAAAAACTCTCCAGCCCGGCCAGCCGCGGTCGTCACGCGCCGCGACCATCATCGCCGCCAGTGCAAACGGCAGGGCGAAAACCGTGTGCGGGAAACGCACGAAAGAAAGCCATTTTTTAATGAAGGAAAACATTCAACGTTCAACATTCAACTTCGAACATCGAATGTCAGCCGGCTCCGCCGGCTGGATCCGGAGTGAACCTGGATGGCTTCCGCCGCTCCGTGATAGCGTTGCGCTGGGCGGTTTGGATGCTGGAATGAAAAATACGGATCAACTCGTCAGACTCACTCAAAACGAACAATAGTGTTGAACCTTCCTTTGTCCATCCCTTCCGTTTTATGAGTCGTGCCCAGCGCCGGGTCTCGCGCAATTCCTTGAGGCTGACTTTTATTTTGTGAATAAAATCATCGCGCGACTCGGCGGCTTCGGCTTCTCCGTGGTTCGGATAAGGCGCCGTGCCCGAGCGCAGGACCTGCCCGGCAATGTGATTCCCCGCACGCGTATCCGGCAGGCCCTCGGACAAATCGATGACGGCTGAGGCGAATTCCAGCAGACGATCCTCAAGGTCAAACTTGCGGCCTTGCCCCTCGTTGAACCGCCAGACCCCGCCTGACAACCCATTGAGAGTTGAATGTTGAATGTTGAATGTTGAATGTTTCCCTTTTTTCATCTTCATTCTTTTTCTTCGCTCCAGCGCGTAACCAGTTTTTGCGGCAGACCCAGATGATCCAGCACGCGTGCCACCACAGTATCCACAACTCCCTGAACGCTTTTCGGGTTCGAATAAAAACTTGGATTCGCCGGCAATATCGTCACCCCGGCCTGAAGCAGCAGCTCCATGTTCTTGACGTGGACGAGGCTCAACGGCGTTTCACGCGGGACCAGAATCAGTTTCTTCTTCTCCTTCAACACCACGTCGGCGGCGCGGAGCAGCAGGTCCTCGCTGCACCCATGCGCGATGCGGCCCATCGTGCCCATCGTGCAGGGGATGACGACCATGGCGTCGGGCGGATTTGAGCCGCTGGCAAACGGCGCGTTCATGCTTTTGAGGTTGTGCGTCTTCACCCCGGTCGGCAGGCGCAGGCCGCCGGGTAGCTCCGCCGCGATGACCTGCTGCGCATAGTTGCTTTGCACGACGTGGATTTCGTGCGCGCTCGGGTCGAGGTTGTCGAGCAGGCGTTGCGCGTAAAGCGCGCCGCTGGCTCCCGTGATGGCAACCAAGATTTTCACTCCCACAAATGATGACGGCGTCATTCAATCGCGGCAAGCACAACAAAAAACTCACCGGCGAATTTATGATTTACGATTGACAATTTACGCGCTCCCGGGTCGAGAGAACCATCGTAAATCGCATATCGTAAATGACTGAAACAGCTTGAGTCCGATTGAGCGTTCCGCACAATGGCCGCGTGTTTAAATCGGCTGGCACCATTTTTATCGCAGCGCTTTTTCTGGCGGGCTGCGCGACCGCGCCCCGGCGTGCCCCGAACGAGCCGCTGCCGCCCAATTGGCCGCCGGCCAATGAAGTCCAAAAGCCCAAAATCCTGCAGCCGCCCCGTCCCATCGCGCCGGTCATCAAAACGAACCTGCCGCCGGTCGTTCACCCAACGAATGCTGTCCGCCCGGCACCGGTGATAACCTGGATCCCGCTCAGCCACTGGGCCGCCGAACACAAAATCGGCGCGCCGCATTTGCTGTCCGACCAGCCGGTAGCCATGTACGCGATTGGCTCGACGAACGGCGTAATGGTTCTGGAAATCGGCAGCCGCGAGGCGGTTTGGAACGGCATCACAATCAATCTCGGTTTTGAGCCGCAGTTGATTGACAACCAGATTTTCCTGCACCGCCTCGATTTGCAGAGAAACCTTGAGCCGCTTTTGTGTGACCCGCCGCTTAAATTCAGCGCCGAACGGGTCATCGTGATTGATCCCGGCCATGGCGGGTCAAACACCGGCACGCACAGCGTCCTCGACGGCCAGTTTGAGAAGGAATACACGCTCGACTGGGCGTTGCGGCTCGCGCCCTTGCTGGCCACCAACGGCTGGCACGTCTTTCTCACGCGCACGAACGATGCGGACGTTTCAGTGGACGATCGCGCCGCGTTCGCCGAAGCGCATCACGCCGATTTGTTCATCAGCCTGCATTTCAATTCCGCCGCGCCGAACCGGACTCAGGCCGGGCTCGAAACCTATTGCCTCACGCCGACGGGCATGGCCTCGACGTTGATCCGCGGCTACAACGATTTCTGGTCGGACAATTTTCCCAATAACAGCTACGACGCGGAAAATTTGCAGCTTGCCGTCCGCCTGCAAGCGGCCTTGCTGCGCGCCGCCGGCCTGGAAGACCGCGGCGTGCGCCGCGCGCGGTTCATCGGCGTGTTGCACGACCAGCACCGGCCCGCCGTGCTCATCGAAGGCGGCTACCTGTCCAATCCGCTCGAGGCAAAATTGATTGAATCCCCGGAATTCCGGCAGCTCCTTGCAGAAGCAATCGCCGACGCACTGCGGTTATTGCCCAAAACCGGAACTTCCGGGCCAGGCACGAACAATCTTTCCTGGCCGTGAACCCGCCACTTGTCACCCGTCACTTGTCACCCGTGCTGGTCACGGGCGGCGCCGGTTTCATCGGCTCGCATCTCGTCGAGCGTTTGCTGGCGGATGGCAAGCGCGTCGTCGTCATTGACGATCTCTCCACCGGCCGCCTGAAAAATTTGAGTGCAGTAAAAAACCACCCGCGACTGCGCGTGATTGAATCCAAAATTTCCGCATGCCCTGAATTGCCAAAACTGGCCGCAAACGCGGAATTTATTTTTCACCTGGCCGCGACCGTGGGCGTTGAACTGGTCATCAAATCGGCGTTGCAGGTTTTGGAGGCGAGCTTTCACGAGACGCAGATTCTGCTGCGCGCCGCCGCCGCAAACCACACGCCGCTCCTGCTGACCTCGACTTCGGAAGTCTATGGCAAGAGCGCGAAGGCGGAGTTCAGCGAGGACGACGATTTGCTCATCGGCCCGCCCGGCCAGTCGCGCTGGAGTTACGCCTGCTCGAAGCTCACAGACGAATTCCTCGCGCTGGCCTATGCGCGGGAGAAAAATCTGCCGGTCATCATCGCACGGCTGTTCAACACCGTTGGCCCGCGCCAGACCGGGCGCTACGGCATGGTGTTGCCCCGCTTCATCACGGCGGCGAAAAAGGGTGAACCGCTGAAAGTCTTTGGCAACGGCAGACAAACGCGATGTTTTTGCCACGTGGGCGACGCGGTGGAAGCGCTCGTGCGGCTGCAAAGAGTAGCGCAGGCGTCTCGCCTGCCATCGAAATCTGCAGGCGGGACGCCTGCGCCACGGGAGAAATGCGTCTTCGGCGAAATTTTCAACGTCGGCGGGACCGAGGAAATCAGCATCCTCGATTTGGCGCGGCTGGTGGTCAAAACGCTCGGCTCGAAATCGAAGATCCAAATCGTGCCATATGACAAGGCTTATCCGCGTTCGCCCAAGGGCTTCGGCGTCACGGGCGTGCCGGGTTTCGACGACATGCGCCGGCGCAAGCCGCTCGTGAAAAAACTCGAACGGTTCGTGAAGTTCCGTCCGCGCACGCCGCTGCGCGAAATCACCCGGCTGACGGCGGGATGAGGGGCAGGTGGGATTCTCGTTCGTGTTGAGCTTGATCAACCCCTTGACCTTCGGCTGCTCCCCATAGACGTAAGGGCGCAACTTGCGCACCAGCGGGCGGATCAATTGCGATGTTTTTGTCGGCATGGCGAAAATGATTTTACGGCTTCGGCACTTCCAAGTCCTTGCAAATCTTCCGGGCAATGAACTCAATGATCTCCCGGTGGCGCGGCACGGCGGAAACTTTCTTTTTCGGACGTTCACATAAATCGTGTGATTGCCCCCCTCGCGCAGAAACTCGCAGCCATGACGTTCTAAATGCCGAATAAGGTCAATTCGTTTCACGATTCGCGCCAAGCATCTTTGCTGTCTGGCGTCAAAGGGAAAATTTATAGCTTCAGGCCAGAGCCAGCGGCTCGCGAATGACTTCTGCGTTGCCCAACTCTTCCTCGGCCAATTGCCGGTTTGCCTCCAGCACCAGCGCAATTGCCTCCTTCAAGTTGGCACGGGCCTCTTTCAGCGTAGCACCTTGTGTGTTTGCGCCGGGCAACTCCTCGACGAACGCGGCATAACCTTCAGGAAACTTCCGGAAAACGGCGGTGAGTTTCAATTTCATGCCAATCAATTTAACCGATTTCACCTGCCGCTCAAGCCGGGAAAATTAAACAATTCTGTGCGCCGACTTGCCGGATAATTTCTTGATTTCCTTTGCCAACTGTTCTGCCTGCTTTTCCAACTCCGCATTTTCAAGTTCAAGCTGCTTCGCCCGTTCCGCCGCCAGTTCATCCAAAATGCCCGGCTTTTGTTCAGCGAGCTGGCAAAGCTCGTAATCCGGACTTTCGCGCAATTCCTTCAACGCTTCCGTGACTGCCGCGATTTCCTTTTGCAACGTCTCATGCAGCCGCTTCAATTGCGCCAGTTCCTCCACGTCCTTGAAATCCAGATTTGCCCAGCCCTGACGCAGGATGAAGCCGTGCGGGTCTTCCGCGATGGTACGCAACGTCTCGATGTCGCCGTTGTCCTTCGCCTGATTGATGGCGGCGGTCAGCTTGTGATACGTCTCCAGTTTGTCCGGATCATTGGCAAAACGGTCGGGATGATACAGCTTAACCAGCTTCTTCCAAAGCTGCGTCAGTGGCATTCATCATATGGCGGCGCTCAGGCGGCCTTAATCTCCGCGCTTTTCCCATGCGCGCCCAAACCTTCGAGTTCGGCGAATTTTTTCACGGTGGGCAATGCTTTCTTGATCGCGGCGCTCACGCCGCTTCGTTCAAAGCGACGGAGACGCGTAGTCCGAGAGGCTTCAGAATTTCCTGCAATGTTTCCAAAGTCGGGTTGCCGTTTTTTGAAAGAATTTTGTATAGGCTGGGTCGTCGGAGTCCCACGCGGCCGGCCAGACTGCCCACGCCCCCGCCAGCTTCGACCACGTCCTTGAGCGCAATCAGGAATGCGGCACTGTCCTTTTCCGCCAGCACTTGCGCGAGATATTCGGCCGCGTATCCCGGGTCGCGCAGACGCTTGTTCAAATCATCTTTGTAATTTTTAAGACGCATGTTGCCTGTATTGTTGCCACAGTTGCTGCGCGCGGCGGATGTCGCGCGATTGGCTGTTCTTGTCACCGCCACCCAGCAACACCACGATTTGTTTGCCGTGAAGTCCGTAATAAATTCGGAGTCCAGGACCAAACGCGATGCGCAATTCAAACACGCCCCCACCCACCGATTTGCAATCGCCGAAATTTCCGGCGCGCACGCGGGCCAGACGCGCATCCACCGCCGCCTGCATTTTCCAGTCGCGAAGGGAATCGAACCACTCGTCAAACGGGACGAGTCCGTTCTGAAGCTCCAGCTTCTTGATTTCCATCTCGACCATTTTGATTGTAATCTATAGGTGACAACCGTGTCAACCTTTTAACGGATTTATTTTCTGATCTCCGCGCTTTTCCCATGCGCGCCCAGGCCTTCGAGTTCGGCAAATTTCTTCACCGTGGGCAGCGCTTTCTTGAGCGAGGCGCGGCTGTATTCCACCACGCTCGTGCGCCGCTGGAACTGGTCCACCGTCAGGCCGGCAAATGACGCACCCGCGCCGCCGGTTGGCAGCGTGTGGCTCGGCCCGGCCACGTAATCGCCCAGCACCGTCGGTGACCACGGCCCGAGGAAAATCGCGCCTGCGGTCAAAATGCCCGCGGAAACCTGGCGCGGATTGCGCGTCATTACCTCACAATGCTCCGGCGCCAGCCGGTTTGCCAAAGCCACGCCATCATCGAGCGACTTCACCTGAATGAGCCAGCCGTTGTTCTGTAAAGCGCGTTGGATAAATCCACGTCGTGCGAGCTTGGGCAGTTGCCGCGCGATTTCTTTTTCGACGGCTTTGAGAATTTTCGCTGAAGGCGTCACGAGCCAGACACGTTCGTGGCCGGAGCCGTGCTCGGCCTGCGCCAGCATATCGGCGGCAACAAACTTCGGATTCGCCGTATCATCTGCGAGCACCAGCACTTCGCTCGGGCCGGGCAGCAAATCTATCGCGACATACCCGACGAGCAAGCGTTTGGCGGTGACAACATAGTCGTTGCCGGGGCCGAAAATCTTTTGCACACGCCGAATCGTCTTTGTGCCGTAAGCCATCGCCGCAATCGCCTGCGCCCCGCCGACGCGGTAAATCTCCGTTGCGCCCGCCGCGCGCGTGGCAAACAACAGCGCGGGATTGATTCCGCCATCCCGGCCACAGGGCGTGCAGGCGACGATTTCCGGGCAACCCGCGGCCTTCGCCAATGTGATGGTCATCAGCGCGGTGGAAACCAGCGGGGCCTTGCCACCGGGGATGTAAACGCCGACGCGCTGGAACGGATCAAATTTTTCACCGACAATCGCGCCGTGCGAATTCTTCATCTGCCAGTTTTTGCGCAGCGATTTCTTGGCAAACGCGATGATGTTTTTTTCCGCTTCGGCCACGGCCTGGCGCAGCGATTCGTCGGCGGCGAGCGAAGCGTTGAACAATTCGGCCTGCGTAACGGCCAGCCGGTCGGCGGCGAGTTTCGCGCCGTCGAAGCGTTCCGTGAACTCCAGCAACGCGGCGTCGCCATGCACCTGCACGTCGTCGAGGATGGCGCGGGTGCGTTGCTCGATTGCCGGATCAAACAGGCTGGACGCTGCAGTCACTTCCTGGAGTTTCTGGGCAAAATTCGCGTCGCTGAAACGGATGACTTTCATGCCGGCAGGCTAGAAAATTTTGCCGGTAAAGTCAAAACGACGGCTTGTCGAGACTTGCAGCTTGGGCTTAAATCACTTCGTGCGCAATCCGATTATTGTGGCGCTGGATGTGCCAACGGCTGAGGCCGCGCTGAAACTCGTGGAACAACTGGCTCCGGTTGCAGGCGGGTTCAAGGTAGGCAGCGAACTTTTCACCGGCGCGGGGCCGGACATCGTGCGGCGGATCCGCGAGCGGGGCGCGATGGTGTTCCTGGATTTGAAATATCACGACATCCCCAACACCGTCGCCAAGTCCGTGGCTGCTGCAGTGCAATTGGATGTGCAAATGCTCACCGTGCACACGAGCGGCGGTCTGGAAATGCTCAAGGCCGCCGAACAATCCGCGCAGGAGAATGCCTGGCGGCTCGGCCACAGTCCGCCGCTCGTTTTGGGCGTGACCGTGCTGACGAGCCTCGAGGCCGGGGGTTTAAAGGAAATCGGCCTTGATGCGAACGTGGATTATCAGGTGCGCCGCCTGGCGACGGTGGCCACCAAGGCGGGTTTGCGTGGCCTGGTTTGCTCGCCGCTGGAAGTCGCCAAACTCCGGCAGGCGCTCCCGCCCGCCACGCAACTGGTTACGCCCGGCGTTCGAATGGGAGGGGGAAAGGCCGACGACCAGAAACGCACGCTCACGCCGCGTAAAGCCATCGCCGCCGGCGCAAACTGGCTGGTGATTGGCCGTCCGATTTATGCGGCGGAAAATCCCCGCGCCGCGGCGGAAAAAATACTGGCATCACTCCAGTGACGACGTGATGCAACCTGCTATGAACACAGAAATCGTCACCGTTGCAGTTGGCTTCAAGGTTCACCTTCCCCGGTGATTTCGCCGAGGAGGCGGAAGAACGCCCTCTTGCGGTCGCTGCTGATGCTCCAATTGACCGGCACGCTCTGGTAACCGTCGTTAAAACCTTCGCCTTTCATCCGATAATCAAAGAATCCCCACGATGCATGTTCGTTGAGCGCGGCGACAAAATTGTCCGTCGGCCGGTCGAAATCGAAGTGGTCATCCTCGTTGAACAGGATTGGCTTTAGTGTGTAGCCCGGCACCGCCCGCGTTCGCCGCACCATCTCGCGAATGTGTTCCGGTTGTGAAACGCCGTTGCCGTGCAGCAGCAAAAAATCGGAGTTGCGCACCACGCTTTCGTCCGGAATTTTCCCGCCCGGGTACGATGTGCCGACCAACAGACGGCGTCCGTCCCGGTGCATGTTCTTCACCCGTTCAATCAGTTCGTGGACTCGGGCCGGCTGCAAAATGGCATGATGGTAGGACGGCGAAGTTTCGTTGTTGATTTCCACAAGTGCGTTTTGCCAGCCGTGGTCGAGCAGCCATTTTGTCGCGTTGTCCGTGGCGCGCACCACCGCCGCTTCGTCTGTCAGCCGATCATCCTGTCCGAAGTAAAAATAGCCGAGGATGACCACCATCCCCAGTTCATCAGCCTTGTCCAGAATGCGCTCCAGACGCGCGCAATAATCCGCCCGCAACGAGCCGTCGGCTTCGAATGCCGAGTTATGCCACGGTTGCGCCTTGGAATAACCCTCGGGCGAACCGCCTTGAAGATTGAGCGTAAAGGCGAGCAGGCCATGGCGCCGCCACTCCGGCATGGCGGCAATGAATTCGCGCGTGTTGCGCTCCGCATCCCATTTGCCGGTATCCGGATACGCCCAGCGCGAAACGGTGTTCGTATTCAGGTCATCAAAGATACCCTGCACCATCCGCGCATTGAGCAGCAAACCCTGGATTTTGTGGCCATTCCACGCGCGCCCGGCGTAAGTCGGCCGGCCGTTGATTTGAAAGTCGTCTCCGGCAATGGAAACCATCGTGTGTCCAGCCCCGGCAGTGGATTCCGCCGCAAACACAGTCGGGGCAGAAACGAGCAGGAGAACAAGCACAAAGGTCAATGCCAGCATCACCAGACAAATCACAATTGCCGCGAACCATCTCATGTCGCGCTTCCTCCTTCGACGGCATTCGCCAGATAAATCATCGTCATCGGAATGATTTCGAGGAAATCACGGAAGTTGCCGTAATCGCCGCCAATCAACTGCCCCACCATGAACACCGCCAGAACCGTTTTGATGCCTCTGTCCGCCAGGGTTTTCCCCGGCAACATGAACAGGGCAACGATGACGGTACCGGCATTCATCCAAACCCAGCTTCGCAACCAGGTCGGGCCGCCGAACGGACCTGGAGAGCCGGTAAAGACCCGCTTCAACCTCGGCCAATCAGCGTATTCCGCCGTGGACAACTGCGCGTGCCCCAGCACCGCCGCCGTGATCCACAACTTCAGCAGCAGACAAGCCACCGCCGCCGAGATGAAAAAACCGGCCTTTGTTTTCCAACCCAGTTTCGTGAAGAAAAAGAGCAGTGCCACCACCGCCACAGTTTCCTTGAACAACGTGCCGGCGACGATGGCTACCAGCATCCAGCCAAACCAGCCGCGCTGCCAGAGCAGGAAGGATAACGTGAAGAAAAACAGCGCGGGCATGTCGTAGGAACACGAAGACGCGGGCGGCGTCAAACTGTAAACCAGCGCCGCGAACGTGCCGAGGATGACGAACTGCGCGTGCTTGACGAAGCGAATCAACAGCAGGAAAGTCGCCATCAACCCGGCGGCATTGTAAAATCCGAAAACATTGGCGTATTGTTCCTGCGTCAAATTTCCCTCCCACCACGCAACCGCGTCCAGCAGCGTTCCCGACAGCCAGTAACCGCCGATACGGGGCTTCCACACCACGGGCTGGGAGTTGAACGAACCGAAACCTGAACCGCCGGTGAATTGAAAACCGTTGATGGTGTTCTCGCCGTTTCCTTCGGCGATGGGTCGCATCTGATAAAACCAGCACACGCTCAACGCCAAAGCGATGAACCCCGAAACCAAAATGGAAAGCGGGCGGGTCATTTAGAAAGCTCCGACCGGAAGATTGCTGAAAAATAAACGCGTAAACTCATTATCGTAATAATAACCCGTGACATTCATTGCAGCAGAAGTCGGCTGGCCGTTGATAAAAAACTCATCGCCGACGATGGAAACCGCCGTGTGTGCCGGCGTCATCGCCGTGGTCACCGCCAGGCTTGAAAGTGACAACCGGCGAAAGAGCATAGTGCTGCGCGGTTTCATGGGTCAATGACGGAGCCTAGCGGGTCGGCTTTGGGAAGGCAAAAGTGATTCAAGGACGAAAGCATTTCTTCGTCAAGCCGTGATCACACTTGTGATTCGTGTGGCCAAAGCGGGTCGCCGTTCGGAAAACTGAAATGCGGATTTGAGCCGGGCGCAGGCAGACCTCGCTTGTGATTGACCGGCGGCGTGAATGCGGGCGAGGACCGAATTTCTCCGCACGGCCTCGCCGGGCTTGGCAATTTGGTCAACACCCACGTCGTAATTGATGGCCGATTCCTTCGTGAGCCGGCCGCCGCCCAAATCGCGGATGACTTCGCCGATGAGCCGCGCGTCGCACTTGGAAATGTAGCCGGCCGTTTCCGCCTTTAACTCAACGACGACCTGTGCGGTGGAATCCTGCGCCAGCTTTTTGTTGAACGCGGCCAGGTCTGCGCCTTGAGCGACAAGCATTTCGTTCCACTTCTTGCGCGGTTGGCCGGAGTTCAGGCATTCCCCGGCTTGTTTGCGCGCGGCAGCGAGTGATTTCGATTTACGCGTTTGAACCAGCAAATGTGCGGCGCAGTCGAGGACAAGCGAGCGGAGGTCGTCACGCCGTAGGACAGGCATCCTGCCTGTCTCCATATTTTCTGGTTTTGTGAAATCAGAGACAGGCGAGACGCCTGTCCTACGATCAAGCAGAGCCACGCTTTCCTTCACTTCCAGCCAGTTGCCAGCGGCGCGGCCCAGCGGCGTGTTCATGTCTGTCAAAATCGCGCGGGTGTTCACGCCGCACTCGTTGCCCAGCGCGACCATGGCCTTGGCGAGTTTGCGGGCCTCAGCTTTTGTCTGCATGAACGCAGCACAGCCGAATTTCACGTCCAGCACCAGCGCGTCGAGGCTTTCGGCGAGTTTTTTGGAAAGGATGGACGCGGTGATGAGTGGGATGCTCGGCACGGTGCCGGAGGCGTCGCGGAGCGCGTAGATTTTTTTGTCCGCCGGAACCATGCGGTCGGTCTGACCACAGATGACACAGCCGATTTTCTGAACTTGCTCAACGATTTTTTTGGCGGGCAGCAGCGTTTGGAAGCCGGGGATGGAATCGAGTTTGTCGAGCGTACCGCCGGTGATGCCGAGGCCGCGGCCGGAAATCATTGGTACGCGGAAGCCGAGGCAGGCGAGCAACGGCGCAAGCGGCAGCGAAACCTTGTCGCCGATGCCGCCGGTGGAGTGCTTGTCCACGAGCGGGCGTTCATCCTTGGGAAATTTCAGCACGTCACCGGAATCGCGCATGGCCAGCGTGAGGGCGGAAGTCTCGGCTGTGTCGAGTCCGCGAAAATAAATAGCCATAAGCATCGCGGCCATCTGGTAATCGGGAATTTTCCCGGCGGTGAATTCGCCGACAAATTCCTGAATCTGTTGTGGCGCGAGAATTTTGCCTTCGCGTTTCGCTTCTATGAGCGAAAGAAAGTTCATTTTGACGCTGCCAGCAACCGAAAGCTCACTTTGACTCGTGCCCGAATGGGAATTGTTCCAAGAGAAAGCTGCGTGTCTTCGCGCGCGTTTCCATTTTCCACTGCTTGCAGGTTGTTAATAGCGTTCACTGCTTGGACGGCGTAATTTCCCTGCCAACCCTCACTGACAGACAAATCCTCTTCAACCAGCAATGGTTCTCCGATTTCCGAACCTAAAACTTTTGACATTGCAGAAGCTTTTTCTTTCGCTGCTTGTAATGCCTTCTGGCGCGTCTCATTACGATAATCAATTCGTTTGCTGTTATCGTAGGCAACACTTTGAACGCTGACGCCAGATATCTTTGCAAGTCCAACCCAAAGCTTTTTGTAGAGGTCAAAGTTTGTTATCTTGAAAGATATTTCTGTCTTGGCAAAGTAGCCCGATTTTACCCAAGAACCTGAAGTGTATTCCTGGTTTTCACCAAATTCCATCTGGGATGTCTGAATGGTCTTGTCATCCACCTTCGATTCCTTGAGCAGACTCAAGACGGCTTGGACCGTTTTCCCATGCTCGGTCGCTGCAGCTTCAAGTCCCAAGTTCTTGTTTTTGACTTCGACTGACCAAATCATTTCATCGGGCACGACTTCCGTCGTGGCCGTTCCGTAAACGGTAATGTGAGGAAGCTGGATTTCGTCGGCAGAGGCAAGTGTTGCCGCGAGCGTGAAAGCGAGAAATGAGGCGAACAATGTTTTCATAATGCGTTGGTCGGTTTTGCAGGCACCGTTCTAAATGCGCGGCAAACTGAACGCAACATGAAACTTGGCGCGAAATAACTGCTATCCGACAAATTTTTTCGCTGCGATGCACGCGTTGTGGCCGCCGAAACCGAACGAGTTGTTGATGACGGCGTTCACCGTCAACTCGCGCGCGGTGTTCGGCACGTAATCCAGATCGCACTCGGGGTCGGGCACCTGGTAATTGATGGTCGGCGGGACGACGCCGTGCTTGATGGCGAGGGCACAAACGCTCATTTCCACGGCGCCCGCCGCGCCGAGCATGTGGCCGGTCGCGCCCTTGGTGGAACTAACCGCAATTTTTTTCGCGTACGGGCCGAAAACGGTTTTGATGGCCAGCGTTTCACAAGCGTCGCCTTGCACCGTGGAAGTGCCGTGGGCGTTGATGTAGGAAATGTCCGACGGGTTCAACCCGCCGTGGCGCAGCGCCATTTGCATGCAGCGCGCCGCGCCCTCGCCGCCGGGCGCCGGGGCGGTGAGATGATACGCGTCGGCGGTGTTGCCGTAACCGACAATCTCGCAATAAATTTTCGCGCCGCGTTTTTTGGCGTGTTCCAATTCTTCGAGCACGACGACGCCCGCGCCTTCGCCCATGACGAAGCCGTCGCGTTCCTTGTCGAACGGGCGCGAGGCATGCTTTGGATCATTGTTGCGCCGGCTCATGGCTTTCATGGCGCAGAACCCGCCGATGCCGATGGGCACAACCGTCGCCTCCGCGCCGCCGGCGAACATCACCTGCGCATCGCCCATTTTGATGGTGCGCCAGGCCTCGCCGATGGCGTGATTGGCGGTCGCACAGGCGGAACAGGTGGCGTAGTTTGGCCCGCGCAGGTCTTTGTGCATGGAAAATATTCCCGAAGCCATGTTGCTGATGAGCATCGGGATCATGAAGGGCGAGAGCCGGTCCGGTCCGCGGTCGAGCAGGATTTTGTGCTGCTCGGTGGTGGTCGCCAGACCGCCGATGCCGGAGCCGATGATGACACCGATTTCGTCGCGGTTTTCCCGGTCGAGGTCGAGTCCGGAATCGAGCAACGCGTGATGCGCGGCGAAAACGCCGAATTGGGAAAACCGGTCGGCGCGCCGGACTTCCTTGGGCGACGGAAACGCGGGCAGAGGATCAAAATGTTTCACCTCGCCGGCGATTTGGGTGTCGAACGGCGTTGCGTCAAAGGAACGGATGCGGTCAATGCCGCATTGTCCGGCGACGAGGTTCTTCCAAAACACGTCAGCTTTATTCCCGAGCGGCGTGACGACCCCCAGGCCGGTGATGACCACCCGGCGCGGGGATGAAGGGTTTGCCATAAAATCAAAAGGGGCAGATCAAGCTGAGTTCAGCTGAAACTGCCCCGAAGTTTTCACGTTGCCACTACTTCTGCTGCAGGTCTTCGATGTATTTGATGACATCGCCGACGGTTTGAAGTTTCTCGGCCTGTTCGTCCGGCACTTCGATGCCGAATTCCTCCTCCAGCGCCATGACCAACTCGACCGTGTCGAGCGAGTCCGCGCCGAGGTCCTCAATAAACTTCGCCTCCGGCGTCACTTGATCCGCATTGACGCCGAGTTGCTCGACGATGATATCCTTTACTCGTTGTTCAATAGATTTTTCAGCCATGGGTTGCTCCGGTTAAATTTTGACCTGTGTCTATGCCATGAAAACGGAAGGCGTCAAGCCCTGAATCACAATTTTTTTCAATTAATTGACCGGGCTCGTCACATCACCATCCCGCCGTCCACCGGCAGGACCTGGCCGGTAACATAACGCGCCGCCGGGCTGGCAAAAAACAACGCCGCCTCCGCCACGTCCTCCGGCTGGCCCAGACTGGCCAGGGGGATCTGCTTGATGATGGCGTCCTTCTGCTCCAGCGACAGCTTGTCCGTCATCGCCGTCTGAATGAAGCCTGGCGCGATGGCGTTGACGGTGATGCCCCGGCTGGCGAATTCGCGGGCGCACGACTTGGTCAGGCCAATGACGCCGGCCTTGCTCGCGGCGTAATTGCACTGGCCGGCATTGCCGATCAATCCGATGACGGAAGCAATGTTGACGATGCGGCCGGAGCGCTGTTTCAGGAGCGGACGGCTGAGTTCCTTGGTGAACAGGAACGCACCCTTGAGATTGATGTCCAGCACGGCGTCCCAATCCGCCTCGCTCATGCGCATGAGCAGGCCGTCCCTGGTGATGCCGGCGTTGTTCACGAGAATGTCCACGCGGCCCGGATCCTTCATAATCTGCGCGACGGCGGCTTCCACACTGGCGGCTTCGGCCACGTTGGCAGCCACGGCCCAAGCCTTGCGTCCGAGTTTCTGGACTTTCGCCACCGTTTCCTGAACGAATTCGGTTTTCAGGTCCACGGCCACGACGTCGGCCCCGTGAGCGGCGAATTTCAGCGCAATGGCCTGGCCAATGCCCCGTCCGGCACCGGTCACGACGGCAATTTGATTCTCAAGTCGTTTCATTACCCAGGGCGTAGCTGCTGCCACTTTGGGTGAAGGGAGCACGGTCATGGCGGCGATTTGATTCTCAAGTTGTTTCATGGCGGGCCATGGTTTAACCGCGAACCGGCGCGAATGCACACAAAAAATTCAGGTGGAACAGGCGTCTCGCCTGTCCAATTTGGCGTCCCGCCAAATTGCGCCGAGCGACATTGGTTGCTGACAAAGGCACATCAGCCAGCAAGCGTCCGCGGCCCAACTGTTTCCGGCGCGACACCGGAAACGACAGGCCGAAGGCCTGTGCTACCCATTCAGAATTTTCACCGTTGCCTCCAGGCTCGCCACGTCAGCCACGTTGAGCATTTGTACATTTTTATCAATGCGCTTCATGAAACCGCTCAACGCCGTGCCGGGGCCGAGTTCGATGAACCGCGTAAAATCGTGCGCCAGCAAATAGCGCATGGATTTTTCCCAAAGCACCGACGACGTAATCTGTTCGACCAATCGCGAGCTGATGCCCGTTGGTGTGCCTTGCGGCAGCGCAGTGACGTTGGAAATCACCGGTACCGACGGCGCTGAGATTTTGATTTTTTCGAGTTCCGCCTGGAGTTTGGGTTGTGCGCCGGCCATGAGCGGCGAGTGATAGGCGCCGGCCACGGGCAACGGAATCGCGCGCTTGGCGCCTTTGGCTTTGGCGAGTTCAACGGCCCGGGCGATTTTGTCCGTTTCGCCGGAAATGACGAGCTGGCCAGGGCAGTTCAAATTCGCCAGCACCACGCCCGCCTCGGCGCAGACCTCACGCGTCGGGGCTTCGTCCAAACCGATGACCGCCGCCATGCCGCCGCGTGTGGCGTCACACGCTTCCTGCATGAATTTTCCGCGCTGGCGCACAACGCGCAGGCCGTCCTCAAAACTTATCGCACCCGCCGCCGCCAACGCCGCGAATTCGCCGAGCGACAGGCCGGCGGTGGCCTCAAATTTGAGAGTCGGCACCTGTTCCTTGAGTAATTGAAACGCGACCCAACTCACGAGGAAAATTCCCGGCTGGGCATTTTCGGTCTTGGTCAACTCGGCGTCCGGCCCGTAGAAACAGATAGTGGTGAGGTCGTAGTTGAGCGCGGCATTGGCACGGTCGAACCAGGCCTTGGCCGACGGAAATTTTTCGGCGAGGTCCTTGCCCATGCCGACGGCTTGCGCGCCCTGTCCGGCAAATAACAATGCGGTTTTGCTCATGTGGCGGAAAATGAAACCTGAATTCGCTTGAAAGGGGAAGAGGAGATTTCAAGGGCGTATTGCGTGTTGCGTCAAGCAGCCGATGAACGGAGATTCAATACTTGACGCAAAATGCACCACAAACCGCCCGGTCCGTCACATTCTTTGATACGTTCCCATCAACTGTCCCTCGGCGAGGACGTGGCCGTTCGTCACCTTGAGCAACTCTTTTTTGGTGAGGCCGGGTTTGAGATTGAGCATCGCGTCCAGCGCGTAAAGCTTGAAAAAGTAGCGATGCGGTTTGCCGAGCGGCGGACAGGGTCCGCCGTAACCCACCCGCCGAAAATCGTTCAGCCCCTGTTTGGCACCGCCGGCGATGGTCTGGGTTTTCGCCACGTCTTCCGGCAGTCCGGTCGCATTCGCAGCCAAATTGTAGGCGACCCAATGCACCCAAGCGCCGACGGGCGCGTCGGGGTCGTCGCAAATCAACGCAAAACTTTTAGTGTTCACGGGCGCATTCGTCCATTGCAATGGCGGGGAAACGTCGTCGCCATCGCAGGTGTATTTTGCCGGAATGGGCTGGCCGTCGGCAAACGCGGTGCTGGTGATCTGGATGCTCATGGTTTTCGGGGGGGTGTTTTTCGGTGGGTTGTTGTTGTCGGCGCAACTGGCGGTCAGCAGGCAGCCGGACAGGGCGGTCATGAACCACAGATTCATTCGCGCGTTCACGGCGCGATTTTATCCTGTTGCCGGCAAAGGCAAATGAAATTTTGACACGAAAACTTTTCCCGCTCCGGCGACAGCAAAGCCGGGGGCGGCAACCAGCGGTGGGAGCGTCTTCTGATTGTTGATGGCCGGGCCGGCCGTTGCTGCCCATGCCTTAAGCCCGCTTCGTCTGATTGTGGGGGCGATGCACAACGCGGCGGAGCATGGCGCGGATTTCGCCGATACGCGGCGGTTTGCCCAAAAGGCCGTCCACATGCATGGGCAGATCGTTGTCTTCCTTCATGAATGCGCCCCAGCCGGTGAGCATGACGACGGGTGTGTCGGGTGACTCGTGTTTGACCGCGGCGGCGACTTCGCGTCCATCCATATAGGGCATGCCCAAGTCGGTGATGACGACATCAAATGGTTCATTGCGGTTGCGTGCGGCGCGAAAAGCCGCCACCCCGGCACGGCCGCCATCAGGGGTTTCGACCTGGTGGCCGTCGCGTCCCAGCAGGGTATGCATCAACTCACGCAAGGTGGCTTCGTCGTCAATGAACAGAATGCGGAACGGTCCGGGCAGGCTCTCTTTTTCAGGTTTCGTGGGCACGGTGGTTTCCAACTGGCGGACCGGGAAGACGAGCCGCATGGTCGTGCCTTTGCCGGGTTTGCTGTCAATTTCAATCCTGCCGTCATGCCGTTCCATGACGCCGTAAACCATGGCCAGACCAAGGCCGGTGCCGCGTTTGCCCTTGGTGGAAAAGAACGGCTCAAGACAACGCTTGCTGATTTCCTCATTCATGCCAACGCCCGTGTCGTTGATTTCAAGGATGACGTGGTCAGGAACATCGCCCGGCTTCGCCGATCCCAATGCCACCGCGCGCGTGCGGACGGTGATGACGCCGCCGGACGGCATCGCGTCCACGGCGTTGAGAATCAAATTGACAAGGGCCTCGCGGATTTCACTTTCGATGCCGGCAAATTTGGGCAGGCCCGCATCCAAATCCATGCGCATTTCAATCATGATGCCGCGACCCTGGGGAATATCGCGCCAGCGTGGACGTGTCATGTCAACGCCCTGTTTGACCAACTGATTCAGATCCAGCGCGAGCAGCGATTCGCTGGCGGCGCGCGGGCGGTAAAATTCGCGGAGCCGGGCGACGATGTGGGCGATATCCTCGCCGGCAGTTTTGATGTATTGCAGAAACTTCTGGGTATCTTCGTGCAAACCCGGCTCGTCCTGACGGATCAATTCGACATAGCCCAGAATGGGTGACAGTGAGTTGTTGATATCGTGCGCAATGCCGCTGGCCATCTGGCCGAGCGCCTTGAGTCGTTCCTGTTGCATGACCGCCTGCTGCGTCTGGCGCAATTCGTTGTAGGCCCTTTGCAGGTCCTGGAAAAGTTGCGCCTGATAAATCGCCAGTGCCATATGCGCGCTCAAGCCATGAATGAAATTCTGTTCCGCTTCGCTGAACCCGTTCAGTTGCCGGCGCAGAAGGACAATCAGACCGAAAACCTTGTCTTTCGTGACCAGCGGCGCGCCAACGCAGGAGGAAAAGCCGGCTTTCGCCATTTTTTGCGGCATGGCCAAATCCAGCTGGTTGAGGTCAGGCACATAAATCATTTCGCCCTGCAGGCAGGGGCGGAAGGGCGTGTGCGCGAGGGGGATGGCCGGTGGAATCTGCAATTGTTCCGCCAGTGGCTGGCTGTTGGGGCCGCGGACCATCAACTTGAGCATTTCGGTTGGTTCCTCCAGAAAGTAGGCTGCGCTGTAATCAACCGGCAGGTGCTCTTCCAATTGCTGGAGTACAATCAAAACCATGCTTTCGAAATCCTGCCGGGCGGCGATGGCATAGGTGATCTGGTTGAGCAGACTGATACGGCTGAATTGTTGCTGCAAATCGCGCGTGCGTTCCTCGACGCGTTTTTCCAATTCGTCCCTGGCCAGCAGCAGCGCGTTGTCGCGCTTCTGGATTTGGCCCAGCATTTCATTAAAGCCGTCAATGAGCTGGCCGAGTTCGTCCGCGGATTCTTTTTGGGCGCGAATGGAATAATTCTTCTCCGCCGAAACGGTTTTGGCCGTCTCCGCCAGATGCGAGATGGGGCGGGAAATGATCCGTTGCAAGCGTGAGGCCAGCAGATACGTGGCGGCCAGGGAAACGAGGGTGAACAGGGTGAAAGTTTCCGCGTAACGCCCCAGCCGCGCATGCAACTCCGTCAAATCGGATTTCAGATAAATGGTGCCGATGGCTTCGCCATTCATCTTGATGGGCCGGAACAAAACCAGAAAGTCGCCCGAAAAACGCCAGCCGTCCGGCCCGGCCCGCGGCGGTACGGGTTGGGAACCGTTCCGTTCCGATTCAAAATATGAGGCAAACAGCTCGCCATTCTGGGCATAAAGGCCCGCGGCGACGATGTTCTTCTTGGCGCTCAACGCGCCCAGGATATCCCTGGCATTGTTCTGGTCGTCGTACGTCAGGGCCGCTGTGCTTTGGTTTCCAATGATCTCGGCCTGCGTCAATAAATCCCGCACCATGGCCTGCCGGAATGCAAAGTACTCGTAGGTAAGAAACGCCACAGCGACCAGCAACAGTGCGACCGTGCTGCTGGCCATGGTGATCAGCTTTAGCTTCTGCTTGATGGTAAACGTTCGCAAAAAATCTCCTTATTGGGGTCGTTTGTTTGTTCGCAATGCCAGCAATTTGGAGCTGATTTTCAACCCGGCGCGGCGGGCGGCATCATCGTTGATTTCAAAGCGGACGCTTTCGTTCTCCATGACAAAGTTGATCATGACACCGGAAGCCGCAAAATGGTCCAGATTATCCGTGACCGTCAAAACACTTCTGCCCTTCAGCGCGTCAAGGATGTCCGGCAAATTGTCGGATTCGGAGGCGCTGATGAAAAGAATGTGGCAACTCTTCAAATCGGAATAATCCCGCGTCTGCCGGCGGCCGGCGGGATGGCTGATTTGCCGGACGATGACCGGGTGACCGTTGATGCTTTTGTTGGCCACGATGCGTTCGCAGTCGCCGTGAAACGGGTCGCCTCCCAGCACGCCGATGACCAGTGGCGCATCAGCGCTCGCAAAGGCGCTGGCCGGCCATTCAACGAACTTCCCAAAATTGTAGATGAACGCAGCTTTAACCCGGTAATCGGGAGGCCGGTTCTCCTGCGCCTGTACCAGCCAGTGGCCCGACAGCACCGCCGGCAGCAGGCAACCAAGCAACAGTGCGGCCCGGCGCATCTGCGCCAGCCGTGACTGGCAGCGTTTGAGAGTAACAGTCATGCAAGACGCTTAAAATTGCCAGGTAATGGTTCCGTAAACACTGCGGGGTATTTCTGTTGCTTGCGTGGTGATCTGAGTCGAGTTAAATTCCGCGTGACGATCGTGCAGGAGGTTCTGCCCGACGATGGCCATCTCCCAATGCTTGTTGATGCGCCAGCCGAGCCGGGCGTCGAGTTCAAAGTAGCTCGCAATTTGAAAAGCGGGCAGATTGTCTACATACCGCAGCATGGTGTCGAACGTCACCCCATGCGGCAAATCCATGGACGAACGGATGGAAAACTGATTTTGGGGGTTGGAGCCTTCAATTTGTGCCACCCACAGGTCGTTCGCGGGCGGGTGGGCATACAAGTTCATGTGTAAATACGTGTAACTGGGCCGCAACCGCCACCAATCCGCCACCGTCCAGGTCGCCGAAATTTCCACGCCTTTGGTGTGCCCGGACATATCGTTTCCCAGAACCGTTGTGAGCGGGGTGTTCGTGGGAAAAGCAACCACCTGCACGCTCCGTAAATCGTCATAATCATTGTAGAATGCCGCCAGATCCAACGAAAGTTTTCCAAATGGCTGCACCCGATAACCAATCTCATAGGCCATCAACTTTTCCGACTTGGCGCCAATTGTGCCGTACGATAACTCCGGCAGGGGCGGGTAGTATGGATCGGCCATCCTCGACGCGAACGATTCCTCCACCCGCGAGGGCGTGCGCACGGCGCGGGAAACCGAGGCCCAAAAGGTCTGGCTCGACAACCCGCGCGAATTTGAACCCGCCCACGGGGTCCAGAGCAGTCTGCCGCCCGGTTCCACTTCCACTCCGGTGTAATCGTTGTACTCCAATTTCGTGCCCAGCGTCAGACTCAACCGGTCCTTCACCAGCGCAATTTCGTCTTGCACGAACCCGCTGTATAAATTTTCCGTCTGGGCCTCGGGATTGAATGAAAGAGACGGATTGTTTTGTTCCGAGTCGGTGGTGACATGGTAGCCCAGTCCCCAGACCAGTTGGTTGCGCCCGCCCAGAGCGAACTCATGCTGCGCGTTCAAGTCGAACGTGTGGCGTTCCTCGTCGAAAATGGCCGCTTTGCGGCTGGTGTAATCGTAATATGCCTGAACCTTCAGCTCGGACGTGTCGGAAAACGTGTGCGTCCAGTGGCCCAGCACATCCGCGCCGTGCACTTGCCAGTCATCCGCCACCGATTCGGTGTACGGCGGAACCAGACTGTACAAACCGTTGATGACCTGGCGAATCCACCCAACGTACCCGTCGCCCTGAACGGTGAACGAATTGGGTCCGGTGGGGTCCCCGTCCACCCGAAAACCGCCGCGCGCCATCTGCCAGGAATTGGTGGCCTCGGTTCCGTCCGCCAAATCGGCGCCTGCGTGATCGGAATAAGTTCCATAAATGCGGTAGAAAGCATTGTCGCCGATTTTCCCGCCGTAACGGGCATCCCCAAAACCGCGTTCCAACGTGCCGCCGCCGCCCGTGACGAGCCAGCCCTGCGTGTCTTCCGCGCTCTTGGTGATGATGTTGATGACGCCGTTCACCGCATTGGCACCCCATACCGTTGCTCCCGGCCCGCGCACGACTTCGATGTGGTCAATATCTTCCATCATCGTGCTCTGCACGTCCCAAAACACGCCGGAGAACAGCGGCGTGTAAATGCTCCGGCCATCCTGTAACACCAGTAATTTGTTCGCGGACTGGTCATTGAATCCCCGCGCGCTTACCGCCCACTCGCTCGAGTCGATTTGGGCTACATCCAATCCCGGCACCAGCCGTAGCGCCTCGGGAATGTTCCTCGCGCCCGAACGCTTGATGTCATCCTGGGTCACCACCGATACGGCGGCGGGCGTCTGTAAAACGGTCTCCGACGGGCCGAGAATTGAGACCTTGATGTTCATCAATTGCTCGATGGACATGCTGGACAGTGCCGACAGCTCAGTATTCGTCGCGACCGTTTCACTGGAAGTTGTGTTCTCGGGTGCGCCATCGGCGCGCAGTACCATCGCACCGGCCAATAAAAACACGCAGGCAGTAAAAAATTTCCCCCCTTTTTCCCCTCGTGACACAAAGAAGTGCCACAACTGGAACTTCGTATTTCTCATAAAATTTTCGGGCGTTTCACCTGGTGCAAAGCAGGACGGCGCTTTCCCTGCCAAATACAGATAGAAGCAGCAAAATTCGTTCCGAAAAACACGGATAACAAGCCGTCAGCCGGCCCACCGTTAAAGCGCAGGCCTCAGCTTTTTCGAGAAGGCGCGTTAATGCCTGAACTCCAACAAATTTGCGCTTGCTGACGGGCGCCGCCCGACGACAATCGCCTCCATGTTTTCGCACATTGTGGTTTTCTGGACCGACCCGGAGCAGTCGCATGCCGCGGACGAATTGCTCACCGGCGCCAACTGGCTCTTGAAGAACATTCCCGGCGTGCTGCGATTTCACGTCGGGAAAATGGTCCCAAGCGAACGTCCGGTTGTGGAGCAATCGTATCAGGTGGCGCTGAATCTGATTTTCCCGAACCAGCAGGCGGAGCAGGCGTATCAGACCCATCCGCAACACGTCGAGTTCGTCGAAAAATACGTCAAGCGGCTGGTGAAGAAAGTGGTGGTTTACGATTTTGAATAACAGCCGGGTTGCGTGTTGCGTCAAGTCACCGCGAAGGTGGTATGCTGCTGCTTGACGCAACACGTAATACGCACCACATCGTTTATGCTCTCGGATGAAATTTCCGGTGAATCTCGCGCAGCCGGTTTCCCGTAACGTGGGTGTAAACCTCCGTGGTGCTGATGTTCGCGTGGCCGAGCAGTTCCTGAATCACCCGTAAATCCGCGCCGTGCTCCAGCAGATGCGTGGCGAAACTGTGCCGCAACATGTGCGGCGTGATGTTGCGCGCCACCCCCGCGCGGCGGACCCGGTTCTTGATGTGCAACCACAAGGTCACCGCGGCGAACGGCGTGCCGCGTTTCGTCAAAAAAACATTCGCCGGTGATTTGGGCGTGACCAGCTTCGGCCTCCCGGCTTCGAGGTAACGATGCAACGCTTCAACTGCTTTGCGTCCGACCGGCACCACGCGTTCCTTGTTGCCCTTGCCGATGACGTTGACGAAGCCGGCTTCGAGATGCAGTTGCTCCAGCCGCAGGTTGCGCAGTTCCGCCAGCCGCAGGCCGGAGGCGTAGGCGAGTTCGAGAATCGCCTGGTCGCACAAACTTTCCGGCGTCTCCGGCGTTTCCGGCGCCAGCAGCTTTTCGATTTCGTTGTTCGTCAGCGCCTTCGGCAAACGTTTCCACCGGCGCGGCAACGAGAGATTTTCCGCGACGTTGACCGGCAGTAATTTTTCATTTTCGGCGAAGCGATAAAACGCCCGCAGCGCCGCGATTTCGAGATAAACACTTTCGCTGCTCAGGCGTTTGGTGGACTCTTTTGGCTCATCGGCGAGTGGACGCGAGCGTTCGTGTTGCAGGAAGGACATGAGGTGCTTCAACTCGACCTGTTTCCAATCTGTCAAACCTTGTTTGCCCGCCCATGCGATGAATTTGCCGAGCAACGCGGCGTAGGTTTTCTGCGTGTGCTCCGCTTGCCCGCGTTCGTGCCGCAGGTATTGTAGAAAATCTTCGACGAGCGCTTGCATGGTTCAAATGTGGCACAGACCTCCGGTCTGTGAACTGCCGCTAACGTAGCGGCTTTCAGCAGAAAGCCGTCAACTTTTTAGCTTTTCAAGGGAAATCACCTGCGGTCTGCCGACCGCCGCCACGAATTAAAGCTTCTTCCCCGTCAGCCGTTCATAAGCCTCCAGATATTTCGCGCTGGTTTTGGCCACGACGTCAGGCGGTAACACCGGCCCGGGCGGGGTCTTGTCCCAGTCGAGCGTTTCCAGATAATCGCGGACGAATTGTTTGTCGAAGCTCGGCTGGCTGCGGCCCGGCTGGTATTGGCCGGCGGGCCAGAAGCGTGAGGAATCAGGCGTAAGTACCTCGTCAATCAGGATCAATTTGCCATTGTCCAGACCGAACTCGAATTTGGTGTCGGCGATGATGATGCCGCGTTGGCGCGCGTAATCGCGGGCGAAGTTGTAAATCTTCAGGCTGGCCGCGCGCGCCTGCCCGGCGATGTCGTCACCGACGATTTTCTTGGCCCGTTCGTACGAAATGTTTTCGTCGTGGCCGGTTTCGGCTTTCGTAGCAGGCGTGAAAACCGGTTCGGGCAGTTCGGACGATTCTTTCAGCCCCGCTGGCAATTTGATGCCGCAGACAGTCTGCGATTTCTGGTATTCCTTCCAGCCCGAGCCGGCCAGATAACCGCGCACGACGCATTCGATGGCCAGCGGCTGGCACTTCTTCACAATCATCGAGCGCCACGCGAGTTTGTTTTTCAGGTCATCGGACAGATCGGCCAAGGCCGGGACTCCCAACGTGTCACCGGCATGGGAAATGAGGTGGTTCGGCTGGAATGATTCGGTCTGTGCGAACCAAAAATAGGAAATCTGCGTGAGCACCTCGCCCTTGCGCGGGATGCCATTGGGCATGACCACGTCGAAGGCGGAGAGGCGATCGGTGGCGACGAACAGCAGGCGGTCGCCCAGATCAAAAACTTCGCGCACCTTGCCGCTTTTGAGCTTTTTGATGCCGGGCAAATCGAGTTGGAGGACCGGTTCCTGATTTGAATTTGCCATGGCGCGATGATGGAATTTTCGGCGACAAGTTCAAGGTTCAAAATCAAATGGCAGGGCCAATGCGCCCTTTCAACTCCACCCTCGACAGCTCTGTCCCTATCTGGCAACCATGATGGCAAACGGTTTGCGCCAGTGAATCCCGGTTTTTCAAGTAGCCTGTGAAGCTCAAGCCCGTGGCATCCAGTGTTTCCCAGCCGGTGGGAGCGTCATCGGCCGGCCGGGCGCGGGAATTTTTCCTGGTGATGGGCGTCTGGCTGGTGCTGGCGATCGCCTTGTGTTGGCTGGGCAGACAAAACACAACTGCCCCGGGCCTTTATTACGATGAAGCCGTGTCGGCAGGGATGGCGAAGGACTTTGTAACCGGGCAGACCCACGGCCAGCACATGCCCGAACACATGGTGATTGAACTTTTCGGCCGGCCGTTTCCCGTTTATGTCCAGTCTTATCTTGGCGCCCTGAAAAGCTGGCTGTTCATGCCGGCCTTCAGTCTTTTCGGCGCAACTTTGCCGGTATTGCGGCTGACGAATCTGGCATGGAGCCTGGCGGCGTTGCTTTTGTTTATGATCTGGTCCTGGAAAATGCTGGGTCTGCCGGTCGCACTGATTGCCAGTCTGTTGCTCGCCTCAGACCCGACGTTCTTTTTTCTGGCTTACCTGGATTGGGGATCGGTGGTGCCGAGTTTTTTATGCCGCTTTGCCGGTTTTTTAATGATCTGGGAAGCGTGGCAACGGCGGCAGAGCCGTTTTGCCTTTCTGGCCGGGATTTTTTTCGGCCTGGGCTTCTTCAACAAGATTGATTTTGCGATTATTTTGGCAGGCGCGGCGATGGCCAGCGTCTGCGCCCTTGGCCGGCCATGGGCAGCCTGGGTCGGCGCGCGAAAAAATCTCGTTTTGCCGACGGGATTGGGATTTCTGATTGGCGCCGGACCAATGACTTTAACCCTGCCATTGATCATCGGTTTCACCCTGTCCGGACACCACGCGGCTCATACCGGCGAATTCGTTGAAAAAATCCACACGCTGCGGACGATGTATGACGGCTCGTATTTCTACCGCCTGATGGACGCAGGCGGGTTGTTCAACAAAATGTATCAGGCCTCCTGTCCGGTGTGGACGCCGCTGGGAATCGTGTTCTGCGCTTCCGGCCTGATGGTGATTGCGAACGTGGTTCGTCACCGCTCCCAGGACATCGCCTGGCGAAAACAAGTGTTTTTGTTGCTGACGGCTGTATTTGTGACTATCGGCGTTGTGCTGTTGCCGGGCGCGGTGCGGATTCACCATGCGGCACTCGTGGTTCCGTTTCCGCATTTAATCATCAGCATGGCCGGAGTGATGTTGTGGAATCGGCGCCCCGGGCAACGGCTTATGCGCGGACTGCTGCTGGCCGGGTTAGCCACACTTTTGCTGTGGCAAACCATGGCCGTCAGCCAGACCGAGCGGTTGATCAGTGATACCCAGGGGCGCGGCTGGTGGAGCGACGCATTGTTGGATTTTTCCCGGCAGGTGAAAAACCGGTCCGACCTTACTATCGTCAGTCTGGATTGGGGTTTCAATGAGCAATTGCTTTTCCTCACCGATGGCCCGCGGCTGGAAGAACCCATCTGGCATCCAGTCGGCGCGTGGCCGGACAGCTCGCATTGCATTTTCCTGATCCATCCGCCTGAATACACCCTGTTCAAGAACGCCCCGGCATTGCTACAGTCCCTGTCGCGCAAAAGCAAAAATGTTGACGTTCAACCGTGGTACGACCATCAGGGGCAGATTGCTTTTTACGCCGTCCGTTTCCCGGCGCCGTAATTTTTACGCCACCGCGCGCTGGACGAGTTTGACCAGGAGAGGGATGCTCGCCTGCGACTGGCCATCGAGCCGGATGTCCACGGAATACAAGCCTGCTTCGGTGAACCGCAGTTGCTGAATATTCACGAGGAAATTGCGCGTGACGAAATGCGCGTCTTCAGGCAGCGCTACCGCCACGGGAATCTCGATGGGCGGCATGATGGAATGGCCGTCGGCGTTGATAAAGTTCAGCGCGAGCTTATGCTGGCCTTCATCACCGGCGGTAAAGGTAACGCGCAACGCCACGGCGCATTGCGGATGCACGGCAGGCATTTGCGGCGCATAGATCGTGTCGAACGAGCCGAGGAGATTCAGCTTGCCGTTGTCGTCGGTCGCGGCGTCGCAGAGCACAGCCACTTGAATGTTCATGCAGACATAAAGACACGAATTGCACGAATTGGCACGAATTTCTTTTCCCGCCTGCGAGAGCTTTCTCAATTCCGCCGCCGTTTCCGTTCGGAAGGGACGGAAGCAATTATTTCACCGTGCGCGAAAGTTTTGCAAAAATCCGGCCGGCTTCTTCCAGCGTCTCCTGGGAGCCGACGTCGAACCAGAGGCCGGGCACCCGCCAGGTATAAACCGCCGTGCGCGGATACAGCCATTGCACGAGCCGTCCGGGCTGGTCGGGATTGTTACCCTCGGCAACGTATTGCCGGATGAACGGAATTGTGTCTTTCGGGTAAAAATAAAGCGCAATGCCTGTGAGCGTGCTGGCGGGGTTCGCGGGCTTTTCCTCGAAGAAGGTGATGCGACCGTCGCCGTCCACGGAAATCCCGTTGTATTTCCTGATTTGTTCCAAATCACCCACGTCGTAAAGCGCAAGCACCGGCGCCTTTTTCTTGCGACAGAATCTGCCGAAATCGTCCAGCTTCTCGCTGAATAAATTGTCACCCGCCACCACGATCAGATCGTCGTCCACGTTCTGCATTTTGAGGACGAAATGGATGTCGCCGATGGCGCCGAGTTTGTCCGCATCGCTGGTCGTGCCGTCGTTGACGATGGTGAAATTCAATTTCGGCCGGGTGGCGCGATACCGATCCGACCAGGTCTGGAAGTGGCCGGCAAATTTGGCATTGGTCACCACGTAAATGCGGTCAATGCCGCCGATGGGCGCGAGATTGTCGAGGACGTATTCAATCATCGGTTTGCCCGCCACCGGGAGCAGCGGTTTGGGTTGCGTGAGGGTGAGCGGATACAGTCGCGTAGCGTATCCGGCGGCGAGGACGATGACTTTCATGCCTTATTTTCGAACAGGCCTGGCGCCGTGGCGCGCGCCAAGGTCTGGCAGCGGGCCAGAGTTTCTCCGGGCGATTCGCTTTGCAGTGCAGACTCGGCCAGCGCACGGACTTCACTCGATATGAGCCGGCGGATCATGTACTTGACCGGCGCGAGGCCGGCGGGCGCGGTGCTCAATTCATCCACGCCCAAGCCAATCAACAGCGGTACGAGCACTGGATCCCCCGCCATCTCGCCGCAAATGGCGACGCGGATGCCGCGTTGATGCGCGGCGTCCACAGTCATCTTGATCAGCCGGATGATCGCCGGATGCGTCGGTTCGTAAAGGTGCGAAACCTTTTCGTTCGTGCGGTCGGCGGCCAGTGTGTATTGGATGAGGTCGTTGCTGCCGATGCTGAAAAACTTCGCGCGGGTCGCCAGTGCGCCGGCAACGAGCACGGCGGACGGAATTTCAATCATCACGCCGATTTCCATCGTTTCGTTAAAGGGCTTTCCTTCGGCGCGCAATTCGGCCTTGTATTTTTCGACGAGGGCGTTGGCCTGGTTCAATTCATCCATGCCGGAGATCATGGGGTACATCATTTTCACGTTGCCCTCGGCGCTGGCGCGGAGAATGGCGCGCAGTTGCGTGCGGAAAAGTTCGGGCTGCTGGAGGCAGAAACGGATCGCGCGCCAGCCGAGAAACGGATTCATTTCCTGCGCGAGTTGCAGGTGCGACGCAAATTTGTCGCCGCCCAAGTCCAGCGTGCGGATGATGACCGGATGCGGTTTCAAGGCGGCGGCGACCTGCTGGTAGGCCTGGTATTGCTCCTCCTCGGTCGGCAATTTGTCACGGTTGATGAAGAGAAATTCCGTGCGGAACAGCCCGACGCCATCCGCGCCATGCGCGAGCACGGCCTCAACGTCGTGGGGAGCTTCGATGTTGGCGAAAAGTTGGATGGATTTTCCGTCCAGTGTGATGGCGGGCTGGTGCTCGATTTCGTGCAGCTTTTCTTCGAGCGAAGCCTTGCGCTTCACCAGTTGGCCGTATTCAAACAGCGTCTGGTCCGTCGGGTTGACAATGACGACGCCATTGTAACCGTCGAGCAGCGCGTAATCGCCGCTGTCGAGTTCCTGGCTGATGTTCTGTAAACCGACCACGGCCGGAATGCCCAGCGACCGCGCCATGATGGCCGTGTGCGATGTCTTGCCGCCGATGTCCGTCGCGAAACCGAGCACCAGTTTTTTGTCCAGTTGCGCCGTCGTGGACGGACTCAAATCATGACTGATCAGGATGCACGGTTCGGCGAGGTGATGCAGGCCGAACTGGTCCTTGGCCTCGAGCAAATTATCCAGCACGCGCGCCGTCAGATCACGCAGGTCAGCGGTGCGTTCGCGCAAGTATTCGTCGTTCGCGCCCGCCAGCGCCTCGGCGTAACGCTCGGCCACGGTGTGAAAGGCGTAGTCGGCATTGACCTTTTGCTCGCGGACCATGCGGATGACCTCGTCCACCAGCACCTGGTCTTCCAGCATCAGCAAATGCGCGTCGAAAATGTCCGCGTCCGCCGCGCTCAACTCCTGCAACACTCTGCGCTGCACCTCAAGAATCTGCTGGCGGGTCTGGACCAGGGCCTGTTCGAAGCGGCTGACTTCGCCGACGATTTCGTTTTCGGCCAAGTCACGCCGGGCGATGACGTGGTGGGTGCGATGCAAAATGAGAATCTTCCCGCGACAAACGCCGGAGGAAACGGCGATACCGCGAAACGTCCGTTCTCCTTTTTGCTGCTGCTCGGCCATACCCGAGAAATAACCAAAATCGCCGGGGTTGAAAAGCATTTACGCGGGAAAAGAACGGAGTGCTGGAGTTATGGCGTATTGAAGGGTTGATTCAACCACCCCGGCGACTCATTACTTCACCACCCCATTACTCCAATCCGGTCAAGCCCGTTCCATGTATTTGCCCGTGCGCGTGTCCACTTTGATTTTCTCGCCGGTCTTGATGAACAACGGCACTTGGACGGTGATGCCGGTTTCGAGCGTCACCGGCTTTTGGACGTTGGACGATGAGTCACCGCGAATGCCCTCGGGCGCGTCCGCCACCGTCAACACCACGCTCGACGGCAATTCGATGGACACGGCCTTTTCCTCTACGAACGTCACCGTCACCTGGCCGTTCTCCACGAGAAAATTCTTCGCGTCGCCCACCAATTCCACTGTCAGCGTGACCGTTTCATAGGTTTCCGGGTCGGTGAAGACATAATCGGCGCCGTCCTTGTAGCTGAATTCCATCTTTTTGGCGATCATCGGCACCGGTTCGATGCGCTCGGCGGAGCTGAACCGGACGTCGGAGGATCGGCCGCTGCGGATGCTGCGAAGTGTGGCCTGCACAAACGCGCGCAGATTGCCCGGCGTGCGGTGTTGCATGTCCAATACCACACAAATGTCGCCGTTGTAATTGATCGCCATGCCGCGGCGGAGGTCGTTTGCTGTCGCCATAAAATAAAAAAACCAATCGTCCGAAATGATGGTCCCGCGAACCGGGAGCGGCGGAAAATAACCCAAAATCGCCCGAACGCAAGACGGTTTTGGAACTACCGGAGCCTTACCGGGTGTGAATATCTTCTCTTGACCATGCCTTGACACCCCAAAGTTTTGTATGTTACAAACGTGTGACCACAATTAGCTGTGGCTTTATGCGCTGCCCAAAGTGCGGTTGTCAGGACGACAAGGTCATTGATTCACGCGCCTCGCGCGAAGGGGCCACGATTCGCCGCCGTCGTCAATGCGCCAAATGCGCTCATCGCTTCACAACTTACGAGGAGATTGAGCGCGAAGGATTGATGGTGCTCAAGCGCGACGGGCGGCGCGAGGAATTTTCGCGGGAAAAACTTTTGTCCGGCATCAGGAAGGCCTGCCAGAAACGCCCTATCAGCTCCAAGGTGATGGAAGATTTGGTGGATCACATCGTCGCCGTCGTGACCGACGAACATGAGAGCGAGGTGCCCGCCGAGTTCGTCGGCAAAATGGTCATGGACGGCCTGCGCGAAATTGACCAGGTCGCCTATGTCCGGTTTGCCAGCGTCTATCGCCGGTTCCAGGAAGCCACCGATTTTGTGCACGAGGTCAAAAAACTGGAGGCCAGGCAATGATTGCTTTGCTGTCCGATTGTTTGCTCTTCCGGCTCGCCAGCGGCGAAAGCGTTCCGTTCTCGGCAGAGATGATTTCCGTCGAACTCGTTGGCGACACGGCGGGGAAATTCGATCCCGAACTGCTGCGTCACGCTACTGCATCGGTCTTTCATTATTTCAAAAGTGAGCTGGGCCGTGAAACCGTCACGGTCGGTGAATTTGCCGGGGCGCTGGAAAAGGTGCTGCGCGGCCTGGGGTTCAACGTCTCCTCCGCCGAACCGGATCCACCCTGGCATGAGCGTCAGGAGATTGTTGATGCCGATTTGCGGGTGCTCGCCCGCGAATCCGGCGAGAGCCGCGAGTTGTTTTTCTTTCCGCGATTGCGGGGCGAACTCCGCGCGCAACTGTGCCGGACGCCGCGCCTCGTGCGCTTTCGTGGGTTGCGCGATTGTGTCAAGCAGCTTGCCGGGGCGCGCCGCTGGAGTTTGCGTTGCGAAAAATTGGAGGAACAAATCGTCGAATACCTCCGCGGCTGTCTGGGCGCCGAACCGGAACCGGCCGACTGTGCGCTGGTGGTGGAATGATAATTTCAGACACGGATTTCACTGATTGGCGCGGATGCAAACTGGTGGGGTAAGCATCCTCGCGAGCCGAAAATTAATCCATGAAACCCGCGCAATCCGTGTCTAACATCAAGCCATGAGCAAAACGTTATTTGAAAAAATCATCGCCCGCGAGGTTTCGGCGACCATTGTTTACGAAGATGATAAAGTGCTCGCCCTGCGTGACATCTATCCCCAGGCGCCGACGCATCTTTTGCTGGTGCCGAAAAAGCCCATCCCGCGCCTCGCCGAGGCCAAGGCAGCCGACCGGACACTGCTTGGTCATCTGCTGCTCAAAGCTGCCGAGCTCGCCGCGAAAGCCGGCTTAAACGCAGGCGGCTACCGGCTGGTCATTAACAACGGCGAAGACGGCGGCGAGACTGTGCCGCACCTGCACATTCACATCCTCGGCGGCCGCCACATGGCCTGGCCGCCGGGGTGAATCCCTGGTTTCAAACCAACTTTTGCAACACCGCGCCCAGCCGCCTGATGCCTTCGCAAATGTCATCTTCACTCGCGCTGCCGAAGCTGATGCGCATTTCGTGATTCGGTTTGCGCCGCGCCGGGTCGTCGGCGTAACAAAGTTCGCCCGGCACGTAGAGCACGTCGTTTTTGAGCGCGGTCTGGAAAACCTTCGATTTCACGCTGGTGGAAACATTTTTCGGCAGGCGCGACCAGAAATAAAGTCCGCCTGCCGGTTCCCACCATTCGACGGATGGAGGGAAATGTTTTTCAATCGCCAGCTTCATCACGCGGGCCTTGTGCGCGTAACGCTTTCGCAACCGCGCGACGTGTTTCTCATAAGTTCCCGACGCCAGTGCGCGGGCGAACAGTTGTTGCAACAGATTCGCCGTGCCGAAATCGTGATTGCCTTTGATGTGCTTCACCGCCGAGAACAGCGGCTCCGGCAAAACGCCGTAGCCAACGCGCGCGCCGGTCGCGAATGGCTTGGTGAATGTACCGGTATAAATCACCCGGTCCGCCGCACCGGGAATCGCAAGGGCCGACGGCACGTCCTCGCCGCTGAATCGCAATTCGCGATACGCCGCGTCTTCGAGCAGATAAATCGGATGCCCCGCCGCACGCCCGAATTTTTTCAGCAACGTCAGGATGCCGCACTTTTTCTCGAAGCTGGTTGTGACACCGGTCGGATTCTGGAAATAGCTGACGAGATAGAGCAGTTTCACGCGGCGCAAATCGCCACTGCGTTTGAGCGATTGCAGGACTTTTTTAAGGTGTGCCAAATCCAGTCCGTCGCGTTCGAGGCGGACGCCGCGGGCGCGCAGGCCGCGGCTTTGGAGGATGCCGAGATAAACGAAATACGTCGGTTCTTCGACCAGTACGACGTCGCCCTCGTCGCACAACGCCTCGGCGGTCATGTAAAGCAGTTGCTGCGAACCGCTGGTGATGAGCAGACGCTCGGGCCGATAAATATCGTCCTCCTTCTCGCTCTTCGTCCTCGCCTGCCGCGCCGAAGCGTATGCGCGAAGGCTGGTTCTCGATTTGGGTTCGAGGACGAGGAGCGAGGACGAGGAGGAAGATTGAACCGCCTGGGCATCGAGTTTGTGCAAATGAGCCGCAGTGAGTTCGCGCAGTCGGGTGTCACCGGCGGTTGACCCATATTGCAATGCGGGCCGGCCAGTCTTGGACGAGCGCAGAATTTGATTCAGCAAGGCACGCGTCTCGGTGACGGGCAACGAAAGATTGTCGGTGAAACCCGCAGCGAGCGAAATCAACCCGGGCCGCGAAAGTGCGGCCTGCATGAGCCATGAAATGGGCGGTTCAATGGTGCGTTGACCCATTTTGGACAAGGCGGAGTTTTTCATTTCGAAAGCAATTTAACATCCAACAACCAACATCCAACATCGAACTTTCAATGAGTACGACCATTGGAAGTTGGGTGTTGAGTGTTGAATGTTCGATGTTTCCCAATCACTTGGCGCCGAAGACGCTGTCGAGGATAACTTCCTTGGTTTTCCAGATCAGCGCCATGGTCATGGCCAAGGACGGCAGCACGAAAAGCACCAGCACTCCAAAGCCGTGCTGGATTACCCAGTCGGAGAAGTCGCCGAGCGCCAATTGCCACCGTGCGGAGTGCAGGAAGGCAACGAATGCCGCGCCCAGAAAAAGGAATACGACGAGCAGCCAGCGGTTGAGTGCGGTGAACAGGAGCGTTTCGTGCCGAAGTGTTTCGTCCGGCAGCATCGCGCCCAGTTGTTTGAGGACAAGATTCAGGTTGAACAAAAACAGCAACCCCGACAAAACCAGCACGAACACCGCCGCGGTGAAGAACGGTTGTTCCGGCATCTTGTTCTGCCAGTAAAGAAACGGGCAGAGGCCGAGGTTGACAAGGCCGGGGAGTTTTGCGCGGTCGAGGGCGTTGCGCCAGGGCCGCTCCTGTTTTTGGAAATCGCTCATTTGCCAGAGGCCGTAGAGCAGCAAACCGGTTCCGGCCAGCGCGGGAACCAGGCCCAGCGGTTTGAGCCAGTCGGCCCTGGCGGTTTCCGCGCAAATCACCAGCGTCGCGGGCATTCCCCAAAACAACGCGGACAGGCCGCGGACGAGGCGTCCCAGGGAGCGGAGCAATTCGGCGTTGGGTGCAGGGTCAGACATTTTGGAAAGTATGACGGATGAAGGATGAAGGATGAAACTAAAATCAGCGCGGCTGGCGCGGAAAAATTTTCATCGTTCAACCTTCAGACTTCATCCTCAAAAACTCAAATAGGTGTAGGCCTTCAGGCTGCGCTCGTAATCATCCAGCAAGCGCATGGCCTCAGACGGTTTCATGCGGTCGGATTTGATGGCCTCGTCCATTTGCGCCTTCATCTGGCGCTTAAGTTCATTCTCATCGTATTGCACGGACGCGAGCGCCTGGACGATGGTGTTGCCCTCGATGATTTCCTCGATGTAATAGCCGGTGGGTTCGTCGGGTTCGAGAAAGACGTGGACCTCGTTGACGCGGCCAAACAGGTTGTGCAGGTCGCCCATGATGTCCTGATACGCGCCCATCAGGAAAAAGCCGAGGTAATACGGTTCTGGCTGGCCATTGCCGTTGTTGTTGAGCTGGTGGAGCGGCAGCGTGTCGCGCACGTCGCGGAGGTCAATGAACTTGCTGACTTGGCCGTCGGAATCGCAGGTGATGTCCACCAGCGTGGCTTCGCGGGTGGGGCGCTCGTTCAGGCGGGCAATCGGCATGATGGGAAACAACTGGTCGAGCGCCCAGTGGTCGAGCAGCGATTGGAAGACGGAGAAATTGCAAAGATACTGGTCGCCGAGGGTGTCTTCGAGCTTGCGGATTTCCTCCGGCACGTAGGCGCGGCCCTTGTAATGTTCGACCACGGCGCGGCTGATCTGCCAGTAAAGGTCTTCCACCTTCGCCTTGTCGCGCAGGTCCAGCACGCCGAGCGTGAACATGTGCTGCGCGTCGTCGCGGCGTTCGAGCGCGTCGTGGTAGGCTTCGAGCTTGTTGAGCTTGGCGAGGTTTTTCCGCATGTCGAGAAACTCCTTCACCAGCGCGTGCTCGTTGTCGCCGTATTTCAAAAATCCGCTCGGCCGGGTTTTTTCAATCGCACCGAACACCTCGACAATCAGCACGCTATGGTGCGCGACGATGGCGCGGCCGCTTTCGCTGACGATGTCCGGGTGCGGCACGTTTTCGGCGTTGCACACGTCGGCGATGTAACCCACCACATCGTTGGTGTATTCCTGCAGCGTGTAATTCGTCGAGCTTTCAAACGCCGAACGGCTGCCGTCGTAATCCACGCCCAGCCCGCCGCCGACGTCCAGATAGGTGAGGGTGAACCCCATCTTGTGGAGCTTCGCGTAAAGGCGCGCCGCCTCCTGCACGGCCTTCTTCACCGTCAAAATGTCCGACACCTGCGAGCCGATGTGGAAATGCAGCAGCTTGAAGCAATGGCCGAGGTTTTCGGCCTTCAACATCTCCGTCGCCTCCAGAATTTCCGCCGTGCTCAGGCCGAATTTGGCAGTTTCGCCGCCGCTTTCGGCCCAGCGTCCCACGCCCTTGCTCAACAGCCGCGCGCGGACGCCGAGCAACGGTTCGACGCCGAGTTGTTTGGAAATCGCAATGATTTGCCGCAGTTCCTCCAGTTTTTCCACCACCAGGATGACTGTTTTGCCCAGTTTGATTCCGAGCATGGCCATCCGGATGAACTCCGCGTCCTTGTAACCGTTGCAGACGATGAGGCTGCCGATTTGATTTTGGAGCGCCAAGCCGGCGAGCAGTTCCGGCTTGCTGCCCACTTCGAGGCCGAACTCGAACGGCTTGCCCGCGTCGAGGATTTCCTCCACCACCTCGCGGAGCTGGTTCACCTTGATGGGAAACACGCCGCGGTAACGGCCCTGATAACCGTATTCCGCGATGGAACCGCGAAAGGCCTGGTTCAGCGACTCGACACGATGGCGTAAAATATCTTGGAACCGGATGAGCAGCGGGAACTTCAGTCCGCGCGCCTTGGCCTCCTCGACCACGTCGGTCAAATCCACGGCCACGCCGGCGTCCTGCAACGGCCGTGCCACCACGTGCCCCTCGTCGTTGATGTCGTAATACTGCGCACCCCAGCGATGAATGTTGTACAGGTTGCGGGCCGCTTCAATGTCCCACGGTCGCGCCGCATCGGTTGAATTGTTCATCTCATGTGTCCAATCGAGCGAACTATAAAATCCCCGCCGCAGAAATCAACAGGCAGAATGAAAAATTTTTGCACCGCGCGCACCGCCTTCAACGGATCGTATCCACCGGTTTACCATTCAACTCCTTGATTTCATCCGCGAGCTTGTCCGCCTGCTGCTGCAACTCGGCGCTTTCCTGTTCCAACAATTTGCTCCGCTCCGCCACGAGTTCGTCCAAGACACCGGGTCGTTGCTCGACAATGCTGCACAACTCGTATTCGGCAATCTCCTTCAACTGCTCTAGTGATTCGATGACAGCGATGATTTCCAGTTGCAGCGATTCGTGCAGCCGCCGCAACTCCGCCAGTTCCACCTCGTCGCTGAAATCCAATCCCGTCCAGCCTTGCCGCAGGATGAATCCCGCCGGGTCTTCCGCGATTTCGCGCAGCGTTTTGATGTCGCCGGCCTCTTTCGCGCGGTTGATGGCTGCGGTCAGCTTTTCGTAAGTCGCCAGCTTGTCCGGTTCGTTCGCGAAACGGTCGGGATGATACAACTTCACCAGCTTGCGCCACAGCCGGTTCAATTCCGCCTCCTCGTCCGGGGTCAACTGCTTCTTTCCGGCCACGGCTGCCGCCGTTTCCTGATAATCCTTCTCGGTTTGCGCCTTGGCTTTTGCGTAATTCTCTTCCGCTTGCGCGGCTTCCTCGTCACCGCCGCGAATCAGCGAATCCAGATACTTCTTCCGATAATCCACAATCAGCCGGAGCCGGTCGCGCTTCTGGTAATGCTCGCGCAACCGCCGGAAAAGAACCGCCTGCATCGCATCCACCCGCGATTTTTCCTTGGTATAACTGGACTCCAATTCCGCCAACCGCGCCCGCGCGCCTGACACAAGCTGCCGCAATTCCTCCAGTTCCGGGTTGACGTAAATGATCAGCGCCGCCTGTCCCGGCGTGAAAAAAGTTTTGGCCCGCTTGCCGTCAATTCCTGCGGTTGCGAACACCGTGGCATCCACCGGCAAATCCTTTTCCAATTGCCGCAAATACCAGCGCCCCATTTTCGCGTTGCGCGAATTGGATGAACTTGCCAGCAAATCCAGCCAGCGGCGCAATTCCGCGTCCTTGCGCGCTTCCTGAATCAGCCGTCCCCTGTGTTTGCCGAACGCGATGCGCGACGGATACCATTCTTCCGCCGCGAACGCCGCCAGTTTTTCCCAAGTATCCAAACCGCGATGCTCGGCGATGGGGCGCAGCACGTTGGCAAATAAATCTGCCACCGTCTGCACGTCGCCCAGCGCCGTGTGTGCGCCGCGTTCGGGCAGGCGATAATACTGCCGCAGCGTTTGCAATTTGCAGTTGCCCGCCGGCACCGGGTCCAGCAGCCGTTGCGCGAGCCGCAGCGCGCAAAAACCGGGCTGGCCGACCGGCGCGGTGCGCAGCCGCCGCCATTCCGGTTGCAACACCTCGTCCAGATCATATTCCAGATTGTAGGACACCAGCGGCAGGTTGCCCGCGTAAGCGGCGAACTCCCGATAGACCTGCTGCGCCGGTTCGCCGTCGCGCTCCAGAATTTCGCGCGTGTAGCCGTGAACGCGCGAAGCCTCGGCGGGAATCTCCTGATTTTGATTCAGCAGCTTGCGGAACGGTTCACCGTCCGGCGACCAGCCGCGCATCCGCTGCGCCGCCAGCTCAACCACGAAAATCGGCGCGGACAGGCCGGTCGTTTCCGTGTCAAAGAGAACCCACTTGGCAGTCTTCATGTCTGGAAGAATGTCACTCGCCCTTTTTCAGCTTAAGATAGCGTCGTTCGCCTTCAGCGATTTCCACGACGGTCATTCGTGTCACAATTCGTTTCAAATTCTCTGCGGCATTTTCCTGATTTTGCTCCGCAGCTAATTTGTAGAACTTGTATGCTTCGACAAAGTCCAGCGGAACACCGTGTCCCTTTTCGTAGCAGATGCCCAGATTGCATTGAGCACCGGCGTTTTTCTGCTCGGCGGCCTTGCGATACCATTTGACTGCTTCCTCATAATCCCTCGCAACACCGTGGCACCTGTCATAGCAGGAACCCAGGTTGCTTTGAGCTAAGTCGTTATTTTGCTCGGCTGCCTTGCGTAACCACTTCACCGCCTTTGCGTAATCCTTCTCAACGCCTTGACCTTTGTAGTAACAGACGCCCAGATTGTTTTGAGCCAAGGCGTGTTTCTGATCGGCGGCCTTGCGATGCCATTTGACCGCTTCTGCGTAATCTTGCGGCGTGCCTTGGCCTTTGTCGTAGCAGAAGCCCAGATTGCATTGAGCGTCGGCGTGCCCTCGTTCTGCAGCTTTGCGATACCATTTTATGGCTTCAGTGTGGTCTTGAGGAACGCCCAGTCCGTAATCATATTTTTCTCCAATCTGAAACCATTTATCCGGCTCTGCAGCATCAATGGCTAGAGGCGCTGTCAGTTTTTGCTTCTGCGCGAGATTGAGTGCTTCAACGACCATCGACGCCAAAATGCGCTTCGCCCCTGGTTGTGCTTTTTCAAGCGTGCCCGGTGGTTTCGGCACTAACGCGAAATTTTCATTTTCACCGGCTCCGTCCATTTGCTTTCAAAACTTTTTTGGATCAAACTCACAACGTCCCCGCAGGCTCGGGTAAGCGTCCAATCTAGCTTTGACCGTCTCAACATCCGGGTTCTGAACGATAACTTTTGCCTGCTGCGGAATCTTGGACAAAAAACTGCCGACGACACTTCGACTATCAATGGGTGCAAACGAATAACCAATGATTCTCACTTCGGTTGCTTTAGCCAATACTTGCGCCGCGGACTTTTCTGCCGTCCTTAAGTATGCATCCCAAGTAAATTTGGTTTTGCCGCTCGCCGATCGTTGTCTCTCATGCGGGAAGGCAATCAATGGTTCCCATTTTGACTGGCCATTTTCGATTTTCTTGAGCATCCCCTCTCTATCTTGGAAGCTAAATTTCTTCACCGGCTGGCCGGGCCAATACAATTTTCCTCTCTTGGATTCCTGAATCCACCATCCGGCCGCCCCGTGCAGTTTTAGGAAGCAAAAACGTCCATCTACTGGCTGAAATGACTTGAAACCGAACCCATCCCATTCGCGGGCATCGAATCCGGCATTTAGAACTGACTTCTCGTAAACGCAGTCGGCATTTGATTCAGGCCAATTGCAATAGTCTTGGAAAGCTACCTCAAAAAGTCTGTCGTAATTGAAGGTCAAAATATAACCGTCTGACTCGGCTACTGCATTCTGCCAAGGTTGCCCACCAAGGACCAAATCAATTAAACGCATATAACCCGCCAAGCCGGTTGCCCGTGCTTTCTCCTCTTTCGCCTCAAACATTACGGACGTCGCAATCTTTGCGTCGAGAATTTGTTTGTCGGCGGCCCGTTCCTTGTTGAGATATTCCGCATCAACCAGGAAGCTGTTGCGCTGTTTTTTCCAACTATCCAGGTCTAGGTCAATTCGTTGGGCAAGCTGATCCAAAGTCTGAATGTTTGGGCGGGTGGCAAGCAAGCTAACCGTTTCAACGACGTGTTTTTTCACCGTGGGGCAATCAGCAGGGACTTCTTGTAAAAAGTTTCGGAGTTCAGTCAAAAGGCTGACCCCGAGTGGATAGCCATAATCAGCAGAGCAACCCGCGCCGAGGATAAAAACTCTGGTTTGTTTTTTCACAAACGTCGTAGTTCATGTTCGCAAATTCCGCCGCCGCCGCAAGGATTCCTTCATGGCCAAACCAAAAGGCGCGCCACAAATGGTTGAGGGTTGAAGGTTGAGGGTTGAGGGTTAACGGAATACAACCCGCTCGTGCGCTTGATTTGGTAGGGCGCGCAGTCCCTTGCGCGCCGCGGCTCGCACGGAGTGCAAGCCCTGCCTTTATTTCTTCCCGTATTTTGCCGGTCGGTCGTGCAGCACCAGCAAACCGGCGACGGATTCAAGCCCTTCCAGTGTCACGGCGGGAATTTTGGCCGGGCCAAGAATGGATTTGGCGTCCAGAATCTCAATCCCCACCAGCTTTTCGCCTGCGCCGATGTTTAACGCCACTTCTTCGGACAAGCGCACGGTGCGGCATTCGTGCCGCCCTTCCCGCAGCCGGATGTAAAGCGCGTCAATCTCTGGATCGTAACTGATTTTCATGGCCCGTCTCTGTCAAAAGTAAAACGTATAAACGGTAATGACAACTATTTCATTGGCCTTTTCCGCGATGACCGGAGCCACTTGCTTGATGGCATACGGTTTGCCCTGCCATTTGCGCCCGAAGGCAAAATTATACCGGCACAGCTCACGCCCGTGTTTGGCCGGCTCGCGCGCTCCCTTGCGGATGGCTTCAGCCACTTCGGCGGCGGTTGCGCCACGTTCCAGCGACTGTTCTTTGGCGTGTCTGGAAAATCGAATGGGTTTCATTGCATTCCGATGTCGCGCCTCATCTTTGCAAATTCCGCCGCCGCCGCAAGGATTCCTTCCTGGCCAAACCAAAAGGCGCGTGGTGGGAAGTCGAACTTCGACCGTGCGCCCGGTCACAGGGCGTTGAATTCCTCGATGCTGATTTGCATTTCGCGGATGATGCTGCGCAGCGTGCCTTTGGGCACGTCGCCGGGATGGCTGGGAATGGGAACGGTCAAATCCTTGGCCGCCGAGTAATAGACCGGATGGCGGCGGGTGCGGATTTCCACGAAGCCCGCGCGGCGGAGTTTGCGCGCCAGTTCGCGGTGCGAAATCGGCACGAGTTTAGGCATGAACCGGACGGCGGTAGATGTTCACTCCGGCGTAACGGGGCTTGCGCGGCTTCTTCGCGCCAATCTTTTCGCGGGCCTCCAGACAGCTTTCGATGGCGTCCACCGCGTTGTGATATGCCTCCAGAATGGTCTTGCCCCAAGCCACGCACCCGCGGATCGCCGGCACTTCCGCCGTGAACATCCCGTCCTCGTCCTGAAAATAATTGATCTCAAACTCGTGATAGGTTTTCACGCGGACAATATAAACGAATGTCAAATGGGTGGCAACCGTTCAGGCGCGGCCGCCTTTTCCGCCGCCGCTGCAAGGATTCCTTCCCGGCCAAACCCAAAGGCGCGCCAGTGGGAAGTCGAACAGAAGGCAACTCCGATAAATCGCGAGCAGGCGAAGGGAACGAAGAAAAATCGCCAGTCTTTGTTTGCTTCGTTTTCTTCTGTAAGAGTTTTTTGCCTTTTGCGGCTCAAGCCGGAGTTCTGCCCCAAAGCCCGGACAGGCGAGACGCCTGTCCTGCGTTATTTGCGCTGCGAATCAGGCCGCCACCGCTACGTGCCGGGCGTGGGCAATTTCGTCCTTGGCAATCTGCCGAATCTGATTGGCCAGCAGCGTGACGACGGTAATCGTTTTGCCGGCGAGGGTCATAAATTCCACCGTGCAACCTTTGCCGCCTTCGTGAACGAGCACAACCGTACCGAGGTCGCCCGCGCTCAAGCCGTGTTCCGGCAAGTCGGTCGTCAGCACCACGCTGTCCAATTCTTTGATCATGTTATTCATCCAACGGATATACCGTGGCTAATGGAGCAGTTTCCTCGCCCTTGGCAATAAACCAGACCGCGCGCACTTTCGGCGCACAACCATCAGGCGCGGGCAGAGCGCCTTCAATCACAAAATTCCGTCCGAACGGCGTCGGTACGGTTTCAATCACTTCATAATTGCGCGCGTGTTCCAACAAGGCCGTGGCCAGTTCTTCCCAATTTTCAAGTTTGAATCCAAAGCTGCGGAAAAATGCCGCCTTGTGCTGCCCATCGCGGTGCGTGGTGGAAAGCAGGTAGTGGGTGATTTTCCTGCCCGGCACGATGGCGCGCTCAACATTCGGCAGTTTCATTTTGCGGACTTATCTTTGCAAATTCCGCCGCCACCGCAAGGATTCCTTCATGGCCAAACAAAAAGGCGTGCCTTTGTGACGCGCCGGTCAATTCAAAGCTGCCGCCGGTGTTCCCGTTTCGCGTGCAAAATGCGAAAAATCATGACGCGATCGCCTTCCAAGCGATAGAAAAGTTTGTAAGGAAAACGGCGCATGAGCAAGCGGCGAAAATCGCGGTAGTAAAAAGGGCGGCGTTCGGGATCGGTTTCCAGCCGGCGAATCGCCGCGCGAATGTCAATCAGCAGTTCATCGCCCAAGCCGGCGCGTTGAGATTCATACCACAACCAGGCCTCCAGTACATCCGCCTCTGCGTTCGGTCGGATGATGACGCGCCAACTCACGGGCGGGACGATTTGCGGATTCGCGGTTCAACTTCTTCCCAGGACGAACCGGCATCGGGATTGCGGCGGTATTCCTCCAGTTCGCGGTCGAGCATGGCCTTTTCCTCCGGCGTCGCGCCACCATTAAGCAGATCGCGTTCCTCCATTTCGCACAGGCGGTCGAAAATCTCGCGCCGATCAGCCATGCCCAGCTTGGGCAACTCCGCTAGGATTTCCATTTTGCTCATAGGCACAATTTAAGTTCATCGCTGTCCGTTGGCAAGGGTTGAACGATGCCCCCACTGGTTCCGCCGCCTCAAGAATTTGATTTCTCCGTGCCGGCTAAAAATTCAACACGCCGCTTTACAGGTTCGCGCGCGGGGACTAAAATCGTTTTATGGCTGCCGAATACGACACTACCGAATTTGTGGATACCGACTTTCAAACCCAGAAATCGCCTTACGGAACGCCCTCACCCGCCAGTGATCCGCTCCGCGCGCCCACGCGCGAGGAAGTGGACCGCAAGGTCGTCGAGGCGCAGCAAAAGCTCGCCGAACTCAAACGCGCGCAGGAGGGGCTGGAACGCGAACGCGCCGCGCTCGAGGAATTGCGCCGCCGCCAGACGGAATTTCAGACCGGCCGGCAGGAAATGGTGCACAGTCTCACCCGCGGCCTTGGCCTGCTCGAAGAAGCCGAGTTCAACGCCCGCCGCGACGCTGAGCAGATGGTCAAAACCGTCGCCGACTTCCGCGACGCGCTCGAAAAAATCCAAACCATCCACGAGGAATCGTGGAACAAGGAAAATTTCAGCGTGGAACTCACGCGCGCGCTGACCACCATCGAAAACGCGCGCATGGAATGGAACGCCGCGCGGCTCAAGTTTCCCGTTCTGTCCGGCGAAACCCCGGCCAAACCGGAAACCGAAAGCGCGCCGACGCCGCCGGTGTCACCGTTGGCCAACGCCAGTTTTGGCGAGTTGTGCAAATGGGGGCTGGCCATGACCTGGCCGCTGGCGCTCGTGGCCTTGATTGCGCTCGGCGTAATGGTGGCCATTTTGTTGCGCCACTGAGGCTTGAGGTCGTATGGTGTTCGCAAAAAAAAAGGCGAAGACAGTTGACCCGATATCCGACCGCGCGCGCGCCTTGACCAGCCAGATCGCCGCGCTCGAAGCCGAAATCAAACGGCTCGACACGCAGCTTCAGAGCACTCCCACGCCGCGTCTGCGTTCCACCGCAATTCCGCACGGCGCGACTATTGACCGCACGCACGAACCGCCGCCTGCCCCGCCCGCGCCGGAACCGGTCTTTGAAGAGGTCAAACCGCTCCCGGCCAGTGACGAGACCGACGCGCTCGACCAATTCAACGAACACGGCGTGCGCAAATACGATTTGCCGGCGCTTATCCATCGCCTGCGCCAGCGTTTCAGCCGGCCGGCGGCTTCCAACCCGCGGCTCGTCACGTATCTGGCGGCGGGCGGCGTGCACGGCCTGCGCCCGCTGCGGTACGAAAAACGCGTGGCGCGCAACCGGTTCATTTTTTTTGCCGGCGCTCTGTTTCTGCTGCTGCTCGGCATCATCCTGGTCTATCTGCGCAACCACTGAATGCACACGCCCATGAAAAATCAATTATTCCAACTGTCCATCGCCACCCGCGAAGGCCAATTTGTCGCACGCTATTCTGCCAAAGGATTGGCTGAATTAAATTTTCCGGTGGGGCGCCCGTCCTCCGCAGTGGCTCCGCTACGGAGGGTGGAAGCGTCCCCGCGAGCCGTCAAAACAAACGGAGTCCCTACCCGAATTCTCCGTTCGCATCGCAAAACCGTGGCTGCGCTCAAAAACGCGCTGGCTGGGCGGGCGGCGAAAAATCTGCCGCCGCTGGATTTGAGCGCCGGAACGGAATTTCAGCAGAAAGTCTGGAACGCGTTGCGAAAGATTTCCGCCGGCAGGACGAAAAGCTACGGCGAGATTGCGCGGGCGATTGGCAAACCCAAGGCCGTTCGTGCCGTGGGTGGCGCTTGCGGCGCGAATCCGGTCCCGATTTTTGTGCCCTGCCACCGCGTCCTCGCGGCGAACAATAAATTGGGCGGTTTCTCCGGCGGATTGAGTTGGAAGCGCACTTTGCTCGCGCGGGAAGGTGCCTCATTTCGGTAGGGCGCGTTACTCCCCCACGACCCGGCGTGTCGTGGTCTGTGCGCACCAGCACGGTTATGATAGAGTTATTTTCTTCCGACAAAGCTATGGCGTACCGCCTTTGGGATGGTCCTTCACATGTTTGATGCTGCCATTCGCGGGCTTCTTCCTCTCCGCCAGAGTGCGAAACAGATTCGGAACGCGTAAAGTCATCGCCGGATTGATTCTAATTTTAGTCATCATCCCGGTGGTGCTGGCAGTCATTGCACCTTCATTGCTCAAGTCGTCCTATATTTATTTCACGGAGAAAGACCAACCGTATTACGCCGGGATTGCCAGAGCTTGTGACTCATGGCTGCGGCAGCACACGACTTTTTGCAGGCATTTGGAGCCACTTTCGCAACCGCACCCCAAAAACTAATCTTCCTTGGATGGATATCAACAGCGTTGTTCGGGATATGATTACCTTCTGAAAAGGTTGGACATTTTTTGTGCAGCGTCGTCCCAAGGCAGCTCGTGCCGCGCAAACCTGGGCTGAGTGATGCAATCCATTTGAGATTGATTGTGCATCCAAACTCGACTTTCATTCAGCGTTCATTTGAAATTGCGCCGATGTCTATTCCGCAATCCGCAATCCGCAATCCGCAATCGCTGGTCCGCCCGCTGGTGCGTAAGTTGCACCCTTACGTTTATGGCGAGCAGCCAAAGGTCAAGGGGTTGATCAAGCTCAACACGAACGAGAATCCGTATCCGCCGTCGCCGAAGGTTTTGGCGGCAGTCAAGGCGGCGGTGGACGGACGGCTGCGGTTGTATCCGAGTCCGACGGCGCAGGCGTTGCGCGAAAAGCTGGCGCGGTTCCACGGTTGCCACGCCGACAACATCATCGTGGGCAACGGTTCGGATGAATTGCTGGCGCTGGCGACACGGTGCTTTGTCGAACCAGTGGTAGCACAGGCGTCCCGCCTGTCCCGAACCGGTGCAGGCGGGACGCCTGCGCTACGTTGCAGCACCGTCCAATACTTTACGCCGAGTTATTCGCTGTATCCGGTGCTGGCAGACATTCATGATGCGCGGAAAAATCCGGTGCCGCTCAAACCGGATTTCAGCCTGCCGGGTGTGACGGAGTTGAAGCGCGACGGCATCTGGGATTTCAATGCAGCGCTGACCTATGTAACCACGCCGAATGCGCCGAGCGGGCGCGGTTACAAAACGTCGGAGCTGGAGAAACTTTGCCGGGCGCACAAAGGCGTCGTCATCCTCGACGAGGCTTACGTGGATTTCGCAGAGGAAAATGCACTGAGACTGGCATTGAAATATCCGCGCGTCATCGTGGCGCGGACGTTTTCCAAGGCGTATTCGCTATGCTTCCAGCGCGTCGGTTATTTCGTCGGGCACCCGAAACTCATCGGTGCGCTGCACAAAATCCGTGACAGCTACAATGTCAACGGCCTCGGCCAGGCCGCCGCGGCGGCCACGCTGGGCGATTGGAAGCATTACCGGGCGAATTTCAGAAGAATCATCGCCACGCGCGAGTGGTTGAACTGCGAACTGACCAAGCTCGGCTTCCACGTTTTTCCGAGCCAGACGAATTTCATCCTCGCCCAACCGCCGCGATTCACCGCGCCCGAGTGGCAGCGCCAATTGCGCGAACGGAAAATCCTGGTGCGCTGGTTCAATTTTCCGGAAGTGAAAAATTATTTGCGAATCACCATCGGCACGCCACGGGAAGTGGAGGCGCTCGTAAAGGCGGCCCGGAAAAATTTGCGGTAGCGTCGAGCCTGCGGGTTAAATTCGGTGATCGGCCTATGCCACCCTTTTTGTTTCCCGCTGGCGTCAATTCTGCTAAGTAGCTGGCGTGTATCTGGAATACTATGGGTTGAAGCAGGCGCCGTTCGACCTCACGCCGAACCCGCGTTTCCTGTTTCACAGCCAGAAGCATCGCAAGGCCTACAACCATCTGCTTTACGGCATCTGCGAGCGCAAGGGCTTCGTGCAACTCACCGGTGAAGTCGGCGCGGGCAAGACGACGCTTTGCCGCGCGTTGCTGGAACAACTCAACGGCATTTTTTCGACCGCGCTCATCCTCAATCCGGCACTGGACGCCGACGGGCTGATGAAGGCCATTGCGACCGAATTCGGCCTGGATGTCAAGGGCCGCGACCGCCTGGAAACCATCACGGCCATCGGCGAATTTCTGCTCCGGCAGGTCCAGCAAGGCAAGGAAACCGTGCTCATCATTGACGAGGCGCAGGATTTGACCGAGGAATTGCTCGAACAAATCCGCCTGCTCTCGAACATCGAAACCGACGACCGCAAGCTGCTGCAAATCGTGCTGCTGGGACAGCCCGAATTGCGTGATCGCCTCGACAGTCCCCGGCTACAGCAGCTCCGCCAGCGCATCACCGTGCGCTATCATCTCACGCCGCTCTCGCGGGATGAAGTCAGCCAATACATTCGGTACCGGCTTGAACTCGCCGGTGCCCAGGGTGCACCGTATTTCACCCAGCCCGCCGTCCGGCGCGTTTTCGGTTACAGCCAGGGCATCCCACGACTTATCAACGCCGTCTGCGACAAGGCATTGCTCGCCGGTTTTGTCGAACAAAGCGGCGAAATCACCTACGCCATGGTAGGCCGCGCCATCCGCGAACTCGAAGGAAACATCCGCCTATGAGCCGCATCAACGACGCGCTCAAGCGCGCAAAACGGGCGCAACGGCAAACGCTGTCCGGCCTGACGCCCTTGCCGCCCATGGCACCCAAGCCCAGCCTGCCGAAATTGCCGCCGGGGGCGCCCCGGCCCGGCGGTATCATCAAATGGATATTGCCGGGGGTGATCGGGTTTCTGGTGGTCGCCGCGTGCCTCTTCATCGGGCTGGCGCTGGCTACACGCATGACGACCAAAGCCGTCGGCGAACCCAAGCCATTGGCCGTGCAACAATTGAAACCGGCGGCCATTCCCGCGCCCAATCCTGCGCCCAACACGCCGACGCCACCACCACCGTCACCGCCAGCCCCGCCGGAACCGAAGTTGCAGGGCATTGTCTACGCCCCGACGCAACCGTGGGCGATTGTGGATGGCCGGACCGTCCACGTCGGCGACCGGCTCGGCGAATTCCGCGTAAAGGCCATCTCGCAACGTGACGTTACGCTGGAAAAAACCGGCGGCTCGCAGAAAAAATTGGGATTGAGCAACTGAAAATCCGCATCATCATTCCGCGTGCGCCTCCTGAAAAACATTTTTGCCGCGCCGCCCGCCGCCGCTTCGTCCTGGCGTGGCCAGCCTGCGGTCGTTCGCGTTGCGCCGTTTGTCGTTTTCCTTGTGCTGACGTCTTGCCAGGGACAATTCGGAGAGGCGTCGCGCTACTGGTTTTACCTGGTGAAAACGCTCGTCGGCGCGTGGCTCATCTGGGAAATGCGCCCGTTCGTGGCGGAAATGCGCTGGTCGGTCAGTTGGGAGGCGGTGTTTGTCGGCGTCGGCGTGTTTGTCATGTGGGTCGGGCTTGATCCGTTCTATCCAAAGCTCGGCGAAGTCATTGCAAAATCAGGGCTGTCCAAATTTTTTGGCGCCAGTCAATCAATCTGGAATCCACATGAACAATTTGGCCAGAATTCGGTGCTCGCCTGGGTGATGATTCTCACGCGGATGCTGGGGTCAACGTTCGTCGTGCCGCCGCTGGAGGAGGTTTTTTACCGTTCGTTTTTGTATCGCTACGTGGCCAGGCCGGATTTCCTGTCCGTGCCGCTCAACCGATTTTTGCCGTGGCCGTTTCTTGCCACGGCCGCTTTCTTTGGGTTTACCCATTATCAATGGCTGGCAGGCATCGTGTGCGGCGCGGCGTATCAATGGCTGGTGTTGCGGAAGAACCGCTTGGGCGACGCGATGACGGCGCACGCCATTACGAATTTTTTGCTAGGCGTCTGGATTATCTGGAAGCACGCGTGGCAGTTCTGGTGATGGGGCGCGGCTTGGCAAGCGGCAGCGCGAACGACGCTTTGGATTCTGCAAATCGCTGCGGGTCACAGACCCGCGCTCCGATCATTTCGCCTGAATGTCAATCCGGTTGCGTTCGAGCGTGCTGCCTTCCTGCTGGGCGAGATTGGCGAGGGCCTCGTTGTAGTTAGCGAGCGCACGGATTTCCTGCGAGCGGGCGGCGGTGAGGTTGTTTTGATATTGCAGCACTTCAAACGTGGTGGCCTTGCCGACGGCGTAGGTTTTCTCTTCGGCGTCCAGCGCGGCCTCGGCGTAAATGCGTGCCTGTTTCGTGGCCTGCACGCTTTGGTAGTTGGATTGGGCCTGCTTCACCGCGTTGTCAATTTCCACCAAAACGTTTTGTTCGAGTTGCTTCAGTTGCAGCGTGATCTGCTGCAACGTTGCCTTGTTGGACTTATATTGATTGCGCGGGCCGACATTGCTGAGCGGAATCGTCATTTGTCCGCCGTAGCTGTAAAATGGCCGGTTGCCTTCATTGAACTGGTTGAACGCGTCGCTGTATTCCGTGCCTGAGCCGTTGTAACCGTAGGTGCCGATTAAATCGAGTTCGGGAAAAAGTTGATTGCGGTAAAACTTTAACTGGATGCCCTGCTGCTCCACATTCAATTGCGCCTGCAACAGGTCTGGTCGCTCGGTCATGCCCTTCCGCCAACTGTCCTGCAAATTGAATGTATGCACGGGCGCGGCGAGCGTCTCCAGCGGCTGAATGTCCGTGTCGTGCCATTGGGAATAGTTCGTATCTGCGAGCAGGTTCTTCAACGCGTTTTGGTCAGTGACCAGTGTAAATTGCGCGGTAATCAGATTGGCCTGGCTCTGCGCCACCTGGGCTTCGTCCGACTGGACGCTCAAGATGGCAAGCGTGCCGATTTGCACACGCTGGTTGTCCTGGTCAAGCTGCGTCTGGGCGAGATTCAGCGCCTCCTGCTGCACTTTCACGTTTTCCAGCGCGTAAATCAGTTCGTAATAGGCATTCTCAACCGCTGTGACAGAGGTGATGATTTGCTGCCGCAGGCCCTGTTCCGAGTATTTCAAGCGGTTCTTGGCAACGCGAATGTTCAGGCGCGTGGTATCAATCCAGAAATTTTTCAACAACGGCTGGGTGAGTTGCACCCCAATCTGCCCAGAGGAAGAATTTGGAAACGGCAAAAACCTGTTGCTCACTACGTATCCGCCATAAGTTTGTGAAACATTGCCGCTAAAGTCGTAGGTCATCCCCCAGGGCGTCCCGCCATTCAAGCCCGACGTGAAACTGTTCTCGTCGTATTCCGAGCCGGCAACAGCCTGGCCATTTTGCAACGTTGCGCCGGTGTCGTTGTAGTTGTGCGCGCCGGAAATATTGAGCAACGGATCGTAACCACTGTAGGCCGCGCGCAAATTGTAGCGCTGGATTTGCGGATTGTAGCGCTGTATTTGCACGTCGAGGTTGTGCTGCAGCGCTTCCTGGATGCAATCCTGCAGCGACATTGCGCGCGCGCTGGCATTGGTATTCATCATCGTGGAAGCTGCGTTGGTCACCGCCGGCGCAGCCAAAGCGTTTGTGTCCATCTGCGCCCCGGCGGCCAGGACCGCCACGAAAACAGACAGGAAAATGCTGAAACGTTTCATGGTGCTGTGCATATTGCGGCTTTCTTCGTGATTCGTCAAACCTAAGACGTGCCGCCGCGCCTGGAGGTAACCATTTAGTCAATTCCGGGTCAGCCGGGATTTGCGCCCGGAGCCGGCGACGCTGAAGGCGGGGCATTCTCGATGGCCGCGTTCTTTTCCAGCATATCAAGTACCTTTTCGTGCAGGATTTGTTCGTAAAGCTCGGGCAGCCCGTTGCGTTTCTGCAAATCCTTGAGGAACTTCTCGAACGGAATCTGATACAACGCCGCCAGCCCCTGCGCGTGCTTCAAAATTTCCTCCTGCGACACCTGCAGGTTCTCCTTTTCGGCGATGCGCTGGATCAGAAACGCCAGTTTCACGCGCTCTTTCGCGTTATACGTGGCCGCTGAATAGATTTCCTCCTTCTGCTGCTCAATCATCTCGCGGGTGACGCCGCGCTTGGTGTTCTGCCGCACAATGTCATAGACCGCGTTGCGCGTCTCTTGCGCCACCGCCGTTTCCGGCAAATCAAAATTTACGCGGGCGAGCAGCCCGCGGATGACCTGCGTGCGGATAGACCTGGCCTGGGAATACTTCAACTCGTTCTCCAGGTCCCGCCGCACGCCGGCGCGCAGTTTTTCCAGATTTTCCGCGTCGTATAGCCTGGCAAAGGCGTCGTCCACCGCGGGCAGGATTTTTTCCTTTATTTCCACAACCTCAATTTCAAAAATGCCCTTCCGGCCGGCAAGTTCTTTCGTCACGAAATCGGCGGGAAAATCCACGCTGACCGCGCGTTTGTCCCCGGCCTTCGCGCCGGTGAGCGCCTCGGCGAATCCGGGCAGGAACGCTTCCGGCCCGATGTCCACCCAGAAATTTTTCTGCTCCGCCAGCCTTTTCGCTGTCGGCGCGATGTCGGTGATAGGCTTGCCGTCATACGTGCCGGTGTAATTTACCACCGCGATGTCGCCCGGATGTGCCTCGCGGGCGACAGTTTCGAATTTGGTGTGCTGTTTTCGGAGCAGTTCCACCGCGCGCTCCACGTCGGCGGCGGTGACGGATTTGGCTTCGCACTTGACCGGCAACCCTTTGTAATCGGGCATTTGAAATTCCGGCGCGGTTTCGATAGTAGCGGCGAATTGCAGCGGCCGGCCGCGGTCAAATTGAATTTCCTCGATATCCGGGTAGCCGACCACAGCGATTTTTTTCTCGTCTACCGCCTTGCGATACGAATCACTGATGAGCTTGCGCTTGGTTTCAGCCTTGATATCGGCCTCGAATTTCCTGGCCACGAGGTCACGCGGCGCCTTGCCTGGACGGAAGCCGGGCAGCGACGCCTGTTTCTGGAAATCCTTCGTGACGGCGGCAAAGGCCTCGTCCACGGCCTTGGCGTCCACCTCCACCCGCAACAATTTTTTGCACGGGGCCAGATTTTCAACGGCAATGTTCACAATAATTCCCGCCGGTCAGCGAGCCGCGCAGCTTATGTGAGTCAAACCGATTTCGTCAACGGTTTTGATGGCTTGCCGGCGGAGTTTCCGCTTTGATGTGGTCGAATTGCAGCAAACATTCTTCATCACCGGCACGGACACCAGTGTCGGCAAAACAGTGCTAACTGTGTTGCTGGCGCGGTTTCTGCGCAAGTGTGGCGTCAACGTGGCCGCGCTCAAACCCATTTGCTCGGGCAGTCGCGATGACGCCTGTGCCCTCCACGCCGCGTTGGACGGGGTGCTTACGCTCGACGAAATCAATCCATGGTGTTACCGCGCGCCCATTGCGCCGTTGCTCGCCGCCCGCCGCGAACGGAAGCGGGTCGGGTTTGCTGAAGTGCTTGCCCACGTCCAGGCGATGCAAAAAAAATTTGACATTGTGCTGGTTGAAGGCGCAGGCGGTTTGTTGAGCCCGCTCGGCGTTTTTTGTAGCGGCGGCCTGCGACCGTCGCATAATTTGCCGGCGCTCACAGGGCGCCGCGACTGTATAAGTTTTGACTCACGCGATTTGATTGCGGCCTTGCACGCGATGCCGGTGATCGTCTGCCCGAACCATCTTGGCGCAGTGAATCAGGTTCTGCTTACGCGCGAAGCCCTGCCGAAATATTTCCAGGGCCGGGCGCGCATCGTTTTGATGTCGCCGTCGAAACCGGACGCCGCCACCGGCACGAACGCAAGGCTGCTGGCGGAATTTTTTGACGCGGAAAGAATTTTCCGGCTGCCGTGGCTGGGTGAAAAGTTTGAGGCGAAGCGGGTTCTCCGAAATCCGGCGGTGGGCTGGACGCTCCGAGCGTTGATGCGAATTTAATTTTTCGCCGGCGCGTTCGTGAACAGAAACGATTCCCGCCACGGTTGTTGATTTTGGTAAAGCTTCAGCCGTTGTTGCATTCCTTCGAGGTGGTTCATTTTGGCGGCGATGGCAATGGCGAGAGCCTGCCGGGCGGCGGCTTCTGCGTTGGTGAAATCACCGGTTTCCGCACACGCCATGCCCAGCACGTCGAGCACGAGCGGTTGTATGCCGCCGGTCAGGATGTTGGCCCTGGTGGCGAGCGCGACCGCGGTTTTACCGTTGCGAATTTCAGGATTTTCATCGGCCGCCAACACCCGGGCGGTGTAGGCGAGGATTTTGAAATTATCCGGGTCGAGGCGCAATGCCTGGTGGAAGCAGCCCATCGCCTCGGCGTCACGGCCCTGCTTGAGCAGTGACTTGCCCATTTCCCAATATGTCCATGGATAGGTGGGATCGAGGTGCGCGGCCATGGTGAATTCGTTCATGGCTTCACTGAAACAGCCAAGCTCAACAAGCACGCTGCCAAGGCCGTCGTGCAAAACTGGAAGTTCCGGTTTCAGTCGGACGGCATGGCGATATTCGGTCAGCGCCTCGTCCGGTTTGCCCATTTTATCGAGCAGGTTGCCGAGGTTGTTGTAAATCTGGTAACGCTCCGGAGCGAGTTCTGCGGCTTTGCGATATTCGGCCAGCGCTTCGGCGTATCGGCCTTGCTGGTCGAGGGCAACGCCGAGATTGACGTGCGCAATGTAATTGTCTTTGGTTACGGCGAGCGCGTGGCGGAAGAGGGTTTCGCTGTCGCGCCAACAACGCAGTTGGTTTCCCGTGAGCAGCAAACAGCCCGCGAGCGTCAAACCGGCAACGGCCGTCCCGGGGACCTTGGAGATTGGAAACCGGCCCGCCAAATCGCGGAGGCCGAACGCGGCGGTGACGAACACGCCGATGGATGGAATGTAAGTGTAACGATCTGCCAGCGCCGCGCCACCGACTTGCACGAGGCCGATGACCGGCACGAGTGTGCCCAAAAACCAAAGCCAGCCGACCAGAAAATACGGACGGTGCCGGCGCACGACCCAAGCGGCGGCGGAAATGAGCATCAAAGCGGCGACCGCCGCAGCGACGGCGAACACGGGTATTTTGTCCGGCATGGGATAAATGACGGCGAGGTCGGCCGGCCAGATCATTTTCAGCAGGTAGCGCACAACGGCGACGGGCGCGTTTTCCAGACGATAGCGCAACGAAACTTTCGCCAGTGAGACAATCGCTTCGCCGTGGCGTTGCGCCAGAAAAGTGACGATGCCGGAGACGATGGCGAGTAGAAAAAACGGCCATTTCTCCAACGCCAATCGCAGAACACCCGCCACCTGCCACCGGTCACTCGTTACTCTCTTGAGCGGCCAATAGTCCAACAACAGCATTACAAACGGCAGCGTGACGAGCATCGGTTTGGACATAAGGCCCAGCGCGAACGTTAGCAGCGCCAAAGCGTAATAGACTTTGGACTTTGGACTTCGGGCTTTGGACTCTTCAACAAACCGCGTGTAGCTCAAAAGTGCCAACAGCGCAAAAAACGTGCTCAATACGTCCTTGCGTTCAGAAATCCATGCAACAGATTCCACATGCAGCGGATGCCACGCGAACAACGCGGCGACGAACGCGCCGGGCCACAAAGCGCCCGTCAGTCGCAGCAGCAAGGCAAAAAGCAAAACCACATTGGCCGCATGAAACAAAACGTTGACCAGATGATGCGCCCCGGCTGGATAAACGCACAGCACCCATTCAGCACCCCGAAAGTGAAACGCCACATTACCGGTGCGATACACCCCGGCATTCGGGCCGAACATCTCGCAGTCCAGCATGTGCGAAAGCCAGGTCAGCGGATGCCAGTTGCTCGCGTGCCACGTCGTGAAGGCCCACTTGACCCCGGCCCACTTCAGGCCGTTTTGGACGACAGGATTCTCCGTAACGTAATCATCGTCGTCATAGACCACGAAGCTGTAACGGCACACAGGCTGATAAACCAGCAGCGTGATCAGCACGAGTAACAAACCGACGAGGCGCGGACGCAACATCGGCCTTCTTTGTAAGCCTTTTTACCCGTCCGGCAAGCGCAGAGAATTTTTCCCTGCAAAAAGCCTTGGCATTTGCCCCGTCGCGATTGATAATTCGGCCGGCAGGAAATGGCTCGACCACCTGTCACTTGGCTGCTACATCGGTTCCTCACGACCAAGTTGCGAGTCGTTATGATAGGCGGATTATCGTTTGTTGTCGTGGGGGCCGCTTCGAACCAGGCGGAACTCATCTACGTTTGGAAGCAGGCGACGCCGGAAGGCAAAGGCGTCATCGCCTGCCTCTTTGTCTTTTCCATCATCGCGTGGTCAACGATGTTCTACAAGGCCACGCAAATGCGCCGCGCCCGGAAGCTGAATCAGTATTTTTCCACCGAATTTCACGCCCAGAAATCCGTGCTCGAAATTTTTGACCGCAAACTGCAGGTCGAGGGCTGTCCGCTGTTCATGGTCTATCAGGCCGGTTGCCTGCAACTGGACGCGCGGTTGCGCGGTCCCGGCGGCGAACGGCGCAAGCAACGCGTCACGCTCAAAAACATGGAACACGTCAAACGCGCCGTGGAGAACGTCGTCGCGCAGGAATCGTTGAAACTGGAATCGGGCCTGATTCTGCTGGCCATCGCCGTGAGCGGTGCGCCGTTCCTCGGTCTGCTCGGCACAGTCTGGGGCGTGATGAGCGCGTTCGGCGGCATCGCGCAGGCGCCGCAGGGCGCGGCCACGCTGGCGGCGATGGCGCCCGGTGTCGCGGCGGCGCTCATCACCACCGTCGCGGGTTTGCTGGTGGCGATTCCCTCGATGTTCGGTTACAACTGGCTGGTGCACAATTTGCGCGTGTTCACGGTCGGTTTGGACAATTTCGCGCAGGAACTCGTTTCCCAAATGGAGGCGGAATACCTAGAAGAGGAATAATTTGCAGTCATGAGACGATTTTCACAACGCAGTTATCTGGTGACGTTGAGTGAAATCAACATCACGCCGCTGCTCGACCTCGCGTTCGTGTTGCTCATCATCTTCGTCATCACCACCCCGCTGCTGGAGCAGAGCATCAACCTCAAGCTCCCCAAGGGCATGGGCCAGCCGGACAAATCGGTGAACAAACGCGACATCCGCACCGTCGAAATCAGCAACACCGGCGTCTATGCGCTCGACCGGCAGCGGATGCCGTTCAACGAATTGTTGGCGCGGCTGGCGGCGGAATTTCGATCGAATCCGAACCTCATCGTTTACATCCGCGCGGACGAGGACGGGCCCTACAAAAACGTCGCGGCCTTGCTTGACGGCTGCCAGCGCAATGGCATCACGCGCTATTCACTCCGTACCGAACCGCCCAAATGAACCGGCTGCAAAAAAAATGCGCGATTGTGACGGTGGGCATTCACCTGCTGTTGCTGGTGATTTTGATTATCGGCCCCGGTTTCTTCTCGCCCAAACCCAAGGCCGACGATTTGCAGGTACTGGATGTCATCCCGGCCAACTTGATTGACGCCGCGTTCAACAGCGGCATCCGGAACGCCCAGCCGCCGCCTGCGCCGGTGGTCACCCCGCCGCAACCGGCTCCGCCTCTCCCGCAACCGGTGGTTACGCCGCCCAAAGTCGAAACGCCGGAGCCCATTAAGGAAATCGTAAAAGCGCTGGCCCCGGAGCCGAAGCCCGTGGAAAAATCGGCGGTCAGCGAAAAGCCCAAAATTCAAATCAACACGCAACTGGTCACGCGCACCGCGCCGAAAAACACGACATCTGCGAATTCGCAGGACGACTCGCGGCGGCAACAACGGTTGCGGCAGCAGGCGTTTCAAAATGCCCTTCGGAGTTTGAGAAACAATCTTACTCCGACCATGACAATTGACATGCCCGGCAACAGCAGTGCGGCTTACGCCAACTATGCCGCCGTCGTCAAAAGCGTTTATGAGCAGGCCTGGCAGCCGCCGGATGACGCCGCTAACGACGAAGCGAATGTCAAGGTCACCGTCACCATTACCAATGATGGCACGGTGATTTCCGCCCGCATACTCGCGCCCTCAGGCGACCCGGGCGTGGACGCGTCCGTCCAGCGCACCCTGGATCGCGTCACGTTCATCGCTCCCTTCCCTGAAGGTGCTAAGGAAAAGGAACGGACTTATTCCATCAACTTCAACCTCAAGGCCAAACGATTGCTCGAATGAAAAAAAGTTGCTTCAATTCTTTGAATATTTTCCTGCCGGTTCTGCTGTTGGCCGCCGCGCCGGCGCGGGGCCAGAACGAAATCAACATCGAACAAAACATCACCGTCATGGGAATGACGAAACCGATTCCCGTTTCATTGGATGGGTTCACCGGCGAAGTCGCCAATGTTTTGAGATTCGATCTTTACGTCCAGGGTTTCAGCTTTGTCAGTCCCGACGCCGCGCAGTACCTCATCAGCGGCAGCAACGCGGGCAACGTGCAGGGCCGGGTAACGGACCGGTTCAGCAAGAGCGTGCTGCTCGCACGCAGTTACACCGGCGCGTCGTTGCGGCGGGAAGCGCACGCCTTCGCCGACGACATGGTGCTGGCCATCACCGGCAAAAAGGGCATCGCGCAAACCAAAATCGCGTTCAAGGTGGAGCAGCCCGACGGCAATGGCGAAATCTACGTCGCCGACTTCGACGGTTACAACCCGCAGGCCGTCACCCACGACGGCGCCATTGTCGCCGCGCCCGCGTGGGTGCCGGGCCGGCTGGCGGTTTACTACACCTCCTACAAATTGGGCAACCCGGACATCTTTTATCACGACCTCTCCACCGGTCAGCGCCGCGCCGTCGCCCGGTATTCCGGTTTGAACACCAGCGCGGCCGTTTCGCCGGATGGTACGCGGGTGGCGATGATTTTGAGCAAGGCCGGCAGCCCGAACGTTTATGTCGGCAACGCCGACGGGACGGATTTGAAACGGTTGACGACCACGAGTGAGGATTCGTCGCCGTGCTGGTCGCCGGACGGTCAATGGATTTGTTTTGCGACCAAAATCAATTCGCGGCGGCTGCTGGCGAAGGTGCCGGCGGGCGGCGGGTCGGTGCAGCGTCTTTCGACCGCGGGCGTCTCGAACCCGACCGAGCCGGACTGGTCGCCGGACGGCAAATGGCTCGCGTTCACGGCGCAAATGGGCGAGTTTGACGTTTGCGTCGTGCCTGCCGGCGGCGGCACGGCAACGGTGCTGACCAGCGGGGAGGACCCGTCCTGGGCGCCGAACTCCCGGACACTGGTCTATGCGCGGCGCACGGCCTCCTACCGGTATGTGTTGTCTTTGCTTGACGCGCCGACGAAACAAGTGAAAGATGTGGCCCGAGTTTCGGGAAGCGATTCACAGCCTGCTTGGGCGAGATGATTTCGGATTTTCACGAACTTTTAACTGACTTTTATTAACCGGAACAAAAACATGAAAACGACAAAACTGATTTATCCACTGGTGCTCGCCCTGGCTGCCGCCCTCGCCACGACGGGCTGTCACTCCCACAAACCCGTTGGCCTCACGAAACTGCCGGGGCAAAATCCACCCCTCGTCAACGAACCAGGCGCCGGAGGCACTATGGGTTCGGGAACGGCTGTCAATCCTGGAGAAAACCAGCCCGGCGGCGGACCGATGGCCTCGGCGGAAGAATTTGACAACATGACGGCTGACCGCGCGGCGCTGGCGGCAAACACGATTCATTTCGCCTTCGACAGCTCCGTAATCCGAACCAGCGAGAAACCGAATCTGGCCCAAGTCGCCCAAACGCTGAGCAGCGACCCGAGTGCCAAGCTGCTCATCGAGGGCAATTGCGACGAGCGCGGCACGGAGGAATACAACCGCTCGCTCGGCGAACGCCGCGCGCTGGCGGCGCGCGAGGCGCTGGCCAAATTGGGCGTGGACCCGATGCGCATCGAGACCCGGAGCTTCGGCAAGGACAAGCCGGTGGACCCCGGCCATGACGAATCCGCCTGGGCCAAAAACCGCCGGGACGATTTCGTCCTCCTGCATCCGAAAACCGGCGCGTAATTTCTTTCGCCAAACTGGCAGGGCGGGCAGTCCTCTGCCCGCCGCAAATGGCAATGTCGGCGCGCACGAAGTGACGCGCCCTACCGGTAAAATGCGCTTCTTTTTTGCCGCTTTACTATTTTCCGAAACGGGCGTAGCCTTGTTGAGGCTCAACAAAACTTATGAATGTCATGTTAGCAGCTTGGCTCGGTGGCATGGAATGGGTTATCGTGATCCTGGCCGTCCTGCTTTTGTTCGGCGCCAAACGTCTTCCCGATCTGGCCCGCAGTCTGGGCCAGAGCATCCGGGAATTCAAGAAAGGGGCGCGCGAGGTGACGGATGAAATCCAAAACGCAGCGAATGAAACGCCCGCCCCGCCGGACAAAACCGTGAAGAACGGCCAGGCGCAGCCCGGCCAAACCGTGTCACAGTCTTCCCACCCGCCGAAGGCCTGAGGGCGGGGATTTCTCGGCATGGCCGGCGACCACGAACCGGAGCGTCCCGACAAGGCCGAAGGCGGTCCGGTCAAGACTTTTCTCGAACATCTCGAAGATTTCCGCTGGGTGCTCATCAAGAGCATCGTCACGCTGTTTCTGGGAATGTTGATCTGTCTGTTTGCGGCCAATTACGTCGTGCAGATCATCAAATGGCCGCTGATACACGCCCGGATTCATTACTTCGGCACCAACCGGATCGTCGCCGTGAGTTTCGGCACGAACCGCCTCGGCAGTTTTCCGCTCACACCCGAACAGCAACAGTTGCTGGATCTCGGCACGAACCGCTTCGTAGCGGTTGAAATCGAGCCGCTCGTCATCGGCACAAATCACGTGCTCGGCTGGCGCGTCAACCCCAACCTGAACGCCGCTGTCGGCGCGCAACGGGCCAGAATTGACTTGATCAACCTCAGTCCGGCAGGCGGGTTCGTCGTGGCGTTTCAAGTCGCTTTGTATGGCGGCGCGATTCTGGCGTCGCCGTTCGTCTTTTATTTCGTGGCCGCGTTTGTTTTCCCGGCGCTGAAAATGCGCGAGCGGAAATACGTTTATCGCGGTCTGGCCATCGGTGTGGGATTGTTTCTGGCCGGCGTGGCGTTTTGTTATTTCGCGCTGATGCCGGTCGCGCTGGCGGCGGCGCAACTCTATTCGCAATGGCTCGGTTTCGGCGCGTTCCAATGGCGGGCGGAGGATTACATCAGTTTCGTCTGCAAATTCATGCTGGGCATGGGGCTGGGCTTCGAGTTGCCGGTGGTGATTCTGACGCTCGTGAAAATCGGCGTGCTCAACTACCGCACGCTGTCCAAGGCGCGGCGTTACATGATTGTGATCAATTTGATTCTGGGCGCGGTGCTCACCACGCCTGAACCGATCACGCAATTGGTCATGTTCGTGCCGCTGCAAGCGCTTTACGAAATCACCGTCTGGATTGCGTGGTATTGGGACCGGAAAGAAAGAAAACGGGCTTTACATCCGGCGGATTCGGCGTAAGCTCGGCTCGTCAACTTGAAAGAACGTATGCGAAATGCAATGCCTTTTCTCGCCGTCATCACGCTGGCCGCGCTGCTCACTTCCGGTTGTGCCGGACCGGAACATAAACTCGGCCGCGGCATGGGTAATGTCTTTGAAATCGTCCGCATGGGCGAAATGCGCCGCAGCATTGAGCAAACGGCGGTGCTCGATTCACCGGGCGCCGGTTACACGGCCGGCGCGGTGCGCGGCTTGAACCGTTCCCTGGCGCGCACCGGGCTGGGCCTCTTTGAAGTCGTTACCGCGCCCATCCCGCCCTATCACCCGATCTGGACCAGTTACCTGAATCCCGAACCGGCTTTCCCGGAGAGCTACAAGCCGGGACGGCTTTCGGACGCGCTGTTTGACACGGACACTTACAGCGGTTTCAGCGGCGGCGATGTCGCGCCGTTCATTCCCGGCAGCCGGTTCAAGGTATTCGACAATTGACCGTGACCGAATCCGTTTTCATCAACGCGCCAACCGTCACCTGTTGGCGCGTTTTTCTTTTGTGAAACCATGGCGCTCGAAAAAAAATCTCCCTGCAAGGTCAACCTGCTGCTGAACGTCCTTGGCAAACGGCCTGACGGCTTTCACGAACTCGAAACCGTCCTGCACCCGGTGAAGCTGTTTGACGAAATCCATTTCGAGCGCGGCGGCAATGGAATTCAACTCACCTGCGACGAATCTGCCTTGCCGGTTGACTCGAAAAATCTTGTTTATCGGGCGGCGGAGGCGTTTTTGAAACTGCACAATCCGCGCACCGGCGTCCGCATTCATCTGCAAAAGAAGATTCCCCTGGCGGCGGGGCTGGGCGGCGGCAGCGGCAACGCCGCCACCACGCTGCTTGGCCTGAACGAACTTTTTGGTTCGCCACTTTCCCCGGCAACGCTCGCAAACGTTGCCGCAGTTCTCGGCTCCGATGTCCCCTTTTTCCTGCAATCCAAGCCGGCGCTGGCCACCGGACGCGGCGAGAATATCCGGCCGCTGGATTTCTTCCCGGCGCTGCGCGGCAAGACGTTCCTGCTGATCCATCCCGGCTTCGGCATCGCAACGACCTGGGCGTACCAAAGCCTCGCACGGTTTCCAGCGGCGCTGAATGGGCGGCGGGGGCGTGCGGAAAAATTGGTTTCCCTGCTTCAGGCCGGGGATTGGCGCGCCGCCAGCGCCGAATTTTACAATGCGCTGGAAGCGCCCGCGTTTGAAAAATTCCCGGTTCTGAAATTGTATCAGGAATTTCTGTGCGCGAACGGCGCGCAGGCCGTGCTCATGTCCGGCAGTGGCTCAACCACGTCTGCCATCGCCGAAAACGTTACTGCCGCCGAATCATTGGTCGAAAAATTCAAATCAAAGTTTGGCACGAGTTGCTGGACAGCGGTGGTGAAAATTTGAAGGTTGGGCCGCGCTGCTTCGCGGCCTCGGACGACCAGCAGGTCGTCGCTACCTTTTGAATTTCGCCGCGCCAATCCCGCCGCAGTTGCGTAAAATCGCCGTTCAATCTGATCTACGGCGTGCTGGCGCGGTAAAACCGCACGGAATAACTGGGAGCGTCAAGGTCGGTGAATTGCCAGGTCCCGTCTGTGCCCGCGACGTTCGTTGATACGGTCTGCCATACCACCGGCGGCGTCAGGTTGGTGGTCGTCTGCACCAGATAAGTCTCGCCTGCACCGCCGCTAAAATTGATGGTCGCACTCCCATCAGGGTTGGGAACAATCCCGGAGACGGCGGGGCGAACCACCACCGTCAGGGTGACAATGCTGCTGGTCACGCTGCCGTAAGGACTGGTGATGACGACGGCATAATTACCCGCATTGGTCGAGGTCACATTGTGCAATTTCAGGGTGGGAAAACTGGCAAACAACGCTACCTTCCGAATCCGGAAGTTAAACCGGTCCGCAATGAACAGGTTACCGGAGGCGTCCATGGTTAGATCGGCAGGATAATACAAGCTGGCATTGATGGGCGCACCACCATCGCCGGAATAACCATGACTGCCATTACCCGCCACCGTCGTTATAATGCCGTTGGTGTCCACTTCCCGAATACGGTTGTTGTCTGAATCCACAAAGAACAGGTTGCTGGAGAGGTCTACAGCTACACCATACGTGACCGACAGCCTGGCATTGGTGGCTGCACCGCCATCGCCGGAATAACCATAACTGCCATTACCCGCCAGCGTTGTAATAATGCCGTTGGTGTCCACCTCCCGAATACGGTAGTTATACGAGTCCGCAATGACCAGATTGCCGAAGGCGTCCATGGATACACAGAAAGGAAAGTGCAGGCTGGCATTGGTGGCCGGCCCGCCGTCGCCGGGATAGTTCGTTCCGCCACCCGCCACCGTCGTAATAATACCGTTGGTGTCCACTTTGCGGATGCGGTTGTTGAATTGGTCCGCGATAAACAGATTTCCGGCGGCGTCCACAGCCACATCATAAGGATAACCCAACCCGGCATTGGTGGCCGGCCCGCCGTCGCCGGTATGACCATAACTGCCATTGCCCGCCACCGTCGTGATAATGCTGTTGGTGTCCACTTTGCGAATCCGGTAGTTGCCTTGGTCCGCGATGAACAGGTTGCCAAAGGCGTCCACGGCTACACCCAATGGGTAAGACAAGCTGGCATTGGTGGCCGCGCCGCCGTCGCCGGAATAACCATCACTGCCTTTTCCCGCCACCGTTGTAATAATGCCGTTGGTGTCTACTTTGCGGATGCGTTGGTTGGAACTGTCGCCAATAAACAAATTGCCGGAGGCGTCCACAGCTACACCCCACGGGTAATACAAACTGGTATTGGTAGCCGCCCCACCATCGCCAGAATAACCTGAACCGCCATTTCCTGCCACCGTCGTAATTATACCGTTCGGCAGATTGGTGCCATTCCACTGCCATTGATAGGTGAAAGGGCCCGTGCCCGAAACTGCCACGTCGAAGGTGACGGCGCTTCCCACTATCACCGTCTGGTTGGTCGGTTGGACGGTGATGATGGGCGGACTTTGCGCCCACAGATTTGCCGCCCACACGGCCAAGGCCGCCCACGTTAATGCCAATGATCCCGGTTTCATAATAGTGCCTTTCTTTATGTTCACGTTGATTGTCATAAATTCCTCGTCACCCATAACTCGTAGGAACCAGGACAAATCTTTCAAAAATTTGTAAAAAATCGCGGGTAAGAAATGAGCCTGCCCCAGACCACGCAAGTCGTTCAGGGCAAGTGCTTAAGGAGCAAAATCAGATACTGGACAGGGGCGACAAAATACCGAAACCGTCACAAAAACCACCGCTTTCGTAGGAAAATTCAAGGCAAAATCTGGGCGGAACTGCTGGATGGCAGTGGTGCCGATTTGATTGGTAGGGACAGCCCGCTGGACTGTCCGCGGACGCCACGCGCGGCGTCCCTACCTCGATTTTTTAAATCGCGCCAACGCAAACTCCACCATCTCCCGTGCCGCTGGAACTTTGAACGCGAGCGCGACCAGCCCATAGAGCAGGCCCGCGATTCCCGCCGGTACGAACACCGCGCCGATTTTCAGCGCCAGGGTTTCATGGCCGATTGCTTTTTCCCAAAACTGCCAGCCAAACCACGCGCTCGCTCCCGCCAGTACACCGGCCAGGGTCAGCGGTAAAAACGCCGCCCGCAGCGTTTCCATTTCCAACTTCCCCAATTTGCGTCGCAGGGCGTAAAACAAGAGGCCGACGTTGACAATGGAAGTCGCGGTGTTCGCCAGGCCCAGCCCGCCTTGCCGCAGCGGGACGACGAGCATGGCCGCCAGGATGAAATTCAGTGCCAGACAGACGATGCTGATTTTCATCGGCGTTTGGGTGTCACCGAGGGCGTAAAACGCCCGCGCCAGAACATTGACCGTCGAAAACGCCACCAGCCCCGGCGCGAGACACATCAGCGCCAGCGCGGCGCGGCCGGTGGAGTCGGCGGTGAATGCGCCGCGTTCGAACAGCAGCCGCACAATCGGTTCGGCCAGCACGACCAGCAGGATGGCCGCAATCAGGTTCAAAAAAATCAGCGTGCCGACGCCATGCCGGAGCGTCGCCCGGAATTCGGCAAAGTTTTTTTCCGCGGCCAGACCGGACAGCGTGGGCAGCAGATAGGTAGCCAGTGAAATGCCGAACATGCCTTGCGGCAGTTCCATCAGCCGCACAGCGTAGTTGAACGACGCGACGATTTGCGGGCTGACCCAGAACGCGATGGCCAGCACGAGCGTCACGTTGAGTTGAAACGCCGCCACGCCAATCGTGCCTGGAACCATCCGGGTCACGACGAGCCGGACGGTTTCATTCCGCCAGGGCGAAACCCATTGGTAACGAAAACCGTCGCACCAGAGCGTCGGCAGTTGAAACGCCGCCTGTGCCACGCCCGCTGCCAGGACGCCGATGGCCAGGGCGAAGATTTGGTGCGGCAACCGCTCTCCCTTCGGAAATTGCAATCCCATCTTGGGCGCGAGCCAGAGCACGGACGCGATCATCACGACGTTCAGCATCGTCGCGCCCATCGCCGGGATGAAAAAATGGCCGCGCGCGTTGAGCATGCCCATGAACGCCGCCGCCAGGCACACGAGCAGCATGTAGGGGAACATCACGCGCAGCAATTGCAGCATGAGTTCGGTTTTCACGTCGAATTGATGAACGGCCAGTGTAATCGAGAGGCCAAGCATCACCACGCCGATGACCGTTGCCGCCGCGATGACGAGGCCGGAAATCACGGCGTTGGCGGCGCGCCACATTTCGATTTCGCCATGCGTTTTTTCCTTTTCCTTGAACAGGGGGATGAACGCCGCCGTGAGCGCGCCTTCGCCGAGCAGGCGGCGGAACAGGTTCGGAATCGTGAAGGCGAACTGGAACGCGCCGGCCACCCAACTGTCGCCCATGAACCGCGCATAGACCATTTCGCGCACCATGCCGAGCAGGCGGCTGGTGAGGGTGGCAGCGGCCATTGAACCGGACGACTTGAGCATCTGCGACATCGCGCGGAATTCTCACGCAAAGTCGCAAAGTCGCAAAGCCAAATTGCTGGTTTGGGTGGGGCGAGCGCCTTCGCGAGCCGGCTCGTCAGCCGCTTCTCCCAACCCGTCCAATTGGAAATTGGCAATTGGCCATCGGCGATTTAATCTGCGCACGTGAGCATTTACGAAGAACTGGAATGGCGTGGCCTAATCGCCCAGATCGCAGCTAAGTCATCGGATTCGGCTTGGCTTGACTCTCGAATCGGTGGCCCAAATCTAAAAGAGTTTCCTAAAAATTTTCCCGGCCTCCTTCCGGGAATGACACTTTATTGCGGTTTTGATCCAACCGCTGACAGTCTGCACGTCGGCAATCTCGTGCCGCTGCTCGCGCTGCGGCGATTTCAGTTGTTCGGCCATTATCCCATTGCGGTCGCTGGTGGTGCGACTGGCATGGTGGGCGACCCCAGCGGCAAGACACAGGAGCGCCAGTTGCTCACGAAAGAAATTCTGGAAAGCAACATCACGAGCGTCAAAGAACAACTCAAACGTTTGCTGGATTTCGATACGAAGCAAAATCCGGCGCGACTGGTGGATAATGCTTCGTGGACGGTGAACGTTTCGTTCCTCGATTTTCTACGCGACATTGGAAAACATTTTTCCGTAAACCAGATGGTCGCCAAGGAAAGTGTTCGCGCGCGGATGGAGGACCGCGAGGTTGGCATCAGCTACACCGAGTTCAGCTACATGCTGCTCCAAGCATTCGATTTTTACGTGCTCTGTCGCGATCATAATTGCGAATTGCAAATCGGCGGCAGCGACCAGTGGGGCAATATTACCGCCGGCATTGACCTTTGCCGGAAAAAATTGGGTAAAACAGTTTATGGCCTCACGCTACCGCTCATCACCAACGCCGACGGAACAAAATTCGGCAAGACCGAGGCCGGCGCCATCTGGCTCGATAAAAACAGAACCAAAGAAGAAGATTTCTATCAATTCTGGATTCGAACAGATGATCGCGACGTTATTCGCTATTTGAAATACTTTACCTTTCTTTCACGTGAGCAAATCGCCGCATTGGAAACAAAGCATATTGCTAATCCCGGTGCGCGCGATGCGCACAAAACATTGGCTCAAGCCGTCACCAACTTGATCCATTCAAAATCGGGTGACTCAAGTCATATTGAACAAGCAGACTCGCCAGTCGCATTGGCTGAACGAGCCAGCAAAATTCTTTTTGGCAAACTTTTCACTGATTACACATTGGAAGATTGGGAATTTCTCGCCAAGCATTGGCACTCAATAGAAGTTGAAAAGACAAAGCTAACCAGAATGCTACTTGTTGAGCTTCTAGTTCTCGCCGGTCTTTCTTCGAGCAAAGGGCAAGCTCGAAAAGACATTGAAGGCCGTGGTATTAGTATCAACAACAATCCACCGTTACCAAACATCGGTTATCATATCCAAACTGGCGACTTGCAGCTTGGGACGTATTTGCGCCTGCGCAAAGGCAAAAAGAATTACGTCGTTGTTGTTGCAAAATAATTTGAAATGAAATCTCTTTTGTATCTCTTGGTTCTAAGCCCATTTTGGGCTGCTATTGCCACATGGTTAACATTGCAGATTTTTAGTTCAACTGTCGCTTTTATAATTTACTTGATCGGTTTATTGCGAGGAATTGTAAATCGAAAGATTCTTTTAACCGGATTGAAAGTTGTAGCCTTTCAAATCGTCATTATGTTGATTTGTCTTTGGGGTTTAGCGTGGTTGTTTGAATCTGTGCTTTTAGTGTGCGAAACCAGAGGACAAAAGACCGTTTTTTGGATTGTCGCAATTGTAATCACTGTTACTTACCTTTATGAAATAATTCAAAAAATGCGCCGGAATTGGGAATTTGCACACATCCCAGGTGCATTTGAAGAACATGTCTGGAGTTTAAAGTTACTAAGGACAAAATAATTCTTGCCGGATTTTGTCCGTCCAAGGACCAAGCGTGTAAAGACATCGAAGACCGCGGCGTGAATGTCAACAACGTCCGCGAGGCCAGTCCCACCCGTGCCGTAACGACGAACGATTTGCTTTTCGGCAAACACGTCCTGCTTCGCAAAGGCAAAAAGAATTACGTGGTCGTGACGGCGAAATAGTACAGTCATCAGCCGGCGTAAAGCGGCTTGGACTGCGTCGGCAGAGCGCCGTCTCCCGCAGGTCGGGATTCCGGGAGAATGACGCGTTCGATTGTCCAACCCCGCTTCCAAGGCGGTGTCGCTCCCGCTCTGCGGGATTGCCACCGAACTTCGAAAACTGAAGGAATTCCAGCCACTACCGGATTTTTCTCAGATAGCGCACCAGAACCTCCGTAGGATTCTTGACCTCCACCACCGATTCCAAGCCCGCGGCTTTCTCCAATATCGGCAAGGCAACCTCATCGTGCAGCAGCGTATTCAGGCGGAGTTGACCTGCATTCCCAGCGGGTCGCAGTGATTGTCCTTCCGAACCATTCCCGTTTCGCTCAGCCACTCCGCACGCGGCATGACCATTTTCCAACCCCGAAAACCGAACCCGCGGCGGCGAAGGCGTCGCGGCCACGCACAACGCCGTTTTTCCATTGCCGCTTCTGGAAACCGGGTCAACCGCTGTTGGATTCCAGGCTTCCGGGAGCCAGTCAGGCTTCGGCTCATGATCTTCCGGGCAGTTCAGAGGCAGACAGTCCGGATTGGAGGCGAAGCCGGATTGGATGGCTTGCGATTTCAAGTCTTTCAAAAGGTCTTCCACAATCCCGTGCCCGATGTTCAGCAGCCAGGCAAAGAGTTGGGCTTTTTGTACCTTGAATAAATCCACAAAAAGAAAAATCAATTCCTGGGGCAGAATCCTCAAAACCGAAGCCTTTGCCTCAAACCAATCTTTCCGGATGGACATATAATCCTGCACGGTCAGCAACTTTCGCAGTTCGCCATTCAACGGCGGGTGCAGAGATCTCAAGTACTTCAATTCGACGAAATCAATCCGGCCTTCCTGGTTGAACCGATGCGAAATTTTGACCCTGCCATGTTTGGTGTTGAAATCGCCCTCATAGCAGGTGGAAAGAATCAGATGGTCATAGATGGATTGCACCTGCATTTGATAGCCGCCGGCCGTGCCGCCGTAATTGCGTTTCGCCTGTGGCCAGGAAATCTCCCGGGGCCGTCCTTGCAGGCGGTTCTCAATGTGCGCCAGCCGGTCGAAATAATCGCTGGTGGGGGAAAAGTCATTCTGGCGGAGAAAATCCCGCGCCGTCTGAATTTCTGCATCCTGGATGGCCGGGCCGCGATTAACCCGTTGCTCCAATCCTTCTATCAGCCCCCGGACTTGCCGCTTGTTCTCTTTTGTAGCCATGTTGGTGACAAATGGTTTTGAGGCATCCTAACCCTGCCTGGCATGGTGACAACTGTGCGTTTGGATGCACACCCCCTGAAAAAGCGCGGTTCGAAGGCGCAGGTTTGCTGCTTGGCAAACCTTTTCTCCCGCCAAAAACAAAGAGAATTACGTGGCGGTGATGGCAAAACCGGCTTGCCCAACGGCTCTCCGCGACGATGCAACGTCATTCCGTTCCATCCGGTGGCAACACCCTGTCGTTTGTCGTGAAATTTGAGCTGCGCGCCACGTGGCCCTACGGAACATCCGAGCGCGCTGCCAGAAACTTCTTCAATTCCGCCGCCGCCCTCCCGCCGAAGCCGGATACTTCGGCGATTTGTTCCAACGTTGCCGTCTTCAACCGCTGCACCGAGCCAAATTTTTTCAGCAATGCCTGTTTGCGACGCTCGCCGATGCCGGGAAATTCGTCCAGCACACTTTCCGAAATCCGTTTGAGACGAAGTTGCGCATTGTAGGAGTTGGCCACGCGATGCGATTCGTCACGGATGCGCTGAAGTAATTTGACCGCCGGGTGGTCAAGCCCGAGCCGCAACGGTCGGCTTTCCCCCGGCAGAAAAACTTCCTCGAACTCCTTCGCCAGCCCGATGACGGGAATTTTTTCGAGCCCAAGTTTCTTCAACTCCGCGCACGCCGCATTAAGCTGTCCTTTGCCGCCGTCTATCAGGATCAAATCAGGCAATGTAGCGCAGGCGTCCCGCCGGCTTCCCGCCCCGGTTCCCTCCCCCGGCTTGAGCAGGCGGGACGCTGGCGCAACGTTTGCTTCGCGCAACAACCTTGAATACCTGCGCTTCACCACCTCCGCCATGCTCGCAAAATCATCCTGGCCTGCGACGGTCTTGACTTTGAATCGCCGGTAGTTTACGCGGTCGGGCCGGCCATTTTTGAAGCTGACCAGCGACGCCACGGCGAATGTGCCGCTGATGTTGGAAATGTCAAAGCCTTCGATGCGTTGCGGCGGCGCGGGCAAACCGAGCACGTGCGCGAGTTCCGCCAGATCGCGTACCGGCTCAATCGCCAGCGGCAACGTGTAAGGCACACGCTCAAATCGTTCCGTTCTTTTGGTCGTTTGCTCAAGGTCGCGGATGAGGTCGCGAAAGGCGGCGGCCTTCTCGTAATCCCGCGCGCCCGCGGCCTTTTTCATCTCCGCTTCGAGCTGCCCTCTCATCTCGCGGCACTCGCCTTCGAGGAAGCCACACGCGGCACGGACTTGGTCAAGGTATTGTTTCCGCGTGACGTTGCCAATGCATGGCGCGGTGCAGTACTTCAAATGAGCGTAAAGGCAATGCTTGTAGTCAGCTTCGCCCGGTGTGAACGCGCGACAACCACGCAAATTGAACTGCCGCCGCACAAGCGCGAGCGTGTTGCGCAACGCGCCTGAATTTGAGAACGGTCCGAAATAACGCGCGCCATCGTCCTTTCTCAATCGCGTGAAGGTGAAGATTGGAATCGGGTCGTTCAAATTTACCTTGAGCATCAGGAACCGTTTGTCGTCGCGGAAGCTGACGTTGTAACGTGGATGAAATTCCTTGATGAGTTTGCCTTCGAGCAGGAATGCCTCCGGTTCGCTGCGGACGACATGGATATCGAAATCGTGGATAGCCTCGATGAGCGCGTTGAATTTCAAGTCCCAGCCCAGGCGGCGCGACGGATGGAAATACTGGCTGACGCGTTTGCGCAGGTCGCGCGCCTTGCCAACATAGATGACCGCGCCAAACCGGTCACGCATAAGATACACGCCCGGTTTGTGCGGCAGCGTGCCGACTTTTTTGCGGATGGCTTCGGTCGCAGGCACGATGGAATTTCAACGCAAAGGCGCAAAGGCGCAAAGGAATTTTAACCCCAAATTACGCTTGCGTGCCGAATGGAATCGGCGTATTGAGCGGCAAACCCAACGAAAGGAAGCCTATGCCAGAAAAACAAAATCCGCCGCCTGCCCAACCGTCGCAACCCACAACGCCCACGCCGCCGCCGGGTACCGAAAGCCAGGCCCGCACTTGGAACATGCTGTGCCATCTCAGTGCCTTGGCCGGTTTCATCATCCCGTTCGGAAACATTCTTGGTCCGCTGCTGGTCTGGCAGATCAAGAAGAACGAAATTCCTTCCGTGAATGTTCACGGCAAGGCCGCGCTGAATTTTCAAATCACCGTGACCCTCGCGGCGTTCGTTGGCGTGGTCGTCGCGGTGATTCTGTCTTTTTTCTGCGTCGGCTTTTTACTGGTTCCGCTTGTCATTTTAATCGGCCTCGCCGGGCTGGTGTTCGCCATCATCGCGGGCATCAAGGCCAACAACGGCGAGGATTACAAATATCCATACAGCTTGAATCTTATCAAGTAGCAGCTGAAACGTCCGCAGGCAGAATTTTATTCGGACTTCGGACTTCGGACTTCGGACTTCCTGGCCATGTGCCGGTGGACGAAGAAATAATAAAGGCCGCCCAGCACGAGCGCGGTGCCGCCGACCCAAAACCCGACGCGGTGCATTTCGCCTTTGGTGATGTCGGCGCCGATGTTGACGCCGAGCCAGCACAGCACGGAACACCAGATCGTTGCGCCGAGCAGCGTGAACAGGGAAAACAATCGGTAATCCATCCGCGCGATGCCGGCGGGGATGCCGACGAGTTGCCGCGCGCCCGGCAGCAGCCGCGCGACGAACACGCCCATCGGACCGTAGTGCGACATCCAGCGTTCGGCCTTTTCCAGTTTCTCCGGCGGAAACAAAACGAGCCGTCCATAACGCAAAACGAGGGGCCGGCCGGCGGCGCGCGCCAGCCAATACATTACCGTCGCGCCCAGCCACGAGCCGAACGCGCCGGTGATGACAATACCGATTTGGGCCGGCCAGCCGGAGAAGTGGAGATGGAAAAGATTCAAGCCGCCGCCCGACCACGCCAGATGCGCCGCGGGCGGGATGATGACCTCGCTGGGCAGCGGCAGGAAGGAACTCTCCATCGTCATCAGCAGCACGACGAGCGGATAGCCGCCGGTTTTAAGCGCGGCCAGATACCACGCGATGAGCGGCTGGAAAACGGATTTGAGCATCGGGCGTTAAAAATGAGTCCGCTAATTACGCGAATTTGCGCGAATTGGAAAGCCGCAAAATTATCTTGGCGGATGCTCGTAAAAATTCTGAACCTCTTCCGGCGTTGCCGGCTGTGGCCAGACCCAATCAAGGGCATGAGGGTTTTGCCAATTAAAACTCGAAGACTGGACATTCTTTTCCAAGGAAGGATTGCCCCCATCATCCACGCCGTTTTCGCCGATGGAATAAAGCAGAAAGGTGCCGTCGGCATTCCGCCGGTAACGCAACGGCTGGCCGTCCACCGGATCGCGTGGAACTGACGGAACAAATTCCGGCACGAGCGAATTTAAATCCGGTGGATAACCTCCATGCTCCAGTTGATAGCGCTTCAAAGCGATAGTCATTATAACCATCTGCCTTGCCGCTTCGACTCGCATAACCTTTCTGGTTACTCCACTCAAACCAACAATTGATTGTGAAAGCATTGTATGAAAATCCATCTCGTTGGAAAAAAGCGACAAAAATTCATCATCTATCTTGGATATTCCCAATTCATCCAACTTGACGTTCTGATATTGCAGCGCAGTTTGAAAAGAACCATTGGTTTGGGCGAACCGCGCCACATTTATCAACACCGCGTAACCCCTGAGGGAGCGCAATTCGTCAGGATACGACCACCACCAACGCCACATAAAAATTTTGGTTTTTATCTTCGCCTTGTCCCAAAGGGATTCTTCCCCATCGCTCAATCCCATTGATTTGCGTGCGCCTTCTTCAAGGTTGAAATAGCGTTGCAATCCGGCATGAGAATTCCGCCATATCGCGAGGGAGATTTCTCCGGTCACACGCTCCATTGTCAGCGCGTCCTCTTCGCCACGAATAAAATTCAGACTCATCCAATCTTGCTGCAATTCGGCAAGCTGTTCGTCCGTTAGATTTGGAGACTGCAGGATTTCCCAATTGACGGTGACAGCAATTTGAGCAATTGCGATGCGCACAAGTTCGGAAATGGCGAAGCGCTCATCACGTAATGCTTTTGTCAGTGCAAGCATCGTATGCAGGTTTTTTACAGCGGACGCGGTATCGCCGCGATGCAAATCACAAAGGGCGGTCGTTGTCAGACGCTGCGCTGCCCGTTTAGATTCAGACAAATAGAGGTTGGTAAAAACCAAGTCGGCGACCCCGCGTTCATATTTGATCTGAAAATCGAAATCCGGCCTGTCAATGATTTGCTGTAGCAGTGCAAAAGATTTGGCGTTTTTGTTGACCGCTGTTTCCACATCTTCCCAAGAATTAGTGACATCACTATCCCTAATGAGCGGTTGCTGCCAGCGAATCATTGCCCTTCCCGGCACGACCGTTTTCATGCCGTAAACATAATTCGTGTAGCTAAGGCTTTCATCCGCATCGATGAGTGAAGCTGCGCTGCGAAAAACGTCAGCGCCGTTTTGTTCCGGCGGCACGGGCGGCGGAATCACCTGGGCCAATTCCATCGGCTCGCCTTGAGCCTTGAGTTCAGCGATGTAAGCTTCCGTCGCCGCGCGCAGTTGATAATGGCGGACGATCGGAATGATAACTGCCGCCATCAGCGCGACGCCTGCAACAACCAAAATTTTCCGGCGGCGATTCATGGAATTCGACATGAATCTATCAGCTTCATTGACGGACGCGAAACTATAAAACCATCAGCTGTTTGTAACCCGGGGAGTCGGGGCAAAAAATTCGTGCCAATTCGTGGAATCCGTGTCTCAGGCTTTCAGGAAAAAGCGCCGCTGTTTTTCGCTGACGGGCATTTCGAGTTTTTCCATCACCGCCAGAATGTCCTCCCAGACCTTGCGCTTCTCGCTCAGCGCCTGGTTGCGTAACAGATAGGCCGGATGATACGTCGGCATGAGCGGGATGCCGCGGTAGGTTTTCCAGGTCCCGCGCAGCTTGGTGATGCCGATGGTTTTGCCCAGCAGCCCCTCTACTGCCGTTGCGCCCAGCGCCACGATGACCTTGGGCCGGATCAAATCAATCTGCTCCTGCAGATAGGGAAGACAGGTGGCCATCTCCTCGGTCGTTGGTTTGCGGTTGCCAGCGGTCTGGCCGGGCGATGTATCCGGCCGGCACTTCAAGATATTGCCAATGTAAACGTCCGCACGCCGCAGTCCCATTGCCTGGATGATTTTCGTAAGCAACTGGCCGGCCTTGCCGACAAACGGTTCGCCCTGTTCGTCTTCGTCCGCGCCCGGCGCCTCGCCGATGAACATGATTTGCGCGTCTATGCTGCCGATACCGAACACTACGTTTTTGCGCGACGACGCGAGATGCGCGCATTTGACGCAGCCCAGCGCCCGCTCACGCAATGCGGCGAACGCGGCGGCTTTGGCCTGTGGATCGAGCGGTGGACCCTGGTTGATGATGGTTTCGCCCGGGAGCGCAAGTAATGTGGCCTGCTCGGCAACAGGCGCGGGAGCTGGCGAACGCGGTGGCGCGGCAGAAGTCGTCTTTTGGCGGGGACGAGCCGCCGGCTCGTCCGAACGGGGAGTCGGAGCTTCCACCGGACGCGCGGGCCGTGTGTGCCTGCCTTCAATTGAACGTGACGGCTGTGCGAGAGCACGCAGCGTTTCCGGCGAAACGGCGACATGCCGCACACCGCGCGCTTTCAAATCCTCGAGATGTTGAATTGTCGCGTTGAGCAGTTGTTCGCAGGCGCCGGCCATCGCGGCTATCGTAGCCGATGGTGCGGTGGCCGCACGAATATTTTCCAGCACGCCCGGTTGTATCCGGATCTGTAACCTTCAGTCTGAGGCAATCGAAGGCTTGTTTCTTGTCGTCCCGGCGTGCTATGGTAAAATTCACCTCCGACGACCATGAAATTGCGCAACAGCGAAAACTGGCTGGCGAACTTCAAATTCAATTCCCTCAAAACCGGCCTCCTGAAAGGCTGGCGTGCGACGTGGAACATTGAGGCTTGCCCGAAGGGTGGTTCTTCGTGGTTGTTGCTGTTTTTTGAATTGTTTGTCGCATTTTCACTCTGCGTGGCGTACTTCTTTTTGGTCAGGAACTACTTCGCCTATGGTGATCCCATGAACAGCAACGTGTTCATGGCGGGTTCGAAAAAACTCTACCGGATGGACCAGTCAATAATCGGTGACGTTTGGAAGGGCCGCTTGACGGGCCTGTTATTGTCCGGTGCGCTGGTTGATTTTTCACTCAAGGATCACACCCCCAATACGGAACAAATAGGGCAATTAATGAATACTTTCGGGCTGTACCATGCTTTCTGGCTGCTCTTGTTGTTTTCCGTGATCATTTTGGCGTTGCACCGTTCGTTGTTCATCAACCTTGGCATCTTCGCGGGGTTGATGTATAATTTTTCGCCGGCAGCCGGGCCGTTTTTTTTCCCCTGGGACATCCCGGCCACATTATTCTTCACACTGGCGGTCCTTTTTTTTGAGCGCCGGCAAATGTTCCTGATGGTGGCTGCAATCTGTGCGGGTTGCTTTTTCAAGGAGACGGTCCTGGTTTGCACCCTGCTGGTGCTGTTTGCCAGCCACTGGAAGTGGGGCAAACGCGTCCTGACATTTGCAGGCATCATCGCCGTGTATGTCCTCGGAAAAAAACTCCTGTTAAGCCATTTGTATCTCGATGTGGCGGCCCTGTCCATGGGGAATGCGACAAATCTGCTCGACTTGTTCCGGCTTCCGCTTTTTATAAAGAATGTCAGGTTGCTTTTTTCACCAACTCTCAACCATTTCATTTTCCTCAATGCGGGAACCCTGGCAACCGTGCTGGTGTTGTGCTGGCGCAGGCGTTTTCTGCCTTACATGGTGGTGATTCTGGTGTTTTTCATGGGGCAGTTTATGTACGGGGGATTCAAAGAATTCCGGATTTTCATGCAAGTACTGCCTTTGAGCCTGATCCTGTTGAGTGAGCGGTGGGGGAAATATGCCGGGTCAGGCGCAGCCGACGAGTTGGACAGCGAATCTGCACCGGTCTGGGCGGTGCGCGAAACATTTCCGGTCCTGGTTCCAATGACCATTGTATTGATCGGGGTTTCCACCGGTATCGCAGGTTGGCACTATTATAACATCTTTGAAAACCTTAAGCCTGGTCGCTTGGGGCAGTCTGAACTCGGCAAATTCGTCCGCGAAAGTGAAAGGAGTGGCAGCAATTATGAGGTTGAGAGTGAATGGTTCCGAAATGGATATGCCAATTCCGAATTGGCACTGGCCATGATCGATCAGAGCAACCGGCGGGACTCGGACGCCATCAATCATTACCAACGGGTTCTTCAAGTGGATACAAATTCAGCCTTCGCCATGAACAATCTCGCGGTACTGCTAGCCAGCACTTCCGACCCTCGCCTCCGCAATGGCAACGAGGCGGTGCGTCTGGCCGAACGCGCCTGTCAATTAACTCAATATAAAGAGGCGGCCTTGCTCTACACCTTGGCTGCTGCCTATGCCGAGGCCGGACGTTTCGATGACGCCATCGCTTGCGCCCAAAAAGCCCGGGTGGTGGCCCTGGCAAAGGGACAAAAGGAAATTGCAGATGCCAATGAACCGTTACTGGAATTGTTCAAAGCCCACCAGGCCTACCATCAAGAGCCCAAGACCGTACCGTAAAACACGTTATCCGGCTGGATTCGGCAGAAGCCGTGGAATAGCCGCCAGGTTCAAACCACTCATGCCAGCCTAAATTCTTAAGCCAGTTTCTCATTTTTCCGACTCGCCTTCCAAGCAAATCCGCTCAAAAATGCCGCAGAATCAGTCGCTATTGGTTGGCAATGAAATTGAAACAAAAAACCACGGACGAAAACGGATCACGTCGCCCAGAGGGGTCTGGCCAATCAGCTTTATTGGGTCGAGCTTTGTCCCGTCGAGACGTTTTTGTCGTACTATTGGTCGCTTTGGCGGCCAGATTGATCTTTATGCTGGCGATGCCTCCGCAAGTCCGTTCCGCTGACGCGCATAATTGGGAATCTGTGGCGAACGCTTTGGATGCCGGGCAAAATCCTTACCAAACCACATCCATCCTGAACTGGCCGCCGTTTTGGCTTCAATTCATTTTTTTCATTTCAAAAATTTCGGTTTCGTTCTCCATTTCATTTTTCCGTGTCCTTCAATTCTTCCTCAGCGCTGTTGAGTCGGTGGTAATCATCCTGCTCATCAAGCTGATCCGCGAGGTTGCTCCCGCGGCACACGTCCGCGCGCTTGTTATTATCGGACTTGCGCTCAATCCCGCAGCCATATTCCTGATCTGCCAGCAATGCAATTTTGATGTCATTCTAGCTTTATGGCTGATGTTCTTTATGCTCAGTTTGCTACGATATAACCGGACTAAGGATTACGCCGATTGGTTGTGTGCCTGTCTGTTTCTTGGGCTTGGTATTCTTACCAAGACGGTGCCGTTGGTTCTTGCTCCGTTGCTGGCAGGCGGTTTCCGGGGAGCAACGACACGACTTAAATTCCTGGGACTTGCCCTTCTGTTGGGGCCCGTTGCTCTGGGTGTTAGCATCATCTACGTTCTTGCTCCTGCCGATGTAACAACCAAGGTTCTTGAATATCGGTCCATCAGCGGATGTTTTGGTTTTTCCGGCCTTTTTCACCTTGCAGGGGCTGACCAATTGATGGGTCTTTATAACGTGATTTTCTATGTTCTGCTCTTCATGGTCATGGTGGCTTCCTCGATTTTGTTCTGGCATCGGCGATCCATTGGCGATCGGGAAACAGTTCTTTTCGCAGCGCTTCTGCTGGTATGCATTCCCGTTTTTGGACCGGGATATAACTCAGAATATCTCTATTGGTTCATGCCTTTTCTGGTTGCCACATTCGCTTTTTTCAAAGGCAAATGGCGTCTGGTGTTGACCGGCTTTGCCTTGATTACCGCTTGCACTTATCTGGTTGAATATGCCGTGTTGGGGTCCCACGGAACGTTTCTTTTGAACATATTGGTATATAAAATGGGAAACCTGCATCCACCGCTGTGGCTTCTGCGACCGATGGCAAAATGCGAATCAGCAACAGGGCAGACTTTGATTCGCCTTCCGTTATTCGTAGCTTATTTGGCTTTGCTCGCAGTCGGAACCGGCGTTCTTTTTCGAGGTATAAAGAACCAGTCTAAGGCGAATTGATTTACCGCTTACGCCCCGTTTTAACGGCCGCGAACTCCAGGAAGCTGCCTCGGAACTGTTTCGGAAATACCCGGCACGCTCCTCGCTATTTGTTGCGGTGTTCACTTTTCACCACCGGTGCGGCTGGAAACGGTTTCGACGCTAGCACCAAAGACAAGGCAACCACCAAATTGCAGACGCCATCAATCATTACCAACGGGCCCTCGAACTGGACACCAATTCAGCCACCACCTTAACAACCTGCGTTGCTGCTCGCCACCGCTTCAGACCCGCGCCTGCGCAATGGCAACGAGGCGGTGCGTCTGGCTGAACAGGCCTGCCAATTGTCTCAATATAAAGATGTCACGATGATCGGCGTCCTGGCCGCCGCCTACGCCGAGGCCGGACGATTCAATGATGCCGTCGCCGCCGCCCAGAAAGCCTGCACGGTGGCTTCGGCACAAGGACAAACCGGGATTGCGGCCAAATATGAAAATTTGCTCGAATTGTATAAATCCGGCCGGGCTTTGCACCAAAAAGCCAAGACCGCCCAGTGAAACACGTTAGTTACCGCTTGTGATCCTTCCTGACTGTTTGACAGGATCCGGCCCGCAACTGACCTTTTGATTCGAGGAAATTAGCGGCTTGTTTCTTGTTGTCTCGGCGGGCTATGGTAAAATTCATCCCCGACGATCATGAACTCACGCAACAGTAAGGACCGGCGGGCGAATTTCAAACCCGGTTCCTTCAAGACAAGCCTTCTGAATTGCTGGCGCGCGATGGGCGGCAATTTTGACGTTCGGAAGGGCAGGACAAAATGGCGGCTTTTGTTCTTCGAGTTGTTCGTCGCCTTCTCACTGAGCGTGACCTATTACTTTCTCGTCACAAACTTTGCCCTTGGTGTCCCGCACAACACGACCAATGGCTGGGTGTTCACCTCATGCTCCATTCCGGGTTATCATCTGGAAAAACTTGGTGATGTCTGGAAGGGACGGTTGTCGGGCTTGATGTTGTCCGGTTATCTGTTTGATTCCCTGTTGAAGGACTACACGTTCCAAATCGACCATCTTTTCCGGCTCTTCGGGCTGTATCAAAGCGTATGGCTGTTTCTCCTGTTCCTGACCGTCATCTGCGCGTTGCGCCACTCGCTGTTCATCAACCTCGGTATCTTCGCCGGGTTGATGTATAACTTTTCACCCGCCTCCGGCCTGTATTTTTATCCGTGGGACCTGCCCGCCACGCTGTTCTTCACGCTGGCCGTCCTGTTTTTCGAGCGGCGGCAGATGTGGCTGATGGCGGCGGCGACCTGCGCCGGCTGTTTTTTCAAGGAGACGGTCCTGGTCTGCGCCCTGCTGGCCCTGTTCGCCGGTCACTGGAAATGGTGGAAGCGGATTCTGACTTTGGCCGGGATTGTCGCAGTGTATATGGTGGG
>JBEKHY010000006.1:0-135870 GCA_050012035.1 Verrucomicrobiota bacterium | reverse complement strand
AGCGCCGCCGGGTCATAAGGCGGCCGGCCTGTGTCGGCGACTTGGGCCTTGGTGAAACCGAGGGCGTGCAGATCGAGCGAGGCGACGAAGGCGTCGAGGAAACGCACGGGGTTTTCGGCGGCGACATAATCCTCCAGCCGTTCGGGGAACATCAAGGTTTGGTTCCGATCCAGTCCGGTACGATGGTTCATGCTTGTCAGACGCTGCCCAAAGCGAGATGTTCAATCTCATGTCTGACTTTTCACACAGCCTCTCGCTGCAGCCAACAGCCACCGCCCCTCCAGCTTCAACCAATAAATGAAGTTCGATTATCACCATTCCATTGCTCAGCCCGCCGCCGGTGGCTGTGGCTGAGCTTTGGCGTTAGGCGTCGGTTCCGCCGCTACTGCTTTATGAAGAGCATATATTTGACTCTCGTGGTTATGGTTGCCTGCGGTGCAGGTTGTCGAACCTCAGACACTTCGCGGAGCCAGCGATTGCAGTCTGTCGTAGCTGAAGTTCTCACCGAGCACCATTTTGCGCCGCCCAGGATGATTCGTGGGGCAGACGGCATCCTGTGGGCAGTTGCCGCCAGACCCCACTCGGACTCCGCTGTCAAGGTTGTTCAGATAGAGATGCGTCCAGATCGTCGAGCGACCATCGAGATTTTCAGCTACCAATATGGCCCAAGCGATTGGACGCTACTTGGACCTTTGTTTACTCCTGACCGTCCGAAGCAGGAGGCGTTGTTAATACAGAGCGCCATTAACGACAGGTTGGCACGTTGATTGTGATAACCTTGGGAACATTTGTGAGCTCGACGCCTAACATCTATTAAGCCCTGGGCGGTCAACAACAAAAAGGTTTCCTGCGGAAAGATTTTTTTCTTTCCGTTAACGTCCACAGAATGGGAACTCCGTCTTAATTTCAGTTTGCAGCTCGGAGGTTGGGCCTCCGGCTAAACATCTATTCGGACTCAGTCCTCCGGCTAAACATCTATTCGGACTCAGTCGGGCCGGTCAGAGCCGGGGCCATTGGCCTCAACCACAACCGGTCTTCCAGCCGCGAACTCGAACGGTTCGTGGCGGTCCAGAAACTCACCGCAGTGTACCCACACGCTATCCATTCAATTATGATGACGGCCCCCGGTCGTTCCCGGTTGGAACGCCGGGGCGCCAGTTTTAGGCGGACGTGCGTCTGGGGCGGAGGCTCCAAATGATTTCATTCTGTGGTTATGAGTTGGCTGGCGGCCGGTTAAAGGAGCCGGGGGCGGCGGCGAGCCATCCCGCTCGCGTCCCCGGCGGTCGGTCTTGACCCGCTCTCCCGGTTTGCGCGGCACTTTCGAGGGGCAGACCAATAGGCAATCCAGCCCGTGCGAACGCAGGCAGCGGCATAAGGCAAACCCTCGCGGCCCGGCTTCGTAACAGAACTTCAGGAGCGTTCCCGGATGGGCCGCCTGGAGTTTTTTGACGAGCTTGAGCACGTCGTCATGTTCCCCGCCGATGATCCCGTACCGCCGCACCTCGGTCGAATCATCGGGCGCAAGCGAGACGGCAATCGAGTCATTATGCACGTCCAGACCGACAAATAAAACGGACGCTTTGGCCCCGGCGGGGGCAGTGGATATTTGGCTCTGGACAGGCTCGGTCGGGCGGAGTATGTAACTTTTCATGGTGTCTGTTTTCCTTTCTATGTTTGCGTTTCCTACCAAACATTGGGGCTCGGCTCCGCGACATTCGTCGTGGCGCAATCCCCGTTCCCGGAAAACAGACACCTGTTCTCGTCTCATGACGAGCCATACTGTCTAGGCAGCACAGACCATCTTTCATCAACACAAATAGAGAGGTAAACTATGAAGAGCATCACAAATAAGTTCGTGCATACACTCATTCTGGGAGTCTTTGGCTACGCCTGCTGGTGGAGTTGGGCAGTGCTTTCATTCGCTCCGAAGGTCAAACACGCAGACTGGTCATTGGCAGTCTTCACGACCCTTTGCTTTAGTTTGCGACCATTGGTTGTAGCGCTGCCCGTTTTGGCAGCTATTTACTGCCTCTGGGTTTGGTTTCGTAAAGCGGAGAGAGTTCCTTCATGGATAGGCTTTTTTGCCGTTGCGATGGGAGTTTTAGTATTGGTGACACTGCCGGTGATGGTTGCGGCATATTTGCCTTTGCTTCAAGCCGTGAATCACCTGCCCGCTAAGTGACCATGCTGCCTGACAAATCGCTGCAGGCAATCCTGACAAACTCCGATATACGTCAACCGCAGTCATCATTCCGCCAGCGCCTTTAATTGTATTGCGTCCAGCGGAGGCGCGATGGCTTTCGATTCTTTGCTTGTGAACTATGGCGTGAAGGGCGCACTGTACAACGGCACGTTGACGCGCAGGCTTAACAGGTACGCTGCCAATTCCTTCGCTTCCGCTTTCGGTACGACTTCATAACCGGCCGGCGGCCCGAATCCTTTCGGGAAAACCAAGGCGTCCTGCGAGGGCGCATCGCCGATTTTGCGGACATCGAACAGATAGCGGAACGGCGGCATCGTGGAACCTTTCACCTCGCTGGGCGGCGCGTAGAGGTGTACCAATTGCCAGTTCGCGTCCGGCGCGCGGACGCCGGCATTTGACAAATCCGGCCCGGCGCGCAGGCTGCCCAATTGTACCGAATCATCGTAAAGATAATCTTCCGTGACGCTTTGGCGCTTCCCCCACCCGCGCGCGATGTCCGGCCCCGTGGCGACGATGCGGATTTCGGCTTTGCCGCCGGCTGCGGAAACCCGGTCGGATACGGCATCAGCCACTTCCTTGGCGAGGCCGTTCAATTTCAAGGAGAAAACGAGATTGCTCACGGCTTCCGGATTTTTGCCGGCACTGGTCAGCACTACGTTGCAGGCAACACCGCTTTGCCGGACCTGTTCGGTATGACAGGCGGCACAGCCGTTGGCGCGATAGACCTGCAAACCCAGGTTCGCTTCGCCGGGCCGGCCAACTGGATAAAGGTCTGTCGAATTGAGAACGGCGGTTTGTTTCGCGCCGCCGAGTTGCCGCGTTGGCGCCAGCACGAACCCGCACCACGAAGCGCCGAGCGCGATGAACACCGTGAGGAAAACCAGTGCGCCGTTTTTCATGCCTGCACCTCCTTGTCGCGCCGTAGCGAAGCGAAGGCGGACCCGGTTTCACCTTCGGCCTCCAGCGGTGTTTTCAAAACGGCAATGGCCCTCCTGAGCAGTGCGAGTTTCCAAATGAACGTCAGCCCGAAAATGTTCAGGGCGAACAACAGATTGCCGAGCAATATCAGCAGCAAACCGGTCGTGCTCACACGCAGAAACGGCAGCGTGGCTGTGGACACGTCCATGACGGCAACATCCGGATTCGCCCATTTCAATCCCTGCACCACTCCGCCGACGGCGAGCGGCACGACCAGCAGCAGGACGCCGAGCATTGAAATCCAGAAATGAAACCGCGTCAGTTTCGGGAACGGAAACTCAAATCCGACGGCGCGCGGCAGGAGTTGATAGATTGCGCCGAACATCGTCATGGCAAAAAAGCCGTAAAGCTGCAGTTGCGTTTGCGCCAGGCCGAACCAGGTGAATTCCGTCACCCGGCTGATTTGCGGGCACGCCATTGCGATGAGCATCAATGCTGAGAGCACAAACGACGCGAGACCGAAGCGGATGAAACAAAACGGTCCGCCTCGAGGCTCGCAGTTTGTCGAACCGTGAAGCGTCTGCCACATGATGGCGACCACGGCCAGCACGGGAACGATGGTCAGGCTGCCGGCCACGGCGCTCAATGCCGGCATCCAAGCCGGCAACGGTGCGCCCTGCGGAATGCCGCACCAGGTCCCGAAAATAACCAGCGTCCAGAACGCGAACAGCGCGAGGTAACGGCTTTGCAGGGGGCGACCGGCGAGTTTTGGCAGAAAATAAAACGACACACCGAGTCCGGCCAGGCCGAGCCAGACGAAGAGTAAATTGTTGGCGAACCAGAAATCAATCGCGGCCTGCACGACACCGCGCACCGGCCAAGCCACGAGGAACAGGTTGGCCGTTGCGTAAATCCACGGGAACCACAGCAACGCCGCCAGCAAAAACCAGTGCGATGGATACAATTCGCGTTCGCGCCGCTGGCCGAACGTGGCCGTGGCGGAAATCGCAATGAGCAGAAATGCGGCGAACAGCAGCACCGAGCCGCCGCGCGGGAATTCCAGCCAGGCGAAACCGGTGCTGTCGCCGATGAGAATGCCAACGAAGCCGACGAGCACCCCCAGATGCCACAGACTCGCGGCAGCCACCGTTACGAACGGCAGGCACAGCGGCGCCTGGCTCAACCGCGCGAACAACCACAGCATCACGCCCAGCGCCGCCGGGATGCAAAAACCGTAAAGCAGCGCGTTGTCGGCGGCGGGCTGCACCCGGCCATAAGTGAGCCACGCAGAATCGGCGAGAAAATCGGGCGCATGAAATTTGATCGAGGCAATCATCGCCAGCACGGAACCGACGACCAGCCACAACGCCGCGCCGCCAAACAGCGCCAGCAACGGCACCTGGCAAGACCTGTCTATCGGTGGGGCGAGGCTACTGACGAGCCGGCTCGCGGGGACGCTTCCACCCTCCGTAGCAGGGCTACTGCGGAGGACGGGCGCCCCATCAGAAATTTTTTCCTTCGTGCTCATTCAAATGGATTGGGTTTGGCCGGGGCCGGAGCTGCCGGCGCGGTCGCCTTTTCGACACGGGCGATCAGATTCGAGCGCGCCGCGGCGGGATTTTGCCATTCGCTTTCGGTGATTTGCAGCGCAACGGAAATCGGCAAACGCACGAGGCCTCGGTTTCGGTCAATCCAGCCCGGATTGACCAGCGCGTTGGATTCGGCGGCGCGCAATTCGGCCAGCACTTTGGCGCGCACGGCGGCAGGGTCGGCGTCAATCGCCGACGGGTGCGCTACATGTTTCATCGCCAGAATGAGCGCGGCGAAGACAAATCCGGCCAGGATGAACCCCAGCACCGCCGCGGCTGCGCCATTGGGGACGCGGTTGTTCGTTTCCTGATTCATCGTCCGCCTCCGGTGGTTCGCGCACCGATTGTCTCAACGTCGGCGATACCCATGGCTTCGAGCAGGCGCGGATCCTTCGTCGGGAACGGTGCGTGCGCGTTAAAATCTTTCAGAAAAGCCCAGCTCAACAACCCGCCCATGAACGTCAGGCAGCCGAATTGCACCAAAAGCCAATGCCACGGATAACCCGCCGGGCGGGCGACCGGTAAAATGTTGAAGGCCAAATCCACGAAGTGCATCAGCCACGCCCAAAGACAAACCGGCAGCATGATTTTGAAACTGGTTTTGACGCGGATAGGCAGCAGCACGAAAAACGGCAGCAGGAAATGGCCGAAGATGATGACCATGCTGACCCACCACCACGACCCGCGTTCGCGCTGGATATACCAAAACGTCTCGTCGGGAAGGTTCCCGTTCCATACGACGAAATACTGCGCAAAGTGGACATAGGCATGGAACAGTGTGAACGCAAACAGGAGTGTGCCGAGGAAGTAAAATTGGTTGGCGTGCAGCACGTCATGCAAAATGCGCTGCCGCTGCAAAATCATGGCGATGACATACGCTGTCGCCAGCATGATCCACGCGCAATCGGCGAAAAAGCACAGGCCGTAAATCGTCGAAAACGCCTGGTATTGTAACGCCTGCACCCAAATGATGCCGGACAGTGTCACCGTGGCCGCGAACGCCAGCACTCCCCACCCTGAATGAAATCGCATCCGATGGGTGCAATACGCTTCGCCGGTTTCATCCTGTTTGAGCGACCAATACCGCAGCCGCGACGTCAGCCGCCACCACACGCCGAAGAAAAGCGCCGACACGATGTAAAACCCCGGCAGCGTGAACAGCGGCCATTTCGCGATCAGCGCGCGGTCGGTGTGGGGGGCAATCGTCATCCACGGATAAATCATCGGCGCGAGCACCGCCACCGGCACGAACAAAATCGCCAGCCACGGAAACAACAGCGCGGCGATATGTTCGCAGAAACGCCGGATGGCGACCGACCAGCCCGCATCGGTCAGATGGTGGATGAGCACGAGGAACAGCGCGCCAAGCGCCACCGTCAGGTAAAACACGAACGCCAGCAGCCAGGAATAACCGAATTTCTTCAGGTCAATCACTGCGCCGGTGACGCACAGGAAACCGCCGACCACCATTAAAGCCGCAGGCAAATTTTTCCACCGGGACAAGTCCAGCGGCGGCAGACGGGTTAGTTCGTTCGGCAAACTCATAAATTTCTAAGTGTAGCACAGGCGTCCCGCCGGTTTGGGCTTCCGGTGCAGGCGAGACGCCTGCGCTACTTTACAGCAATTTACGTTATTCATTTTGGCAATGCGTTACGTTGGGCGGACGGCAAATCGTCCGGCGAACCGAGTTGGCTGAGTTGCAGTGCGCGCAAATAGGCGATGATGGCCCAGCGATCTTCCACCGGCACCATTGGTCCGTATGCGCCCATCAAATTCTTTCCGTGAGCGATGGTGTTGAAGATTTCGCCATCGGTCATTTCCACAATCCGTTTGTCCTGCAAATTCGCCACGGCGGGCATCAAACCAAGTTTCTTCGTGATGCCGCTGCCATCGCCGAGTCCGCCGTGGCAGGGCGCGCAAAAAATATCAAAACGTTCCCGTCCGCGTTGTAGCAGTTTGGCCGTGACGGGCAGCGGGTTGGTGGCGACGAAATTGGTGGTGCCGGTGATGCGGCCGGTGTTGACCGGCGCGTCTTCGAACGGATACACCGGCCCGGTGACGGTCTGGATTGGCGCGCTGCGGGCGACGGTGCCGGGCGGCGGCAATTGCGAACTGACGCCATTGGCAAAAAAGTCATTGGGCTGCTGCGGGCGGAGTTTGAGCTGGCGGTTCATGTCGGGGAAAATCTCAATCGGCAGTTTGCGCGACAGGTGACCGCGGAAACCGGCGATGCCGACCACGGCCGCCATCCCCGCCAGGAAAATCAAAATGAAGCCAATGACGTAGCGCATCAGTCGTCCTCCACCAGTTCGATGTGCGTGCCGCCAGCTTCCGCGAGCAGCTTGCGGGTTTCGGTTTCGGAAAATTTCGGGTCGGTCGCGCCGATGACGAGGAAGAACTTGTCGCGTGTCGCCAGCTCAAAGCGGCGGTTCTTGAACAGCGGATGATGGTGGCGCGGCAGTTCGTTCAGCGCAATCATCCCGACGAACGCCCCGATGGCGCCGGCCAGCACGAGCAAGATGTACGAAGGCACAAACGCCGCCGGCGGACTGAACATCGGTTTGCCGCCGACGATGATCGGATAGTCAAAGTCGTTCATGTACCAGATCATCGCCATGCAGCCCACAAACGCGCCGCCGCCGAATACCAGGGCGAACCAGCCGACGAGCGAATTTTTGAACCCCATCACCTTGTCCAGCCCGTGAACGGGGAACGGCGTGAACGTGTCCCACCGGCGGTAACCGGCGTCGCGGACTTTTTCCGCCGCACGCAAAATTGCCGCCGGTGAATCAAATTCCGCCACGAGGCCGTAGATTTTGCCGTTGGCGTCCATCAATGGTCTCCTTTCGCGCCGCCGAGCGGATGATACGGGTTGGCCTGCGGCATCATGCCTTTGACTTCGGAAACGGCGATCACCGGCAAAAATCGCACGAACAAAAGATACATGGTGAAAAACGCCCCCAGCGTGCCCGCGTAAGTGCCGAGGTCCACCCACGTCGGAAAATACACGCCCCAGTTCGCCGGCAGGAAATCCTGGTAAAGCGCCCCGACGATGATGACGGAACGCTCGAACCACATGCCGATGTTGATGAGCACGGCGATGAGGAAGATGAGCTTCAGGTTTTGCCGGACGCGTTTGAACCAAAAGAGCTGGGGCAACGACGCATTGACCAAAATCATGATCCAGCCGCCATACCAGTATTGATGGCCGAACAGGCGATGGCCGAAAACCCAGGCGTCGTAGGGATTGCCGGCATACCAGGCGATGAAGTATTCCATCACGTAGATGTAACCCATTACGCAACCCATCAGCAGCGTCATTTTGCAGACCTTGTCTATGTGCCGCAGCGTGATGACGTCCTCCAAATGACACAACTTGCGCAGCGGAATCAGCAGCACCAGCACCATGCCGAAACCGCAGAAGACCGCGCCGGCCACGAAATAGAACGGGAAGATGGTTTCGTGCCAGCCCGCCAGTTGCGACGTGGCAAAATCCATGCCGACGACGGAACTGACCGTGAACACCAGCAACGTCGCCAGGCCGGACAAAACGAGATAGGCCTTTTCGTAATTGTGCCAATGCCGCGCCGAGCCGGTCCAGCCCAGCGCGAACAAGCCGTAGAGGAATTTTCGCATCCGGGTTTTCGCGCGGTCGCGCATCAAGGCCAGATCGGGAATCAATCCCACATACCAGAAAAGGGTTGAGACCATCAGGTAGGTGTTGACGGCGAACACGTCCCACATCAACGGCGAACGGAACTGCGGCCAAATACCATTTGCGGTCGGAACAGGAGCCAAAAACCAGTCAAACCAGATGCGCCCGGTGTGGATGGCCGGGTAAAGGCCCGCCATCATGACCGCGAAGACCGTCATCGCCTCCGCCGCGCGCCCGATGGCCGTGCGCCAATGTTGCCGCGTCAGGAAAAGCATGGCCGAAATCAACGTGCCCGCGTGTGCGACACCGACCCACCAGACGAAATTGATGATGTCCCAACCCCACGCCACCGGTTCATTGTTGCCCCAGACGCCGACGCCGGTCGAAATCTGGTAAATCAACATTGACGGCAGCACCACCGCCGCGAAAAAGGCCGCCGGCAAAAACAAAATCCACCACCACCGCGGCGTCCGGCCTTCGGCAAACGCCGTCAAATGGTCCGTCAGCCCGCCGAGACCCCGCTCACCGGGCGCCAGCTTTGGCCGCCGCAATTCCGGCGGCGGTGCCAGCGCCCTTAAATTGGTCACGGAGTCAGTCATTGGTCATTCCATTTTTTCTCTGCGTCTTGGCATCTTCGCGCCTTTGCGTTAAATCTTTTGGGCGGACTGGAGTTCGCCGCCGTGTTGTTCATATTCCTCAAAACTGAGCGGCCACTTGTGATAATCGGGCATGGCCGGGTTCGGGTTCCGGATGCGCGCGAGATAGGTCGAGCGCGGTTTGACCAGCAACTCGCCGAGCAACGCGTAATTGCGCGGGTCTCGCTTGAGACGCGAAACCGTGCTGTTGGGATCACTGATGTCGCCAAATATGATGGCGCCCGCCGGACACGCCTGCTGACACGCCGGCCTGGGAATCGTGCCTTCGGATTCCTTCAGCTTCACGTTGTCCGAAGCGCCGGCCTTCACCTTCTGCGCAATTTCCGCCTGTTGAATGCGCTGGACGCAATACGTGCATTTCTCCATCACGCCGCGCATCCGCACCGTTACGTCCGGATTCCTGGCCATCCTGATCAAATCCCATTCGTCTTCGGGCCGCATGCCGCTGCGTTCCGGATGCTTCCACCAGCTCAATAAATCCCATTGGCCGTCCGTTTTGTGCAAAAGCGGCGTCGGGTAAAGCGGCCCCTTGAGGTCGGCCAGCGGGCGTTTGTTGAAATCGAGATAATTGAAACGGCGGACTTTGTAGGGGCAATTGTTCGAGCAATACCGCGTGCCGATGCAGCGGTTGTACGTCATCACATTCAAGCCCTCCTGGTCGTGGGACGTCGCGCTTACCGGGCACACGTTCTCGCAGGGGGCGGCCTCGCACATCTGGCACATCACCGGCTGATTGACCGCCTGCACGTCATCAATCCACGCCTCGAATTGCTGTTCGCTGTCCTTTTGAAATTCATCCGCCAGGGTTTTGGTTGACGGCGGCGCCGTGTAATAACGGTCAATCCGCATCCAGTGCATCTCGCGGCCGCGTTTGACCTGGTCTTTGCCCACAATCGGGATGTTATTCTCGCTCTGGCACGCGACCACGCACGTGCCGCAACCGACACACGCCGTCAAATCCACCGTCAGGCCCCACTGATGCAGCGCCGTCTGCTTCGCCTGGTCAAGCGGGTTGGGATACAGCGGCGCGACCACCGGCGGCTCTTTGGAGTGCATTCCCTTCGCGAAAGCCGGGTTCCGGGAAAATTCGCCGAGGTTCGCCTCGCGCACCGCCGGGCGGCCTTCCATGGACCAGTGATTTTGCGTGCAGGCAATCAAATGGGTTTCACCGGTCTTGCGCACCGTTGCGCCCGTCTCGACGTATTTGCCGGCGAAAATTTTGTAGGCGTTGAAGCCGACACCGTTGCCGACGCGCCCTGCCCTTTCGCGTCCATAACCCAGCGCCAGGCCGAGTGAATAATCCGCCATGCCCGGCTGCGTCCAAATCGGGCCGGTGACTTTGCGGCCGTTCAATGTGATTTCCACCACGTCGCCGTTCTGCACGCCGAGTTCGCGCGCCGTCTTGCGGCTGACGAGCACCGCGTTGTCCCACGTCATCTTGCTGATCGGATCGGGCAACTCCTGCATCCAGCCGTTGTTGGCGTAGCGCCCGTCGTCCACCTTTGCATCGCGATAAAAAATGACTTCAAGATTGCCGGTCGAAAGCGTCGGCGTTTTTATGGCCGGAATCCTTGAGGAAAATGTTACGTCAACCGGCTTCGCCGCCGAACCCTCAAGGAATCCGTTGAACAAAAACTTTTTCCAATCCGCCTCCGAACTGCCAAACGTTGTCCGGACAATGTCGTAAGGACTCGTCTGTGCTTCTCCGGCAACACGCGCAAGAAATTCCAATTCGGTGATTCCCCCAAACAACGGTTGAATCAAAGGCTGAATCGGCACGAGCGTTCCGTCGCTGGTCGTAGCATCGCCCCACGATTCCAAGTAATGCGCCATCGGAAAATGCCAGTCGCTTTTTTCGGAAGTCTCATCTTCATGAGAGCCAAGGCGAACGACGGTTTTGGGTTTCTGTTTGGACGACCAATTCAAGTGATAAGCCGGGTTGCCACCGAGGATGAACAGTGTGTCCGCTACACCGGAATCGAGGTTCTTCAAATCCGCGCCGGCGCCTTCCATTTCCGGCAGAAAAGTGACCGTGTTGCCAATTGCGCCCAGCGCGGAGTTGATGGCGTGCGCCAGCAGGTGCACTTCCACGGGCTGACGCTGGCCGGCCACGACCAATACCTTGCCGTGGTTGGCATACAAGTCCCTCGCGCAATACCGAATCCATTTCGTAAGGAAAGGCTGCAAATTCGAGACTTGATTGAAAATTTCATACGCGACTTTCGAAACCAGACTCGCCGGCACGCGCAGCCGGTGATCCGCATTGGCGCCGGTGAGCGTGAACAGCGATTCCACCACGTAAAGCCGGCTCATCCCCCCGCCCGGCTTGCGGCCCGCCACGAAACGGCGGATGTGATTGTGCGCATCGTCCTCCGTGCCGAGAAAATCGCAGTCGAGCGACAGGATGATCCTGGCCTTGTCGAAATGAAAAACCGGGCGGACTGGCCGGCCGAAGGCCAGCGTGGCCGCGCGCTGGTGTATGCCCGAATCAATCGCGTCGTAGGTGAACCACTGCGATTTCGGAAATTTTTGCGCGATGATTTTTTGCAGCCGCGCCCGCGACGGCGACGTGCTGGACTCAGCCAGAAATCCCAGGTCTTTGCCCCGGTTCGCTGCAAATTTTTTTGACAAGCTGTCCAGAAAATTCATTGCCTCGTCACGCGAAACGGTTTTTCCGCCGTGCGTGAAACGTTTGGCGCGGTCGGGATCGTAAAGATTCAGAATCGAAGCTTGCGCGAAACGGTCGGTGCCGCCGTTGCCGCCGGGGAACAGCGCGTTGCCTTCGATTTTAACCGGACGGCCTTCATAGGATTTGACGACCAGCGGAATCGCGCCGGTGCGCGTCGGCATGGCCGTGGCGTAGTATTCCGCCTTGCCGAACGTGTAATTATCCGGCTGCTGGCCGAACGGCTCCAGCTTTTCCTCCGGTCGGCGGCAGCCTGCGCCCATCACGCCCAGGCCCGCCAGCGCGAACGAGGCCGACATGATTTTCATGAAATGGCGGCGCGAAACGACGTCCGCGAATTCGCTTGCGCCCTGTGGAAATTCGCGCTGCAGCCATTCCCTGAACTCCGGCGTGTCGGCCAGTTCATCCAGGCTGCGCCAGTAACGGCAGCCGGCGGCGGCGGACACGGCTGGGAATGTTGAATTCGATTTCATTTATCAAAACCGCGAAATAATACTCGAAAGCCGTTGGTAGGGCGGGCAGTCCCCTGCCCGCCGTTTAATGACGGCGGCGCGCACGGAGTGACGCGCCCTACCTGACAGCAATTCCTTTTCGTGTGATTCGTGTGTTTCGTGGTTCTCATCATTAGCGGTGACAGGCCGAACAGTTTTGCAGCGATTCCACGTGCCAGCGCTTGACCAGCTCGACGCCGTTGGTTTCCTGCATGTGCGCGGCCACGGCCGGGTCGGAACTCCATTGCCAGCCCAAATCGGTGACCTTGTCGGCGGGCCGGATGAACGCCGCCGGGTCGCGATGGCAATCCAGGCAAAAGCTCATGCTGAGCGGTTTGGCGTGATAAACCTCGTCCATCTGGTCAATCCGCCCGTGGCATTCCACGCAACTGATGCCGCGGCGCACGTGGACGGCGTGATTGAAATAAACATAATCCGGCACGATATGGACCTGCACCCAGGGGATGGGCGTGTTGTTGGTCGCGCTCTCGCGGACGAGCGCCAGGCGCGGGTCGTCCTTCAAAACCTGGTTATGACAGTTCATGCACGTGGACGCCGACGGGATGTTCGAGAACCAGGATTTTTCGACGCCGTTGTGGCAGTAGCGGCAGTCCATGCCGAGTTGTCCGGCGTGGACGGCGTGGGAAAACGGCACTGGCTGGATGGGTTCGTAACCGACGCGGGTGTATTTGGGCGTGAAATAATAAGTCACGCCCGCCGTTACTGCGCCGCCAATCAGCGCCACACCGGCGCCGACAACCAGCGGCAGCCAGTTTGTCCACTTCGGAAAAATCGCTGGCATTTCAAAAACAACCTGTCAGTTGGTCAAAAAATGTCCACCACCCCGCAAACATTGGGCAAGATGTGTAATGACCGGTCACTTCATCCGCAAGAAAGTTCGTCAGGAACTTTATGTTTCCGGCGGGTTTAATGGAACGGGAACATTTTTATGAGCCGGGTGGAACAAGTTTGGAGTTCAGCGTTTTGCACCAACCCGGAGGGTTATGGGAAATTAGCCGGGGATGACATCCCCGGTAAATCATCCAAACAAGACCATGCGCCCCAGCCGGGGCGCTGGAAATGGTTCTTGAGAAAGCCACCGCGTAACGCATTATATGATTGGTCGGCACAAGCAAATCGGCTTGTGCCACCGGCCAACGATTCATGCAGCCCGCATCGGCCATCCGCAAGGTCGCGTTTCTCGGCGATTATTTGCCGAGGAAATGCGGCATTGCCACGTTCACGACCGACCTGCGTTGCGCGATGGCGGCGGAGTTTCCGGCGATGCAATGCCTCGTCGTGCCGGTCAATGACCTCGCGGGTGGATACGATTACCCGGCAGAGGTGCGCTTCGAGATTGCGGAACAGAACCTGCCGTCGTATCTGCGCGCGTCGGATTTTCTGAACATCACGGATGTGGACGTGGTTTGTGTGCAGCATGAATTCGGCATTTACGGCGGGCCGGCGGGCAGTCATGTGCTGGCCCTGCTGCGCGAACTGCGGATGCCCATCGTCACCACCTTGCACACGGTGCTGCGCGACCCAAACGCAGAGCAGCGACGCGCGATGCGCGAACTGGTCCGGCTTTCGACCCGGCTGGTGGTCATGACCGAACGCGGCCGGGAGTTGCTGCGCGAAGTCTATCATGCGCCGATGGCGAAGATTGATCTTATCCCGCACGGCATTCCGGACATGCCGTTTGCGGACCCGAATTATTTCAAGGACGAATTCGGCGTGGCGGGCAAGCAGGTGTTGCTCACGTTCGGATTGCTGTCACCGAACAAGGGCATCGAGTTTGTTTTGCGGGCGTTGCCGGAAATCATCCTGGAATTCCCCAACATTGTTTACATCGTGCTGGGCCAGACGCATCCGCATTTGCTGCGCGACGAGGGCGAGGCTTACCGCCTGAGCCTGGAACGGCTGGCCAAAGACCTCGGCGTGCAAAAGCACGTCGTCTTCTTCAATCGCTTCGTCGAGCTGGAGGAATTGATGCGGTTCATTGGCGCGGCGGACATTTATCTGACGCCTTATCTGACCGAAGCGCAAATCACGTCAGGCACGCTGGCCTATGCGTTCGGCGCCGGCAATGCCGTGGTGTCCACCCCCTACTGGCACGCGGCGGAATTATTGACGGCGGAGCGCGGCAAACTCGTGCCCTTCCGCGACCCCAAGGCCATCGCCGTCGCCGTGGTCGAACTGCTGCGCGATGAGGTGTTGCGCCACTCGATGCGCAAGAACGCCTACAAGCTGGGGCGCGACATGGTGTGGAGCCGCGTGGCGCAATTGTATGCGAAGTCCTTCGAACAGGCGCGCCAGGACCACAGTTTCGTGGGCCGAAAATTGTCGCCCATCAAGACGCTCGACCAACAGCCCGGACAGTTGCCGGAGTTGAAGCTGGATCATCTGTTTCGCATGAGCGATTCAACCGGCATTTTCCAGCACGCGAGCTTCACGGTGCCGAACTTTGCCGAAGGCTATTGCACGGACGACAACGCCCGCGCTTTGGTGCTGGCCTTGATGCTGCAAAAGTTGGGGCTCGGTTCGCCGCAACTCGGCACGCAGGCCGCCTCCTACGCGGCGTTCCTGAATCACGCCTTCGACCGCAAAAGCGGGCGCTTCCGCAATTTCATGGGCTTCGACCGGCACTGGCTGGAGGAAGTCGGCTCGGAAGATTGCCAGGGTCACGCGCTGTGGGCGCTGGGATTGTGCGTGTCGCAGGCCGGCCAGGGCAGTTTTCAGATGCTCGCCGCGCAACTCTTCGAGCAGGCGCTGCCCGTGGCCGCCGAATTTGTGTCGCCGCGCGCCTGGGCCTTCACGCTCATCGGCATTGACGAATACCTGCGGCGGTTCAGCGGCGACCGGCGCGCGAACCAGATTCGCGAATCGCTCACTGCGCGGTTGATGCAAAGCTACGCTGACACCGCCACCGAAGACTGGCACTGGTTTGAAGAAGTCGTTTCCTATGCGAACGCGAAGCTGCCGCACGCGCTCATCCTCAGCGGACGCTGCCTGAATGCCGCCCCGCTGCTGGAGACCGGCCTCAAAGCCTTGCGCTGGCTGGTCAAGGTCCAGACCTCTGCGACCGGCGCCTTCCGGCCCATCGGCTCGAATGGATTTTATCCGCGTGGTAAGGAACGCGCGCAATTCGACCAGCAGCCCATCGAGGCGCAAGCCACGATTTCGGCCTGCATCGAAGCGTATCACGCCACGAGCGACCCGTTCTGGGTCGCGGAAGCGCGCCGCGCGTTCGAGTGGTTTCTCGGTCGAAACGATCTGGGCCTCGCGCTCTACGACGCGGGCACCGGCGGTTGTCGCGACGGCCTGCACGTGGACCGGTTAAGCCAGAATCAAGGCGCCGAATCCACGCTGGCCTTCCTGCTCGCGCTCGCCGAAGAGCGGGCGCTGCAAAACACCCTCACCAGTTTCAAGGAACCCGTCGGTGAGTAGAACCCATTTCATAAATGCCGGAACGCCGGCTTCAGCCCGCTTCAACGTCGGCAAGCCGGTTGATTTACGGCCGGTATTCGCCGATGGAAACCATAAGCGGCGTGAACGCCGCGCTCCGGAGCGCGGGCTTTAGCCCGCTTCAACGCCCGAACCAGAAATAATTATGACAAACAACACAACCGCTGAAAAACTGGCTGAACAAATTTCATGACCAAATCCACACCATCCGCCCTCCATGCCAGACGCATCGGGCCGACCCTGACCCCGGACCGCTCGCGGGTGCTGATGCGCCCGTTTTATCCCACCAGCGACGACATTGCGCGAAAGATTGTCGCCCGCGTCATGGCGCTTTCGGATGAGGAAGTCGCCCGGTTGCTGGGCCAGGTGCTTGGCGAGTTTGAGGACCGGCACGAGCGCGTTGAACAATTTTTTCGCAACCGCTTCGCGCAAGTGCGCCGTTACCTGGGCGAGGCGTGGGAGCCTTCGCCGGAACGGCAGGCGCTCATCGGCGCTTACTTCACGCACGAATACTCTCCGGAGTCCACCGCGCTGTTCAATCCGTCCATCGTGCCCCACCCCGACCAGACCGGGCAGCCCAAAGGCGCGCTCCGTTTCATCCTGAGCTTGCGGGCCACGGGCGAAGGGCACATTTCCTCCATCACCTTCCGCACCGGCACGGTCAGCGCGCACCATCGCATCACGCTCACGCCGTCCGGGCCGTTTGTGACGGAGCCGGAGCGCGTGCCGAGCGCCGTTTACGAGAAGGCGCTTTTTAGCCGCAAACTCCAGGAAGCGGGCGTGCAAAACGACTTTTGCCAGCGCGTGCTCGGCCAACTCCCCGAGGCTTTCATCCTGGACGACCTGTACCGCGTCCTGGCCGCGGGGCGCCGGCAAACGGACCCGGCTGACGCCACGGCCGACCGTGCCGTGCGCGGCATCCTGCTATTGGCCGAGTCAAACTACGAAGTCCACTTTGCTCCCGGCAGCCGGATCACGCAGCGTGTTCTCTTTCCGTCCACCGCCAGCCAGCGCAACGGCATCGAAGACGCGCGCTTCGTCCGCTTCCAGAACGACGACGGCAGCTTCACCTACTACGCGACCTACACGGCGTACGACGGTAAGATCACGTTGCCGCAACTTTTGGAGACGCCGGACTTTGTGGATTTCAAATTCACCACGTTAAACGGCCCCGCTGTGCAGAACAAGGGCATGGCGCTGTTCCCGCGCAAAATCAACGGGCAATACGTCATGCTCTCGCGCCAGGACGACGAGAACATCCTGCTGATGTTCTCCGACAACATCCATTTCTGGCAGACGCCCCGGCTGTTGCTGCCGCCGGCGCAACCGTGGGAATTCTTCAAGATTGGCAATTGCGGTTCGCCGATTGAAACGGAGGCGGGCTGGCTGGTGTTGAGCCACGGCGTGGGCGCGATGCGAAAGTATTGTATCGGCGCGTTCCTGCTCGATTTGAATGATCCGACGCGCGTGATTGGCCGCTTACGTGAACCATTGCTCTCCGCGAACGAAGCCGAGCGCGAAGGCTACGTGCCGAACGTGGTGTACACCTGCGGCGCGCTGCTGCACGGTCGGGAACTCGTCATCCCTTACGGCATGAGTGACTACGCCACCAGCTTTGCCACCGTTTCCCTGGATGAACTGCTCGCCGCGATGGAGTGAGACGGCTTAACCGCGGACCTGTCCTCCGGCTTGTCCAACGTAGTCCCGCATGGCGGGACGAAGGTGGAAGCTTCTGAGCGAAGGATGGATGACGCATATAACACGGATTTTGAACAACCAGCCGTCGCTATGCTATGGCGCGGCAGGCAAAGACACGAAGGCGTGAAGGCAAACAGTCCGGAGGACTGCCGGAAATTAGCCGGGGGCAACGCCCCCGGCACAGACACCAGCAAAAAATATTTCGCCCCAGCATGTCGCGTTGAAGCGCAGCGGAAACGGACCGGGGCGACGGACATGTCACAGCTTCGACGCTAATTTCGCCAATGGTGACGGCTGGAGCGGTTCGCCATTGCATATAATTTACTTCACCCCACGCGCATTTTCCGATAAGCGTTGTCCGTGTCCGCGCCCCGGGAAATTTTGGATCTGGTCGCACGCTTCGAACAGCAACTCGAAGCTTACAAATCCGGCCAATACAACGAAACCCAAGTCCGCCGTGAATTCCTTGATCCTTTCTTCAAGGCGCTTGGCTGGGACATTGACAACGAGCAAGGCTACGCCGAAGCCTACAAGGATGTCATCCATGAAGATGCCATCCGTATGGGCAGCGCGATGAAAGCGCCGGATTACTGTTTTCGTATCGGCGGCGCGCGCAAATTTTTCCTCGAAGCCAAGAAGCCGTCCGTTGACATCAAGCAGGACATCAGCCCCGCACACCAACTGCGCAGTTATGCATGGTCGGCTAAACTGCCGCTGAGCATCCTGAGCGATTTCGAGGAATTGGCGGTTTACGATTGCCGGATCAAACCGCACAAAGATGACAAAGCTTCCATCGGGCGCATCTTCTACTGCACGTTCCACGAATACGCGGAGAAATGGGATTGGATTTACGAGCGGTTCTCCCGTGACGCCGTTCTCAAAGGCTCGTTCGACAAATTTGCCGAATCCACCAAGGCCAAAAAAGGCACGTCGGATTTTGACGAGGATTTCCTCATCACCATCGAAGGCTGGCGGCTGGAACTGGCCCGAAACCTTGCGCTCCGCAATCCCGAGCTCACACAGCGCGAACTCAACTTTGCAGTCCAGCGCATCATTGACCGCATCATCTTCCTGCGTATCTGCGAAGACCGCGCCATCGAGGATTACGGACGCCTCAGTGCTCTCGTCAATGGCAACCGCGTTTATCCGCGACTGACCAGATTGTTTGAAGATGCCGACGCGCGTTACAACTCCGGCCTGTTCCATTTCAAAAAAGAGCCGGGACGCCACGAAACGCCTGACGAACTGACGCTCGATCTTGACCTCGACGACAAACTCCTGCGCGACATCCTGCGCGGTCTTTATTATCCCGAAAGCCCCTATCAATTCTCGGTCATCTCCGCCGACATCCTCGGTCAGGTCTATGAACAATTTCTTGGCAAAGTCATCCGGCTGACCGAAGGCCACCACGCCGTGGTGGATGACAAGCCGGAGGTCAAGAAAGCCGGCGGCGTCTATTACACGCCCACCTACATTGTGGATTACATCGTCCGGCAGACCGTGGGCAAACTCGTCGAAGGCAAGACACCCAAACAAGTTGAGAAAATTAGAATCCTCGACCCCGCCTGCGGTTCCGGCTCATTCCTCATCGGCGCGTATCAATTCCTGCTGGACTGGCATCTGCAATTTTACCTGGCCAACAGCCCGGTCAAGTGGGCCAAAGGCGGCAAACCTGCGCTCGTGCAGGCCGGTAAAAGCTGGAAACTCACCATCGCCGAGCGCAAACGAATTCTTCTCGCCAACATTTTCGGCGTGGACATTGACACGCAGGCAGTGGAAGTGACCAAGCTTTCGCTCTTGCTCAAAGTACTGGAAGGCGAAACCGGCCAGACGCTCCAGACCATTTTCCGGCTGTTTCAGGAACGCGCATTGCCTGATCTCGGCGACAACATCAAATGTGGCAACTCGCTCATCGGCCCGGATTTTTACCAGCAGGGCGAACTCCCGCTTCTGACCGACGACGAGAAATACCGCATCAACGTCTTCGACTGGCACGCGGAGTTTCCACAAATTTTCCGCCGCCGGACGGCTGGTGGTGAATTGCACGACGCGCCCCCGCCGTCGGACTACACCATGCCCGGCGTGCCGCTGCACGGCAAATACAGCACCCGGAAAATAAAGGTAAAGACCGCGCCGCCCGCGCCGGTCGAATCCGAATGGGAAGGCGGCTTTGACGCGGTGATTGGGAATCCGCCTTACGTCCGGCAGGAATCGCTTTCCGATTTCAAATCGTATTTCGAGCAACATTACGAAGCGTTTGATGGTGTGGCTGACCTTTATACTTATTTCATGGAAAAAGGCGTGAAGCTGCTGCGCGACGGTGGGCTGTTCAGCATCATCGTTTCAAGCAGCTTCCTCCGCGCAACTTACGGCGAACCGCTGCGCCGCACGCTGAAGCGACACGCTGCTGTTGTCCGCATCGTGGACTTCGGCGGTCTCGCAGTCTTCGCTAATGCCAAGGACACTTACGTCTGCGTTCCGCTGCTTGCCAAAGGCGCGAAGCAGTCGCGGGTGGAAGTTTCGAAAGTTGCCTCACTGAAGAATCTCAAGCTCGTTGAACACGTCGCAGCAAACCGCTTCGCCATCTCGCACGAACGTCTCTCGGCGGAATCTTGGTCGCTCAAATCCGATGCCGAAGCGGCGGTGTTCGCCAAGATGATGAGAGCCGGCAAACCGCTGGGCGAGTATGTCGAGCGACGACTCTTCTATGGTATCAAGACGGGTCTGAACGAAGCCTTTGAAGTTACGGCTGCGCAGCGAACCGCTTTGACCAAGTCATCGCCGGACAGCAAGGCGCTCATCAAACCATTCCTCGGCGGACAGGACATCCGACGCTATTGCATCGAGGACGACAGGCGATTTCTCATTGCCATTCCGTGCGGCTGGACGCGCGAGCAGATGGCCAAGGCCAAAAAGGGCGCAGCGGACGTTTCAGAACGGGCGGCTTGGAATTGGTTCAGCAGCGAACATCCGAAACTGGCCGGGCATCTTGCCCCGTTCATGGATGCTTTGAAGAAACGGCAAGACCAAGGTGATTACTGGTGGGAACTTCGTCCGTGCGACTACTACCAGCATCTCGAAGCGCCAAAGATTATTTTCCCGGACATCTGTAAAGGCCCGCGTTTCTATGTTGACCGCAGCGGAATCTACCTCGCCAATACCGCCTATTGCCTTGGCACAGACGACCATTATCTGCTCGGCTTTTTGAACAGCCGGTTGTTTTGGTTTGCCATCAGCAACATCAGCATCCCATTCGGAATTCGCGCGGGTGAATACCGCTACCGGCTTATTTACCAATATATGGAGAAAGTTCCCGTTCGCGTCATCAACTTTTCCGACAAAGCCGACAAAACTGCGCACGACCGGATGGTGAAGCTGGTGGAGCAGATGCTGGACTTACACAAAAAACCGGCTGGCACGCGGACGCCGCAGGAAAAGACCGCGCTCGAACGCCAGATCACCGCCACCGACACGCAAATTGACCGACTGGTCTATAAGCTCTACGGCCTGACCGGAGCTGAAATCAAGTTGGTTCGGGAGTCCACGCAAAAATAAAACCATCCGATATCATGCGCGGCAAGTTTGAACGAAAGAATTAACCAACGCCAACTTTTTAAAAAATGATTGCCAACATTGAACCGGCCGCGGCGAAGTCCGCCGCCCCGATCTATCACCTGAAAATCGTCCTGGCTGGCGCCAACCCATCCATCTGGCGGCGGCTGCGAGTGCCGGGCAACGCCAACCTCGGCTGGCTTCACGCCGTCCTGCAAGTCGCGATGGGGTGGACCAACAGTCACCTGCACCATTTCCTCACCAGCGATGCGCGCTATGCCGATCCCCTTCACAATGAAGACATGGGCTTCGGCGAGGAACGGGATCGTGATGAAATGAAAGCCACGCTGATGCAGATTGCTCCCAACGAAGACGCGCTATTCGGCTACGAATACGATTTCGGCGATTCCTGGGAGCACGAAATCACCGTCGAAAAGATTCTGCCGCCCGATCCGGCGGCGACCGCGACTGCACTTTGCCTGGACGGGGCCCGCGCCTGTCCGCCGGAAGATTGCGGCGGCATCTGGGGCTACGCGAACCTGCTCAGGATTCTCAAGAACCGGAAACACCCGGAGCACAAAGACATGAAAGAATGGGTTGGCGGCTCCTTTGACGCAGAAGCTTTCGATCCGGCGAACATCAACCTCTGGCTGCGGAAACTCAAATGGCCGCGTGTGACGGAAGCGCAATTGCGCAAGGTGCTCATGGGACGGGACGGTTACAGAGAGGAATAAAGAGCTGCGCGAAACGGATCATAAATGTTTGTCAAAGCCCTTCCTGCAATGATGCTCATTGAAATAAAAGGGCCAGCGAAAAATAATTCAGGGTTGGACAGCCTTTGTCCCTGTGCTTGACGTAACTTGACCGCATTATGGGCTGGATATTTGATTTGGATGAAGTTGACGCCGCGCGGTTGTCAGCGCGCCCCGTGCCGCGTCCGGAAATTGAGCATGAGACGGTCGTGTGCAGAAGATATGTTCCCCGCCGTTGCCGGTGGCTGTGGATTGAGCGCGACACACCTATCATCCCGGACGCCGTCGCCGTGGCCGTGTGGGAGGAAGCCAGCGCGTGGCTGGACGTGGAGTTGCCGCGCGAATGGATTCGCCGGCTCGCCGTCCGGGCGGACGTGATTTACTTCCACAATCCACGTTTCGGCCAGTCCATCCGGCGCAAAGGCAACACGGGTCGTGACTGGCTGTGGATTTTTACACGTCACTGGCTTGCCGCAATGATTCGGAAACGCGATTACGACCTTTACGCCCGGCTTCCGGCTTCTTACAGCGCCGGTTGCGACCTGCCGGATCGCCGCCACGGATACCCGAACTCGATTGCGTAGGGATACCGGGGTTGAGCGAATTGAACGGATTGGCCTCGGTTTCGAAATGCGATTAAATTCAGGGCGCCATGAACAAGCTTCGAATCTTTGTGGATTTGGCCGTGGCCCCGGATGTTCTGGAATTGCTGCAGGCGGGAACCAAGGGGCATCAACTGGTTTTTCCCAAAACGCCCGTGTCTTCCGTCCTGGCCAAGGCGGAACGCGATCCGCAATTCGCCACGGTGGACGTCGCCTTTGGCCAGCCCGAACCCGAAGCGATTTCCGAGGCCAATCGCCTGAAATGGATTCACGTCAGCTCTTCGGGTATCACGCGTTATGATAACCCGCAGTTTCGCGCGCTGATGGCGGAACGCAAAATCGCCGTGTCCAACAGCGCGAGCGTCTATAACGAGGCGTGCGCCGTCCACGCCTTGAGCTTCATGCTGGCACAGGCCAGAAAGTTGCCCCTGGCGCTCAAGACCAGAGCCGCCAGCGGCACCGATGCCTGGTATGCCATTCGCGGTTCCTCCGGGACGCTCCGGGGCGAAACCGTTCTCATCGTGGGTTACGGCGCGATTGGCAAACGGTTGGCCGAATTGCTCCGCCCATTCGACATGAAGGTCATCGCCTATCGCCGGAAGGCACGTGGCGATGAAGGCGTGCCGGTCGTTACCGAAGACCAACTGGCCCGCGCGCTCGCCGAGGCCGATCACATCGTCAATATCCTCCCGGAGAGTTCGGAAACGCGGCATTTCTTTAATGCCACCCGGTTCTCGGCCATCAAACCGGGAGCCATTTTCTACAACATCGGGCGCGGCACGACAGTCGCCCAGGATGCCTTGTTGGATACCGTGCGTTCGGGACGCCTCGGGGCTGCCTGGCTGGATGTGACCGAGCCTGAACCCCTGCCGGATGAGCATCCGCTTTGGGCGGAACCCAATTGCTTTATCACCCCGCACGTGGCGGGAGGACACGTTGGCGAGGCCAAAACGCTGGTGCGTCATTTTCTCAAAAACTTTGACCGGTTCATTTGCAGAAAGCCCCTGCTGGATCGGGTCATGTGAGATTTCACATTGCCTCATGGAGTTTTGGAGTGCGTGGGCGTGTCCGCGCTTTTAGAGTGGCGACGTGTCGCCGCAGTCCAAGGATCGTCGAAACGCCAGCCAAGCGAGGACGCCTGCGCTACGATTTGAGTTCGGCTCGACCCCGATAGACGACATCGGGGCAGGCTCGTCTTGCCCTACCTTTCGTGTCCATTCGTGTCCATTCGTGGTCAAACATTTTCACGGCAGGGGAATGACACATCCACCGTCCCTTCAGGACGGGTTTTGTTTCCGACAATCAACCCGGCACGTTGTGCCGGGCTAATGTCCGGCAGTCCTCTGGACTGTTGCAGCGCGCATCCCGCCATGGCGGGACGCCCTTCCTTTTGCACGGCCTACAACTTCTTCACATGGATACCGCCACCGCTGCTTCGCAACCGGACGGTTTGGCCGCCGCCGTTGATCGCGCCTTTGAGATGGCCGTGGCCCATATTGCCCACCACCGTCACCGGCAATTCGCTGCTCACGCCACCGCCCGAGGTCGCGGCGTCCAGTTCAAAAGCGGCATTTGCCGGAACCCGCACGGTCACGCCGCCACCCGACGTGGAAAGGTCCACCGCATGAAGCAACGGCGCTGGCAACACAGCCGATACGCCACCGCCCGATGTTGACCCCTCAATCTCGCCAACGACATTCTCGATGGTGATGCCGCCCCCGCTCGTCCCGACGTGTGTGTTCCCTTGAAAATCTTTCACGGTGACCGGGCCTCCCGACGTATAGCCGTCGAGCGTGCCGGAACCGCCGGTCACAGTAATGCCGCCGCCGCTGGTGTGAATCTTGAGCGCTCCGTCGCAATCGGCTACCTGGATGCCGCCGCCCGATGTGTCGCCGTCCAGCGGTCCATGTAATCGGGTGAAACTCAGCCCGCCGCCGCTCGTGTCGGCTCTGGTTTCTCCCGTAAGGTCGCTGGCCGAGATACCGCCGCCCGAGGTCTTGAGTTGGACATTAAACTGCACCGGCACGTGGATGGTGTATTTTGCCTCGTCTCGATTCCGACCGTTCCATGGCCACCAGGACCGCCAGTTGGTTACACGGTGTTCCGCCTGCACGGTCAGCGTCGTGCCTTCCTGGACGAATTGGACGGGATAATCCCGAAGGAATTTCTGTTCGTCCGCCTCGTTCTTCCGGCTGATCTTGCGCCAGACGTCCACCGTGACTCCACTGGCGGCATTGGTGCTGACGGTGATGGAGCCGAAGTCCACGTTCACGATCAGCGTGCCGCCGGGCGCGACGTTAAAGTTAGTGTTAATTTGGTCCTCCGTGGCGGCGAACGCCGCGCAAGAGGTCAGCAGCAACAGGAGTGTGGTTAGTTTCATGGTAGTTAATGGTTTATGTCTGTTAAGCGATAGTCAAAGCGAGCGCGGCCCGATATCCGTGTCTTTTTATCATAACCCGCGAACCGGTCAAATTGTTTCAACTTGTTCGCATTCGTTGGCGCGTCACGCCAGACGCGTACCTGCCAGTCCTCACCGAGTGCGTGAACAGCCGAGGGGCGATCCGCCTTCGCCAGGTTATAGCGTGACAGGGAACGGGGAACATTCAACATCGAACTTTGAACTTTCAATAAAATACAGGCGAGACGCTTGAGCTACGGTTTGTCTTCGGCTCGACCCCGATAAACGACATCGGGACAGGTTCGTCTCGCCCCACCGTATGAAAAATCGACCATCCCACTTCGAACATCGAACGCCCAGCCGGCTTTCAGCCCAAGCTTGTTTTCTTTCGCGCATTCTGAATAATGGCCGCGCAAGCCTGACGGGTTCCTGCAAAACCTGACAATTTACGAATGAGCGAAATCAAGTCCAACGCCGATATTGAGCCGTGTCTCTCTGCCGTCATGCCGGTCTATAACGAGGCGAACACGGTGTCGAACGTCATCAAAACGGTGCTGGCGCAACGGCCCGTGGCGCAACTGGTCATCGTGGACGACGCCTCCACGGATGGCACGTGGGCAAAATTGGAAGCGGCGGCCAAAGGCGATGCGCGCGTCAAGCTGGCGCGGCACCCGTATAACCAGGGCAAGGGCGCGGCGTTGCGGACCGGGTTTGCCCAGGCGACGGCGCCCATCGTCATCATCCAGGATGCCGATTTGGAATATGACCCGGCGGAGTATCACAAGTTGCTGGCGCCGATTCTGGCCGACAAGGCCGACGTGGTCTTTGGCTCGCGATTCATCGGTTCGGATGCGCATCGTGTGTTGTATTACTGGCATTCGGTGGGGAACAGGTTGTTGACGACGTTCTCGAACATGGCCACGGGCGTGAACCTGACCGACATGGAAACCTGCTACAAGATGTTTCGGCGGGAAGTCATTCAAAAAATTCAAATCCAGGAAAACCGGTTTGGTTTTGAACCGGAAATCACGGCCAAAGTGGCGCGGCTGAAGGTGCGCATTTACGAGGTGGCCATTGCGTATCACGGGCGCACTTATGCGGAGGGCAAGAAAATCGGATGGCGGGACGGTTTCCATGCCCTGTGGTGCATTTTCAAATACAATCTTCTGTCGCGCTGAAAAATGCCGCCACCCAACCGCCAAAACAAAACCCCGCCCGTCGGGGGGCTACCGCCATGGCCGATAATGCTTGTGACGCTGTTGATTGGCGTGATGGCGGTCTGCCTGGTGTGGCCGCAAGTTTTTCCCGGACCTGACCAAGCCAACGAGATAACGTTGCCGAACCTGAATCAACGCGCGTCGGCATTGCGGCAAACCACCGACCCGGTCGAGCGGGACAAGTTTTGCGTTCCCTTGTCCGCCTACGGGCGGGCATTGGATCGCGCCCTGGCACCGGACGCCCGCGTCTTCCTGTCCGGAATGATCGGCAAGGATAACGGACCCAGGGGCGGGTATTATTTCTTCCTGAGAAATTACCTTTTCCCGCGAGAGGTGGAAATTTCGTTGGGCGGAAAAGCGGTTTATCACGAAGGGTGGTTCGAGGGAGTCCCATGCGATTCACCCGCCGAACTCCGGACGAACGGCTTCGACCTTTTGCTGCTGATGCCGACCAACAGCAATGAGATCCAAATCATTCCGCTCACGCAAAAAGGCACGCCCAAATGAAAGAGTGGATTGCTTTCCTTTTGCCGCCGGCCACGGCCTTCGCCGGGATGCGGCTGGCCCGCGTGGTGCTGGGCCATAAACTTGAAGAGAGATTTGGCTTCGGATTGCGCTTCGCATTGGGGCTGGGCATGGGAATGGTGGTGTTTTCGCAGGCGATATTGTTGACGGCACTGGCCGGAATCAATTTGAGCGGAGTGCTCGCGTGGGGCGCTTTGATCTGGGGCGTCGTGGAAATCGGTTTGTGGTTGCCCAAGCTGGTAGCGGGCCTGAAGCAGGCAAAATTTCAGCCCGGGCACTTCTGGCTGCTGCTGTTGCTGCCGGTAATCTACTCGTGGTGGGTTTTTGGCAGGCTTTCGACGCTGGAAGGCACGCTGGAATTTGACGCGAATGCCTTCTGGGTTTTCAAGGCCAAGATTCTTTACCTCGAACAAGGCAGAAATCTGGTGAATGTTTTGCATCAGTCAAATCTCGGTTATGCCCACCTGGATTATCCGATGCTCGTGCCCTGTCTTTACGTCCTGGATTACGGCGCGGTCGGTGGCGTGGATGAATTCGTGACCAAAGTCTGGCCGTTCTGGATGGTGGTGGCGTTGTGCCTGGGAATTCTCTCACTGGGACAAGTCTGGAAACGCCCGCATCCGCTGCCGGTGGTAACAGTTCTGGCCTTTTGTTTTCTGCCGGCGAGCCTGCAATTTATTCGGCAGGAAGGCGGCACCATTCCCATGGTTTTCTTCATCGGCCTGACAACCCTCTTGATTGTGAAGGCGATTTCCTGCGCGGATGAATTTTATCTTGCCGCCGCCATCCTTGCCGCCGCCGGTTGTGCCACGACCAAATTTGAGGGCGTGGTTTACGCGGCAGTCTGGTCTTGCGTTCTGCTGCCGCTTTGCTGGCGGCGCGGCTGGCTTAAGAAATCCGTTCTGTGGAAAAGCGCCCTGGTCGCCGTCATCTGTCTGCTGCCGTATGTTTGGTACCGGCTCGACAAGCCCATTCTCCACCCTGAATCCGGCTGGTGGCATTCAGGGGTTGCGGCTCCCGCTCTGACTTTGCACCGATTGCCGCAAGCCTGGTTCCTTAACGTCTTTGGCCGTTTTTTCAACAGCGATTTCTTTCACTGGCAGTCAGCCGAAGGCAACCACCTGCAATGGGTCGGAAAATGGACCGGCCCCGGCAGTTTCGTGAACGAACAAATCATCGTTCTGCCCTGGCTGCTGGTCATCCTGCTGGCGCTCGCCCTGTGGAAAGGACGCGCCCGGCTGGCGCTGGGGTGTCTTAGTGTTGTGATGCTCGGAGTTTTCACCGTTCTTTCGTTGGTCATTGCCTGCCTGCCGCAAATGCAAAACGATTTGTTTAAGGTGATTGATTTCAGCACCGCCAATCAAGTAGGGCGCTATTATTTCCCGTTTTTTGCCGCCTGGTTTCTGGCCGTCGCTGCCGCCTGGTTTGACAACCCGCAAGCTTCATCATCGGCCAATGGTCCCAACCCGTTGCGTGCCAATGCTTCGCCGGACCGCGCCACAACCTCCCCCAAACGGGGTCCTGATTTGCGGTAGCGTCGAGCCTGCTGCCGTCCCCGAACGCTTTCGGGATTTGGCGCGCCGCGAAGTCGGATGGCTCGAAATCGGCGCATTCACCCCGATATCGGATGTCGGGGCAGGCCGCCGACACGACAACAACCGCCATAGCCCACTTTCCAAAACAAGGCAGTGGGCTGTTTGGGGCCGGTAGGGACGACCCGCTGGTCGTCCAGGGCTGTGCGGCGGCGCGGCCTGACTCTGCAAATTGTGAGCAAGGAATTAAAAGCAGCCCGCTGTCGATATCCGAAACACAGGCCGGAAACCTGTGCCACTTTTGGGAATTTACGTAGCCGGGCGGTGATGGCGATTATATTGCTGCACCTTTCTACGACCCTATGGTCTAGCGTTCAGGACATTAGAAGCTCGGAGGTATGCTATGTCCCCCAGCACGTGACTTGTCTCCGCAACGCCTTTCCGATTATAATACCGGAAGTGTCACCCCAGAACTTTTTAGGGCGATTATTAATGATTCCATGGGCGCGACTGGCCATTCCCAGTGCCCTGATCGTTTTCCTTGTCTTCCTGGCCTATCTGCCGGCACTTCACGGTGGGTTCATCTGGGACGATGACGTTTATGTTACCAACAACCCGCTGCTCACTGCGCCGGACGGTTTGAGACGGATTTGGTTTACGCTGGATTCGCCCTCGCAATACTTTCCGCTGACTTACACCGTCTTTCGCATTGAACGTTCCCTCTGGGGCCTGGATCCGACAGGTTATCATTGTGTCAATATTTTGCTCCACGCAATCAATGCGCTGTTGGTAGGGCTTGTGTTGCAGCGATTGAGCGTGCCGGGCGCCTGGCTGGCGGCGGCGCTCTTCGCCCTGCACCCGGTGCAGGTGGAAGCAGTCGCATGGATCACGGAATTGAAAAGTGTTTTGTCGCTCTTTTTCATTTTGTTGGCGCTGTTCTGCTGGATTGAATTTATCGGGGAACGATCAAGGCGATTTTGGTATTGGCTGGCGATGGTGTTTTACGCGCTGGCGCTCTTCAGCAAAACGACGGCCTGCACCTTGCCGGCGGCGCTGCTTCTGATTCTGTGGCTGAAAACAAAACCGATTGACTGGCGTCGGCTGGCTCAAGTTGTTCCGTTTTTGGCAATGGGTTTGGGCATGGGCCTGCTGACGGTGTGGTGGGAGCGATTTCATCAAGACACGCAGGGGCAACGTTTTGGGATGGGCTTGCTGGAACGCACTCTGGTTGCGAGCCATGCGCTTTGGTTTTACGCGGGCAAATTGTTCTGGCCGGTGAATCTGACATTCAGTTATCCGCGCTGGACGATTGACCCCGCCAATCCATCCGCTTATGGCTGGCTGGTCATGGCCATTGGATTAGGCGCGGCGATCTATTCCACCAGACGATTCTTCGGGCGCAGTGTTGAGGTTGCGACATTGTTTTACGTGGCGACGTTGAGTCCCTTGCTTGGTTTCATCATGCTTTGCACGTTTTTTTTCACGTTCGTAGCGGACCATTACCAATATGTCGCGAGCATCGGCTTGATTGCACTCGCAGCGGCGGGAATCACCATCGCCTTCAAAACCAAACCATTTCTTAAGTTGGCATGTTGTGGAACCTTGTTGCTGACGCTTGGCATTTTGACCTGGCAGCAGGCGGGGATTTACCGGAACCAGGAAACCCTCTGGCGCGACACGCTGGCCAAAAACCCGGGCAGTTGGATGGCCCACATCAACCTGGGCGTTTTGCTTGGCAACCAGGGGCGGATTGAAGAGGCAATGGAACACTACCATAAGGCCGTCCAGATCAATCCTAACTACTATCTGGCATACCACGACCTGAGTGCCGCCCTCGTCGCCAAGGGCCGGTTGGATGAAGCGATCGAGAACTATCGCAAGGCCATCCAGCATATTACGAATAACCCCGCACCGCTGAACGATCTGGGTGTCGCCCTCGCTGCCCAAGGCCGGTGGGATGAAGCGATCAAGAACTATCGCAAGGCCATCCAGATGAATCCGAATTTCTCCGATGCGTTGGGTGCGCTGGGTGTCGCCCTCGCTGCCCAAGGCCGTTTTGATGAAGCGATCCAGAACTATCGCAAGGCTATCCAGACCAATCCGAATAACCTCACAGCGCTGAACGATCTGGGTGCCGCCCTCGCGGCCGAGGGCCGGTTGGATGAAGCGATCGGGAACTTTCGCAAGGCCATCCAGATCAATCCGAATCTCTCCGAAGCACTGGATAATCTCGGCATGACCCTCGCCACCGAGGGCCGGTTGGATGAAGCGATCGAGAACTATCGCAAGGCCATCAAGGCCAATTCAAACCCCCCCGAAACCTTCTTTCATTTGGGCATGACCCTTCACCAATTGGGTCGCACCCGGGAAGCGATCGCCCAATATCGGCAGGCACTGAGATTAAACCCCAATCTGACCGGGCCGCTGAACAACCTGGCGTGGGTGCTGGCCGCCGGTCCTGATGCCGGGCTGCGCAATGGGCCTGAGGCGGTCCGTTTGGCCCAACGCGCGTGTGAGCTGACGCATTACGGCGAACCCATGTTCATCGCGACGCTGGCCGCCGCTTTTGCCGAAGCCGGACGCTTCGACGATGCCGTCGCCACTGCCCAAAAAGCCCGCACGGTGGCTCTGGCACAAGGAGAGAAGGAAATTGCGGCACAAGATGAACAGTTGCTGGAGTTGTTTAAATCCGGCCAGGCTTACCATCAAGATGCCAAGCCTGCTCCGTAAAACGTCCAAAATTCCGAACTGGCGTTTCACCAGATTCCAAAAATTTTCTGCCTGCCCGTTTGGTTTGTTTTGAAAATGCTCGCTTGCCTTCGTAAAAGCGAAGGGGGTGATACTGTAACCTGTTGGTACTCGGTTTCTGTCCTGCGGTGCTCATCTTCCATGCTGATTCAATAATACGAAGGGAGTATCAGGATAGCGCTAAACCCGCTGGTTGCAGCCCACTGGTGAAAACGGCACAGACATAACCGGCAGCTCGGCTTCCCGCAGCAAATTGAATTCCTGCAACCACCCAAGAACCTGTTTCAATCTCGTACTCGTTTGGGTCGCCAAACGTGATTTGTCTCCTTCGGACTACTGCTTGAAGGAACTGTAAAACCGCGTCTGGTAACCGACTGCGCTGGGGTCGGTGTATTGCCAGTTGCCATCGGGCCCGGCAATGTTGGTTGAGAGTGGTTGCCAGGCGATGGGCGGCGCAAGGTTGGTGGCACATAGCACCACATCGGTCGAATCAGGCTGGCTCACAAAAGAGAGCGTCACGCTGCCGTCGGAATTAAGAACGGTCCCGTAAATAAGCGGCGAGGTGGCCACGATCAAGGTGGCGACGCTGCTGGTCACACTGCCACCCGGGACCGGTCGCCACCACTTGATAATCGCCCGCGTTACCGGTGCCCACCTTGTTCAGCGCCAAAGCTGGCCCTTGGGTGGTAAATGGACGGCCCCGCGCCGGAAACCGCCACGGCAAACGTGACGTTCCCACCCGCCCATAAGGCCCGGCGGGCTGGCTGGTTGGTGATTGCGGGAAGCTGCGCACACAGCGGCGCTTGCGCAATTCCCAGCGCCGCCAGGAAAAGACCGAAGGTTCTCATATTGTATTGTTGCGCCTCCACACACCGATTTTGCGTTCGGTGTCTTTATGTGCATCGCTAATGGCCAACTTTAGTAAAACTAGACGCACCGGTCAAGCTCGCATTGAGAGCGCGGCTACCGGGTTCCTTCCGAAAATATTATTTCCTCGGACAGCCTTTGCCCGACCCTGTCTGTCAAAAATGTCACACCAAGAAGGTTCATTTTCCTCCACTTTTGTTGTGGCATGAAATAAGCGTCACCAGCCCGCAATCCAAAGCAGCAATGACTTGCCTTTTCACGCTTTCCCGCTAAACTAGGGGTATGAAGAACGACGTGACGCCCGTTCAGATTCGCGGCATCCTGCCGGCCAACAGCGGCTGCGCGCTGTTCATCGGCAACGATCAAAAGGTTTTTGTCATCAACGTCGAGCCGCAGATGGGCGCGATTATCGGCATGTTCCTGCGCCAGACGCCCAAGGAACGCCCATTGACCCACGACCTCATCAATCGCATCTTCCAGGGCTTCGGCATCAGCGTTGAGCGGGTTATCATCACGGACCTGAAGAATTCCACCTATTTTGCCCGGCTGATTTTGCAGCAGCAAAACGAGGTGGCACGCAAAATCGTTGAACTCGACGCGCGTCCCAGCGATTGCCTGGCCATCGCCGCCGCGCAGAAAAAACCGATCTTCGTCACCAGCGCGCTGTTCGAACAAGTCGAGGACATGAGCGAGGTGCTCAACCAGATCAACGAAGCCGGCAGCGAGGCTGAATAAAATGCCCGCGGCCAGGATGCCACCGCCCACGCTTATTTGTGGTGAGGACGAATTCGCCGTCAAGGAGCGCGCCAGACAACTTTATCAACAATGGTGCGCCGAACTGGGCGGCCTGGACCACGAAACCATCGAGGCCACCGTCTCCAACAGCGGCGAGGCGCTGGCCGTGATTGCCCGCCTGCGCGAAGCCCTGCAAACGCTCCCGTTCTTCGGTTCCGGCAAGGTCATCTGGCTGCGGGACTGCAATTTCCTCGGCGACGATCGCGTCGCCTCCGCCGAGGCCGTCACCGGAATCCTCGCCGAACTGGCGGAGGAACTGAAAAAGTTTCCCTGGTCCCACGATGGCGGGGTGCGGCTGCTCATCAGCGCCGGCAAGGTGGACAAACGCAAAACCTTTTTCAAAACGCTCGGCAAAATCGGCACGATCGAAATTGCCCCCGGCTGGTCGGCGGATGACAAGGATTGGGCAAACCGGGCGGAAATGGAGGCCCGTTCGGCCATCCACGCACGGCAAAAGGACATCGCCGGGGAGGCGCTGGCCGAGCTGGTCAACCGCATCGGCCCGAACCGGCGCCTGCTCGACAGTGAAATCGAGAAATTATGCCTGTTCGTTGGCGACCGGAAACAAATTGAGGCCGGCGACGTGGCCGCGGTCTGCACGCGGAACAAGCTGGCGCGCGCCTTTGCCCTCGGCGACGCGCTGGGCGACCGCGATTTGCCGCGTTTGCTGCGGCGGCTGGACGAGGAGCTTTGGGAATTGAAATTCGACTCCCAAAAATCGGAAATCGGCCTGCTTTACGGCCTGATTTCAAAAGTCCGCGCGATGCTGCTGGTAAAGGAGATGTTGCGCGAAGGCTGGATTAAACCGGAGACGGAATACCACCGGTTCAAGGCGCAATTGGAGCGCGTGCCGGCGGAAAAACTGCCGGCGGATCGGCGGTTCAACCCGCTGGCGCTGAATCCGTATGTGCTTTACAAAGCGCTGCCGCACGCCGGAAAATACAGCCAGGACGAATTGGTTCGCGCCATGGACCTGCTGTTGCGCTGCAACCAGCGGCTGGTGTCCAGCGGGCTTGACGAGGCGCTGGTGCTGCAACAGGCGCTGGTGCAAATTGCTGCGCCGCAGGCGGTCGCAGCCTGAGCGCCAAAGAATTTTCTACCATGACAACGCCATCGGGAAAGCTGGCTGTGCTCGTCGGCAAGGATTTTGTCTGCGTGAAAATCACAGGACGCGCCAATTATGTCTCCAGCCCTGATTTCAAGACGCTCTTGAGCGAACTGGCCGGGAAAGGCTACCGGCGTTTCATGATTGATTTGTCGGAATGCGTGCTCATGGACAGCACATTTCTGGGTGTGTTAACCGGATTCGGATTGAAAATGCCACCCGCCAGTTCGGACCAAAATGGCATTGAATTGTTCAATGCCAATACCCGCGTCGCCGAGTTGTTCGAAAACCTGGGAGTGGCGCGCCTCTTCAAAATGACCAATGGCACGCTGCAGTTGCCCGACGACGTCAAAACCAGCATACCGGAACCGGCCAACCCGTCTCACGAGGAAATCACCCGCACCTGTCTCGAAGCGCATCAAACCCTGGCCGCGATGAATTCGGAAAACGCCGCGCGGTTCAAGGACGTGACGCAATTCCTCGCCGAGGATTTAAAGACGCTCGAAAAGAGCAAATGAATTATACGAATGGCGATTTACGCAACGGCTGGTGATTGGAGCGTGATGCGTGAATCGCAAATCGAAAGCGCCGGCTTCAAACCGGTGCGGGCGCGGGCGCGCCGAGTCCAGGCAATTGGGGCGGCGCGGGTTTGGGCGGCGCTTCCGGCAACGGCGTGCCGGCAGGCGCACCCGCCATCGGTCCAACCTGGGCCGGCGTCCCGGGTGGCCGTGTGAACTTGCCGGTCCGGACGATTTCCTCGACTTGCACGCCATCGAGCGTCTCATATTCGAGCAGCGCGTTGGCGATGGTTTCCAGCTTGTCGCAGTTGGCGGCAATGAGTTCCTTCGCCGTCTTGAACGCTTCGTCAATGATGCGTTTGACCTCGGCGTCAATTTCCTGCGCCGTCTGCTCGCTGTAGTCTTTGGTCCGCATCAGGTCGCGTCCGAGAAAGACGTATTCGGAGCTGTCGCCGTAAAGGACGTTGCCGAGCTTCTCGCTCATGCCCCACTGCATCACCATGGCCTTGGCCAGTTGCGTGGCCTGCTGGATGTCCATCGCCGCGCCGCTGGAAATGTCATCGGCCACGTATTCCTCCGCGATGCGTCCGGCCATGGTCATGATGATGGTGTCAATGGCCTGCTTGCGCCGCATGTTCAGCGTGTCCTCCTTCGGCAGCGACATCGTGGACCCGAGGGCGCGGCCGCGCGGAATGATGGTGACCTTGTGCAGCGGATGCACGTGCTTGAGCAGCACGTTGACCAGTGCGTGGCCGGCTTCGTGCCAGGCGGTGGCGCGTTTCTCCTCGTCGGACATCGCCATGCTGCGGCGCTCGCGGCCCCAACGCACCTTGTCACGCGCCTCTTCCAATTCCGCCATGCCGACGCCCTTTTTGTTCAAACGCGCGGCCAGCAACGCGGCTTCGTTGAGCAGATTCGCCAGTTCGGCGCCGGAATAGCCCGGCGTGCCGCGCGCGATGATGGATAAATCCACATCCGGTACGAGCTTCACGTTCTTGGCGTGGACTTTCAAAATCGCCTCGCGCCCGCGCACATCCGGCAAATTCACCACCACCTGCCGGTCAAAACGTCCGGGCCGCAACAACGCCGGGTCGAGCACGTCGGGACGGTTCGTCGCGGCGATGATGATGATGCCTTCCTGGGTGTCGAAGCCGTCCATTTCGACCAGCAGGGCATTGAGCGTTTGCTCGCGTTCGTCGTTGCCGCCGCCCATGCCGTGGCCGCGCGAGCGGCCAACCGCGTCAATTTCATCAATGAACACCAGGCAGGGCGTGTTGCGGCGCGCCTGTTCGAACATGTCGCGCACCCGGCTCGCGCCGACACCGACGAACATCTCGACAAAGTCCGAACCGCTGATGGTGAAAAACGCCGCGTCCGCCTCACCGGCAATGGCCTTGGCCAGGAGTGTTTTGCCCGTGCCGGGCGGCCCGACCATCAGCACGCCCTTGGGAATGCGCCCGCCGAGCCGCTGGAATTTCTTCGGGTCCTTCAGAAATTCGACCAGTTCGGAAACCTCATCGATGGCCTCTTCAATGCCCGCCACGTCCTTGAACGTCGTCTTGTTGCGGCCTTTGGCGAGCATCCGCGCCTTGCTCCGGCCGAAGCTCAACGCGCCCTTGCCGGCGATTTTGATCGGGCGTATCAAGAAAAACCAAAACAACGCCCCGACGCCCACGATAAACAACAACTCATAGCCGAAAGACCAAAGCATCGCGTTCGGCGCGCCCGCCTCAATCCGATCCGAAACCAGCAGCTCGTCCAGCATCTTTTGCGTGAGCATGGCGTTCGGCGAACTGAACTGCACTTCCTCGGGCTTGCCGTCCTTGCCGGTTTTGAAATAGGTGCCGGTGATGGGCGTGAGCGGCGACGACTGGGAATTGAAGTTGATGGTCGCATGCGCAATCTGGTTCGAGCTGAACTTTTGCAAAAATTCAGACTGTGACAATACTACGCCGGGCGCCGACATGTGGGACTTCACCAGCATCAACGCCACGATGCTGGCCATGATGGCAATCCACGCGAGCCAGGTGAAGGTGAAGGCCGGACCCTTGAACCCGCCCGGCGGTTTCTTCTGCCCGCGGTCGCCGCCATTTCTTTGATTGGAGTCGTCGTCAAACATTATCGCATGTCATACTAACATGCCCTTTCTCCTTCCGCAATGCGTGAATTTGGCATAGACTTCAGCCATGCGCATCGGCCCAGTGAGACTGGCATCCAATCTGTTTCTCTCGCCGCTGGCGGGTTACACCAACCTGCCCTTCCGCCTTGTCGTGCGCGAAATCGGCGGCGTCGGCCTGTGCACGACCGATCTGGTCAACGCCCGCTCGCTGCTCGAAAAAAATCCAAAGGCGTTCAAGCTCATCGAAACCCGGCCCGCCGATTCGCCGCTCGCCGTCCAGCTCTTCGGCTCCGTGCCCGAGGAAATGCGTGACGCGGCGATGCAACTCGAGTCGCTTGGTTTTGCCGCCGTGGACATCAACATGGGCTGCCCGGTCCGTAAAGTCTGCAACGTCGGTGGTGGGTCGGCCATGATGACTGAATTCGGCAAGACCGCCGCGCTGGTGAGGGGCATGGTCGGCGCCGTGAAAATTCCAGTGACGGCCAAAATGCGGCTCGGCCGGGACGATGAAAATCTGACCGCGCCCGATCTGGCGCGCGTGCTCGAAGACGCCGGGGTCGCCGCGATTTTCGTTCATGGCCGGACGCGCGAGCAGGGATTTGGGGGCATGGTGAACCTGGCCGGCATTCGGGCGGTTGTGCGCGCCGTGAAAACCATCCCCGTCATCGGCAATGGCGATGTCATCACGCCGCAGGCTGCGAAAAAAATGTTCGACGAAACCGGCTGCGCGGGTGTGAGTATCGGGCGCGGCGCGTTTTACGATCCGTGGATTTTTCGTCATACGCTGCATTATTTAGGTAGGGCAGGCTCTCCGCAGTCCGCCGCTCATCCGAATGCAGACAACGGCGCGCACGGAGTGCCGCGCCCGACCTCGGACGACGGCGACCTTTTGCCCAAACCCACTTTCACCGAGCGCGTGCGGGTAATGTGCCGGCATCTGGATTTGATGATCGAAGTGTTCGGCGAGCCGCTCGGCTGCCGGATGTTTCGCAAGGCCGCGCCGTGGCACGCGAAGCGATTCGGCCCATCACGTGAATTCAACAAACGCGCCGTGCAAATTTGCACGCGCGCCGAATTCCACGACGTGCTGGGAAATTACATCCGCTGGCGCCGGCAATTCCTCGACGACAGCGGCGAATTGCTGCCGCGCTTCCGTCCTGCGCCGATGGTGGCGTCGTTCATGCGCGAATCCGCTCCGGCACAGCGCGAACACATTCCCGTGCCGAAAGGGCCGGTGGAAGTGTGGTGATTCTCCGCCGTCGTTTTGTTGACAAGCAGGCGGGTTCTGACGATGCTACACGCCCTCAATTTGGGCCTCGGTAGCTCAATTGGTAGAGCAGTTGACTCTTAATCAATTGGTTCCAGGTTCGAGTCCTGGCCGGGGTACCAATCTGCCGCTCGCTACGGCGTGGATACCAGCCGAACCCAATGCGTTTCCGTGCGATACCTGAGCCCGTCGGAAGTCTCAACGAGAGCATAAAAAGGGTGCAGGCCAGCCCACAAATTCGTTCCATACACCTGAAAAGTCGCCGTGAGCTGGTTGGTGGCCATGGCCAGCGCACCACCAGTGCTGAACAAAGTTATCAAGCTGACAGTATTGGTGTTGGCGGCAACCTGGATGTGGTAGGTGCCTTGCACGGGGGCCTGGTTGGTCAAATCGAGCAGTGTCATGGTCGCACTCAAGGAACTGTTCTGGATCCGGACGGGGGCGGTCACCCTGGTTTGAGTTCGCACGTTGCTGCCTTCGTAAGCGACGGCCGTCAACTCGTGATAACCGTCGGCCAGGGCCGTGGTATCCAATGGGAAGGTCAAGGCCAGTCTGGTTGCGCCGGCCGTGACGTAAAGATGGTTTCGAGGCTGCAGGTCAGACAGGTTATTGGTAAGGGGGCCTCGAGGCGCAGAAGGCATGCTAACAGAGGAGGACGGCTGCGGGATGACTTGAATTGCGGCAGCCTGGTAGCCCGGACTCCGGGCATACAGATTGAATAAGATGTAGAATAACGTACCGTATTTGTTCGTAACACAATCATCGGCCACAACACCGTCACTGCCCTGCAAGGCGGAATTCGAGTTAATTGAGGAGAACAAATTTGCCGCGAGCACGCTGGAATTGCCCTGAGACTGGTTGGTGACGGCCACGACCACCGTCTGGCCGTTGGTCTTGGTAAAAGTGAACTTTATCCAGGAATTGGCGGGAAGCGAATTGCTATACACTGAGTATTTCTGCATACCAAACGCTGGGGAGGCTATGAGTTCGGGCTGACTGGCGTGTAGAAAAGTTGAGAGCCGGTCGGCGTTGCCGCTCGTACTGGCAACGGAGGTCTGGATTTCGCCAAGGACGAAATTGGTTTCCAGCGCGGTCGATTGGCCCTGGTTGGTCGAAACCTCAACCATGTAAGGCCGCACCGCATTGTCAATGCGGACCAGGGTGAGATTGGTCGTGACACTAAGCACCGTGAAGCCGGGTGAGCCTGGAGGCACAAGCAATGCCCGGTAAAATCGCCAGGCGAAATTCGTAGCGGCGGCATCCACGAAGTCCATCGCCCCGCCGAGTTGATTGGTGAAGACGGACCTCCAATCAACCAGGTTGGTGGATACCTGGACGGCCCAGGTCAACCCCGACATGCTGTTTACGTGCATTTGGAAAGCCCCCGAACCGGCAATGCCTGGCGCGGACAATTCAGGAGGTTGATCCGGTACCTGCCACGTGATGCGATAAAAGCGCGCGGGATAGTTTGTGGAGTCGTAATCCGTAAAATTCAGCAGTCCCGGCGGCACGTTATTCGTGTAAATGGACAGCCAGTTCACCAAATTGGTTGAGGCTTGGATTACGTAAGGCAAGGCGCTGGGAATCCCTACCTCCATCGTGAAGGCTCCGCTTTTGCCAGGCTGAAGGGGGGTCATCTGAGGCGGAAAAGTATCAGGCAGGTAGTTGACACTATAAGAAAGGCCCGGTGTATTCGTGGGCGTGTCGTCGGCAACGTAGAAAGGGACGGTCATGAGATTGGTGGCAACGGATTGCAACTCGATGCGGTCGCCATGAGCCAGGGCCTTCACCTGGGTGGCGGTGGTGGCGGTGTTGATCAAGGCTGCCAATCCCGCTGCCGCCGTGCTTAAGGTTGAGCTGTTGGTGACAGTGTAAGTGATGGGATATCCGTTCAGGGTAACGGTCAACAGATTGCCGGGACACGGAGCCACGTTGGTCAACGTGCGGTAATACATCCCGTCAACAAACAAATCAACTTGTTGCAGAGGATGGTTCCCATCGCGGGCGGAAAATTGCACGGAAAGATTGGTGGTGCCACTCAATATGGCATTGGGAAGATTGGTGCTCCATTGTCCGGAACCGACCCGCGCAAAGGGCGCCGCCAGCGGCTCGGCCACCATGAGTCCAAAATATGGCGCGTTGACACTTTGATAATAGCTTTCGGCCAGACTGAAGCCGCGCGCCTGGTAAAAGTAAACCTGAGGATTGGGAAACTTTTGCGTATCGCCGTTGGGTTCCGTACCGGTGCCGTAACTGCCCGCAGCGCCCGCGTTGATGAAGGCCAGCAAGTTGGTCTGAGTGTTGGAACCGAAAATAACGCCACCGTAGGACGTAAGGCTATCCGCAATGGCCCCGGGAACAAAAGTGTTTTGCGGGACGCTGAACTGCTCCAAACCCGTTTCAAAACCCAGACAGCCACCCGGCCACGAGACTAAATCGCTGTTGGTGCGCAAAATTGAAGAAACCCCCAGAATATTCACATTGAAAATGGCATTATCAAAAAAAGGATAACGGATGTTGCGGAGCAGGTCGGAGCTTTTTTCCAGAATCACCGGTTGTTGGGGAAAGGTCCCATCGCTTTCAACCCCCTGATCCACCAACTGTTCCGCCTGGGTGAGCGAATCCGCCGTGATCATGGTGGTAAGAAAGGAATAACCGGGCGCGCCGACGGGTGTAGCCTGGCGGAAGACCGCCTCGCTGGCAGCGTAACTGTTGGTGTCGGTCCCGTTGCCCAGCCTTAGACCGTAAAACAAAGCCGAGGTTGTTCCATTGTAGGTGGAACCAAAGCTGGTCTGGAACGGAATATCCATCGAGAGGACAATGTAATCAATCTGGTTCGTCAACTGGGAGGCCGCCAGCAGGTTCGTCAGTGGTGTCACCAGGGTGGTTTGAAAATCGTTGCTGGTCCATTGGATGTTGCTGCCCGGCCAGTTAATGTATAACACATTTTGAGGCGGCACTTGGCGTTGTTCGCAGAAGTAATTGCCCAACTCGCACGAGTTCGAGCTGGCCTGGTTGACGACGACAACCGTGTTCAGGCCGCTGCCGCCGGCCTGGAGTTTGCAGACCAAGGCACAGCTTGCCAAAACCATCCCCAGCGCTCCTCGGTGAAGACTACCGCCCATAAGCTCAACAGATTCCACTGACCAGTAACCACTTGAGGCCACCTGATAAAGTTTTCATAACCGAACCTTGTCGGCGGCCTGCACAAAAAAGGGCCGGTCAACGACCGGCCCTGCACTACCTTACTGCAGACGACAAAATCCCGTCTTCAGGCTGACTTGCGCCGCAATGTCCATCCCAAGGCACCCACTCCCAGTGCAACGAGTGCCACGGTTGACGGCTCCGGAACAATTTGAACGGATAAGCCTTTGTTCTTGGTTAAGTCCAACATGTCGCCTGGATTAAGCGTTGCGTTCCATTGGAACGCCCACGACACATCGCCTGACGCCGAGATACTGTCATTAAGGTTGAAATTAGAATTAAGCGGGTTGTTGAGTTCATTCAGCGTCTGCGGAACCTGCGCAGCCTCAGCGTAATTAGCGTTCGGCCCTAATATAACCTCACCAATGCCCGTGCCGCCCGGACCGCCAGTCGTTTGCAAGGCTCCGGTATATGCACCACTACTGCCGGAAATACTAACGTCATTGTTATTGTTCTGAAGCAAATCGAAATTGGAATATTGATAGAAGCTCAAATCGATCGAGCTTGCGGAATTATTCACTATCATTAAGCTCTCCCCCATATCGGCGCTACCAGAATTGACCCCGTTGCCCGATAAAGTGTATTCAACAGACACTTCCAGTTGCGCGTTTTGATATATCACGGCCAGGTCATTAAGGTTCGGGTTATCGTTCACGTTATAAACAGTAGCCGTGCCAATTGCGCTAATGGGCTGCGGAGCGACGCCGTTAATTGAATACCAAAACCACTGCTGGTTCAATTGGTTCTGGCCGCCAAGCACTGTCCAACTGTTCATCCCCAGTGTGCCAGAGTTGACAACATTCACCGTTGCGGTGGACCCCCCGTCACTCATCGTATAGGTGTTTTGACCCGATATGTCTGTTTGAGCCATGCCCTTGACCGGGACAAACAGAACTCCTGACGCGACCAAGGCGGCACACAGTGAAACGATGCCCTTACGGTTAAAAGCAAATACATGATAGCTTCTCATAAAATCCTCTGATTATTATTTACATTTGATGGCTTTCACAGAAAACTACCTTTTTTTATCCTAGCCGGGTATGGAAGTCAAGCTTTTAAAGCACAAATTTTTGAATAAAAAAGCCCCAAAAACCGTGATTTTCAACGCATCCTGTCCCTTCAAAACCAAGGACAACAGCTACACTTTCCCATGTCGCCGGCGCAGCAAGCCCAACGCAAACATTCCCGACGCAATCAGCACCACGGACGAAGGTTCAGGCACCGGAAAAGCCGAGGTTTCGCTGATCGAAAGCTTGTTACCTGCCCCCACACTCCCGGAGAATTCATAGCCAAAAACCGCGTAGGTATTGTTAGCAGTCAAAGTGGAGTTGTCAAGGTCCGTGCCATACCCGATGAAAGCACCAAACGGAAACCCGCTGGAATTGGCCTGCACTAGAGTAGTATAGCCGGGTGCATCCCCTTTCCAAGAAAGTGTTAACCCACCCCCGCTCTGATTGGCAATGGCATATCCCCCATCCACAGACGGTGTCATACCAACAGTCTGACTTCCCGCAGCGGCGGGACCGCCCAAGACAAAATCCGAGTATTGGAATATTTTCATGTTTAACGGGGTGCCGCTTGTATTGTTAAACACGATTGATTCGAGCAATGAACTGCCATTAACAGTCATAGTGTCCACGACGCTTCCGCCTGAAATTGAATACGTGACAGTTAACTTTCCTTGATTAAGGAAACTGTTTGTAGTGACTGACGACGGACTGGTTAACAGGCTTATCGCCCCTCCGTTTTCACTGTAGTATAACGATTGTAGGGCCAATTGATTCGCCCCGTTCGCCGCCCAACTGGTAAAACCGTTAAGCGAGGTGTCGTAACCCGCGCTGTAATTGGTGCCATTAGCGGTTGAATTAACTGTGTAAATCGTCGCCTCGCTTTGAACGACAAAGCCGGCGAGTGAAAACGCAAAAAGACCACCTTCTAACAACCACAGCCTGCCTGCAAAAGACTTTTTCAAAATCTTCATAGCGTCGCTTGGGTTCCGGAATTTTTACCGGCATCCTTTATGAGGCAATCCAGCCGGAAAGTCAAGACAATTTATTTAAAAAACGAGTTTGGCTGGTTTCCCCGCCATTTCGTCAGGTTGGCCAATTTCCCCAATGTTTTCCGTGCCATAACACGACCCGTATGTCGTCAGAAGTCTGGGAGGACAATACAGGAGTGTGCCGTCCTGCCAAACCCAATCCAGCTATTCGTGAGAAATCGCGACCATTATTTCCCAATGCAAAACTGGCTGAAAATCGAGTCCAGCAAATCTTCCGTCGCCGTTTTGCCGACAATTTCACCGACGGCGTTCACGGCGATGCGTAAATCCATCGCCACAAGCTCGAGCGTCGCGTCCGCCCGCAACGCGTCCGCCGCCCGTTGAGCCGCCGCGCGGGCGCGATTCAAAGCATCCTGATGCCTGGAGTTAATCATCACCTGCAACATCTCGGCCCTGATTTCGCCCGACCAGACCAGTTCCTTGATGGCATCTTTCAACGCTTCAATCCCCTGCCCGCTCAGACAGGATACATCCACAATTTGTGGGTAGGGCGGGCTCTCCGTAGCCCGCCGCGGCGCGATGAGGACATCGCACCCTACCTTTTCCGGCAAAACAAGCTTTCGCGACAAGTCAGTCTTGTTCAGCACCAGAATCCGTTTTTTTTCGGTGAACTCGGCGAAATAACTTCCATCTGCGCCCGTCAGCGGTTCACTGGCGTCGAGCACGTGCAGAATGAATTCGGCCTTGGCCAGCGATTCGCGGCTGCGGCGAACGCCCTCGGCTTCGATTTCGTCGCGCGCCTCACGCAATCCGGCGGTGTCAATGAACACGACCGGCAACCCGCGGATGTTCGCTGTCTCCTCAATCGTGTCGCGGGTTGTGCCCGGTATCGGCGACACGATGGCGCGGTCGCGTCCGAGCAGTTGATTGAGCAGGCTCGATTTCCCGACGTTGGGCCGGCCAACAATCGCCGCCCGGATGCCACGCCGCAAAATCTGGCCCTCGTTCGCCGTGCGCAGCAGTTCGTCCATGAATTTCACGCCGTTTTCCAGGCGCCTGAGCAATTGCGCTTTCGTGTCCGGCGCAATGTCCTCGTCGGGAAAATCAATGTGCGCCTCGACGTGCGCCAGCGTGCGCATCAGCTCATCGCGCAGTTGATTGATGCGGTGCGACAATTTACCGGCAAGCTGTTCATTGGCGGCGGCCAGCGCAAGTTCCGTGCGCGAATGAATCAAATCGGCAACCGCTTCGGCTTGCGCCAGGTCAATGCGACCGTTGAGAAACGCGCGGCGCGTGAACTCACCGGGTTCGGCCAGTCGCGCCCCGTTTTCGAGCAGTGTATCAAGGACAAGTTTGGCGGGCAGGATGCCGCCGTGACAGGTGATTTCCACCGTGTCCTCGCGCGTGAACGTGCGCGGCGCGCGCAGAACCGCCAGCAGCACTTCATCAACGATCTGAAAATCCTCCACGCCGACCTGGGAGCGCCGGCATCCTTGCCGGCGAGCATCCTCATTTTGCGCTTCGACGGACCGGCCAGAGGCCGGCGCTCCCGGATTGCGGCGGACGATTTTGCCGTATTGAATCGTGTGCGACGATGCGACTGACGGTTTCCGCGAATTTTTGCCGAGCGGCAGGAAGCTTTTATCGGCGACGGTAAGTGCCTGCGGGCCCGAAATGCGCACGACCGCCAGTCCGCCCTCACCGAGCGGCGTGGCAATGGCAGCGATGGTGTCGTCCAGCATGACTGAAGGTTACAAACGGAAGGTTGAAGGTTGCAAGCGGGCGTATTCCTGTTGGTGTTCAGCCTTCAGGCTGTCTGACACGCTAAAGCGTGGACTCCGACTCAAACGTGCCGGCAATTTCCAACCTGATTTTCCATGTCGCAGCCCTGTAAAAACACCCGCCCCTTCTCGTAACCTTTCTTTTGCAGATAATGCAGCAATGCGGGGGCGGTGCCGCGCGGCAGTTGTTTCGTCCGTTCATTAACGCGCGCGAACCGCGCCGGCCGGTCCGGTTTGGGATTCGCCGTGCGTGCGAACTTGCCCGTATTCCCAATTCCACCAGCGCGTTCAGCCGGGTTTGTTCGGCGGCCATCATCATGCGGAATCTTGCCTCATAAGCCCAGTGATGCCAACAGTTGCAAAATGTGTGCGCCCAAATAAGAGTGCGCGAAATCAACCTGGCCCCGCAAACACAACGCGGTGAGCAAACAAACCAGGCCTGTGGTCGCAAACAATATCATCGAACTGATCATGTATAATTCAAAAGCATGACTCGGGTCCGGTTTCATGACGCGCGGCAAACCCTGGTAAAAAATCCAGGTGGAAAGCACGATGCCAATGGCCCACGGAACCCAGGGATTCATCATGGGAAACACGTCCAGCAGCCGGAGCAGGAAAATCGGACATAAAGTGTAAGCCACCACCGTGAACGCCTGCGTAAAGTTGTGGCGGTCGTGAAAAGTCTCGCCCAACATTTTGACGAGGTGGGCGCACACAAAAACCACCGCCAGCGTCAACAGCAATTGCGCGACTTCAATCAGAGCCGCTTCACCAACCGTGAATTTCCGGATCACGCCGACGCCGGGTTGCCATTTGCCCCAGTACTTCAGCCCGCCGCCTTCCACCGCCGACACGACCAGCAACAGCGGCAGCAAATATCCCGTCAAAACGAATCCTACACCGCGCCGGGCTTGTGCCAGGCGGTCCCACCCGGTGGGATCAAACATCAGGAACAATGCCTTGATCATGTGCCCGAATTGATAACGCCACCGAAACCCATTCACAACAAAATCCGCAATTTGCCGAACGGGCGCGGATTGCATTCGGCTTGGGCCGGCGTAAATTGGCCGTGTGAAAGTGATGATGCCAGTCCTTTTTGCCGTGCTTTTGCTGGCCGGTTGCGTCACGCCCAAAATTGACTGGGCGGCGCGCGTGGGCAATTACACCTACGACCAGGCCGTGATGGAATTCGGCCCGCCGGACAAAATGGCGAAGCTGTCCGACGGCTCGACCGTCGTTGAATGGCTCACGCAACGGGGCCAGGTCATCGTGGCGCCCGAACCTTATTTTGTTGCGCCCGGCTGTTATTACGGTCCGCTGACCCCGATGTATTCCCAGACCTACGTCCCTGCGCGTTTCCTGCGCCTCGTCTTCGACGCCAATGGCAAATTGAAAACGTGGAAGGAATTTGCCCGATAAATCCGCTTCCGTCGCAGCGCCCCCCGTGTTTAACTCGCGGGCATGAACGTTGACCTTGGCATCTGGAGCAAGCTGACCAAAATGGTCGCCTGGCTGTTGCTCCTGGCCGGATTGCTGCTCGTCGCCGTGTGGTATTTACCGCTCATCCAGCAAAATGAGCGGATGCAGCGGGAAAATCTGCGGTTGGAAAGGGAATTGCAGAAGGAAAAGGAAAAATCCAGGCAACTCCAGGCGGACATTGACGCCCTCCGCAACGATCCCCAAACCGTCGAACGCCTTACCCGTGAAAAGCTCGGTTACGCCCGGCCCGGCGAAACCGTGGTGCGATTTGAACCGCCCGCGACGAATGCGCCGATGCGCTGACAGTATTTGAGAAAAACGTATGACGTAATGAGGCCCGTAATTTTCGATTTACGCCATTGACGGGTTGAAAAGCCGTGGGATGGTGTTTTCACAGATTGCGGTGATGGTTAGACGGTCAAATTCGGTTTCCGCAATGAGGTTCAGTGCCAGCGGTGTTACCGCACCATCTAGATCGCCCTCTGCCTTCTTACGCCCACAGAGGCCAGCGCCGCCGACACATTCAGCTTCAAAACGAGGCTTTTAGCGGACAAAAGAAAATGTTAGCGTGGCGCGCATGACAAATTCGTTTGCACGAAACGTTGTGGTTTTTGCGGCGCTGATGGTTTGTCTGTCCGGCTGCAGCAAAAAATCAGAGAACGCCATTTCAGAAAAATCCGCCGCAAATTATCCGTTACCCGAACCTCCGGTGGTGGTGGATTGTACGCCGGGCGTTCCGGGCGGGCGGCTGGTCGTAGCCGAACTGGCCGACCCGAAGACGTTCAATCCCATCATGGCCAATGAAGCATCTTCCATAGACATCTGCCGGTATATGTTTTGGAGTTTGTTGAACTTCGATGTGCCTGCGCAAGAAATCAAACCGGGTTTGGCAGAATTATGGACGAATTCGCCCGACGGCAAAACGTGGACGTTCAAGCTGCGGAAAAATCTGCGTTGGAGCGACGGCGCACCGTTAACAGCGGATGACGTGGTGTTCACTTGGAATGAGATCATTTATAATCCGGCGATTAATACGGTCACGCGCGACCCTTTCATCATTGACGGGAAAATATTCACGGTGACCAAACTGGACGATCTGACGATTCGAGTCGTGACGCCGGAAATTTATGCGCCGTTTTGGGAACTTTTTGGCGCAAGCGTGCCGATCATGCCGAAACACATTCTGGCCAACGCGGTTGCTGACGGAACGTTCACCTCGGCTTACGGCGTCAACACCAAGCCGGAACACATTGTCGGCAGCGGGCCATACCGTTTGAAAGAATACAAGGCGGCGCAATCCACTCTGCTGGAGCGCAACCCGTATTTTCTGGAAGTGGACAAGCAGGGTCAGCGCCTGCCGTATTTTGACAATGTCATTTTCACCGTGGTGCCGGACGTGAACGCGATGTCGCTGCGTTTTCTGAGCGGCGAGAGCGACGCGGACGATTTGATCGACCTCTATGACTATGACCGTTTCAGAACCGAGTCTGCGAAGGGCCGGTTTCAATTGCTCGAACCGGGCATCGGATTGGAGAAGCGTTTTTTCTGGTTCAACCAAAACACGAACGTGAACCCAACGACTGGCCAACCTTACGTGGATCCGAAAAAGTTGAAATGGTTCCGCAACGTGAAATTCCGTCAGGCCTGCTCGTATGCGATTGACCGCGAGCGCATCATCAAATCCATTTATTCCGGTCGCGCGATCCCCGCATGCGGTTTTGAAACCCCCGGCAATAAAAAGTGGTATAACCCGAACGTCGCGCAATATCCGCACGATTTGACCAAGGCGCGGGCGTTGTTGAAGGAGATCGGCATCGAAGACCGCAAGGGCGACGGGTTGCTGGAGGACGCTGATGGCAATCCGATTGAGTTTGTGCTGAACACGATGACGGGCAGCACCGCCCGCGAAAAAACGGCGTTGCTCATCGCATCAGATCTGGAGAAACTCGGTTTCAAGGTCATCGTCCAGCCGATGGAGTTCAACACGCTCATCAATAAAATTGAAGACACCTGCGATTATGATTGCGTCCTTCTGGGACTTGTACCTGACACCAGCGCCGATCCTTCCGATATGCTGCCCGTCATCAAGTCCAGCGGTTTCACGCACTTCTGGTTCCCGCGTGAGAAGACGCCCTCAACCGATTGGGAGGCGCGGCTGGACTATTTGATGGACGCGCAAATGAAGACTTTGGATTACGCCGAGCGGAAAAGAGATTACGACGAAGTTCAGAGTATTCTGGCCGAGCAGGTACCGTTAATCTACACAGGCACGCCGTTTTTTTACGCCGCCATCCGCTCCGACATCGGCAATATCCGCCCAACGCCGTTGAGTTACTACCGCGTGACATGGAACGCCGAGGAGCTTTACTTCAAGCGGTGAGGCGTTCCGTTATTGCAGCGGGAACCGGAAAGTGGACGCGCCGTTCAGCCGTGCCTTGTGAGCGGGCCAATCAATGGGGCGAACTGCTCAAGTGGAATGACGACCATCAACCTTGCGATGCACCGTCATCCATTGACGGTGATGAGGTGGGACGCGTAAATCGTAAATCGTAAATCGTAAATCGCCCTCACACCGTCATGATTTCCTTTTCCTTGTGGACGAGGTGTTCGTCAAGCTTGGCGATGTATTGGTCGGTCAGCTTCTGCAATTCCTTTTCGGCCTGTTTTTCCTCGTCCTCGGTGATGCCGCTGTCGTGGACGTGTTTTTTCAATAGTTCCATCGCGTCGCGCCGCACGTGCCGGACGGCTACGCGCCCGTCCTCCGCCATTTTTTTGGAAATTTTCACGAACTCCTGCCGCCGTTCCGTGCTCAATTCCGGGAACACGAGCCGGATGATTTTGCCCTGAATCGCCGGCATGAGACCGAGGTTCGCCTTTTGAATCGCCTTCTCAATCGGATGCAGCGAGTTAAAGTCCCACGGCTGGATGACCAGCATCCGCGGTTCCGGCGTCGTGATGCCCGCCAGTTCGCGAATGCGCATTTGCGCGCCATAAACCTCCACCATGACGTTCTCCACCAACGCTGCCGACGCCTTGCCCGTGCGCACGCCCGCGAACTCGTTTATGACCACTTGCTCGGTCTTGATCATTTTGTCCTCTGCTTCCAGCAAAATATCGTCGAGTGTCATAGGTGCCACAGGGTAACAACCGCCCCGCGCCGGGTCGAATGAAAATTCGATGATGTAGTGTCGGCTCTCTCAGCCGACCATGCGCTGGGGATCAGCCTTCGCCTGGCTGCGGCGCGACAAGCAGCGCATACTACAGCCGCTTTCCGCTGCCTCATTGCACCACCACCCCCTCATTGCTAACCTGTTGAATGTGGCGGACATCGTTTTAACCACGCTTAACGCAAAATATATCCACGCCGCGTTTGGCCTGCGCTATTTGCTGGCCAACCTCGGCGACTTGCAGCCGCGCGCGTGTCTCGTGGAATTCGACATCAACCAGCGTCCCCTCGACATCGCAGAAGTCCTCCTCGCGCAAAATCCCAAAATCATCGGCTTGGGCATTTACATCTGGAACGTCGAGCCAACCACCGAAGTCATCGCCGCCATCAAACGCGTCAGGCCTGATGTCAAAATCATCCTCGGCGGGCCGGAAGTCAGTTACGAAACTGAAGACCAAAAAATTGTTCAACTGGCCGACCACGTCATCACCGGCGAAGCGGATTTGAAGTTTGCGGAAGTGTGCCGGACCCTTCTTAAAGGTAGGGTGGGCTCTCCGTTGCCCGCCGAGGCAGCCATTCGTGAGGACCGGCGCGCAGAGGACTGCGCGCCCTACCAATTGCCCAAAATCATTCCCGCCGAACTGCCGGACTTTTCACAAATCATCCTGCCCTACGACCTATACACTGACGACGATATCGCGCATCGCATCATCTACGTCGAGGCGTCGCGCGGCTGCCCGTTCACGTGCGAATTTTGCCTGTCATCACTCGACATTCCGGTGCGGCAGGTTCCCCTGCCCGCTTTGTTCGAACAATTGCAGCGCCTGCTCGACCGCGGGGTGAAACAATTCAAGTTCGTTGACCGCACGTTTAATCTCAACGTCGATATCAGCAAAACCATTCTCGAATTCTTTCTGGAGCGCTATCAGCCCGGCCATTTCTTCCATTTTGAAATGATTCCCGATCGGCTGCCCGAATCGTTGCGCGAAATCATCGCCAAATTCCCGCCCGGCGCGCTGCAATTCGAGGTCGGCATCCAGACGTTCAACGAGGAAGTCAGCCATTTGATCAGCCGCCGGCAGAATTACGACAAGCTCGCCGACAATCTCCATTTTCTGCGCAATGAAACCGGCGTTCATATCCACGCCGATTTGATTGTCGGGTTGCCCGGTGAAACGCTGGAGAGTTTTGCCGCCGGGTTCAACCGGCTGATCGCGCTCGGTCCGCAGGAAATCCAGGTGGGCATCCTGAAACGGTTGCGCGGCACGCCGATTGTCCGGCACGACGCCGAATGGCAGATGGTTTACAACCCGCATCCGCCCTACGAGATTTTGCAGAATAAGCCGATTGACTTCGCGATGATGCAACGATTGCGCCGGTTTGCGCGTTACTGGGACCTGGTTGGTAACAGCGGCAACTTTGTCGAAACCACGCCGCTGATTTGGAATAACGTAGCGCAGGCGTCCCGCCTGTCTCCATCTAAATCCGAAAATAATGAGACAGGCAAGATGCCTGTCCTACCTTCACCATTCCACGCCTTCCTCCGTTTCAGTGACTGGTTGCACGCGCGCACGGGCCGTACCGACAGCATCGCGCTGGTACGACTGATGGAACTGCTCTTTGAATATCTCACCGGCGAACTCCGGCTCGACCCGAAACAGGTGGCTGAAACGCTGTGGCGCGACTACCAGCGCGGCGGCCGTCATTACAAACCGAATTTCCTGAAAGAATTTTTGCCCACGGAAGAAACAGTAATCCCGCTGCGCAAAACCAAACCTGCCCTGCCCAAACGTCAGGCCCGGCATTTGGTTTGAAACCATAACGAATAAAGACAAAGTTAAACCGCTGCCGCAGGTCGTTGGTATCGGCGACCAAAAAATTCATTTTGTCCATTTCGTCCAGATCGGGAGAACTGCAACTACAATACTCATCACGAGGCCAAGAAGTATCTTCGTTGGAAGCTTGGCCTTGATCGCGACTGCCAGCGAGACGTAAGCCAAATTCGCCATCACAAAGAGAGCCGTCAGAAACCAGCGAATCGCATTGATTGTTGGAGCCGTCTCTGCAGACGGGAAAGTGAGATTGAGAAGCAACACAAAACCAATTGATGTCCACTGGAAATAAGAGAACTCCTTGGTGGCCAATCTTGGTTCGGACCATGAGCGTCCGACCCGGACGAACCAGCACCACATGGCAACTACGGAGAACAGCCAGAGACCGAGCGGGCCAAATATGGCAATATGCTTGGAAAGATTGAGGATAAGCCCAAGAACGACAGACAAGAAAGCAACCGGAAGGAGAAAAATGACACCCAGAACAACTAACGTGATGGCCATTTCCGCTAGCGAATGGCATTCGAGAAAGTGTCTCTTGACATTCGTTTTCATGTCATTTGGTGGGCCGGGGCGATTATCCAGACAGGCTTCGGAATGTTCAAGCATTATCACTGCAAGAAGTTCCCGAATACACCGTCCTGCGCCCACGAACGTCACGAGGCAAAGTGAGCAGCATAGGCGTAACGGCGCAACTCAAACGTCGTCCTTGATACTTGGTTTGAAACGAATCCGTGCTCATCCGCGTAATCCGCGGTTTATTTCGCCAACTGTTTCTCCGCCTCCTCGTTCGTCAAACCGTGCTGCGCGCGCAGGACGGCCAAGCCCACCACCGGTGGATACGTCTGGTCCGATTTCATCCGCGGTTCGACGTATTCGAGCACTTCAAACAGCAGGCCGTTCGCCGCCTCATAGGTCAGACCGGTGAGCTGGCTGAGGTAGCGTGTCGCGCGGTCAATCAGCTTCAGGTTCGACGGCACGACCCAGACCATGGTGTTGCCCATCACGCGCCCCAGCCGCACCATCGTGCAGGTCGAAAGCGCGTTCATCACCAGCTTCACCGCCACCCGTGTCACGCCGTCCAGAAGAAAATCGGTCTGCGGCACGGGAACGAAAACCTCATCAATTGCCGATTGCCGATTACCGATTGCCGATTTTGAAAATGGAGCCGACCGACGTCGGCGGCAACCGAAATAAACGAGGCCGGTTTTTGCGCCTGCTTTTTGTGCCGCTTCAAATTGAAGGCGGTAAAATCCATCCGGTGAAAACAACGATTCCCATTCCCGTCCCGACACAATGGCCACGGCACTATCACCCGCGCCCAGCGGACGATATTTGAGACCGTCCAGGCCGATCCTAAACCGCATCAGTTCCGCCGCACTGATTTTGCGGATCGTTTCCAGCGTTCGCGCCAAGTTTTCCTTGCCGACAAACGGGCGAATCCCGGTTTCATCCCATTCCACGCAATGTGGCCCACGTTTCAGAATGTGTCGCCACGCCTCCGGCGTCTTTTCTGGCGGTAGAAACAGGAATGCCCACGATTCCGTTGCGGTTTCGTCGCCGGCCTTGCGAAACGGCGGCGTGCAAAATGTTGGCGAGCGCTCCGTTGTGTCCGTCAACACATCAATGCCATAGTGGTCGGCGAAATAATTATTCTTGTGCCCCATGCGATAGACTGATTCCTCCAGCGCAACGAGTCTCGCCAGTTGTTCGAGCAACACAGGTGACTTCAAACTCGCGTGTAGCTCCTCCAGCGCGGCGAGAAATTGCGTAGGACAGGCGTCTCGCCTGTCTCTCACTTTTTTTATACTGGAGACAGGCTGGAAGCCTGTCCTACCCAACAACTCCCGCACGACCATTTCCAGAATCGTCAGCATCACGCAGAGTTGGATGGAGGTTGCCTGCATTCGCGTCGAGCCGGTAATGGCCATCGGGCCGGTCGTGAGGTTGATTTTTTCGATGCGCGCGTCCTCGATGATTTCACGGCTGCGTTCGACGTCCCGGCAGAGGATTTCATCCGGGTTGTTATAAACGAAATAAACTTTCGCGCCTGCGTCCACCCCTTCCCACGCCGTGCCGATGACGAATGACGTTTCGCCGCCTTCGGTGATGGCGAATACCACGTCGCCCGCACGCACACCGAGGTGGCGAAGTTGTTTGCCCCCGAACGTGGCAAAATCTTCAAAGCCTTCGACCGATTTGATGAGCGCATAATCGCCCCCTGCCATCACGCCGAACGTGCGGTTTTCAAAATCATTAGTGCCCCTCGCCCCGCCGGACGGAGAGAGGGTGGATAAAGTCCGGGTGAGGGGTTTGTTCTGCCGCTGCCAGAAATCGCGCCAGACAGAATCCAGCAGAATGCTCAACCGTCCGGTCGCGCCGCAACCGGTGAAAAAAATTCGTCCGCCGTTTTTCAACGAGCGCAAGACCGTTTCCATGATCTCCCCTGCCCTGCCCGATTTCACGAACTCGCGATATTTTTTCACGACGTCACCGTCCACGTCGAAAAGCAATTTCAGCGCAGCGGCGATATCCCGTCTGGCAACGTCACTCAAGTTCGCCGTGACGGGATGCGACGATTCGGTGACGAGCGCGCCGAGTTTGAACTGGCCGCTGATTTTTAAAAATTCTTCGGAACGTTTTTGCGAACTCGCGCTCATTACGTTTGCATGGGTGGCATCTGTCTCCGGGTAGCATCGCGCCTGCGGCCTGATTTTCAGGCGCACAGCGCCAACACCACACGGGCGTTGAGTTAATGAAATTGTCAACGCGGTGTCACGCCGATAGGTTGGTGCGCGCGCATGATACCGACCCAACAATTGGCGACGCTGAAAGCGGCGGACTGCGATGTTGCCGTGGACAATCTCACGCGCCAGCTCTACGCCACGGACGCTTCGCTCTACCAAATCGAGCCGCTGGCGGTGGCGTTTCCCAGAAATGCGCGCCAGGCCCGCGCCATGATCCTGGCAGCGGCGCAGGCGGGCGTGCCGGTCATCCCGCGCGGCGCGGGCACGGGTCTTTCCGGCGGGGCCATCGGCGACGGGCTGGTAATTGATTTCGCGCGCCACAACCGCCGAATCTCGGATTTCAACCGGGAACGCGGCACCGTCCGCGTCGGCGCCGGGGTGGTGTTGGATCAGTTGAACGATTTCCTCCGCCCGCACGGATTTTGTTTCGGGCCGGACGTGGCGACGAGTTCGCGCGCGACGCTGGGCGGCATGATTGCCAACGATTCATCCGGTTCCTACACGCCGGTCTATGGCACGACCGGCAGGCACGTCAGCGAATTGGAAATCGTCATGGCCAGCGGAGCTGTCGTGAAAGTCGGCCCCGGCCACGACACTTTACCGCAGCAACGTGATTTGTGCGAAAGCCTGGTTCTACTCAATGCCCTGGAAATCGCCGGGCGCTTTCCGCCGGGCCTGCTGAAGCGGTGGCCCGGATACGCCCTGGCGCGGCTGGCCCATGAACCGAAGAACCTGCTCCACGTTCTGGCCGGCAGCGAAGGGACACTGGCCGCCATCGTTTCCGCCGAATTGAAAGTCGTTCCCCTGCTGGCCGAGCGCGGCGTGGGTTTGCTGTTCTTTGCATCGGTGGCCGAGGCGATGCGGGCCACGACCGAACTGCTCGACTTGCAGCCCGCCGCCATCGAGCATATTGACCGCCCCCTGTTCGACCAGACGCGTGGTCAACGCGAGTTCCAGGCCGTGCGCGACCTGCTTGAACTTGATACCCAGCCTTGCGCGGCGATTTTAATCGTCGAATTCTTTGAAGACGTTTACGACCGGCTGGCGCTGCTGGCAAAACGCAAACTGGGTTTGCGCCATTTGATTTTGCGAACGCCGACCGAAGCCAACCTCGTGTGGGCGATGCGCAAAGCCGGTTTGTCGTTGTTGACCGGCTGCCGGGGCGACATTAAACCCGTGGCGTTCGTCGAGGACGCGGCGGTGCGGCCGCGCGATTTGCCCGAGTATGTCACCAGTCTGCAGACGTTGATGCGGCGACGCGGGGTGCGGGCTTCGTATTACGGCCACGCGGCGGCGGGGTTGCTGCACGTGCGGCCGATGCTCGATTTGCACCGCGCCGAGGATTTGAAGAAATACCGGCAGATTGCCGACGAAGTGGCCGCGCTCGTGCGGCAATTCAAGGGCACGTTGTCCGGCGAACACGGCGTCGGCATGGCGCGCACCGAATATCTCCGGGACCAGGTCGGCGATGAAATTTACCAGCTCATGCGGCAAATCAAGCATACCTTCGACCCGCACAACCTGTTCAACCCGGGCAAAATCGTTTCGGACGGGCGCTACAAGATCGATCGTCACCTGCGTCTGGGCGCGGGTTACTCGCTGAAACTGCCCTTTGAGCCGCGACTGGCGTTTGCGGTCAAGGACGGCTCGTTCACGGCCAACCTGGAACAATGCAACGGTTGCGGCGGCTGCCTCAAACAAACGCCCGTGATGTGTCCAACGTTCATCGCCACCGGCGAGGAAATCATGTCCACGCGCGGACGCGCCAACGCTATTCGCGCGGCGTTGGAATTGCGTGGCACCGCGCATGAGCCGCTCCACTCGGCGGAACTTGACGCGGCCTTGAGCAACTGTCTGTCATGCAAAGCCTGCACCGCGGAATGTCCGTCAAATGTCAACATGGCGTTGTTGAAGGCGGAACTGTTGCACGCCCGCATCCGGCACGACGGATTGACGCTGCGCGAGAAGCTGTTCAGTTCGGTGGATCGCCTGGGCCGGATGGGCTGCGCGATGCCGCGCGTGGCCAATGCGCTCCTGGGCTTCACACCCCTGGGCTATCTGGGAAGCCGGTTCCTGGGCCTCACCACCCGGCGACCATTGCCGCGTTTCGCGCGGGAACGGTTCGATCGCTGGTTTGCCAAACACGAAAGTCGTGCCGGCAAGTTTCGCGGCCCGGTCATGCTGTGGGACGACACCTTCGTGCGTTATCACGAACCGCACATCGGCCAGGCCGCCGTCCGGGTGCTGGAATCCGCCGGCTATAAAGTCACGCTGGTAACCTGGCGCCAATGCTGCGGACGGCCCGCCTTCAGCCAGGGCAATCTTGACGAAGCCGCGCGGCTGGGACGGCACAATCTTGCCCTGCTGAACAACACCCCGAACGACACGCCGATTATTTTCCTCGAACCTTCGTGTTACTCGATGTTCGCGGAGGATTACCGGGAATTGAAATTGCCGGGTGCAGAGCAAATCGCAGCGCGTTGCTTCTTGTTCGAAGAATTCATTGAAAATCTGCTGAAGCAGGAACCCCGTGCGCTCCGGTTCAACGACAAAGCCGAGCGCATTGTCATCCATGCTCATTGTCATGCCAAAGCGCTGGCCCGTCCGGACCGGGCGCGGCAACTGGCGAAACGGTTGCCGGCGCGCAAGGTGTCGCTGCTTGACACCGGTTGCTGCGGCATGGCCGGTGCCTTCGGAATGCTGGAATCGAAGTATGAGCTTTCCCTGAAAGTCGCCGAGCCGCTCATCCAACAAATCAAAGCCCAGCCTCTCGGGACCATCATCACGGCATCGGGAACGAGTTGCCGGCAGCAGATTCAACATCTCGCCGAAGTCCGGCTGCGGCACATGGCCGAGGTCCTGGCGGACGCCCTGATTTGAGCGGTGCGTTATCCGTATATGTCCTTTAACGCCGTGCGCAGTTCGGTGAATTGAAATTTGAAACCGCTTTCGAGAAAACGTTTCGGCGCACAACGGCGGCCGGTGAGCGCCAAGGAAGGCTCGGTTTGCATCAACCACGAGCCAAGGCGCACAGCCCAGACCGGCGCGCGCGGACTCCATGGGCGATGCAAGGCGCGCCGCAACTCACGCATGAATTCCGCATTGGTCACAGGATTCGGCGCGCTCGCGTTGAAGGTTCCGTCCAAATCTTCGCGCTCAATCGCCTCGATGAACATCCGGTTCATGTCCGCGAGGTGAATCCAACTGAGGTATTGCCGGCCGCTGCCGGCGGCGCCGCCGAGAAACCACCCGGTCAATTTGCCGAGCACGGACAGCGCACCGCCATCGCGAGCCAGCACAATGCCGATTCGGAACAAAACTTTTCGCGTTTTTGGGGTGGACGCAGTGTTGAAGGCCTTTTCCCAAACCTGACAAATCTCCACGGCGGCTCCCGGTTTCGATGGCGAATTTTCGTCACACCATTCGCCGCCCAAATCGCCGTAAAACGCCAGCGATCCGGCTTGCACCCAGACCCGCGGCGGATGCGTGACGTGATAAATGGCCGCCGCCACGGCGCCGACGGAGTTGATGCGCGACCCGATGATATCGCGGAGGTTTTCCGGCGTATGCCGGCAATTCACGCTGCGTCCGGCCAAGTTCACCACCGCCTCCGCTCCATCCAAATATTGAATCCATTCGCCGACGTGTTCACCGTCCCATTCCGCTTCCCTGACGCCATCATCCCGTCCGCCGGGCGTGCGCGTCAGCACGACGACTTCATAATCGCGGTCGAGCAACGCCCGCGCCAGCGCCCGGCCGAGGAAACCGCTGCCGCCCGCCAACACCACGCGCCTTTTGTTCATGGCAACAAATTGAGCCTCGGCGCATTCCCGACGTTAAGTGGATTGGCTTCAAAACTCGCCCGTTCCAAATCCGCAAGCCAGTTACGAATCAATTGTCGCGTCGAGTCCAGATTTAAACATTCGTGTTCGCGCGGATATTTTTCGAAATTTGCCAGGGCCAGTTTGAACAACGCGGCGGCGGGTTGCGGGTGATTCCGCTGCAGATGCACAAACGCGCCGGCGAGTTGAATCAAGCCCTTGTAAAACGCGCCGTTGGGGCCGTGCTTGTCCTTGAGCCAGAGATGCTCGAGGACTTCGTGCGCCTCGTAAAAAAGCTGGCGGTTAAAACAATGAAAATAGCCAACGTAATGCTGGTCGAGTTTGTGTCCCTGATGCTGCTCAACCAGCGCGGCGATGTGTTTGTGCTTGTGGCTCACGCATTCAGGGTAAGGGCCGGGTGACAAGTGACAAGGGACAAGTGACACGAAAGCGCGCGTGACCGAACGACTTCGACCTTGTCACCTGTCACACGTCACTTGTCACCTGCATTTTTATTGTGCCATGAGCCGATAGAACCCGCTACTGTTAATCGGTGTAAGGGTGACCTCATCCTGCAGGTAGGTAAGATTTAGCGCGGGTGTATCGGTCACGTCGGTCCAACTGGACAAATCAGGACTTTGCTGCAACACAAAGTTTGTCGAAGGCACAATCCAGGAAAGGGTGAGCTTACCGTTTTTAGACGCGATGCTTACTTGAGGCGCAGGTGCGGAATCGGAAACGAAAATCGGACCCGAGGAAAAAAGCCCTGCTGCTGCCGTCAATCTGCTGCCGTCTGCCGATGAAGCAACCGCACTCCAACTCGTGGGGGGCACATTGTTCGATACCCAGGTGACACCTGAATCGGTCGAAGTGTAGATCGGACCGTCAAGAACTTCCGCCACCAGTTTGCTTCCATCTGCTGACGAGGCCACGGCAATCCAATCGCCGTCGGGAACATTGTTTGAACGCCATGTGGCACCTGAGTCCGCAGAGGTGTAAATCGAAGCGCCCGATGCCACCGCTGCCAATTTGGTTCCATCAGCCGAAGACGCGATGCAGGCCCATGCGTTCGTCGGAGCGCTTGTTCGTGTCCATGTGGTTCCAGAGTTGGTCGAAACATAGATCAAACCCCTATACCAATAATAATCCTGGTAAGTTGCACCAAGCGTGCCTGCAGCGAGTTTGGTTCCATCTGCCGAAGATGCGACACAAGACCAATAATTGGTGGGTGCGCCGGACATCGTCCAAGTTGTACCCGAATTTGTGGAAACATAAATTGGGCCGTTAGTTTCCGGCATTAAAGAAAAGCGAGTCTTTACTCCTGTCACAACCACCAACTTGTCCCCGTCAGCCGAAGACGCAATCGAAATCAAATTCAGAGTGGGGACACTGTTCGATACCCAAGTGAGACCGAAATTGGTCGAGGTATAAATAAACCCACCCGCAGTTGTTGCAGCCAGTTTGTTTCCATCTGATGACATAGTAACAAAAAACAACGAATCGACGGGGCCGGCAGGGTCGGTTATCTGTATCCACGTGGCACCCGAATTGGTCGAGGCATAAATCGGGGCAAATCCCAAAGCAACCAGTTTACTCCCATCTGCTGAAGAGGCAATCGATAGCCTATATTCATTCGGCGCACTGGTCTGCGTCCAGGTTTGGGCAAGCGCAGGATTAACTGCGGTGGACAGTCCGCAAAACATTATTACAACTGGCATCGAGATTTTCATCGGGTGTTAAATTTGAAAAAGCAGCATAGGCCTTGCCAAATTGGCTTTGACGGAAATCTCACAGTCGGGGCGGCTCGCCGAGTCGTACAATTCAAAAGAAGGACAGCTCGCCGAACTGTCCGTTTTGATTTCAGTCGGTCGCCTCGGCGAGGCGACCCTACCTATTGCGAAACGAGCCGATAGAACCCGCTGCTGTTCGTCGGGGAAAGGGTAACTTCATCGTCCAGGTTGGTGAAATTGAGCATAGGCGTGTTTGTCAGCGTCACCCAGTCTGTCGTGGTCAGATCCAAATTCTGCTGCAACACAAAATTCGTCGAGGGCACAAGCCAGGAAACGGTGCAATTGCCACCCGCAGGCATGATGTTCAACTGCGGTGACGGAGTAGCTTGCGAAACCCAAATTCCACCTTCTAGAACTATCGCCACCAACATATTCCCGTCAGCCGAAGAAGCCATGCCCCAACACGTCAGTTGAGTGGGAATACCGTTTGACGCCCAACTGGCACCAAAATTTGTTGAAGTATAAACGTGTCCGTATTGATCCAGCGCTGCCAGTTTGGTTCCGTCCGCCGACACCGTAATCGCCTGCCAAATAATCGCGGGAACATTGTTTGAATGCCATGTGGCACCTGAATCCGCCGAGGTGTAAATCGAAGCCCAGGGCGCTACCGCTGCCAACTTGGTTCCATCCGCCGAAGACGCGATGGAACTCCATTCATTTGTTGGGGCACATGTTTGTAGCCACGTGGCGCCAGCATTGGTCGAAACGTACAGGTAGCCCGGTGCGGGATAGCCTTGGGAATTGAGGCCTATGGTTCCCGCAGCGAGTGTGGTTCCGTCCGCCGACGACGCAACGCAAGACCAGTAATTGGTGGGCGCACTGGTCACCGTCCAAGCAGCCCCTGAATTGGTTGAAACATAAATTGGGCCATTCGTCCACACTACCAAGGCGAAAAAAGGGTTCATCCCCACCACCGTCACCAATTTGTCTCCATCTGCCGAAGACGCAATCGCAATCAAATTCTGACTGGGAAGGCTGTTTGATGTCCATGTGACACCGAAATTTGTCGAGGTATAAACAAACCCGTACATAGATGTTGCCGCCAGTTTTGTTCCATCCGCCGACAAAGTGACAAAAAACAACCTATCGGCGGTCCCGGCAGGGTTGGGTAACAGCACCCAAGTGTCACCCGAATTCGTCGAGGCAAAACCCGAATTCGTCGAGAAAGAAAACGGGTACGAAGCCCAAAAGTCTGCCGCAGCTACCAATTTGCTTCCATCTGCTGACGAAGCAATGGAAAGCCAAAACGAATCTTCTGGCGCGCTTGGCGCGCTGGTCTGTGTCCAGGTTTGGGCAAATGTAGAATCAATTGCGGCGGTCAGTCCGCAAAACATTATTACAACTGGCATCAAGATTTTCACCGGGTGTGAAACCTGAAAAACAGCATGGACCTTGCCAAATTGGCTTTATCGCCGCGTGCAATTGGCTTTCAATCTTGTCACCTGTCACCTGTCACCTGTCACCTGCACTTTACTGCGCGATGAGCCGATAGAACCCGCTGCGATTCGTGGGAGAAAGGGTAACTTCATCATGCAAGTTGGTGAGATTGAGCGCGGGCGTGTTTATCAGCGTCACCCAATTCGTCGTGGTCAGATCCAGATTCTGCTGCAAGACGAAATTCGTCGAAGGTACGAGCCAAGACAGAGCTAAGTTGCCATTTTGCGATGCGACGCTTACCTGAGGTGCCGGCGGGGAGTAGGAAATGAAAATCGGACCGCCAGATCCTCGACTTCCACCTGCCACCAATTTGCAGCCGTCCGCCGAAATGGCAACCGCACTCCAATTCGTGTAGGGAACATTGTTCGATGTCCAGGTAACGCCCGAATCCGTTGAAGTATAAATTGGCCCACTTAGCGTAAGAGCCCCGGCGGCTGCTATCAGCCTGGTCCCGTCCGCTGACGAAGCAACATACATCCACTGATTGCTGGGGACGCTGGTTTTCGTCCAAGTCTCACCAAAGTTCGTCGAGGTATAAAGTGGGGAGGGATTCCCGTAAATGTCGTCGTAGCCCATGAATGCCACACATTTGCTCCCGTTCGCTGACACGGCAATTTCACGTGAAGGAGCGACGACAGGCGCCGGCAAAATTGGCGTGCTGGTTGGTGTCCAAGAAGCTCCCGAGTTAGTCGAGTAAAAAATTTGGTACCCAACAACCACCAATTTGGTTCCGTCTGCCGATGAGGCGACGGAGAAGAGGACCGGCACCGGAGGTGGAGCAGGTACGAAATTCAGTGTCCAAGTAACTCCTGAGTTGGTCGAGGTGTAAAGACCTCCTCCCGGATCGGCGGCCACAGCCGCCAGTTTGGTTCCATCCGACGATGAAGCGACAGAGAGCCAGTACAGGTAAGGTGCTTGGGTCAACGTCCACGTGGCTCCTGCGTTCGTTGAGGTATAAATACTCGATGATGCCGCCACTAATTTGTTGCCATCAGCCGATGAAGCTATGGAAGACCAATATTGATTCGTGGCGCTGGTCAACGTCCAGTCAACTCCCGAGTTGGTCGAGGTGTAAATTCCCCCTCCGTCAACCACGGCCGCCAGTTTGCTTCCGTCTGCCGACGAAGCGATTGAAGCCCAATCATTGGTTGGTGCGTTGCTTTGCGTCCAAGTTTTGGCAAATGTAGAATCAATTGCGGCGGTCAGTCCGCAAAACATTATTACAACTGGCATCAAGATTTTCATCGGGTGTTAAGCTTATAAAAGCAGCATAGGCCTTGCCAAATTGGTTGTTCGCCAGAATGCAGTTGCCGCCAATTTTCGAGGACGAGAACGACGACGAGGACGATTTGCCAAGAGCACATTTTCGGACACAACTTACGGACAAGCTAAAGCTTGAACTCCAACGCGCTTCGCGTTGACAAGTCCGCTGCGCTGCGACACTCTGCGCGCATGGCAAAACCTGCTTTGGGACGTGGCCTCGGCGCGTTGCTGGGTGGCAGTCCGGTCCTCACTCCAACTACGCCTCTGCCCGCCGTCCAACCGTCCCCCGCTCCGGCGCCTGCGCCCGCGCCCGACACGCGCGAACGGGTGCAACGCGTGCCGCTCGAACGTATCCGTCCCTGCCCGCTCCAACCGCGTAAGGATTTTCCCGCCGAATCGCTGCGCGAACTGGCCGATTCCATTCGCGAACAAGGCATTGTCCAGCCGCTCATTGTCCGCGAGCGTGACGGCTTTTTTGAATTGATTGCGGGCGAACGCCGTTGGCGCGCCGCGCAACTGCTGCAATTGACGGAAGTGCCGGTCATCGTCCGCCAGGCCGATGACCGCGTAGCGCTCGAACTGGCGCTCATCGAAAACCTGCAGCGTGAAAATCTCAACGCCATCGAAGAAGCGCATGGTTACGCTGAACTCGCCGAACAATTCCAACTGACGCAGGAGGACATTGCCGCCAAGGTCGGCAAGGGCCGCGTGGTTGTGGCCAACGCGTTGCGACTGCTGAAATTGCCGGCGACCATCCAGAATTTCATCCGCGATGGACGGCTTTCGGTCGGCCACGCCAAAGTCATTCTCGGACTCGCAAACGAGAAGGATCAAAAGCTTGTTGCCGAGCGTGTCATCAAGCAGGGTTTGAACGTCCGCCAGACGGAGGGCCTGGTTGCCAAGCGGCAAAAGCGCGGTTCCCGGCGAACCGCGCCACAGCCGGAACTGGTCGCTGCGCCCGCCGGCGACCCGCACATCGCAGATTTGGAGGCCCGCCTGCGTGAAGTCTTCGCCACCAAAGTGCAGCTTCATTACGCACAAGGCACCGGCTCGGTGGAAATTTCCTTTTTCAGCGACGAGGAGTTGGAACGGATTCTGCAAATCTTAGGAGTGACGAGTGACGGGTGACGAGTGACAATCAGCACAAAACAGAAAGGTGACAGGTGACAAGTGACAGGTGACAAGAAATCAGACCGAGGTGAAACTCTAAATTCTGCGGATCGGTTGGAGTCTTTTGGCATCTATCAATTCGCCCGCCAGCTTTTCGAGGATTTTTGGAAAGACTCCGATGTCTTACTGAAGGACTATCGCGGACGGGAATTAGTGAAACAGCAGGTGCGAAGTTTGGATTCGATCTGTGCAAACATGGAGGAAGGTTTTGGCCGCGGTTATGGCAAAGAGCTGCCGCAACATCTAAAAATTTCCCGGGGCGAAGCGCGAGAAAGTCGGGGACGTTACGAACGTTGTAATCACCTGCTACCACCCGAAATCGTCGCGCAACGCGTCGCCACTTTAAGCCGTATCATCGGCGGCTTAAGCAAAACCATCCAAACGATTGAAAACCGCGCGCATCCAGGGCCTTAATCCTGTCACCTGTCACCTGTCACTTGTCACCACCCAATGATTTTGGAAGTTGTCAAATACGGCCATCCGGCGCTCCGGCAAAAAGGCGCGCGCATCGAAACCGTCACGCCGGAAATCAAAAAGCTCGTTGCCGACATGTTTGAAACCACGCACGTGAACCACGGCGTCGGCCTGGCGGCACAACAGATCGGACGCGCGCTGCAACTCACGGTGATTGACGTGCGCGAGGTCAAAGACCGTCCGTCATGGCTGGAATTGGACGGCCAACCCGCCGATGTGAACGAATTCATGCCGCTGGCCTTGATCAATCCGGAAATCAAGCCGGGCGGCGAGCCGGTGGCCGGCAGCGAAGGCTGTTTGTGTTTTCCGGAAATTTACGCAGAAATCACGCGCCCCGAGTCAGTGGTCGTGAAGGCGTTGAACGCAAAAGGCAAACCGGTTGAATTTCGGTGTGGCGGTTTGCTGGCGCGGGTGGTTCAGCATGAAGTGGATCACTTGAACGGCATTTTGTTCATTGACCGGATGAGCAAAATCACCAAAGAAGAACTTCAACCACAACTGGACGCGCTCCAAGCCGCAACGAAAGCGGAGTTGAAAACAAAATGATTTCTCCAGCTTGTTCCGGGCATTGAATCTGAACAACTCACGCCTCCATTTGCCCGGTAAGTTCTTCTCGACAGAATACGACGCGCTGCTAGTTTCGCAGCCGCGATGGCACAAACCAAACGCATCGGCATCCTGACGGCGGGCGGCGACAGCCCCGGCCTCAACGCCGCCATTCGCGGTGTCGGCAAAACCGCGCTCGGCTTTTACGGCATGGAAATCGTCGGCTTCCGCGACGGCTTCCGCGGCATCGTCGAGGACCGGCGGCTCAAGCTTGACCGTTCCACTTTGGCCGGCATCCTCACCGTGGGCGGCACCATCCTTGGCACCAGCCGCGACAAACCGCATCGCATGACGATTGACGGGCGCGTCCATGACATGACGAATGTCATCGTCAAAAATTACAAACGTTATGGCCTCGACGTGCTCGTCTGTCTCGGCGGCGGCGGCACGCAAAAAAGTGCATTGCGCCTCGCGGGGGCCGGACTCAACATCATCACGCTGCCCAAAACGATTGACAACGACGTGGCGATGACCGATGCGTCGTTCGGTTTTGCCACCGCGCTGGACATCGCCACCGACGCAATTGACCGCCTGCACAGCACGGCGCACAGCCATCATCGCATCATCGTCACCGAAATCATGGGGCATCGGGCGGGCTGGCTGACGTTGGGCGCGGGCATTGCGGGCGGCGCGGACGTGATTTTGATTCCCGAAATTCCCTACGACGTTCACAAAATTGTCGAGGCCATCCGCCGTCGCAGCCGGGCCGGGACGAATTTCAGCATTGTGGCCGTAGCCGAGGGCGCGATGGCGAAGGAGGACGCGCGCGCTTATGCCGCCGCCGAAGCGCGCAAAGAACGCGCGCGCAACCAGCGGGAGAAGCACCAGGCTAAACTGGACCTGGCGGGGCTGGAAGCCAGGCACTCCGGCAATACCTTGCGGCTGGCGAAACAACTGGAGGAACTCACCCGCCTGGAATCGCGCGTGACCATTCTCGGCTATGTCCAGCGCGGCGGCATCCCGTCAGCCGCGGACCGCCTGTTGGCCACGCGGCTGGGCAGCGCGTGCGCCGATTTGATCCACGAAAATATTTTTGGCGTGATGGTGGCGTCACGCGGCGATCGGGCCGAACCTGTGCCGTTGGAAAAGGTGGCCGGCAAACGTAAAATCGTTCCGCCAGACCACCCGTGGGTCCAAGCCGCTCGCCGCGTGGGAACGTGTCTGGGGGATTAAACCACAGCAGCCAATAAGAATAGGAGGGCGCGCACTCCGTGCGCGTCGCGGCTTACAGAGGACTGCAAGACCCACCAGGCAAAATCGCGTGGCGGTTATCAGCCTTTGATGATTGCCGCACCGGCCGCCGGACGCGAACTGAAAATCGTCGCTTCAATGCCGGTCTTCTTTTTGTAGTCGGCGGCAATCCTTTTTGAAATCGCTTCAACGGCATCAGTTCTCACCAGCGCGATGGCACAGCCGCCGAACCCGGCGCCCGTCATGCGGCAGCCGTAAACGCCGCCCACGTTGCCGATGCCCTTCGCGATTTGCACCACGGTATCGAGTTCTTCGCAACCAACTTCGTAATCGTCACGGAGTGAATAATGGCTGGCATACATGAGCTGGCCAACGGTCGGCCAGTTTCCGGCGCGAATGCCTTCCACGACGGAAAGGGTGCGTTCGATTTCACCGACGACGTGGCGCGCGCGGCGGTAAACCACCGCATCCATCCTGCCTCTGACATTTTCGAGCGCGTCCGGCGTGGCATCGCGGAGTGAAGGCAGGCCAAGAGCTTTGGCGGCCGTTTCGCATTGTTTGCGGCGCGCGGCATATTCGCCGCCAGCCAGATGGCGTTTCACGTTGGTGTTGACAATGAGCACGGCAACGGACGGATCGCTCAAGGGCACGAGTTCCGTCCGGTGCGAACGGCAATCGAGGAGCAGCAAATGATTTTCGCGGCCCATGACAGAAATGAACTGGTCCATGATGCCGCACGGCATGCCAGCGAAATCATGCTCGGCCTGCTGGCAAAGCAACGCCTTTTCGACCGGGTCAAGTCTTTTGCCGGCGATGACTTCGAGCAAGGTGGCCGTGGCCACTTCGAGCGCCGCGCTGCTGGACAACCCGCCGCCCACCGGCACGGAGGAGTGAACCATGGCATCGAAACCGCCGGGGTTCAGACCGCGGGCAAGGCACCCGGCAATCACGCCGCGCGGATAATTCCCCCATTCCGGTGTGCCGGGCTGGACGGGCTTGGACAAATCAATGAAGACCGGCCCGGCCCCGGACGTGGTGTGGATTTGAATGACGTTTTTGCCGTTCGCCGAGTGGTCGGCGGCCATGACGGTGTAGCGTTCGATGGCCATCGGCAGCACAAACCCGTCGTTGTAATCAGTGTGCTCGCCGATAAGGTTGATGCGGCCGGGCGCGGCGACCATCCACCGCGGCGGTCGCCGGTAAGTTTTGGCAAATTCATTCGCAACGTGGCTGGCGAGTTCGCTCAGGTTCATATTTGAAAAAAGGTACAACCGATGGCAGGCCACTGCTGCCCGATAATTGAGGAAGCTGGAGATGCCACAATCACTTTTGTTGCGGCGGCGTTTTCCGGCGGCGCCAGGCGAATACCAGCATCAACGCCCCGAACGCGAGCAGGACAAGTCCCCACCACAAATTGATGTTGATGTTGAGCACGGTTGAGTCCCGGCTCGATGCCAGTCCAAAAATGGCGAGCATCGCCCCAAAGAGGCTGAACATGATCCCGATTGGAAGTCGCAGGTCAAAATTCATAACACAGTTTCACGCGCAATTTGCATACGACCTTTCACCAGAAAATTACATTCAAGACAACCGCCGCCGCGAGCACCAAAATGCCGACGGTCACCGGCCGTTTATACCATGGCTCGTGAGCCGTCTCGGGTTTGGGCGTAAGCGAATAGACCAAGCCTTTGAGTTCTTCGTCCGGCTTGTTCCGTTTTGTCGCGAGTGAAATCAGAATCGTGAGCCCAAAGCAGCTCGTCCAGGCGACAATCGCCATCCAGAAGTTTTGGCCCATTTCACTATGAAAAGTGAAGTGTTGCCCGAGCCAGCCGCCCTTGATGCCGGCGGTGGCGCCTTCGCTCAACGCCAGCCCGTGAAAAATAGCCGCGCTGATGGTGCCGCCGAGCAAGCCAAAGAAGGCGCCGTGGCCGGTGGCGCGCCGCCAGAACATCCCCAGCAAAAACGTGGCGAAGAGCGGTGCGTTCACAAAACCGAACACCAGTTGCAGCATGTCCATGATGTTGTTGAACGCCGACGCCAGATACGCCGCGCCGATGCTGAGGATGATGCCGCCCACGGTCGCCCAGCGCCCCATCCACAAATAATGGTGGTCCGACTTCCCCGGCGCGAGGTAGCTTTGATAAATGTCGTAGGTCCAGACGGTGTTGAAGGCCGTCACGTTCCCGGCCATGCCGGACATGAACGACGCCATCAGCGCGGTGAACCCGATGCCCAGCAAGCCGCTCGGAAAATATTTCACCAGCATCACGGGAATGGTCATGTTGTAATCCGGCACGCCGTTTTTCAGGGGCAGAAAATGGTTCCCGCCGGAAACATGGAGGGCAATCGCAATCATGCCCGGCAAAATCACCAGCGCTGGAAAAAGCATTTTGGGCACGGCGGCAATGAGCGGCGTGCGGCGCGCGGCGGACATGGAATTGGCGGCCATCGCGCGTTGCACGACCAGAAAGTCCGTGCACCAGTAGCCGAACGACAGCACGAAGCCCAGTCCGGCCACCATCCCAAACCACCCGACGCCCATCGGATTGTCCGTCGCGCTGCTCATGTGTTGCCAGGAATCCGTCCAGGTGCCCGGCGCGAATCCCTGGCTGGTCGCCACCGGAATCAATTTTTCCTTGAGCGCGCCCCAGCCGCCCACGTCCTTTAACGCGAGGAAAACCAGCGGCGCAAATCCGAAGACGATCATGAAAAATTGCAGCACCTCGTTGTAAATCGCCGAGGTGAGTCCGCCGAGAAAAATGTAAACCAGCACGACGATGGCTGAAATGGCAATGCTCAGATGGAAATTCCAGCCGAGCAGAATTTCAAAAAGGCGCGCCAGCGCGTACATCGAAATGCCCGAGGAAAACACGGTCATGACGGCGAACGAAATCGCGTTGAAACCGCGCGTTTTTTCATCGAAACGCAATTTGAGATACTCGGGCACCGACCGCGCTTTTGAACCGTAATAGAATGGCATCATGAAAATGGCGAGGAAGACCATGGCCGGAATCGCGCCCACCCAGTAAAAATGGCTCGTCATAATTCCGTATTTTGCGCCGGAAGCCGCCATGCCGATGACCTCCTGCGCCCCGAGGTTCGCCGAGATGAACGCCAGTCCCGTCACCCACGCGGGCATCGAACGGCCCGACAGGAAAAAATCCGCACTGCCCTTCATGTAGCGCTTCAAAACCCAGCCGACGGCAATGACGAACACGAAGTAAATAAACAAGATCGTGTAGTCCACCCAGGCAAGATGTATTGGTTGCATAAGGGGCGCGTCAGATTTAACAACCGAAATCGGGTGCGTCAATTCAATTGGGGCCTTGGTTTTGCATCCCGGCGTCTTGGCGTTGAAAAGAATTCGCGCAAGGCGCCGTTTACTTCACCCGCAGCAAGACGCAGCCGTGCGGCAGCAGTTCGTTGACATATTTTTCCTGTCGCGCCAAATCTTTTCGCAACCACAAATCACGGACTTCAGGCACGGAACGGAACCCGAGATTGCGCCACCAAAGATCCACCTTCACCGGTTGGTCGGTCCGATTGAAAAAGCCGACGGCCAGCGAACCATCTGCCAACTCCTTTATCCAGGTTTCTGCGATTTGCGTGCCGTCGGTCAGCCGCCGCGCCGGTTTACCAGGCGAATCCTGATCCACCGCGAGCAAGTCGGGATTCGACAAAATGGCGGTCGTCCAGTCGTCGTTGTCCGGCAGGTTCATGCCAAGCATGAGCGGCGATGGCGCCAGCGCCCAAAGCGACACCAACGTGAGCTGTTCGTCGCGGGTGAAACGCGTCCAGCGGTCGGGATGCACGTCGCAATTCCGCTGGCAGATGTGGCCGAATGGAATCATGTCGCCGTCCGGCCAATGGCCGGGTACGGCGTTTGACTGCCATTGCGCGAACAAGCTGAAGTTGCGGTTCAACGAATACCATTTGTCCCAGAAATCGCCGGAGATGCGCCAGAGATTGGCGAACTGCGCCAGATGCGGCGCGCGGTTTACTGGCGCCGGCCCGGGCGAAAGGCTCAGGACAATCGAGCGCCCGGAATCCCGCAAGGCAGTCGAGACGGCTTCGATTTCCTCCGCCGGATAAATTTTACCGCGCTCCATGTTCGCGATGTCATCGCACTTGATGTAATCCACGCCCCATTCGGCATATTGTTTCGCGACGCTGATATACCATGCCTTGCCGGCGGCGGTGGTGGCGTCCACGCCGAACATGTCCCGGTTCCAGTGGCAGGTGCGGTTCGGATCGCTTTCCGGCCGCACGGCGTCCGCCGCGTGAAAGTTCGAACCGGCGATGGGCAGATTGGCGGCGACCGCTTTTCGCGGAATGCCGCGCATGATGTGGATGCCGAATTTCAGGCCCAGCGCATGGATTTTGTCGGCCAGCGGTTTGAACCCGGCGTCGTTCGTGGCGGAGGGAAAACGGTTGGGCGCGGGAATGCAGCGGCCGAACTCATCTATCATCACGCCTGCCGGATTCTGGACGCGAATGCCGTCCGCGAGCGGATCATACCAGCGGGCGTCAATCACCACCGTGTCCCAGCCGAGCGGCTGGAGACGTTCCTTGAGCCACAGGGCGTTCGAAAGAACCTCGGATTCGCGGACGGAATCGCCAAACGCGTCGTAGCTGTTCCAGCCCATCGGCGGCGTGAGTGCGAGGGTGTCGCCGCAGACGATTTTGATTTCGGCCCCGGCTTTGCCGGCGGAATTTTTGGCCTGGACTTTGAATTTATATTTACCGGCGGATTGGAGCGTGCCGGTAATGATGCCGGCTTGGGAATCCAGTTTCAGTCCGCGTGGCAGCTTTTTTGCCGAAAAGACGATGGGGCGTTCGCCGGTCACGGCCAGGGAATGGATGAATGGCGTACCGGGGTGGACGCCGACCACCCACGCGCCGTTGAAATGCGGCGCGGCGCCGGGTCTGGCGGCGGCGATAATCTGCGCTTCGCGCGCAGTGAGGTTGGTGTTCGGCAAAACGATTTGCGCGGGCAAAAAGTTTGCGGCCGATAGCAGAGCCAGAAAAATTCTCGTGACCTTCACAAGTTTGTTTGCCGGTTGATCGGGCGCCGGATGTTTTCCACCCGGCGCCCAAAAGCCGGTCAACCAACGGCTATCCCCTGAAGTAGAGATAGGCTCCGAGGATGCAGAGCAGGATGAATGCAGAGGCGGCCACTTCCTGCCAGCCCCAGCTTGCGTACGTCTTGGCCTTGTCTTCCGCCGTGGCCGTGCCGAAGGTCAGGCTCTTGATGCGTTCATAGTCGGGCTGCGTGGTCAGGTAACTGACCACGACCATCACCACGGCCGACACGAGGGTGACCAGCACGCTCCAATATTGGAAAAAGATGTTGTTGATGATCCAGAGCCACGAGCCTTCCTGGTAGCTCTTGATCAAACCCAACGTGACCGGTGTATCCACAAACATGCGGAACAGGCCGACCACGAATCCCGCAATCATGGCCCAGAGGCAGCCCTTGGCGTTGAGTCGTTTCCAAAAGACGCCGAAGAAGAACACCACGAAAATCGGCGGCGCCAGGTAACCCTGAATGGACTGCAAATAGTTGTAGAGGCCGGTGGCTCCCTTGACGACAGGGATCCACGCCATGGCGATGAGCACCATGGTCGTCGTGGCGATGCGGCCCATGCGCACGATTTCGTGCTGCGAAGCTTTGGGGCGGAGCTTTTCGTAGATGTCCACGGTGAACAGCGTCGAGCACGCGTTGAACACGCCGGCCAGCGAGCCCATCAACGCGGAGAGCAAGCTGGCGACAACAAGGCCGCGGAGGCCAGCCGGTAACAGATACTGCACCATCATAGGAAAGGCCCCCTGCGAGCCCATGCCGTTGGGGTCATTGAAAGCGGCGGTAAGCGCCGGCACCTTGCCGCTTTTAACCAGCGCAAAACAAATCATGCCCGGAATGATGAACAGATAAGGCGGGAACAGCTTGAGCATGCCGGCAAAGATGCTGCCCCGGCGGGCGGTTTGCTCGTTCGGCGCGCCCAGGGCGCGCTGGACGATGTATTGGTCCGTGCACCAGTACCACAAGCCGATGACCGGGGCACAAATGGCCATGCCCAGCCAAGGGAAGTGCTGGTTGAAATACCAGGCCTGTTTCACAATCTGGCCGTCGGCGTTCTTGACCAATTCGGGCGCCCAGGTGTTTTCCACGCCCGGGGGCACCAGCGGTTTCCACAGGTTGAACATGTCCGAGCCGCACAGGGTGCGGAGTTCGTGCCATCCGCCCAGTGTGACCAGTCCGTAAATGGTCAAGGTCGCCGACCCGAAAATCAGGACAATAACCTGGACCGCGTCGTTGTATGCCACCGCCCGCATGCCGCCGAGCGCGGTGTACAGGCCCGTCAAGGCAATCACCAGCACGGATCCGATCCAGAAGCTGTCAATCACATGACCACCGATGTTCAATTGCACCTCCGGCAGCAACGTCGCAAACACCACGCCGCCGGCGAAGATGCCAACGGCGATTTTCGACACAATGAAGGTGATCAGCGAAACGATGGACAGCACGTAACGCGAACTGGTGGAAAAACGCCTTTCCAGAAACTCCGGCATGGTAAACACCAGCGACCGTGCATAGAACGGCACGAACACCCACGCCAGCACGAGCAGACACCACGCGTGCAGTTCGTAGTGCGCCATGGCCACGCCGTCCTTGGCGCCGGAACCAGCCAGGCCGACGATGTGTTCGGAGCCGATGTTCGAAGCGAAGATGGACGCGCCGATAACCCACCAACCGAGATTGCGACCGGCGAGGAAGTAATCCGTTGCGGTGTCTTTGCGCCGCTTCACCACCCACCAGGCGACACACAGCAGGATGCCGAAGTAGAGCGCGATTGCCAGCCAGTCAATCCCGGTCAATGTGGAACCGGTGCCGGCCATTGCAAACAGGGGAACAATGGGATTCATGTTGGGTTGTTTATGGGTTGTTTGGACGCCGCGCTGCAGAAGCCGGGCGGCGCGGCGTCTCAAAGGTTTACTTCACCCAGAACTTGTAAATGATGGTGTTGTGGCAGGTTTCACCCGGTTTCAACTCCGTGCTGGGGAACTGGGGCTTGTTCGGCGAATCAGGATAGTGTTGCGGCTCCATGCAGAAACCCGTGCGGCGCTGATAAACAGCCCCGCCTTTGCCCTTAATGGTGCCGTCAAGGAAATTGCCGGCGTAGAATTGCAGACCCGGCTCGGTGCTCAACACCTCCATCACGCGACCGCTCGTCGGCTCATAAACGCGCGCCATCAGACCGAGCTTGCCCGGTGGCTTGTTGATGACCCAGTTATGGTCGTAACCGGGACCGTATTGCAGCACGGTGTCGGGATCCTTGATGCGGGCGCCGATGGTGGTAGGCTTGCGGAAGTCGAACGGCGTGCCGGCCACAGGCGCCAATTCGCCAGTGGGGATCAGGCCGCTGTCCACGGGGGTGGTCTTGTCGGAGTTGATATAGACTTCGTGCCCAAGGATGTCGCCATTCCCCTGCCCGCGCAGGTTGAAGTAGGAATGATGCGTGAGGTTGCAAACCGTGGGTTTGTCCGTGTTAGCGGTGAAATCGAGGCGCAGTTCGTTGTTATCCGTGAGGGTATAAACGGCCATCACATTGAGGTCGCCAGGGAAACCCTCTTCACCGTCCTTGCTGAGATAATTCAGCTCGAGGCGCGGTCCCTTGGGCCCGACGTCCGCTTTGACGACTTTCCACACTACTTTGTCGAAGCCTTTGACGCCGCCGTGCAGCGTGTTGCCGTGGTCGTTCTGCGGCAGCGTATAGGTTTTGCCCTCCAGCGTGAATTTAGCGCCGCCGATGCGGTTGCCATAGCGGCCAATCAGCGCGCCGAAGTAGGGCGTCTTGGCAATGTAGGCGTCCACCGTGTCGTAGCCCAGCACGATGTCGTCGAGCTTGCCGTTCCGGTCCGGCATGGTGAGCGACTGGACGATGCCGCCGTAGGTCATGATGCGCGCCTCGCAGCCGTTCCGGTTGCGCAGGGTATAGATTTCCACCGACGCGCCGTCCGGCGTTTTGCCGAACGGCGCCTTCGTGATGGTATCAATTGATGATGCAGTTGAGTTTGACATGGGGGCGCAGCCTACAAAACAGGCGGCGCCAAGTCCAGCCACCGATATTTTGACAAGTTGACCGATGTTTTTCATGTGGGATTTTGCCGTTTACTTCTGTCCGTAATATGCTTTCGGGCCGTGTTTGCGGAGGAAATGCCTGTCGAGCAACGCCGGTTGCATGGGCCTGGTCTTCGGGCTGAGGCGCAAGGTTTCACCCGCCAGTTGCGCGATGAATTCCAGCACAACGGCGTTGTGCACCGCGTCGTCAACGTTCGCACCCCAGGTAAACGGCCCGTGACTTGCCACCAACACGGCCGGGTGCTGCATCGGGTCCAGCTTTTCGAACGCTTCGACGATGACCCGGCCGGTATTTGCCTCATAATCGCCTTTGATTTCCTGCAGTGTGAGCAAACGCGTGCAAGGCACATCGCCATACCAATAATCCGCCTGCGAGGTCCCGTAGGACGGAATTCCCCGGCGCGCCTGCGCCCACGCCGTGGCGTGGAGACTGTGCGTGTGAACCACGCCGCCGGTCTTCGGGAACGCGCGGTAAAGCACCAAATGGGTGGGCGTGTCGGAACTTGGTTTGAGGTAACCGTCAACGACCTCGCCCGTGTCGAGCGAAACGACAACCATGTGCTGCGGTTTCATGTCCGCATAAGGCACGCCGGATGGTTTGATGACGATGAGGCGGCGCTCACGGTCAATGCCGCTGGCGTTGCCCCAGGTTTGGATCACCAGTCCCTCGGCAACCAGTTCCAGGTTCGCTTCGCAGACACGTTTTTTGAGTTCTTCGAGCATAGGAGTTTACCGCAGCCAGTTCATTTTAATTCAAGCACCACGACCGATTTTGCCGGCAGAGTTGCGACAAACCCGCTTTCCGTGGCTTTGAACGCATTGAACCCGGCTGGCCGAACATTTTCAGGCTGATCGAAGGTATTGTGCGCATTCATTTCAGGTGCCGTCAAGACTCGACCGGAAATTTCCCTCGCCTTTGCTCCCCGCAAATCGCAAGCGACTACCGCGGGCTGATTGGGATTTAAATTGCACAGCGAGACGTGAATTCTGCCGGCTTGGTCACGGGAAGCCGATGCGCTCACGTCCGGGATTTTTTGCGAATTGAATTCGTAAACCGCACTCTCCAAATCGCTCGGCAACAACGTGGCGTCGTGATGCACGGTGTACATTTCGAACACCCGGTAGGTGGGGGTAACGATCATCCGGTCCTTGTCCGTCAGCATCATGGCCTGCAATACATTCACCATTTGGGCGATGCAGGCCATTTTCACGCGATCACAATGCCGGTTCAAAATATTCAGCGTGACACCGGCCACCAGGGCATCGCGAAGCGTGTTCTGCTGGTAAAGAATCCCGTGATTTCCCTTCGGGTCCGGATCGTACCAGGTGCCCCATTCGTCAACGACCAGCCCGGTTTTTTTCTCCGGGTCATATTTGTCCATGATGGCCGAATGGCGGGCGACCAGTTCATCCATTCTCAGGGCGCGGCGCAGGGTTTCAAACCAGTCACGTTCGGTGAATTCAGTTGCCGAGCCTTTATGCGCCCAAACCCCGGTGGGCACGGTGTAATAATGCAGCGAATAACCGTTCAGCGGCTGTCCGCCGTGCTTTGGCTGTTGCGCGCTCCATTTCATCAGCACCTCGGTCCAGTGGTAATCCGTCTCCAGCCCGCCGCTGGCGACCCGGTAAATCTCGTTGCCGGGGTAATCCTTCACGAAGGTGTTGTAGCGGCTGAAATTGCCGGCATAAAATTCTGCGGTCATGTTGCCGCCGCATCCCCAGCTTTCATTGCCCACGGCGAAAAAGGGCACTGGCCACGGTTGTTCACGGCCGTTTTTCCGGCGCAGGTCGCTCAGGATGGAATTGCTCGCGGTCGTCATGTATTCAACCCATTCCGCCATTTCTTCGACCGAGCCACTGCCGACATTTCCACAAATGTAAGGGGCCGCGCCAATCTGTCCGCAAAAATCCATGAACTCATGCGTGCCAAATTGATTGTTTTCCACCACTCCGCCCCAGGTGGTATTAATCCTTCTCGGCCGTTGGTCCCGGGGTCCGACGCCGTCCATCCAATGATACACGTCGGCGAAACATCCGCCCGGCCAGCGCACCACCGGCACTTGGATCTTTTTCAAGGCGGCAACGACGTCATCGCGAAGGCCGCGCGTATTGGGAATTTTGCTGTCTTCACCGACCCAGATGCCGTCATAAATGCAACGGCCAAGATGCTCGGAGAACTGTCCGTAAAGGTTGCGGCTGATGATGTCCTTCCCTTGATCGGCATGAATGACAAGCAAATTGGTCGTCGGTTCCTCAATCGCCATGGCGCTCATGGCGATCAACGAGGCGGCGAGGGCAGCAAGTCCGGCCAGCCAGTCAGCAGCGCGGAAAGTGGGAGTGATGGTGTTGTTTTTCATTTGGACCTCGTGGACCTCGTCTGATTGCGAATCCCGATCAGTTTCTTCATCACGTCGTGCAAATTGCCGTTCCAGTCGCGCGTGCCGAACGCGTCGTGCAAGGTTTTGTAAAGCGCGTATAACTCACGATAAATGGCATTCGCCTTCAGATTTGGCCGGTAAACTTTCGGCTTTAAACCCGTCATCGCCTTTTGGGCCAAGGCAAAATCCCGGTGGACACCGCCGACGACTGCGCCGGCGATGGCCGCGCCGAGAGCGCAGGTCTGCGCCGAACGTGAAATTTCCATCGGCCGTCCGGTAACGTCCGCGTAAATTTGCATCACCAGCGGGTTCTTTTCGGCAATGCCGCCGCAGTTGACGACCTGTTCAATCTGCACGCCGTATTCCTCGAACCGGTTGATGATCGTGAGCGCGCCGAAGGCGGTGGCTTCGATGAGCGCGCGGTAAATTTCCGCCGGCGTGGTGTAGAGCGTCTGGCCGATGAGCAGGCCGGTAAGCCGCTGGTCAACGAGAATCGTGCGGTTGCCGTTGTTCCAGTCGAGCGCGAGCAGACCGGATTCGCCGGGCTGAAGTTTCGCCGCGCCTTTGGTGAGTTCCTCGTGCGAACCAATTTTTCTCCCGCCCGGTTGAAGGTAATTGACAAACCAATTGAAAATGTCGCCCACTGCCGATTGCCCCGCTTCGAGTCCGAAATAACCGGGCAGCACGCTGCCGTTGACGATGCCGCACAAGCCGGGAACGTCGGCTAATTTTTCCGTGTTCGGCCAGACCGCGATGTCGCAGGTGCTCGTGCCGATGATTTTCACGAGCGTGCCGGTCGCCACGCCGGCGCCAATGCCGCCGAGATGCGCGTCGAATGCGCCGACGGCCACCGGAATGTCCGCGCACAAACCCGTTTTCTCTGCCCATTCCGCCGTCAAACCGCCGACGGCTTGGGCCACAGTGCGGACCCGGGGACAAAGCCGGTTGCGCAATCCGCCAAGTTGGGAATCAAGTTGCGAAAGAAATTCCTTGTCGGGATAGCCGCCCCAACCTTCATTGAACATCGCCTTGTGGCCGGCGGCGCAAATACCCGCGGTCAATTTGTCCGGGGCTTCCGTGTCGGTCAACGCGGCAGGAACGTAATCGGCAAGTTCAATCCACGAATGCGCGGCGGCAAACACGTCGGGCGTGGTGCGCAGGCAATGGAGAATCTTACTGAAGAACCATTCGCTCGAATAGGTCCCGCCGCATTTGGCGAGATATTGCGGGCGGATTTTTTGGGCGAGCGCGGTGATTTCCGCCGCTTCGGCCACGCCGGTATGGTCCTTCCACAACCACGCCATCGCCGCCGGATTTTTGGCGAAGCGTTTGTCATACGCGAGCGGCTGGCCGCGGGCATCCACGGGTAGCGGCGTGCTGCCAGTCGTGTCCACGCCGATGCCCACAACCTGCTCCGGTTTGAATCCGCGCACGCTTTTTTGCGCCTCAGCAAGCGCTTGCTGGATGGTGACCTCGGCACCTTTGAGGTAATCGGCGGGATGCTGACGGGCGAGATTCGGGTCGCGCGAGAGGATGACACCGGCCTCGCCATGTTCATAACCCCAAACGGCGGTGCCGACTTCACGTCCATTCGTGGTGTCAACAACCAGAGCGCGAACGGAATTCGTTCCGTAATCAAGACCGATGGCGTATTTTGCGCTCATGGTTTTGTTGCGCTTTATTGTTCAACGAACTTCCAATCGGTACAGGCTGACGGAATACGGCGGCACCACCACACCGGATTTTGTGATAGTTACATCCTTTTTCTTGATGACAATGACGGGCTGCTTGCCGGGTTCGTTGAAACTTTCGGGATCGGGATTGGTAATCATCCAGCAGGTTGTGTTCTTTTTAAATGAGACCTCGCTCAAATCCAGCGTCACATGTTTTTCATCCGAATCGGGATTTACGATGGCGACGGTGATGGCTTTTTTGTCATCCGTCCACGCGGCGGCCACATCGAGATTGTCGCTCACGCCGGAAACAGCAATGGGGATGGTGCCGAAATGATTGCGATACAGGTCCAGAACCAGGCCGGTGGATTCAAAGGCCGCGGCAGTGGTGGTGGCCTTGATGCAACCGAGCACGTTCACGGTCTGGGCGTAATCGGCGAGGTAGATAAGGTCGCTGTTGCGATAGAGTTCATGCAAGCCTTCCGCCGCGCCGAGGCCGTCCTCCAGATAATAACGCACGCCCAGTTCGCCGTAGAAGTAGGAGCCGTGCCAATAATTCCATTCGTCGAGGGCGATGCGGATGTTTTTCGCCGCCAGTCCGGGAATTTGCTCGCGGTATTTCCGGTGGGCATCAGCCACCCGGCGGATTTCGTCGGCCAGTTGTTTCGCGTGAGCCACAACGTTCGTCTTTTCCTTGCAGTAAATATGTTCACTGATGAAGTTCATGTGGTCCGAACAATTTTCGAGCATGGCCTTGCTCCAATCACCGACGTTGCCCACCGCGACCAGCTGGGCGTGGGGGTCTTCCTGCCAGATGGCATCGGCAAAAATGTTGTTGGTTTTGACATATCGGTCCACCGGCATGTGACCCAATTGCCACGAACCGTACATTTCGTTCCCCACCGCCCAGAATTTGACGCCGTACGGCTCCGGATGTCCGTTCTGTGCGCGCCATTTCCCCATCGGCGTGTCTGCGGAACCGTTGAAATATTGGATTTCGTCCATTGCTTCCGCCAACGTGCCCAACCCGGTGTTCAAGGCGACATAAGGCTCCGCGCCGATGAGGCGCATCAACTGCATGTATTCATCGATGCCGACGTCGTTCGGTTCAATCCCCCACCAGGCCGGATTTTTCATGGGCGCGCGTTGGTCGCGATCCGGCCCGATGCCGGCCTTCCAATTGTAGCCGCTGACAAAATTGCCGCCGGGCCAGCGGTACAGGGGCGCTTCCAGTTGTTTCAACAGGGCCACCACGTCGCGGCGCCAGCCGTTGAGATTGTCCGCCGGCATAAGGGACAAGGCGCCGATCCTGAAGGCGCCCTTGCCGTGGCTGACAATTTCGAGCTGCACATTCGTGGAAAGGGCCGGGGCGGTGAAGCGGAGCGGATAGGACTGAAATTGAGCGGTGATTTTTTTGATGCTTTGGCTCAGCACCGTGCCGTTGTCCAAGACGAGCCGCACTTCGATGGGCTGGGCGCTTTCGTCGCCTGTCAGAATGATGTGGCCGGCGTATTTTTTACCATTCACCACGCCCAGGCCGCCCTCGGAAATTCCCGCCGCCGTGCCGTCCCCGGGCAGATGAATGACCGGCGACTGTTTGCCGACGAACGGATGATCGGTGTCCATGCTTACCGTGCCGCGCGGGCCGATGACCTTCCACGGCGACGCGTTGAGATATTTGAACGGCCCGGATTTGAAATAGTTCTCCTCGGCGGTTCCCCACGGGTTGAAGTCGTCCGTGATGGGGAAAAAGAATTTCCGGTCCACCACCATTTCCGCCCACAGCCCGCCGTTGACGGAGCGACCCAGATGTTCGACGAACTGACCGTAGAGGTATTTTGAAATGGGTGCGCCGGTTTTCTGCGGGTCAAGCTTGACGGTGACTTGGGCGGAAAGCCCGGCACAAACGAAGAGCAAACCGGCGCAGACAACCAAGGATTGAATTCTCATGATGGTTGAAGGGTAAATGACAGATAACCCCTGCGCAATGCTCAGATGGCACGGCCTCATGGTGATGTCGCCTGCCCCGTCGTAGCCTTGCCGAAGACGGGAGGATACGCCAGGCCAGATGTAGCGGACAATAACTGGTGGCCCGTTCAAATTCCGTCACCGGCGCGTAAGTTTTTCGTTTCATGCGAGTAATTTTATTTCAGACCGTGCGACAAAGGCTGTCCAAGCATGAATTTGCTGCTATCTAATTATGAAAATCGTGCATGGCCTCTTCTTTTCAAATTCAGTTCGGAATTTATCATCATTGGGAATAGCTCGGTTCGAATCGTAAATTAAAAACAGCACATGAACCTCTGACGGATATTTTACCAAGTCGGCGGCAATTCCTTCAGAGGCTTTGCTAGGAAATAACGGGCAAAGTGCTAAATACTTGGGAACCGGTGTCTTTGGTGATCCGCCCTACGGGGAGGTCCATATCAATCAGCAAGCTCATAATCCGCTCATCTACAACAGCCGGATATGCTCGGGGACGTAGCATTGGAAATCACGTCGAAACCGTTTCCCCAAAATTGCGGCGTGACAGGGTAGCGGACCGGGATGGTCCGAAGGACCGCGTCAAAAGGATGGCCGGAAACATTTACGCCATCCCAGCCGGGTTATTCGTGGTAATAAACTTCCCAGCCCAAGTATTTGCTCAAGGCTTCCTTTACCCCCAGCCCGATGCGTGTCGGGTTGATGGCGGTGTGATGTTCAAAACCGCTTTCGCAAATATAACGCAGCAGTTTCTGGAAATTAGGGATTCGGACCACGCCGTAACCGCCAAAAGTTTTGAGCGGGTCGTTGGTTAATTCGCCTTCGCCGACGTAGGCGCGGATTTTGCCGGCGGCATCATCGGTGCTGACGCGCAAATAGGTGAACGGCGCGGCCTTTATGCGACCAACCACGGTGCCGTAGGTGTTTTCCTTGCCGACCGTGCCGGCAATGATTTCCTGATAATCCATCACCGGCGCGCCTTCGCCTTTTTCCACAAACACGTCCTTCGGCAGATTGCTGCAGTGGAACACCACGCCCTTGTCCGGGTCTTCGCCGTAATTGTTGTTCCAGTCCACCAACGCGCTGGGCCGGCCGCTGGCCTGCGCCATCGCGTACATCGCCACCGTGCCCATGATGTCCACTTCGCACGCGCTGCTCATCAGCATGTTGCTCATCATGCTCATCAGCGTGCAGGGCACGACGCCAAAAAATTCCTCCATGGCCGTCCAGCATTGAACGGCGGTGGCGTGGAGGTGCGTCTGCTTCATCCACCGGTCCACCGCCACGCCGAATTTCGCCATCTTGAGCAGCGCTGTCGGCGGGATGCTCCGCGAAACGACGTAATTTTGAATTTCCCTGAGCTTCGCCTTGACCGCCCGGTCGTTGTCGGTGAGTTTGCCGACCCAGCCGAACAACTCGAACAAATCGAGCGTCTCAATGCTGATGCCGGATTGCTCGAGGAGTTTTTCACTGTAACGGACGGTGTTGAAGTTCGTGGGCCGCGCGCCGAGCGCGCCGATGCGCAGGTTTTTCAACGCCTTGACAACGCGGCAGGTCACGACGAAATCCTGCAAATCCTGGGCGAAACTTTTGCTGTCTGGCGCGCAGGTGTGCAGCCGGGTCAGCGTGAAGGGTATGGCATACTGATGGAGATTGTTGCACACCGACATCTTGCCGCAAAAACTGTCGCGCCGGTCCCGGATGGTCATGACTTTAGGGTCGTCGTTGAAGGCATGAACGAGCACCGGCACACGAAGACCGGACCAGCGGAGGGCGTTGGCCACGCCGCGTTCTTCGCCGAAGTTTGGCAGTGTGACGAGGACACCGTCAATCTTGTCCGCCTTTTGCTTGAAGAGGTCGGCGCATTTGCGCGCGTCTTCCATGGATTCGACCGCGCCGAATTTGGTTGCGTTGAGCGGCAGGGAAACTGCGCGGATGCCGAGTTTGTCGAGCGTGGCGAGAATTTCCTTGTGTCCGGTCTCACAAAGATGGTCAGGGAAGAAACCGCGATTGCCGATGATAACGCCAAGTGTAATCATAAATATAAGTCGATTTAGCCTTTGCCACATGCAATCTATAAACTGGCCAAACACAAAGCAACATTTTATGGAAGCAAAAAGGGCTGTATGCCGGGGGACTTTCGCATTATCTTGACTGCAGACAAAGTAATCCAACGAAAGGGAAACGATGGCGCAAGCAATCATGGATCCCGAAAAGGTGCGGCGATTTGCCGACGAGCTGCACCGGTTCAACACCGACCTGGAAAACCGGATCATTCTCCTGCAAGCCCGGTTCACCGCCCTGGGCGACACCTGGCAGGATCAGGAGCATGAGAAATTCGCCGAGGAATTCAAACTGGCGATGAAAGCGCTGAAGAAATTCAACGAACTCTCGAAGGAACACACGCCTTACCTTTTGAGAAAGGCACAGCGCATCGAGGAATATCTGCGCCAACACTGACGTTTCATGGCCGAACGCGCCCAAGTCACTTCTGTCGAGGCCGTGGAATCCTTCCGGGCCAGCCTGATTGTGTTCCTCAAGAACGCGCGCGCCGCCCTGGAGGAGGCGCGCGACGAAGTTCTGCGCACCCGGTCCTGGGTGCAGGACGACCGGCGGCGGCACTGGGAAAACCAAACGCGCGTCCGGGGCCGGAAACTGGAGGAGGCGCGGGCGGAATTGTTCCGGGCACGCCTTTCCCAGTTTCACGAATCCACAGCTCTGCAACTGATGGCCGTGCAACGGGCGGAACGCGCCGTCCGGGCAGCCGAAGCCAAGCTGGCAATTGTGAAAAAGTGGGACCGGGAATTGGAGAACCGGACGGACCCGCTGCTCAAAGAGGTAAATCAGTTGCACGGGTTCCTCACCACCGACATGGCGCGCGCAGTCGCTTATCTCGATCAAATGTTGAGAACGCTGGCGGCGTATGCCTCGGTCGCCCCGCCGGCACTGGCCGGGGCGGAATACCAGCCCGGCGCCGGAGAGGAAAAATCACCATGACCCTGAGCGGGACCAAAAGCCGGCTGGTGTCAATTACAAAGGAACTTGCCACCCGGTGGGACGAGACCAAGAATCACTGGAAAGATGCCAAAAGCCAGGAACTCGAACAACGCTACCTGACCGAACTTTTCGCCAACGTGGAACGAAGCGTCGCGGCCCTCGAACGATTGGACGAACTTTTGGCCAAAGTCAGAAAAGACTGTGAATAGCCATCTCGGACTGAATGAAACGCTTGCGCTTTTGGACCAGCTCCGAAGCGTCCTCCAGGATTTTGCCGCCCGGGAGGAAAAACTCGCCGCCGAGTTTCGAACCCGGTCGGCTGCCGAAGCCAAGGCTTTTGAAACCGCCACGCAGGAACAGACATCGCGTTTGTCAAAGGCCGTGACCGACGCCGAAGCCGCCTTTGAAAACGAAAAAGAAAAATGGCGGGCCAAATTCGAAAAGCGCAAGGAATGGATCACCCAAGCCCACCTCGTCACCACCCGGCAGATTCGGGAGGGAGAAGGCGGCCGCGAAGGCAGCCGTAAGCAGCGGATTCAGGAAGGCATGAGCCAGACGGAACGGGACCGGGAAACGGGACTGGCTAACGCCGTTGCGGCGCTGGCGGAATTCAAAACCAGACTGGGCGCAAGTCGCGAGGCCATCGGCCCGCTGGAAAAGGAAGCCCGGAAGGCCTTTCGCGGCTATGGCGCTTTCCGCAGATTGCTTTCCCCCAACCGACAATGGCCGGAACCTGACCAGACGCCGGACGAACAGCAATTGTTGGAACAGCTCCAAAGCCTGCCCGCCGCCCTTCGCGTCGGGTTGGACAGATTTAAAACGTTCTCGCTGCCGCGATTTTTCAGATTCTTTCCGATGTGGCTGCTCCTGATTGTCTGCCTGCTGCTGTTTGCCTTTTCAGCCGGCATGCTCCAATACCTTGGCTTGAATTCCATTTCCCGGCCTGAAGCAGGCGTCGCGCTGGCGGTTCTTTTTGCGGTAGCGCTGGCGGTTCACTGGTATGGAGGACACCGGGCCGGAACGGTTGCCAGAACGATTGCCCGTGACCTGGCGACCGCGCGCCGGCTGCATGATATTTGTCTCGAAAAGGCCGAACTGCATTGCCAACAGGAACAGGAACGCATCCAAACCGAATTTGAAAACGCCAGCCGCCGGCTCAACCAACAGTGGAAGCAAACGGTAAAAGAGGCCGTGGGCACGCGCGGCTCCCGGGCGCAGGCGGCGGATGAAAAAGCGTCCCGCGCCCTGAAGAAAAACGAGCAACTCGGCCGCGCCAAAATCAGCCAGCTCGAACGCGCCCGCGCCGATGGCGTCGCGCGCCTGCGGGAGGAATTGAATGCGCAGACCGGACAGCTTGCCTCGGTTCACAAGGTCAAAGTGGCCAAACTGAATGAGGAGCAGCAGATCCGGTGGCAGGCACTGGCCGACGAATGGCAGGCCTCCATCCAGCCCATCCACGAAACCATCCGCGCGGCCAATGCCGCCGCCGCGGAACTGTTCCCGGATTGGCAAAACCCGGTCTGGCAAAAATGGACTCTCCCGGAGGATTTCAAGAACGCGGCCAGGTTCGGGTGCATGCAAGTGGACATCGGGAAACTCGCCGACACCGCGCCGCAGGACAAACGGCTCGCCCTGCCCTTCCCCGCCAATTTTGCCATCCCGCTGACGCTCAAATATCCCGGCCAGGGTTGTATCCTTTTTGAGACGTCAAAGACCGGGGGCAAAGAAGCGGTGGCGGCGATCAACAACATCATATTCCGCCTCCTTTCGACCCATCCGCCGGGCAAGTTGAACTTCACCATTTTTGATCCGGTCGGCCTCGGCCAGAATTTCGCCGGTCTGATGCACCTGGCTGATTACGAAGAGAGCCACATCAACAGCCGCATCTGGACGCAAACCGGCCAGCTCGAGGAAAAGCTCACCGAGTTGAATGAGCACATGGAGAAGGTCATCCAAATGTATCTCCGCAACGAATACGAAACCATCGCCGAATACAACGCCCAGGCCGGCTCCATCGCGGAGAAATATCATTTCCTCGTCATCGCCGATTTCCCGGTAAACTTCAGCGAAACGGCGGGGCGCCGCCTCATCAACATTGCCACCAGCGGCGCCCGTTGCGGCGTGTTCACGCTCATCCATTGGGACCGCCGCCATGCCCTGCCCCAGGGATTTGTTGCCGATGAACTCCGCAAAAACAGCATTTGCCTGGTCCGGGGCGAGAGCGTTTTCAAACTGGCGGGCAATCAACCCGCCGGTACGCGCCTGACCCTCGACGCGCCGCCGCCGCCCGACTTTGTGACGGAGTTTCTGCATCGCGTGGGCGAAAGCGGCCGGGATTCAAACCGTGTCGAAGTGCCATTTGAACAGGTGGCACCGCCGTCCGACAAACTCTGGACGGAGGAAACTTCCGACGAACTCACCGTGCCCATTGGCCGTTCCGGGGCGACCAAATTGCAGCGCCTCGAAATCGGCAAAGGCACGCGCCAGCACGCGTTGATTGCCGGCAAGACCGGTTCGGGCAAGTCCACTTTGTTCCACGTCATCATCACCAACCTCGCCCTTTGGTGCAGCCCGGAGCAGGTCGTGTTTTACCTCGTGGATTTCAAAAAGGGCGTCGAATTCAAGTGCTATGCCAACCGCCGGCTGCCGCACGCGAAAGTTGTCGCCATTGAAAGCGACCGTGAATTCGGGTTGAGCGTGCTGGAGTACGTGGACGCCGAATTGCGGCGGCGCGGCGATTTGTTTCGCAAACTGGGCGTGCAGGACGTGGCCGGTTACAAAAAGGCGGGCGGCACCGAGCCAATGCCGCGCGCGTTGCTGATTATTGATGAGTTTCAGGAGTATTTTACCGAGGAAGACCGGGTCTCCCAGGGCGCGGCCGTGTTGCTCGACCGCATTGTCCGGCAGGGTCGCGCGTTCGGCATCCACGTGCTGCTCGGTTCGCAAACGCTCGGCGGCGCCTACACGCTCGCCCGCGCCACCATCGGCCAGATGGTTATCCGCATCGCGCTCATGTGCAACGAGGCGGACGCCTACCTGATCATGGACCAGGACAACCCCGCGCCGCGCCTCCTCTCGCGTCCCGGTGAAGGCATCTACAACGATGCCGCCGGTTCGATCGAGGGCAACAGCCCATTCCAAACGGTCTGGCTGCCGGAAGCCGTGCGCGACCGGTTTCTGGCGAAAATCCGCGAGCGCGCCGACCAGAAGGCAAACCAGTATCCGGGACCGTTTGTGTTTGAAGGCAACGCGCCGGCAGACGTGAAGGAAAACATTCCGCTCCGCGCATTGCTCCAAAACAAATACAAACCCGCCAAAGCACCCGGCCGGGCGCGCATCTGGCTGGGCGCACCGAACTCCATCAAAGGCCCGACCGAAGCGGTCTTCCAAAGGCAAAGCGGCAGCCACCTGCTGGTCGTCGGCCAAAGCGCGGAACCTGCGCTGACCATTTTGTCCATCGCGCTCGTCTCGTTGGCCGCGCAATATCCCAAAGGCACCGCGCGATTCTTCCTGCTCGACAGCACGCCGCCTGGTTTCCCGCAACGCGAATTTCTGGAGCGCGTCATCCACATCCTCCCTCACGAAATCATCCGGGTGACCCAAGGCGAACTGCCGGAAACGATGAGCCGCCTGGCGGACGACCTGAAAAAGCGCGCCGGCGATGAACCGTCTGTCAAAGCGCCCGAGATATTTTTTCTGGTCCACGGTTTGCAGAATTTCAAGAAGCTCCGGTCGGAGGATGAATTTGGATTTGGGAGCGGCGACAGCGCAGGCGGCGCGCAACCGGCTGCCGTGTTCCAGAATTTAATCAACGAAGGGCCGGCTTCAGGCTTTCATGTCATCGCCACCTGCGACACCTACAACAACGTGAACCGGTTCCTGGAGCGGAAAACGATGAGTGAATTTGAAATGCGTGTGTTGTTCCAGATGAGCGCCAGCGATTCGGCCAGTCTGATTGACGCGCCCAACGCCAGCACGCTCGGGCTGCATCGCGCGCTCCTCTACAACGACCGGGAAGGCTCCATCGAAACCTTCCGCCCCTACGCCCTGCCCGGCAACGAATGGATTGAAGAAGTCGCGCAACAACTCAAGCGGCTGTTTGCTTGAGCATCGGAGAAGTTTATATGCTTAAAAGATACAATGGCTGACAGTAAGACATTACTACTTGAAGACAACATAATATCTTTGCGGACAGCTATTGTTCTGGATGATGGAGACTTGGTTTATTTCACACTTTTGCCCTACTCATCTGAAACATCAATACCGGGAATCGGCGATCACTTAAAGCGGGACTCTACTTGGTTGTATCGCCACTAAAGATCTGAGTTCGAGGAGTTGCGGGTAAAAAGAAACCATCTCCGCATTCAACAAGATATATTACCGATGGTTTTCAAGGAACCTCCTGCGATGAAATTACTCTGGACCGATTCGGGTCAAAGCGTAGCGCTTTTTCTTAATGGAGAACCGTGGGCGTTCATTCACGAAGGGAAAAATCATGGATACAGTAAAGGTATTTTACGGCCTGCTTTTGGAAATCCTTGGGATCGGGCGTTGTTCGAGAAAACATTTATGCGAGACCAAAGTTGACAATATCGGGCAGTTGAAATTCGAACACGACGCGCCAACCAGGGTGGCGCAAAACAGTTCGATTGGCTGTTTGGACAATCTGGTTCAAGCCGAATGACTGCCGCGGAGCGGCAAAAGATAATAGCCCACGGCGATCAGCCGTGGGAAAGGGAAAACATAAAACCAAAAGCCCCGGCAGGGGCGACAGCTCGCAAAAAAAAACAATACTAACGCCCCTGCCGGGGCTTATCTGCATCCAACATTTTCCCCACGGTTTCACCGTGGGCTATTCTCTTAGGTGCCTCCGGCACCTTACCCATCACAGGTAAAGCGTGTTCTGCAAATCACGGACGAGGACGCTCACGAACGGATAGCGCCGGTCGGGTTCGCGCGCGATGCACTTTAAAATGACCTTTTCCAGCGCGACGGGGATTTCAGGATTATGCTCGCGCGGTGAAACCGGGCCGGAAGAATCAAGCTGGCGCGCCAGAATTTCGCCGGGCGTTTCGCCGGCAAAAGGTTTCTGGTTCGTCAACAGTTCGTAGGCCGTGACGCCATAGGCAAAAATGTCCGCGCGCGGGTCAACGGGCTGGCGCTGCAATTGTTCCGGCGCCATGTAGGCGGGCGTTCCCGGGTTCTTCGACATTCTCTTCGGCTTTTCAAGGATCGGCAAGGCGAGGTCAAAATCAATCAACTGCACGCTGCCGTTGCGCGACACCAGGACGTTTTCCGGTTTGAAATCGAGATGCATGTAACCGCTTTCATGCACGTCCGCGAGGCCCATAGCCATGTCAATGAGAATTTGCGCCACGTTTTCGGTCAGCACCAGATCGCGCCGCGCGAACAGCAGCCTCAAATTCTCCGCCTCCACGTAATCCATCAGCAAATAAAGCGTTCCACCCAGCTTGCCGTGTTCGACGTAGCCGACGACGTATTCGCTTTGATTCAAGCGCGACAACACTTTGCAGCCATGGAGAAAACGCCGGCGCGCCAACAGATTGAACCGCAACTTGTCGCGCAGCCGCCGTAACGCAAAAGGTTTCCCGCGCCCGTCGGTAACCAGCCAGATCTCCGCCATGCCACCATCGTTCAACAGTTCCTGAAGATAAAACCGTCCGAACTTGCTTTGCTTCGCTTGTTCGAGACCCGCCGTGCGTTGTGAATCGTTCGCCATTTCAGCCAATGGCATACCACATCCCTTCCACAATGGCCAACAAAACCTGTTCACCGCGACCACCGGTGTGGCACACTTTGAGGCTGCGCCCGGACAGTCGCCGGGAACAGTTGGCCGGCGGCGCCGGCGCCGGCGCGCTCTCTCCACCAAACTCTATTTGCGCAACAGGCCCACAAGTTACGCCCGTGTTTGGCCACGTAACCTACCTGATACTGCCAGCGTTTTATTGCCCATTACAAACATCGAAGGACCAAAATTTTTCGCGGACAAGTCGTCTGCCCTCTTGTTTTGAGAAAGCCTCCAGATACAAAAGTCAGCAACCTCCGGCAAAGCCGGAGGCTTGAGATAGCGTGAACCGCTCAAAGCGGTTAAAAACGGGAGGCGCTCAAAGCGCCACCAGTTCCAGTTGTTCGAGGCGTTTGTCTTCTTTTTCCTGGTCTTGGATATACTGACGCACGGCAGCCTCGTTCTTGCCGACCGTTGACACCCAATATCCCCGCGCCCAAAAATGCTGGCCGACAAAATTCCTTCGCCGTCCCGCATACACCCGCGCAATATGTATCGCGCTCTTCCCTTTGATGAACCCCATCACGTTGGACACCGAATACTTCGGCGGCACACGCAACAGCATGGGCACGTGATCGGGCATCAGATGCCCCTCTTCCACCTGGCACTCCCACTGCTCCGCCAAACTGCGGAACACCACCCCCAACTCCTGCCGGATTCCCTGATACAACACCTTCCGCCGGCATTTCGGTATGAACACCACATGATATTTGCATTCCCACGTCGTGTGCTTCAGACTTTCATGCGTTGGCAGGGCCTGCTCCTTTCGTAAACTTTAAGCGGTTCACGAAAGCCAGACTCACAAACGACTCCCGGAGCTGTCAAACTTCGGGAGTCCTCCGGCACAGCCGGAGGATTTCCTATGGATTAAAGCGGACTGAAGCGGCCGTCGCTCAAACAAAAAGGCCGTTGCACCCACGCAACGGCCATCGTTCAACCTAAACCGAAACAACCTACCGGCGGCGGCGGATGACGAACACCGATGCGATAGAAGATCGGTTTTTCATCAAGCCGCCCCTATTAACGATTTGCCCGTCGCAATTGTTCTTCAGGAAGACAACCAAATATCGCCAAACGTGTAAATTCGCTATGCCGCCTCAAGCCGGGCGAGGACTTCCTGTGCGAGCACTTCATACGCCGCCGCCCCGGTGCCGTATTGGTCATAATGAATGATGGGTTTGCCGAAACTCGGCGCTTCCGCCAGCCGCGTGCTGCGCGGAATCACCGTTTCAAAAACCCGCGCACCCAGCAGACTTCGCACTTCGCCCACAACTTCGTTGGCCAGTTTCGTGCGGCCATCAAACATCGTCATCACCACGCCGAAGATGTCGAGGCGCGGATTGACGCCCGCGTCGCGCAACTGCGCCAGCACCCGGTTCATCAGCGAAATGCCTTCAAGCGCATAATACTCGCATTGCAACGGGACGAGCAGGCCGTCGCTCGCGGCGAAGGCGTTCAGCGTCAAAATTCCCAGCGACGGCGGGCAATCAATGAAGATTACGTCAAAGCGCTGTGATTCCAGCACTGGTTTCAATGCCGCGGCCACGCGCAGCAAATAATTGTCCGCCCGCGCCAGTTCCACGTCCACCCCGCACAAATCCACCTCGCTGGGGACAACCTCAAGCCGCTCGAACGCCGTACTCTTGATTTTGTCGAGCAGGCTGCCTTCGCCCAGCAACACGCGATAAGCGCTGGCGCCTTCGGTTTTTTCCAGACCCAAACCGCTCGTGGCGTTGGCCTGCGGGTCGAGGTCGAAGAGCAACACGCGCTTGCCGGCGGCGGCAAGGCACGCGGCAAGGTTCACGGCAGTAGTCGTTTTGCCTACGCCGCCTTTCTGGTTGGCGACCGCGATGACTTTGGTTGGCACCCGCCTTGATTTAAGGCGAAGCGCGGCGAGGTTTCAAGCACGCAGCGAATGGAGGCCCGCTGCAAATCAATTGCTCGGAATTGGAAAGCTGACGCTGACCGGCTGTGCCAGCGGATTTTGCTGGCCGAAAGGCAAAGCGACCGGTTCGAGGCTGAGGACCGGATTGGTGCTGATCATCAAACCCGTCTGCCCCGGCGACGGCGTAAGGACCGGCGCGGTTGCGTCAGCGAGAGGAACGGCCGACTGTGTCATGGCCGCCAACAACGCTGTTTTCGGCGTGGCCTCGGGGCGTCCGGCATAAACAATCCCGAACAACAACAGCAAACACAGTGTGCAGGCAAACGCACCAACAAACGCTGGTTTGGCTTCAAACACCCGGAAGAAATTCAGCAGCCACGGCGCCTCGGCGAAGAGTCGGTCCGCTATTGCCCCGGGCACGTCGGCTTCACCCGCGCGGATGCGGGACAACACCTGGCTGGGGAAATCATCGAAATAGCCCGGCGGGGGGATTTCATGCCGCTTGAGCGCCAGCAACCGGCGCAACGACTCGAAGTTGTTTTCGCTCTGGTTCATGTTGGCTTCAGGTAATCGGACAGATACCCCTGCAATTGCTGTCTCGCGTAAAACAGCCGCGACCGCACCGTTCCGATATTGCAATCCATAATTTTCGCGATTTCGTCGTGTGACAACCCCTGCACGTCGTGCAAGACAACGACCAATCTATGAGGTTCAGACAATTTCAGCATGGCCGCGTTCAACTTTTCCTGCAATTCCGCCAAACCGGCCTCCCGGCGCGGGGTTTTGTCGGAAACGAACGCCACCAAATCCGGGTCGTGCTCGGCGTTGAAGTCCAGGTCGTTCAGGCTCATGTGAATGCGGTTTTTCCGCTGTTTCAGGAAATTGATCGTTTTGTTGACCGCAATCCGGTAAAGCCATGTATAAAAACTGGACCCGCCCTTGAAGGTTTTGAGCGCCTGAAACGCCTTGATGAACGATTCCTGGGCCAGATCGTTGGCGTCCTCGTGATTGGACGTCATGTGATAAATCGTCGCGTAGATGCGTTCCTGATAACGCCGCACCAATTCATCGTAAGCCTCCAAATCGCCGCGCCGCACGCGCCGCACCAGCGCCTCTTCATCCGCTGGCGCGCGCGATTCCAAGTCCCGTCGTGCGGCTGGTTCGGCCATAATCATAATTTCCCAATTAAACCACCAAAACGCCCGTTTGTTGCGCTAAATAATCCGCCAGGTCCAGCAAACCCGCGCGTCCGCTCGATTCCGGCAGGACGCGCAACGCCTGCCGCCCCTGCTCCAAATAGCGCTGGATGACCTCCAGCGTCGGGCCCAGGGTTTCGTATTTGGCCAGTAATTCGTTGACGCGTGCCAAGGTCGCCGGCTGCCAGTTCTGCACCAGTTCCTCCAGTTCCACGCGGTCGGCGGCGCCCGCGCGCTCCCACGCCAGCAGCACCGGCCAGGTCAATTTGCCGTTCGCCAAATCCGTGCCGAGCGATTTGCCGGCCTCGGCCTCCGAACTGAACAAATCCACGCAATCGTCATAAACCTGATACGCCGCGCCAAACGCCGCGCCGAATTGCCGCAACGCCGCGCGCTGCTCCGCCGGGGCACGGCTCAAAAATGCCGCCAAATCGCACGACAACGTGAACAGCTCGGCGGTCTTCATTTCGATGACGCGAAAATAATCGCGCCGCGAAGCTGCGAACTTGCCACGATGCTGTGTTTGCAGGATTTCACCGGCGCAAACGGTGTCGGTGGCCGCCGCCACCGCGCGGCAGACATCCGGCGTGGGAAAACCCGCCGCCAGCTTCAGCGCCTGCGCGAAGAGGCAATCGCCGAACAACACCGCGATTTCGTTGCCCCAATTCGCCGCGAGCGTGGGCCGGCCGCGCCGGATTTCGGCTTCGTCTATCACGTCGTCGTGGACGAGCGTGGCCAGATGCACCATTTCGACGATGACCGCCGCCGTCACGTGCGCGTCGGTCACTTTGCCGAGCGACCCGGCGGCCAGCGCCACCAGCATGGGACGCAAATGCTTGCCGCCCCCCTTCAGCGCGTATTTGGCGTAAGGCACGATTTGCGGATCGAACTCATGCACTTGCCGGAGGAGTTGTTCCGTCACTGCGTGCAAAAAAGGCTCCACCGGTTCCACGAGGCGCTTCCAGGAACAATTCAGATTGGCATTCGGCGAGCCAGATATCGCTTTGGTCGCCACCTTTGATTCAGCCGCCAGCATTCGGTCACGAATCTACGGCGGCTGGGCGGTCTAGTCAAACTTGTTATATTTTGCGCCACGTGAACCAAACGGCGTTACAACCTCAAAGCCGGAGGATTTACGCTTATGAAATCAAACACTGGCCAAAGGGCGCGCCGGTTTGCTATTTTGCCGGGCGCGATGAATGGTGCCGCCAACAAGTGGATCGCCGAATGGCTCGCCGGGCTGGGACGGGTCGCCTTGCTGGGCAAGGAAGCGTTCCTGTCCTTGATCACGTTCAAGATTGCGTGGCGCGATTTGCTCTACCAGATTTTTTTCATCGGCGTGAAATCGCAGGCCGTGGTGCTCATCACCGGCGCGTTCACCGGCATGGTGCTTGGCGCCCAAACCTATTACCAGTTTCACAAGGTCAAAATGGACACCGCCACACTCGCGGTCGTCGGCGTTTCCTTGTGCGACGAACTCGGGCCGGTGCTCACGGCGTTGATGGTCGCCGGGCGCGTCGGCGCGGCCATCGCCGCCGAACTCGGCACGATGCGCGTGACGGAACAAATCGACGCGCTGCGCACGCTGGCCACGCATCCTGTGGATTATCTCGTCGTGCCGCGGCTCGTCGCGGCGCACATCGCCCTGCCGCTGCTGACCATGGAATCCATCTGCGTCGGCATTGGCGCGAGCTACCTCGTCGGCGTTTACCTGCTCGGCATTGACGCAACGTATTCATGGGTCAACATGCTGAGATACACGCACGACATTGACGTGGTGATCGGGCTGATCAAGGCGTTCATTTACGGCGGCATCATCGCGCTCATCAGTTGTTACAAGGGCCTGACGTGCCGGCTGGGCGCGGAAGGCGTCGGGCGCGCGACGACGGAAGCGGTGGTGTATTCGTCCATCACCATTCTCATCACGAACTTTTTCCTGACGCTGGTGCTGGGCAAAATCGCGAGCTTGTTATGATTGAGGCGCGGAATTTGCGGAAAGGTTTCGGCCCGCAACTGGTGCTGGATGGCGTCAGCTTTCGGATTGAAAATGGCGAATCGGTCGCCATCATCGGGCGCAGTGGATGCGGCAAAAGTGTTTTGCTCAAGCTCCTCATCGGTCTGTTGCAGCCGGACGCGGGCGAGGTGCTGATTGACAGCGAAAACATCGTGCCGATGAATGAACGCCAGTTGCTGCGCGTGCGCCGGAAATTCGGCATGGTGTTCCAAGGCTCGGCGCTGTTCGATTCGATGACGGTGGCGGAAAATGTGGCGTTCGGGTTGCGCCGGCATGAACATCTGACCGAGGTGGAAATCGCCCGGCGCGTGGTTGAGACGCTGGAAATGGTGGATTTGCCGGGCACGGAAACCAAGAATCCGTCGGAATTGTCCGGCGGCATGCGCAAGCGCGTCGGCCTGGCGCGTGCGATTGTGTATGAACCGCAAATCGTGCTTTATGACGAGCCGACGACCGGGCTGGACCCGATTGTGGCCGACAGCATTGACCAGTTGATGTTGCGCGTGCGCGACCGGCTGAAGGTGACGACGGTCGTGGTTACGCACGACATGCGGACGGCGCGGCGCGTCGGCCAGCGCGTGTTGATGATGCACGACAAAAAGATTTACGCGAGCGGCGCGCCGGAGGAATTTTTCGCGTCGCAGGACCCGGTGGTGCGGCAATTCATTGACGGCGTTGCCGATCCGAAGGAAACTCCGTTTTGAGTCATGGATAAGTCACGTTTGGAAACCAAAGTCGGCCTGTTCGTGTTCGTCGGACTGGTGCTGCTGGCCGTGTTGCTGATCCAGTTCAGCAAGGGCACCAGCATCTTTCGCGGCACCTACGAACTGCGCCTGCACGCCGCAAACGTCGGCGGCCTCAAGCAGCGCGCCAGCGTGCTCCTCTCCGGCGTGCAGGTCGGCGGCGTCTCCGACATCCAGCTCGCCGAAGACGGCAAAAGTGTGACGATCCTCCTGAAAATCTACAAAAACTGCAAAATTCATAAGGACGCGCGCTTCGTCATCGAGCAATCCGGCTTTCTCGGCGATCAATACGTGGCCATTATCCCGACTGCGAACAGCGAACGGTTGCTGGTCAATGGCGACGTGGTGGACTGCCAGGAACCGTTCAACCTGCTGGAAGTCGCACGCTCGGCGTCCGGCTTCATCCAGCGCATTGATGACACCGCAAAAAAGTTGGACGCCTCGATCACGGACTTGCGCCGCGTGGTGTTGAACGAGCAAACGCTCACCAATTTCACGGTGGTGATAAATAACATGCGCTCGTTCTCCGACCAGGCGTTGGGCGCGGTGGGCGACGTCAACGCGCTCATCGCCACGAACGGTTCGCAACTCGGCCTCGCCTTGAGCAACGCCGTTTTTTTCTCGCAGGAATTGATACGCCTGGCCAATGCCGCCGAAGGCGTGGTGACGAACAATGGCCAGGATATCTCCGCCGCCATAAAAAACATTGAAGCTTCGACCGAAGTCCTGAAAAAATTGGCGGACGATTTGCAATCTGGCAAAGGGCTTGCCGGGACGGTACTGCAAAACGAACAATTGGCCACCAACGTGCAAACCATCGCCAACAACCTCGCCGTCGCCTCGAGCAATTTGAACCGGCTCGGTCTGTGGAGATTTCTCTGGCACCACGAGCCGTTGCCCACGAATGCGCCGGCGGCGGAGCGCACTTCCCATTAAACCATGACACCACTTTGGGCCATCCGACTTCTGTTTCTGGCGCTGTGCACGGCGGGCGGCTACGCCGTCAGCCAGGTCCGGCCGGAATACGTCGGCGAGCAACACGGCGCGTTGATCGGCATGCTCATCGGCTTCGGCTTCGGCGGACTGCTGATTGCGGTTGACGAGATGCTCAAGGGCTTTTCGCTCCGCGCATTTTCCGCCACGACCTTTGGCCTCCTGCTCGGCATTTTCGTCGCCATCCTCATTGATCGTTCCGGTTTGTTTGAAAATTATACCGAAGAAAAAACCCGCTGGCTCATCCGGCTCTGCCTGTTCCTCGGCTTCGGTTACATCGGCATCATCCTCGCCATGCGGAGCAACAAGGAGGATTTTTCGCTCATCATCCCCTTCGTCCGCTTTTCACCGCAAAACAAGCCCGACAACCTGCTCTTGCTCGACACCAGCGTCATCATTGACGGGCGCATCGCCGATCTGATTGAAGCCCATTTCCTTGAAGGCCTGGTCGTGGTGCCGCGTTTTGTGCTCAAGGAACTTCAGCAAGTCGCCGATTCCACCGACGCCATCAAACGCGCCCGTGGCCGGCGCGGACTCGAAATGCTCAATCGCATCCAACGCAACACCCACATCGAAGTCCGCATTCACGACGGCGATTTCCCCGAGGAAAAGGAGGTGGACGCCAAACTCGTCCGCCTCGCGCGCAACCTCAACGCCCGGCTCTTCACCAACGATTACAACCTTGCCAAGGTCGCCCAGTTGCAAAAGGTCAATTACGTGAACCTCCACGAAGTCGCCAAATGTCTCAAAGTCATTTTGCTCCCCGGCGAAACTTTGCAACTGAAAATCGTGCGCGAAGGCAAGGACAAGGGACAAGGCGTCGGCTATCTGCCCGACGGCACGATGGTCGTCGTCAACAACGCCCAGGCGCACATCGGCCAGCAGGTCGAAGCGCAAGTGCAAACCCTGCTCCAAACCGGCGCGGGCATCATTGTCTTCGCCGACATGCGCATGCCGCTGCCCGTTTGAATTCAAACAGCGCCGGGCGGATTTGCATCATGCCACTGGCCGCCATTTCCAGGGAATTAACTGTGACGGAAGCGCAAATGAAGTGCGTCCGGCTCAAAATGCCGTGAAAGGGCAGGGCTGCACTGCTGCGCAGCCGCGAAATAAAATGGGCTGCGGAGCACCGCAGCCCTACCAATCTATTAGCGATGGAATTTATTTCATCAACTCTTCCGCAATCTGCACCGCGTTGAGGGCCACATAAATAGCTGTCAATCAAACAATTGACAGCTTTGTCCAAGGCATGTGACTTGCTTTTGGTAAGCCTGTGAAAATCCCGCTGCCAATCGGAACCATATCGTGCGGATTGTTCCTGGTGGTTGTCTCTGCACCAGCCCAAACCTGGATGCCGGCCAACTTGCCAAGCGAATATTGGGAAGCAGTCGCCTCATCGGCGGATGGAAGTAAGTTGATCGTTGGATGCCAGCAATTTATTTACTGCATTTCAACCAATTCAGGCTTCACTTGGACAACAAAAGCCGAGCCTCAAACGGGTTCTGGATATGGCAGTTGGTATTGCATCGCCTCGTCCGCAGATGGAACCAAATATGTGGCAATAAATTACAATGGAATCTGGGTTTCGACCAATTCTGGTACCACATGGCTTTCAAATAATGTGCCAGGCGCATCTTTCCTGGCATTCGCAGCCTTGTCGGCGGACGGTAATAAATTGGTGGTCGTTGATGGGAAATCTACTTCCCCAGGGCAAATTTATACCTCAACGAATTGGGGTGTTACTGTGACACCGACCACAGCGCCCGCCATCCATTGGGTGTCCGTCGCTGCGTCTGCGGATGGAACCAAATTGGTTGCTGCTGGAACAATATACTCTCAGAATGTTGGATTTATTTATACTTCAACAAATTCGGGTCTTACCTGGACGTTGACTGGTGCGCCGGCAAATCAGTTTTGGGCAGCCGTTGCTTCATCAGCCGACGGAAGCAAATTGGTGGCGGCGAGCGGAGCTTCATTCGGTTCGAACCAACCTAATGGAGGTATTTTTACTTCAACTGATTTTGGAATGACTTGGACATCCAATAGCGTACCGCCCGCACAATGGGAATCTGTCGCCTCATCGGCTGATGGAACCAGACTCTTGGCCGTAGCCATAGAGCCAGTGGGTTTGATTTATACCTCAACAAATTCAGGCATCACCTGGGTATCAAACAGCGTGCCAGCTTACGGCTGGTTTTCCGTCGCCTCATCGGCAGATGGCGGAACACTGATTGCGGCGGCGATAGTGGACCAGTCATTCAATCCGGGTTATATTTACACCTCGTGGCCTACTCCCTCACCGCAATTGAGAATCTCGCCGGCCAATCCCGATCTCAAGCTTTCCTGGATTGTACCCTCAAGGAATTTCGTGTTGCAGCAGAATTCGGATTTGACCACGACGAAGTGGATGGCCGTGACGAACGCGCTCGTGCCCAACCTTACCAACTTGCAGTATGAAGTAGTCTTGCCGCCAACCAACAACAGAGGCTTTTACCGGCTCAAAACGCATTAAACCGAAGCCATCCAGTAAACCGCCAAGGCGGGAAGGATACCAAGGTTTTCAAAAGCAAATCTGCTTGGCGCTTTTGGCGTCTCGGCGGTTGAATTTACTTCATCAGCTCTTCCGCGATTTGCATGGCGTTGAGCGCCGTATAAGAGGCAGGCAGGCAAATAGTAAAAAGTTTTGTCAGGGGTATGTAAATTGCTTTGATAACAGGACACGGCCAATGAATATCCTGCCACCAACCGTTGCCGCAATTTGCGGGCTGTTACTTGTCGTTGACCCTGCGCTTGCCCAAACCTGGACGCAGACCAGTGCACCCGATAATTATTGGCAGTCGGTCGCTTCGTCGGCCGATGGAACCAGATTGGCAGCCGGTATCGCTACCGGTCCCGTTTTCACCTCGACCGATTCGGGAGTTACTTGGACATCCAATCGTGTGGCCGACGCCTATTTCTGGAACTCTATCGCTTCGTCGGCAGATGGAATGAAGCTGGTGGCACTGGCAGTGGGCCCGGGCCCAGGAGGGACGACGATTTACACCTCGACGAATGCAGGTGTTGATTGGGTGTCGAACAGCGTTCCGAACAGCAATTTAACTGCTGTTGCCTCCTCGGCGGATGGGAACAAATTGGTGGCGGTGGTCGGCGCCACACTAACTACGAAACCGGGCCCGGGTCCGGCGACCAACGGTCCCATTTTCACCTCGACCAATTCGGGAGTTACCTGGCAGCAAAGCGGCGCGCCCAATGAAACCTGGTCTTGCATTGCATCTTCAGCGAATGGAACCACACTGGCGGCGGGAACCATAGGCCTCAATTCTCAAGGCTATCCCGCACCGGGCTACCTGTACGTTTCGACCAATGCTGGTGCCACGTGGCTACAAACGAGTGCTCCAACAAACGAGTGGGCTTCCATTGCGTGTTCGGCCAATGGCTCCAAATTAATTGCAGCTACAGGCCCCTTTGGTTTCTTTTACACCTCGACCGATTCGGGAATCACCTGGATTTCGAACAATGTTCCCCCATCGCCTTGGGTCAGTGTCGCGTCCTCGGCGGACGGAAGCAAATTAGTAGCCGTGGGCCAAGGCATCCCGATTTATACCTCAACAAATTCCGGAGCCACATGGATGTCAAACAATGTGCCCAATAACGTTTGGACGAGTGTCGCGTCCTCGGCGGACGGAGCCAAACTGGTGGCGGCTGCTGGTTTTTTGGTAGGCAATTCCCGCATATACATTTCGCAATCCACTCCCTCGCCGCGATTGAACATAACCGCTCCGACCGGCAACGTCGGGCTTTTCTGGATTGTGCCTTCGACGAATTTCGTGTTGCAGCAAAGCGCTGATTTGTCCGGTTGGGCAGACATGACGAACCCGCCCGTGCTCAATCTCACGAACCTACAGGATGAAGTTATTTTGTCGCCAACCAACAGCCGCGGCTTCTACCGTCTCAAGACGCTGTGAAATCGTGGGCAGGCTTCCAGCCTGTCCCTGCGACTCGTTGGTGATGTAAACAGGCGGGACGCCTGTCCTACTTTGTTATTTCAGCAACTCTTCCGCAATCTGCACCGCGTTGAGCGCCGCGCCTTTGAGCAACTGATCGCCGCTCACCCAAAAACACAGTCCGTTGTCGAACGCGCAGTCCTTGCGAATGCGGCCCACGGCGCAGTTGTATTTCTCGGTGACGTAGAGCGGCAGCGGGTATTCGCACTTCGCCGGGTTGTCAATCACGTCCAGCCCGGGCGCTTTCCTGAGCACTGCCAGCGCGGCTTCGACGCTGACCGGTTTTTCGAACTCGGCGCTCACGGCCACGGAATGCGCCCGATAGACCGGCACCCGCACGCAGGTCACGCTCGCGCGAAACGTCGGGTGATGCATGATTTTCCGGCCTTCGTTTTCCATCTTCATTTCTTCCTTGGTATAGCCGTTCGGCAAGAAAACATCCACGTGCGGCAATACATTGAAGGCGATCTGGTGCGGAAACACTTCCCTGGTCGTCGGTTTGCCGGCAACGATTTCACCCACCTGCCGCTTCAATTCCTCCATCGCTTTTGCGCCCGCGCCGCTGACGGCCTGGTAACTGGAAGCGAAGATGCGTTTGCAGCCGAATGCGGCGTGCAGCGGATACAGCGCCATGAGCGCGACAATAGTAGTGCAATTCGGATTGGCGATGATGCCCTTGTGCCATTTCACGTCGGCGGCATTGATTTCGGGCACCACCAGCGGCACCGCGTCATCCATGCGGAAGGCGCTGGAGTTGTCCACCACCACACAGCTGACCCTGGCCGCGATGGGCGCGAATGCCTTCGAGATGCTGCCGCCGGCGCTGAACAACGCGATGTCAATGCCGTTGAACGAATCCTTTGCCAGTTCCTTGACGGTGATGTCCTGCCCGCGAAATTTGAGTTTCTTGCCGACCGAGCGTGCCGACGCGAGCAGGGTCAGTTTGCCCACCGGAAAATTTCTTTTTTCCAGCGTCTTGATCATTTCCATGCCAACAGCGCCCGTCGCGCCGACCACGGCCACATGCGGATTTTTGTTCATAAAAGGCGCGAATAATACCAAAAATGGCGTTTGCGTCAATCACTGGTTGCAGGCTGTGCATAATTTTTTTCGATTTCTGATTGACCAAAGCCGGCGCTTCTGACGAGATGATAGGCCATAGTTGTTTTAATGCCTAAAGTTGCGATCAGAAACGGGAACGGCTCGCGGGCGGCCACGACGAAATACGACGCGCACCACAAGGTGCTGTCGCAAACCTACGGCGCGTTCGCCGACCTGCGCCGTGAACTCTCCGACTCGAAGGAAACCGTCGGCGGGCGCGAGGACATTTTGAAAAGCTTTGCGATCTGCCCGGATTCGCAGCGCGCGTGGCTGTTGCTGGAGGATTATTTTGAAAAACTGTCGCTCTCGCGCCGCGATTTCCCCGACACGAACTGGTGGCCGCGTTTGTTAAACGTGCTGGGCAAGGCGCGCCTGGAGGAGCTGGCGTTCCTCTTCCTCCGCGCCAAACGTTCCGTGCCGCTGGAACTGCTGCCGTATGCCAGCCCCGACCGTTTTGCCAGGGCCGAGCAGGCCGAGCAGGAACAAAACCTCATCAAGGAACTCGAAAACTGGCTGTCACCACCTGCCCTGCCCCTGCTCGAAACGCCCCGCGCCACGCTCCGCGTCGTCTGCCGTCCGCAACCGGATGAGGAGGAACCGTCGCGCTATAGCCTGGCGGTACAATTTCTGTTGCTGCGTCCGCGCACCGGCGAAAAGGCGCGGCCGCTGCGCGACTTGATTGATCTCGTCGTACGCGCCACCCACGAGCAGGAACTTTTCCCGCCCGCCGACTGGGCGTTCATCCAGTGGATTGCTGACACCTATCGCCACCACGATAACGGCGCGGACACGCTGGTCCTGTCGGATGCCGAATTGCTGCAATGGCTCACGCGCTGGGGCCATACGCCGCGCCTCGAATGCGACGGCCAGCCGCTCCAATTCCACGGCCAGATCGCCGCGCTCACGCCGCAGCTCGACAACCGTGACCGGGAACTTTCGTTCACGCACCGCATCGAACTGCCCGGCGGTGAAAATCATTCCATCGCCGATGCGAAATTTTTCAACCGCCAGTCGCCGCTCGTGCTCCTCGACCACACCTTTTACCTGGTGCGCAACGCGCCGCCGCCGCAAGTCCTGAAATATCTGGCCCGGATGCCGTCGGTGCCCGTGCGCAAGCTCAGTCATCGCCTGCTGTTGCACCTGCGCAAAACGCAATCGGCCCACGGCGTGGACTGGGAGCGGCTTTGTGTGGCGCATCCGGCCAGGCCGCAGTTCGTTTTTGAACTGCTCGACGATACGGTGCGGCTGCGGCTGCTCGCCAAAAGCCAGCGCGACCAAAGCGTCTGGTTTTGGAACGGCCGCGAGTGGGTCCCCAACCGGCCTTCGCCCTCCGGGCCACAGCCTGGCAAGCACGATGATAATGAAATGTCTCCGGGCTTGCCGCAGCCGAATCCCGCAAAGCGGGAGAAGACGGGCGACAAACCGGAAATTCTCGACGACCCGCGCCTCGAACCGGCGACGCAATGGCTGCAAAAATTGGATTGGTTCATGCAGGAACTGGGATTGTGGATCGGCGACGCGAACGAAAATTTTCTCGGCGCGCTGGCCGGCGCGTGGGCCGAACGTCCCCACGAGGCGGAATTTCTCGGCAACCCGGCGTTTCACCGCCTGTTTTTGCAGCCGCGCCAGCTCAAGCCGCGGCTCATCGTCAAAGGCAGCGGCATTGACTGGCTGGCCGTTTCCGCCGAATGGGAGGCCGAAGGGCTTAAACTTTCCAAGGCCGATCTCGAACGGCTCGCCAGCGCAACCAGCCGCTTCGTCAAATTGCCGAATTCCGGCTGGGTGGAGCTGGACACCGCCGCCGTTCAAGGCGCGCACGAGGCAATGGCCGAAATGGGCGTGGACGGCCTCATGGCCGTGCCGCAAAAGGTCGGCATGGAACATGTCGCGCATCTGGACGAGGGCGAGCTGACGCGGTTCGCCGATTCGCCGGAGGCAAAGCAGTTGCGCGAGCGCGTCCGCGATTTCAAAGGCGTTCCATCGGTGGAATTGCCCCGGGGTTTGCGCGCCGAGATGCGTCCCTATCAAAAGGACGGTTTCGATTTTCTCTGCCACCTCGCGCAAATCAAACTGGGCGGCATTCTGGCCGACGACATGGGGCTGGGCAAAACCCTGCAGGCGCTCGCCTGGCTCGCGTGGCTGAAGGAACGCCACACGAAAAATCCCAAGCCGTCGCTGGTCATCTGCCCGGCGTCCGTCCTGCACAACTGGCGGCGCGAAGCGGAACGGTTCACGCCCCATTTGAAGGTGCTCGTGCTCGAAAGCGGCGCGGCGCGGCATAATTTGCGGAAACAGATTCCGCAGCACGATTTGATTGTGACCAATTACGCGCTGCTGCGGCGCGATCTGGAGGAGTTGCAAAAGTTTGCGTTCCGCGCGGCAATTCTGGACGAGGCGCAGTTTATCAAGAATCCCGGCGCGCAGGTCACGCAATCGGTCAAGCAGCTCAAGTCCGAGCATCGCCTCGCGCTCACGGGCACGCCGCTCGAAAACCGGCTGCTGGATTTGTGGAGCATTGTGGATTTCATCCAGCCTAATTACCTCGGTAATCAGGAACAATTTGTCGAAACTTACGAGCCGCGTGGCCAGGTGGCCGACGAAATCATGCCGGTGGAACCGCCGGCGCGCGGCGAGAAAACCGAGTCCGCCCAGCGCATCGCGCGCAAACGGCTTTCGGCGCGGCTGCGCCCGTTGCTGCTGCGCCGCTTGAAGAAGCACGTGGCGAAGGATTTGCCCGACCGCATCGAACAAAGGCGCGATTGTCCGCTCGGCGACGAGCAACGGAAACTATACCTGGCCGAACTCCGCCGCAGCCGCGACCAGATCCTGCAGGCGGTGGCGGAGCAGGGCCTCAACAAGAGCAAGATGCACGTGCTGGCCGCGCTCACGCGGTTGCGCCAGGTCTGCTGCCATCCGCGCCTCGTGGGCAGCGACACGGCGTCCGGCAAGACCGAAACGCTCTTCGAATTGCTCGACCCGCTGATTGCCGAAGGCCAGAAAGTTCTGGTCTTCAGCCAGTTCGTGCAGATGTTGAACCTGCTCGAAAAGGAATGCCGCGACCGGCAAATCACGACACACATGCTTACCGGCCAGACAAAAGACCGGCAGCAGGTCGTCAGCGCGTTCCAAAGCGACACAACGCCCGGCGTGTTTTTGTTGAGCTTGCGCGCGGCGGGCACGGGTTTGAACCTGACCAACGCCAGCTACGTGGTGCTTTACGACCCGTGGTGGAACCCGGCGGTGGAGGCGCAGGCCATTGATCGCTCACATCGCATCGGCCAGACACAAACGGTGAACGCCTACCGGCTCATCGCGCCCGGCACCGTCGAGGAAAAAATCTGGGAACTGCAGCAGAGCAAGGCGCAAACGATTGCCGACGTGCTGGGCGAGGAAGGTTTCGCCCGCAGCCTCACCACAACGGATTTGGAATACCTGTTCGCGGAGGATTGAAGTAACGTTTTGAACCACGAAACACACGAACTACGCGAAAGGTAGGGCGCGTCACTCCGTGCGCGCCGTGTTTTACATTCGGACAAGCGGCGGGCAGAAGGACCCCAATGAACTCCGATGAATCGCGAGCAGGTCGCGCGCAGGCTGTCCGTCCTGCCTTTCCCTCCTACTGCGGCACGGCGCGGTAGAATTGCTGTCCGTTCGTGGGTGAACTGTAATCAATGTAAATATAGGGTTGGGACGGCAGCGCGACATTGGTCAGCACATTCCAATTGGTGCCAACGAGCGCGCTTACCGCCTGCAAACTGTAACTTGCGCCCAAAGGGCCATAAACGTTGATACCGGCATACATCTTGATGTCAACAATTGCCAGACTGGCCGGGGAACTGACGTTCGTACCTGCCGTATTCGCCACAACGACATCATAGTAACCGGCATCTGCATACGATGCTGATGGGATGGTATAACTGGAGCCGGTCGCACCGGAAATGTTGGTGCCATTGAGCCGCCATTGATACGTCGGCGCCGGATACGCGGAAACTTGGATTGTGAAGGTAACGATGCCTCCCGCGCCCGTCGTCTGGTTCATGGGTTGCATTGTGATTGTGGGCGGCCAGATGACCGTCAAGGTCGCAGGCGAACTGGTCACACTGCCATAGACGTTGGTGACAGCAACCGAGTAATTGCCGGCATCGCCGGCTGTGACACTGCTAATGCCATAGGACACATTGGTGGCATTGGCGATGGGTATGCAGTTGAAGAACCACTGATAAAAGAGCGGCTGACCGCCACTGATTCCCACCGAAAAGGTTACAGCGGAGTTGATTTGCGTGATGATGTTTTGGGGTTGCACAAGAATTGCAGGGGATAGTTGTATGGTTACATTTTGATAAATTGTATTGGGATTGGTCAAAATTATGCCGCCATCGACCTGGATTAAGCTGCCAGGACCGGAAAACAACAGGAGATTTGTCAAAACCAGAACACTTCCAATTCCACTGGATTGCAGAGTTATGGATGATCCGGAACTGCTGCAATTCGTCAACGCCGGCAGACTGAAGGTCATCCCGCCGGCCACATACAAGCTCAAACCCTTCACGTTTCCCAAATTCGGAACGAGAATCTGTCCGCCATTGCTTGGTTGCATATACGAGCCGGCTGCGGCAGCCCAAGTATCGCGTGAATAACCCATAAACGATCGCAGTCCAGTCAAGTCAATCACGCTGTTCGTGCCATCCGCATTGATCACAATCCCATCAGCACCGTACATATTATCGTAGTAGTAGTAGCAATACATCGCGTTGACACCGCTCAAATTAAGCCTGCCTCCCTGGGACGCTTGTAAGCTGAGCCATGAAAGAGCGTAATATGGCCCGTTGATGGTCTTTAACGCCGGCAAATCCAAAAGACTGCCCGCCCCCGTCGCCTGAAGTGTACAACTTGCAAGGCCATCGATCGCATAGGTGGCCAGCGCCGGCAGACTGAAGGTCATCCCGCCAGCCACATACAAGCTTAAACCCTTCACGTATGTCAAATTCGGAACGAGAATCTGCCCGCCATTGCTTGGTTGCATATACGAACCGCTTCCGGCAGCCCAGGTCTCACGCGAAGTCCCCACAAACGATTGCAATCCAGTCAAGTCAATCACGCTGTTCGTGCCATCCGCATTGATCACAATCCCATCAGCACCGTATGCACCACTGTAGTAGTAATAGCAATTCATCGCGCTGACACCGCTTAAATCAAGCTTGCCTCCTTGCAGAGCCTGTATGTTAAGCCATGCATTGGCATTTTGTGGCCCGTTGATGGTTTTTAACGCCGGCAAATTCAAAAGACTGCCCTCTCCCGTCGCCTGAAGTGTACAACTTGAATTGTTCCCACTTGCAAGAGTCGTAAGAGCTTGAAAATTGAGCGCCCCTCCATTTTGGGCGGAAAGAGTAACTGTTGTCAGGCTTGTAACGCCCAAATCAATAAACAAAGCATTTGTGCCTCCGGTGGCAACTGTGATACCGGAGGAATAAATACCCTGCACGATCTGCACCGCGCCGACCACAGTCAGCGAGCCATTGATTGTAATCGGACACTGGCAAACCATGTTGTTCAAAGTCCCGCCGGAGAAGCTGGAAATGGTGTTGGTGCCGCTGCCAATCAGGATGCTATCGGCGGAAGTCGGCAGCGTGCCGCCATTCCAGTTGTTGGCGTCAGTCCACGAAACTCCATCACCACCGCCCGTCCATTGTTTGGTCACGTTGATGGCTGTTACGCGAGCCACCGCGCTGGTCACGACGCCAAGCGAATTGCTTACCACCACGTCGTATCTACCGGATTGCGCAACCGTCATGCCTGCGATTGTGAGCGTTGCGCCGGTTTCTCCGGTAATGTTCGTTCCGTTGCAGCGCCATTGATAGGCGGGTATTTCGGCACCGGAAACGGCAACGCTTAACGTTGCGGTGTCGCCGCTTACCAGAACCTGGCTCATCGGTTGGTTTGTGATGGTCTGCGCCGGGAGTTGCGCCGCCAGCAAGAAGGCGAACAGCAGTAAAATTTTCTTTTTCATGTTTCTGAGTCTGGCTGAAGGTTTGCCTGGAAACCTCTACCAAACCTCAATTGCGGAGTCAATCGCCAAAAGGTCGAGGAAAAAATCTGGGAACTGCAGCAGAGCAAGGCGCAGACGATTGCCGACGTGCTGGGCGAGGAAGGCTTCGCCCGCAGCCTCACCACGACGGATTTGGAATATCTGTTCGCGGAGGATTAATGCTTCGTTACTGCAAACGCGTGGGCATCTGGAAGACGTTGAAGTAAAGCTGCGACAGTTTTGACCCGACACGTTGGCTGCGCACGTCCGGACCGAATTGCAGGGTCACGGCAGGGGCGAAATTGTGAATGACCAGGCAGTAAGTGTTGTTGACCATAATGCCCAGTAATTCGCCGGTGCGGCTGAAAACCAAATCGCCGCGCGAAGGATTGAATTTCCCGAACCATCCGCGTACCAGACTGCGGTCCAGTTTGACGTAATGCGGCGTGTCCAAATCAATCTGGAAGTTGCATTCGCCGTAATAACCTTCATCCGCGCCCACCAGCACCGCGTCCTGAAATTTGTAGGGGTCGGACGAAATGCGATAAACCTCCCTGCCAAGCTGGCGGACTTCCGCCGGGCTGACCGGCATCATAACCACGCGCGGGTCCGCCTGATGAAACGACAATGAATGAATGGGCACCGGCGCGGTTTTGCCGGCCAGCGTGCCCGTGAGCGCGTCCCAATCCGTGCCCAGCTCCCCAAAGGTCAACGGCGTGTCCTGCACATGGCACAAGGCAAAGGTATGGGTTCCATCGGTCGCCAGCACCGTTTTGGCTTGCCTGCTCTTGCTCGAATTTATGCCCAGAAAACCCGACCGCGAGGCCTGAATGCTCATCGCGATCCGGTTGGAGACGAATTCGCTGAAAATGGTGTTCGGCGCCAGGGCGCGGTTTTCCCGGATTTCCCGGGTCAACTGGCTGGAGTTGGTCGCCAGCGTGTTGAAGCCCTCCGCCAATTTGACGTTTTCCGCCCGCTCGGCCTGGGCTTCCTGTTGCATCAGGGCGGCGCGTTCGGCGGCGGCGCGCTTCTCAACTTCGGACAACTGGAGTTGCTGGGCCAGCACCTGTTTCTCGGTCTGGGCAAGCACGTTGCTCTTGGTCAGCAGATCAAGCTGCCGGCGTAACGCGGCGGCAAGTTCCGATTGCCGCTGCGCTTCGGCCTCGGTCGCCGCGAGTTTTTGTTGTGACTGCGCGGAATTCTCCTGCAATTGGCGGTTCAGGCTTGCGAGGTTGGTCCGGGTGGTGGCGAACTGTTGCTGCAATCGCTGGTATTCCTGTTCGCGCGCGTTCAGTTGCACCTGTTGCCGGTTCGCCGCGTCGCGGGCCGCTGCGAGTTGCTGCTGTAATTGTACGTGCCCCTTGCGTTCCTCTTCGAGCGCCAGTTTCATGACGGCGGCGAGGTCCTTGCCGGCGTCCGCCATTTCGTTGGTCGCCACCACCACGTTGAGCGGCGGCCGGGTGTTCTCGTCGGCGATCCGGGTGATGTCGGTTGAAAACGTCAGCAGGCTCAACAACAGGAAATCGCAGATGACGATGAGGATGCTGCGGTTCATGACGGCTGACCGGGCGTTGGCGCGGCCGTTCGGATGTAAACCCCGGAAGGTGCGGCGCCGGCGGGTGGAGTGCCGGCTTCAGCTTCGAGCAATAATTTCCGGCGCGCCGGGCGCAGGTGGAAAATTTTGAAGATGACCACGAAGATGATGCCGAACGACGTGGAGGAATAGGCGGCCATCAGGCTGAACTTGATCATTCCCAGCGAGGCGATGATGAGCGAGATGATGGTGCCGACGAAACCGAGGTAAAGGCCGGCGTCGAACAGGTGATCTTCATTTTCGAGGAGCTTGAGTTTCATGCGCGGCAGCACCCGTTGCCGCCTGATTTCCGCCAGCTTCACGAGGCACACCGTGTAAATCAGCGCCTGCAACAGGAAAAACACCAGCAGCGTCAGTAGGATGATTGTGGTCATAACGGTTTGTTTAATGCCGGCGATTCCTGCCGGGACCACACCGCCCGTCATGGGCAGATGCAGTCGAAAGGAGAAATCCCCTTTCTGGCTCTCTTGCGCGAGAAACGGCTCGCTCAAGAGCAAGACCACGAGCAGGAAACCCAGCGAAAATATAAACTCGCGGATCAGGTGAAATCCGCGCACCTGCAACGGCCGTTCCAGGGAGGATACGGCAGGCCGCCCAAAATGCCAAGCCGCACCCAGGAAAAATCCGCCGAGCAGGTAGAAAAACCATTTCACTCCCACCGCCGGCCGTGGGTTGGCAAAACAATAATCTGCCGCGCGGGAAAAAAGACCGCCGATGGGGTCAAACGCGGAGCCACGCTGCATCCAATGCGATCGATAAAGGCGCTGTCCGCGTTGGGCCAGTTCGCTCACTCCGCCGGCGCCGTAATGCAGGCTGGCGCCGAGGTCTTTCAGCCCGGTCTGACTGAAGTCGGCGAGGTACGTGGCAACTTCCGCGGGTTTGCCTGACAATTCCACGGCGGCGAAAAGCACGGGCAGTTGCGCGCCGGCGTTGCGGGCTTCGCCGGCAAGCTGATGCAGCGTCCCCGCATCCGGGATTTGCGCGACGAACGCCACGAGCTGGTCCCAATTGAAGCGCTCGCCCAGCGACATGAAATTCATCAGCACCCGCTCCAGCGGCTCCGATTTGCCGCCGCGATTGGCCGCTGTAGCCGACGCAAGAATGTCGGCGCTCAAACCCGCTGTCAAATGCCCGCCATCCAGCAACAATCCGCATTCCAACACCGCCACATCGAAAGCCTGGCCCGAGGCCGATGACGACGGCCAAAAAAGAACGGTGCTGGTCAACGAACGGGTTTGCAACAACTCCTGCACCGCCGGCAACGGCGAATCGCGCAAATGGGCCAGCGCCGCATCGCGATTTTCCTGCCGGACGATGAAATCAGTGAACGGTTCCGCGACGGCCTCCGGCGATTGGGCGTTGGCGGCGAAAAGATTTTTTATCCGGGAGTCATCGCCCCACGCCAGTGCCGCCGGGTTTTGCCGGGTCAGATTGGTTATGGTTTCACTGAGCCGGTCCCAGCCGGCGATTCCCGCTGTGCGCGCTGCTTGTGCGAGCATTTGGGCTGCGCCTAATCTTTTCGCATCCATCAGCGCCCGCCCTTGCGTCAGCAAGGCGACACTGTCCCTGCCGGCCCTTTCGATGATACTGGCGTCCACCGCCCGCAGATATACTGGCATCAGCAGGCCGCACCCAAGCATCACCAGACCGAGGAAGACGCAAGTTAAAACTGCCGGCCACTGGATCTTCATGACGTCGCCAGGAAAAATTTTGCCCTGTGGCGTTGAAGATTACACGCGAGGAACCGTTGTTCAAAACAAAAAAAGCCGGATGAGCGGCAGCGCAACCTCACGACGACGGACTTGGAACATTTGTTTGCGGCGGCCAGATGCGGAACTCGCCGCTGCAATGAAGCAGACCCATGAAATACAGCAGTCCGTCGTAGTAACGCCATTGCCCCGCCGGCACCGGCGTATTCCACAGTTCCTCCACGAAGTCGTGCGCGAGCGGCTGCGTGGCGGCAAGCCCGGCCACGGCATTGATCGCCACCAGTCCGGGCGAATGGGCGGTGCTCGGCGTGCTCAACGGTTTGCCGTCCAACGTGTACTGGTTGACGTAGTTGGTCATTCCCTGGCTTGCGAAAAATGCCTGTAACCGGTTGCTCAGGTGGCATTCACGCGGGTCCTTGGCCCACCACGCCCAGTCCACAGACCAGTTCATGGCGGTGCGCCATGCGTCAAACATGAAATTGGTGCTCGGCCGGTTCCAGGCGGCGGCCCAGGGTGTGCCGTCGAATTCGGCGAAGTCGGGCGTCAAACCGGTGCGGGGATTGGCTATGCGTTGAAAGAAATCACGGCTCGTGGCAGCGGTTTGTTCCCAGAAAGACCGGTCGGCTTTCGGCCCCCATTTTGCCCACAATTCGTAAAAGGCCGGCAGGTGATAGGAAGGATCGGTGTGATCACAATTTTTCTTGTCGGGCGTCAGGCGCACCATATGGCGTTCCAAGTCAAAGATCGCTCCGACGGTCTTGGTGCCGTTGCGGGTTCGTCCTGCAATCCAATCGCGATGTTCCATGTTGGTAAGCAGCCGGTCGGCTTCAGCCCGGTAATTGTAAATGCCAGGGCCATTACCCCAGCGGTCGGAGGCGAAGTAGAGCGCCGTGGTGAAGTACTCTTCGCCGTCGGGCGCGGATATCTCGTCGTTGGGCGTGCTGTTGGTTTTCATTGACCACGAGAAGAAGCCGTAAGCCGGGTTGGTGGGCGAATCGTGGTACATGTACGTCCTGGCCCAGTTCCACATCGCGTCGAACTCGGTCTTTTTGTTCAATTGCACCGCGATCATCATGCCGTAAGACATGCCTTCGGAACGCACGTCCCGGTTGCCGGTGTCATAAATGTAAGCCAATGCTCCATTGGCATTGATGCCGGCGGGGTAATACACCGCCTGTGTGCGGGCATCGCCATAAAACAATTGCTGGAAGACGGCATTAACTTTTTTTGTCACTTCGGCCTGGGAATGGCCGGCCTCGACGAAGAGGTTACGGTATTGGCCCGTGGCGAATGCACCTGAGCCATTTGCTGGCGGTTGCTGGGCCAACAGAACGCAACCGGACAAGATGAGCAGCGACGCGGCACCGAGTTTGACTGCCAATGAGGGTCTCATGATTTGATTTCCTGTCATATGTCGATCAATCGTAAGAATTTTTGGTTTAATTGCCAAGCGCAAGCCGGTCTTTAGTTTGCGGTGATTCGCTTCAATCCAATCTCAATCGGGAATCTTCGACGAAGTGGAAAACCTCTTTTACTCGTACCGCAACGATTCGATCGGGTCCAGGTTCGCGGCCTTGTAAGCCGGGTAGGTGCCGAAAATAATTCCCACGATGGAGCAAATCAGCAGTCCGAGCACAATCCAATCGATCGGGATGGCAGGCGGCACTTTCATATACCACGCCAGCGCATTCCCGCCGAGAACGCCGAACACCACGCCGATGACCCCGCCGACTTCGCACAGCACGATGGCTTCCAGGATGAATTGCGTCATGATATTGCGCCGCTTGGCGCCGATGGCGCGGCGCACGCCGATTTCCCGCGTCCGTTCGGTAACCGAGACGAGCATGATGTTCATGATGCCAATGCCTGCCGCAATGAGAGCAATCGAGCTGACGACGGTCACGCCAATCCGTACGGCCCGGGTGAACGAATCGAATTGTGCAATCAACGATTCGTTCGAAAAGAGTTCGAAATCATCCGGCGCGCCCGGCGGCACCTTGCGAATGGCGCGCAGGGCGCCGCGGACCTGCTCGATGCAATCGTTGTAACTGGCCGCGTCGCGTGATTGCACCAGGATGGTCAGGTCGTCCCACCAACGCCCGTAGCGGTTTAATGCAGTGGTGATGGGAATGATGGCAAAATCGTCCTGTTGTCCTCCCAACGAAGCGCCTTTGGGCGCGAGCACGCCCACCACCACATATTTGTAGCCGTTGATTTTGATTTCTTCGCCCACTGCCGAGGCAAAGGGAAAGGCGGTTTTGGCCAGGGCGCTGCCGAGCACGCAAACGTCACGCGCGTCGTTCACGTCGTTGTCCGTCAGGATGCGGCCATCATCAATGTCCCAGTTCCGCGCCGGGAAACTGGCGGCCGTTTCGCCCAATAAACGGGTGGCGGGCGACGTCTTGGCGTATCGCGTCGAAACCTGTCCGCGCCAGAAATCGCCCTCGATGCCCACGTTGGCAGCGAGCGTGGCTTTCTCCGCCACCTGCCGTCCCTGTTCCAGAGTGACATATTTGCGCCGCCGGTATTTTTGCCAGTCGGCGCTGTTGCCGAACTGGATTTGCGGCCAGCGCTGGATGGCAAAGGTCTGGCTGCCCAGTCCGCTCATCCAGTTGTCGGCGTTCCGCTTCAGCACGCGCATGGCCGTCATCACGACGATGATGGAAAACACGCCAATCAGGACGCCGAGCAGTGTGAGCGCCGAGCGCAGCTTGTGTGCCGTCAGCGCGTTCATGGCCATTGAGAAACTCTCGCGGATCTCCGCTATGATGAACGTGGTTGAGGGTTTTGTTTTCATTGGGTTGCCATGCGCGGTACGTGAAACGTGAAACGTGATGCGTGATTATGGCGCAGGGACATTTTGCAGCAACTCCAGTAATTCAGCACGGTTAAAGGCAGGTTCCGAGTCCAACTCCGCGGAATCGGTTCGGTAAGGAAGGTTTTCTTCGTGGAGCAGTGAGCCGCGCTGGTCCGGCACCATGGCGAGCAATAAACGAATGATTTGAGTTACCAAGCGAATGCGATGTTCGGCGACGTCAATGCCAAGCACGTGCCGGCCCTTGTAAAACCAGCCACGGCTTTCGCGCGCGGAGCCGAGGCCATACTCATAAAAACGGGCGCGATCTTTGCCACTGCTGCGGGAATAACCTTCGGAGATATTGGCAGCAATCGAGCCTAAAGCCCGATAGAGCTGATCGGACAGGCCAATCGTCCGTTTGTCCTGCATCAACTTCGTGACGTCGTGCCAGCCCAAGTCGGCCAAAAACAGAGCCAAGCGGTAAGCTTCCACTTTCCATAACGAATCTTCAGTTATTTCCTTTGGAACAGACTTCACCCAATCTTCGTAATTCATAATCTCGTTCCTTGCGTTTTCACGTTTTACGCATCACGTTTCAGGGCTCATTCACTCCTCAACGCTTCCACCGGGTCCATCCGGGCCGCGCGCCAGGCCGGCAGGAAACCGGAAATCACCCCGGTCAACAGCGCCACGAGCAGGGCGATGATGACAATGTTCAAGGACATGGTGGCCTGGAACAGCAGGTGCGTGACCGCCAGTGTCGCCACCCAGGCGATGCCCAGTCCGATCAGTCCGCCCATCAGGCAGATGCAGGCGGCCTCAATCAGAAATTGCAGCAGGATGTTGCGGCGCTTGGCGCCAATCGCCTTGCGCACGCCAATCTCGCGTGTCCGCTCGACCACCGAGACGAACATGATGTTCATGATACCGATACCGCCGACAAACAGCGACAGACTGGTGACGAACAAGCCGATAATCGCAATTGTACGGGTTTCCTGGTGAAACAGGTCCACAAACTGGTCCTGTTGATTGATGGCAAAATCGTCGGGTTCATCCGGTCGCAGATGTCGGATATGGCGCATTGTCTGGCGCAATTCTTCCCGGGTCTCGTCGAGTTGCGCCAGGCCGTTGGCTTTGACTTCGATATTCACGTCCGGCCGGTTCCAGATTTCCGCCAGGAATTCCCGGAGCGGAATGATGACCCGGATGTCCAGGTCAAGACTCCCAAACAGGTTTCCTCGCTTCTGTAAGACGCCGACAACCAGGAAGGATTGGTCGGCAATTTTGATGCGTTTGCCGAGCGGCGATTCACCGCGAAACAGGTTTGTGGCCAACTCGCTGCAAACGACGCAGACGGGCTGGCTGCCTCCGGAATCCGCCTCGGTCAGGAACCGGCCCTGAGCCACGCTGGCATAGGTGGTCACCAGATTGTCCGGGGTAGTGCCCAGAATCGTCACGCCGTCGGCGCTGCGATCCTTGTATTTCACCGTCTCGTTGTCGTAGGCCGTGGGGTCGATTGCGGAGGCTAGTGTCAGTTGCCGCCTCAGCGCCTCGGCGTCCTCCGGCCGGATAGGCCGGCGTTTCTGCATTTTAAACCAGTCATCATAGGAATTATTCAGCCAACGGAACCGAGATATGAAAAAGGTATCTCCGCCCATTGCCGAAAGGCTCTTCAGGAATGCCTGGTCCAGTCCGTTGATGGCCGCGCCCATGAGCGTGACCGTGACAATGCCGATGACGATGCCGGTGGTGGCGAGCGCCGACCGCATTTTATTGGCGCGGACGGCGTCCCACGAAATGCCCAGGCTTTCCCGCATTTCGGCAAAAATTTTCATGGTGAAGGTAGCGCAGGCGTCCCGCCTGCCCGGTCAGATTGCAGGCGGGACGCCTGCGCTACGTTTTCGTCGCTCGCAATCAGGCCGTCACGGATGCGGATGACGCGGCGCGCCTGGCGGGCAATGTCTTCCTCGTGCGTGACCACGATGATGGTGTTGCCTTTCCGCGAAAGCTCATCGATCAATGCCATGATTTCCGCGCCGGTTTTGGAATCGAGATTTCCCGTCGGTTCGTCGGCCAGCAGGAGCGAAGGTTTGTTGACGAGCGCGCGGGCGACGGCAACGCGCTGGCGCTGGCCACCGGATAGTTCGCTGGGTTTGTGATGGACCCGATCCGCCAGGCCAACCTGCGCGAGCGCGTCGAGCGCGATCTGGCGGCGGCCTTCCGCCGGCACCCCGGCGTAAATCAGCGGCAACTCGACGTTGTGCAACGCATTCGAGCGCGACAGCAGGTTGAACGTCTGGAAGACAAACCCGATTTCGCGGTTGCGGATTTCCGCCAGTTGATTGTCGTCCATGTCGCTGACGCTGATGCCGTTCAATTCGTAGTGGCCGGAAGTGGGCGTGTCGAGGCAGCCGATGAGGTTCATCAGCGTGGATTTGCCGGAGCCGGACGGCCCCATAATAGCGACGTATTCGCCGCGCTGGATTTCGAGCGACACGTCGCGCAAGGCGTGGACGGTCTCCGCGCCCATCTGGTAACGCCGCGAAATGTTCTGGAACCGGATGAGCGCCACGGTTAGTTCTTCGGTTCCTCAGTGGTGGCCGCGCCTTTTTTGATCTTTGAGCCGTCGTTCAGATCGCGGCTGATGGCGCGGTAACCGCCGGAGACAATTTCCTCGCCGTTGGTGAGGCCGTCGGTGATTTCCCAGTAGTTGTCATCGCAAATCCCGATTTTCACCGGCACCGCTTCCACATGATTGCCTTTGACCACAAAAACCACATCCGCCGGCTTGGTGGCTTCCTTGGTCTTCGCGGCTGATGCGACAGCGTTCGTGCCTGCCGTGGCATTTGTGCCTGCGGCAACGAGATTCGTAGCGGTGGTGGTATTGGTCCCCTTGGTTTTCGGCGGATCTATTTTCTTTGGCTTCGGCGGGCGGGTGGTGACGCTGGCCAGCGGAACGGTGAGCACGTTGGTGCGATACTGGGTTTCAATCTCAGCACTGACGGACATGCCGGGCCGGAAGGCCTCCTTGTCGCTCAGACGGATGCGCACCTGAAACTTGGTCGCCTCCTGCGACTGGCTGCTGCTGACACTGGAATAGGCGCCGGTCAGGTTGCTGTCCTTCGAGGAACTGGCAACATCCGTTACCACGCCGGCGAATTTGCGGTCCTTGAACGCGTCCACCTCCAGCCGCGCCCTCTGGCCGGGCGCAATCCCCACCACATCCATTTCGCCGATGTCCACGCGCGCTTCCATCTGGCTCAAATCCGAAATGATCATGATGACGGTTCCGGCATTTTGCACGGTTCCCAGCACCCGCTCGCCGAGCTGCGAGTTTAATTTGCTGATGGTGCCGTCGAGCGGCGAAACGATGGTCGTCTTGGCGAGTTGCTCCTTGGCGCTGTCCACGGTGGCCTTGGCCACATTGACCTGGTCATCGGCGCTGTCGAGCTGCGCCCGGGCCACGTCACGCGCGGCCTTGAACGCGATGAAATCCGAATCCGAAAGCAACTTGCGGTTGAATAATTCCTCGTTGCGCTTGTAGTCCGCCTCAGCTTTTTCCAGATTCGCCGCCGCCGAGGTTTTGGCAGCAAGCGAAGATTCGTAACCCGCCTTGGCCTGGTTGAGCGCGGCGACGTAAATATCCGGGTTGATCTTCACCAGCAAATCGCCCTTCTTGACCTCCTGGCCTTCCTTGACCGGCAATTCGATGATTTCGCCGCTCACCTCCGGGCTGATGGTGACCTGCACGACCGGCTGGATTTTGCCGTTGGCCACGACGAGGTTGGTGAGGCTGTGGCGCGCGACCGGCTCCGTTTGAATCGTGATGACCGGCGCGCGTTTTTTGAAGACAGCCACCAGCACCAGCGCGACGAGCACCAGTCCGATGACTGAAAAGATGATGATCTTTCGGCGTTTTTTAGGTTTTGCCATGATGTTCAGTTATTAAGACAAGATGAACAGAAATTTGTTTCGGGAAATTACATTTTGAAGCTGTTTTTACAATGCCCACAGCTTGGCCAGCGACGTTTTTGGCGTTGCAGGTTCAACCGGCGGCGGCACAGGGATGGGCTGAATTGGTTCCACGGCTTTGTTTTATTTCAGACATTAGTTAGGCAAAATTCAGCCAAGGTTACAAGAAAAGTCGCCGGGTTTTTTGAAAGGTTACAAACCACGAAATTGGCTTCCCAAGCCCGCCACGAGATGGATACCCCAAATTATGTTGTTCGCTTGCGCGAATCGTGGTCACGAATTACACGAAAGGTGGGCGCGCCAGCGTCTTGGACTGCGGTGGCCCTCCACCGCTTTCAGCCCCGTTCAATAAACCAAGACCAAACCATCGGCCTCTCGTTCCTGTTTCGTCATCGTCCGGACGGTTTTTGTGCGCCAAGATACGCCGCCAGTTCGCTGAAAGTCAGAAAGACGCAATGTTGCCGCCGGAGTTCAGCGAGGATTGCCGGCATCCGCTCAAACGTCTCCTCCCGCCACTCGTGAAACAGGATGACCGACCCATCCACAACATTCGAGGTCGCTTTTCGTTGGATCTCGTCAGCATTCACTGTCCGGTCATAGTCCTCCGACACGACGAGATGTTTAGGCGCATACACCTGAATCTGCGCCCTGGCTGCCGTGGCGCGGACCCGCGCGTCCGATTCAAGGTAAGGCGGCCAATACCACTTGGGCGCGAATCCCGTCGTCGCGGCGATGACTTTCTGCGCGCCCACGATTTCGTGTTCCAGCGCCGCGTCGTCCAAATCCTTCGGGTGATGATGCGCATAGGAGTGGTTGACGATTTCGTGTCCCGCTGCCAGCACGGCTCTGGCCGTGTCCGGGTGCAATTCGACGTTGGTCGCCACCGACGAAAAGGTTACGTGGATGCCTTCCTTGGCGAATAACGCAAGGAGCTTGGGCGCATGTTCGGGAAATGGTCCATCATCGAAGACCAGGGCGACATGGACGACATTGGTATTGGAATCGCCTGCGACGGTGCGCATCTGTGCCATAGAAAACACAATAAGGATTGGTAAAAGCAATTTCATAAGCCGACTTGCTCAACGTTCCGGATCAGCGACCGGAGCGAGAATAATCAATGACGACAGCCATGCAAGCCAACATTCGAACTGCCCAGCATGCGGACCGCCGGTTGCAAGTCCCGACGCCGTTTATCGGGTTTCGCTAGAGCGGTTGAGTTGGCATACGGTAGGGTTCAGGACTTCGGCCGCAGCCACATAACTTTGAAAGGCGTCTCCGCCTTCGTCGCCGTCGCGTCCAATTGGTTCATCGGCGGCTACAAAATTTTTTGAAGCACGTCCGCCGGCGCGAAGCCGTGGAGTTTGACGATTTTGTGCCGCGATTTGTGGCCGCGCAGCAATTCCACCCGGCTGCGCCCGCAATCCAGCTTGTCAGCCAGCAGTCGAATCAGCGCCTCGTTCGCCGCGGCGTCCACCGGCGGGGCCGTGACCTTGATTTTCAGTTCGTCACCGACCGGAGAACCGATTTCGTTGGCGGAGGCGCGCGGTTGGAGTTTCACGAATAGCAGCGTGCCGCCCGGTTGTGCGCGGAGGAACTTTGGAATCTGCATGGCGCTGCACTCCAGCAACAGCAAATTATTTGTCCTCTGGATTTATGAATTTGAAGGTGGCGGCCGCGAGCGCGCCGGCAGCCAGGTTGGCCACGAGATAGATCCACAGGTCCGCCGCCTTGGCGAGGTGCATGACGGTGATGCCGACCGCCACGGCGGGATTGAAAGCGCCGCCGGAAATTCCGCCGAAGGCGAACGCCATAACTGCCAGCGTAAAACCGATGGCCAGGCCGTAATAGGAATTGCCTGCCGTGGCTTTGGCCGTGGCGGTGTTCAGCACGACGTAAGCGAGCGCAAAAGTCCCGGCCAATTCCGCTATTAATGCCGGGAAAACTTTGATATCAGCCGGCGTCACCACCACGTCGCCCTTGAGTCCCAACGCCAGCAAAGCGGCCACGCTGCCGCCGACGATTTGCGCGCCGATATAGGGAAACACGTCCGCAGCCGGACAACGACCCCGCAACCAGACCGCCAGTGTCACCGCCGGGTTGTAGTGTCCGCCCGACACATGGCCGCCCGCATAGACCATCACCATCAACGCCGCGCCTATGGCAAGGGGCGCGAAACTACCGGCACCGGGTTCGATGACCGTCATGCCAATAGTGAGCACGAGAAAGAACGTGCCGATGAATTCGACGAGATATTTTTTCATAATTTTCTTTGGTTATGGACAAACCATTTGATAACTGACAAACGCAATGTTCCGGCTGTCCGGCGACCAGGACGGAACGTTGATGGTCCCCTGCCCGCCGAACAATTTTGCCAGTACACGTATTTTTTTATCGGGGAGCGACATGAGACGCAACATCACATTTTGATTCGCGGGATGCCCTTTCACCCCCTTTTCGTAGGTCAGAAAAACAAGCCACCGGCCGTTTGGTGACGGGTGCGGAAACCAGTTGTTGTAATCGTCGGACGTGATCTGTTCCTGCCCTGACCCGTCCGGTTTCATCCGCCAGATTTGCATCGAGCCGCTGCGCTCGGAGTTGAAGTAAATATATTGTCCGTCGGGTGAATAATCCGGACCGTCGTCAATGCCGGGTGTGGTCGTCATCTGCTGCTCTTTGCCGCCTTCGGCCGGGACCGTGTAAATGTCGAATTCGTCGTTTCTGCCGACGGCATACACCAGGGTTTTGCCATCGGGCGACCAGCCGTGCCAATACGCCGGCGCCAGCGACGTGATTTGGCGCGGGTTGCCGCCGGCAACCGGCAGCACGTAAACGTGGGATTTGCCATCCTTGCCCTGGCTGCTGACGGCCAGTCGGGTTCCATCCGGCGAAAGGCCGTGATCATTGTTGCAGCGTGTCTGGCTGCCGGTGTCGAGGACTTCCGGCAAGCCGCCCTTGACCGGCAGTCTGTAAATCCGCCCCTGGCTGTTGAAGAGAAAATACTTTCCGTCCCGCGACCAGTTCGGCGCTTCGATGCGCTCGGGTGTGTGATAAACCACCGTGCGGTCCATACCGGGAATCACCAGCGTTTCCAGCGTGCTTTCAATAGCCGGCAGTGCGTTGGTGTTCATGGAAATCGTCTTGAGTTCGACGTTTGAAAAAATGGCCTGCTCAATCCGGCGGTTGTCGTGCGCACAAACGCCCAGACCCACATAAAACGGTTCCTTGAGTTGAACCCGATACATCGTGCCCGCCGGATGCAGTTTCCCGCCGTTGGTTGCGACAGACAGCGTGACGTAATCGCCGTGCTTTTCGACTCGCACGCGTTCCGGCGCGGACACGTCCAAAATGATTTCATGGGTCGCCTCGCCGTCGGCGTCGCGGCATTGCAGCGCCGTCATGCCGTTGCCGTGAAACGCCACGTCCGCATAAGCCGAATTGGCGGCGAGCGATTGGCGGAGCATCAGGCACGATTTGCGGTGCGCCACCCCGCCGTTGCCGAGGAATTTGATGTTGGCCGCGAGCGTCAGGTCACCGGACATTTTCACCCAGACAAAATGCAATGCGTCATTGGCGCCCCAAATGTTTGCGCCCCCGCCCGCGATGAGGTATTCGCCGTTGGTGGGGTTGAAATCGGCCGAGCCGGGTTTGGCGACATTGCCGATGTCCGTGCCGCCGGAAAAAATTCCGAGGTTGGTGGAATCACCCCGGACCAATTGCGCGCCGGCAAATAAAACGGGTACAAACGCGCCGATGGATTTGGCGAGACGTTTTTTCATTGATGCAAGTTCAATTAACTTGCATCCGAAAATATCGTTGTGGTTCGCCGGGCGCAATGACATTGGTAAAGTTCACCATGCCATCGGAATTAAAACGATTCGTGGCACAACACAACCACACTGGCGTCACCAGGTTCGTCGTCGTCTGCAGACAGCACGGGTCGTAAGGGATGCCGTTGGTGGCGGTAAAAACCAGATTGCCGTCCGTCTGCGCGGCACCGCTGAAAACCGGCGGCGGCGGCGGGTTGGTGGAAAAGATGCGCAGCACGCCGTCCACGCCCAGTTCATTTGTGTTCCATTTGAGTCCCGGACCGGGCGTTGCGAGCAGAAAAGCAGAACGGCGCGGGTTAGGCCCGCATGCTGAATTTTGGCAGCGTCGCTCTATGAGCGTGCTGGTTTAGCGTCGAACCTGCCACCGCCGCGCCGTAGTGGCGCTTGGGCGCGCTGCGAGGCGGAAGGACTGCCCGTCCTGCCAAAATTCCAAAATACACGTTACCCGCTTGCATCGCGGCGCCCTTTCGTCATAAACAAAGGCAGGCAATGCACTGGCTCGAACAAATCTCCCGGTTCTGGCCGCACTTGGCTGCGGGCTTCGATTTTCTGGCCTCCCTGCTCGCCTCGCTCCATGCCCTGCTCCACAAACGCGATTCCCGCGCCGCCACGCTTTGGATCGGTTTCATCTGGCTGATGCCGGTTTTCGGCCCCCTCCTCTACCTCGCGCTCGGCGTCAACCGCATCCGCCGCCGCGCCGTTTCACTCGGCGTCCACAAAACTTTCAGTCGTCCCATTCCCAAGAACCTCGGCGAACCGCAACACGAGGGAGCGGAACATCTAAAAATGCTCGCGCGCGCCGTCAGCCGCATCGTCACGCCCCTGCTGACCAGCGGCAACAAAATCCAGCCGCTCGTCAATGGTGACGAAGCCTTTCCCGCCATGCTCGCCGCCATCGAATCCGCCAAAAAATCCGTTTCGCTCTCAACCTATATCTTCGACAACGACACCAGCGGAAACCAATTCGTCGAGGCACTTAGCCGCGCGGTCAGCCGCGGCGTTGAAGTGCGCGTGTTGATTGACTCCATGGGAGTGCGCTACTCGTGGCCGCCGGTCACGCACAAACTGCGGCACGCCGGCGTAAACACGGCGCGTTTCCTGCCGTCGCTCGCGCCGTGGAGCGTGGCCACCGTCAACCTCCGCAACCACCGCAAGTCGCTCGTCGTGGACGGAAAAATCGCCTTTACCGGCGGCATGAACATCCGCCACGGCAACGTGCTCGCCGACAAACCGAAAGGCCCCGTCCAGGATTTGCACTTTCGCGTCGGAGGTCCGGTGGTCGCTCAATTGCAGGAAGCGTTCGCGAATGACTGGGCGTTTTGCACCCGTGAAATCCTAGATGGCGACATTTGGTTTCCCCATCTGAGCAGTTGCGGCAACATCATTGCGCGCGTCATCACGGACGGTCCGGACGGGGATTTTGAAAAGCTGCGCTGGACGCTGCTCGCCGCCTTGGCCGAGGCGCAAACGTCCGTGCAAATTCTCACGCCGTATTTTCTGCCGGACACCACGCTGGTTTCCGCGCTGAACCTCGCCGCGCTGCGCGGGGTGCGCGTGGACATCATTTTGCCGGCCAAAAGCAATCTGCCTTTCGTTCGTTGGGCGTCGCGCGCGCTGTGGTGGCAGGTGCTCGAACGCGGCTGCCACCTCTGGCTCACGCCCCCGCCCTTCGACCATTCGAAGCTGATGATTGTGGACGGGCACTGGGTTTTGCTCGGCTCGGCCAACTGGGACGCGCGCAGCCTGCGGCTGAATTTTGAGCTGAACCTGGAATGTTACGGCCGCGATCTCGCGCATGATATGGCGGCGGTCATCGAGAAAAAACTTCGCGGCGCGCGCGAAGTGACATTGGCCGAAGCGGACAGACGGTCGTTGCCGGCCAAGGTGCGCGATGCCACGGCGCGGTTATTTTCACCATATTTATGAAAATCCACGGCGCAGGCCACGGTAGGGACGGCTCGCCGAGCCGTCCGCGGACGCCCCGGCGGGGCGTCCCTACCCGCTTAAGTCATAGCCCACCAAATCCTGATTTATGAAAACGTTCGACAGCCTGACCGAACAGGAAATCCTCGCGCTCGCCATCTCGCTGGAGGAGGAGGACGCGCGCATCTACGGGGACTTCGCCGACGGTCTGCAGGCAAATTATCCCGAACAAGCCGAAAAGTTCCGTGTCATGCGCCGGGAGGAGGACGGACATCGTCATCGCCTGCTGGAGCTTTACAAAAGCCGGTTTGGCGATCATGTGCCGCTCATCCGGCGGCAGGACGTGCGCGGCTTCGTGGACCGCCGCCCGGTCTGGCTCATCCGCCCGCTCGGACTCAAAGCCGTGCAAAAGGCCGCCGAAGGCATGGAGCTGGAGACGAAACGATTTTACGAGGTCGCCGGACGCCGCGCGACCGATACGGGCATCCGACAGTTGCTCGGCGATCTTGCGGAAGAGGAACGAAACCACGCGCACACGGCGGAACAAATCACCCTGACCAAACTCAGCGAAACAGAATCAGCGCAAAAGAAACGGTTGTTCCTGTTGCAAGTCATCCAACCGGGTTTGGCCGGATTGATGGACGGGTCGGTATCGACGCTGGCGCCGTTGTTTGCCGCCGCCTTTGCCACGCATCAAAGTTGGGAGACATTTCTGGTCGGCCTCGCCGCGAGCGTCGGCGCGGGCATCAGCATGGGATTCGCCGAGGCGTTGTCCGACGACGGCAGTCTGACCGGACGCGGTCATCCGTGGGCGCGCGGTTTTGTGTGCGGCCTGATGACCACGCTCGGCGGCATCGGCCACACGCTGCCATTTTTGATTCCGAATTTGAAAACCGCTGTCGCCGTCGCCGTCGTCGTGGTGCTGGTGGAACTCAGCATTATTTCCTGGGTGCGGCACAAATTCATGGATACGCCATGGGCGTCGGCGGTATTGCAGGTGGCGCTGGGCGGCGCACTGGTCTTTTTGGCGGGAATTTTGATCGGCAGTTCGTGAGCTGAAAGATGGTAAGGTTGCACCGCCGGGGCGACCGATGGAGAGGCGGAACTTCCGCCGGACGGCTCGCCGAGCCGTCCCTGCCAAAATTTGACCGCCAACCATTCATGACAGGTTTCGCGGAATTTTTTCCCGGAGAATTTTGATTTGCTTCCCTGAAAATTCCACTTGCGGGAACAACCCTCCTGCCGGACGTTGAGGGCATTCGCATGAAAATTCCGCGCCGTGAATTCATCGGCAAATCCGCGCTGGGTATCGGCGGCTTGATGCTCGGCGCCGCCCTGCCGTCGCTGGCGAAATCCGGGGCGGCCAATTTTGATCCCTACGAAATCGTCCCGCTGGGCAAGACCGGGTTGAAGGTCAGCCGCGTGTGCATCGGCACCGGCTCGAACGGTTTCTTTCGTTCGTCCAACCAGACGCGGCTGGGCGCAAAAAAATTTGAAACCCTGTTGCGCGGCGCTTACGACCGCGGCATCCGGATGTTTGACCTGGCCGATCTTTACGGTTCGCATCCGTACCTCATGCCCGCCCTCAAGGGCATTCCCCGAGATGATTTTGTGGTCGTGACGAAAATCTGGCGCGGCCCGAGCGGTCTGCCCGAACCGGAACGCCCCGACGTGGATGTCGTGGTCACGCGTTTTTTGAAGGAAATTCAGACTGAATACCTCGACCTCGTGTTGTTGCATTGCGTCACGTCGGGAAACTGGCCGGACGAACAGCGCCGCCAGATGGACCTCCTGTCGAAGTTCAAGCAAAAGGGCATCATCCGCGCGCTCGGTGTGTCGTGTCATTCGCTGTCCGCACTGGAAGCCGCGGCAAACGAGCCGTGGGGTGAATCCGTCCACGCACGCATCAATCCTTATGGCACGTGGATGGACGGCCACCCGACGGAAGTCGTGCCGGTCTTGAAAAAAATCCACGACGCCGGCAAAGGTGTTGTGGGCATGAAAATCATCGGCGCAGGTGAATTCAGCAGCAGCGACGAAAGGCGAAATCATTCCGTGAAATTCGTTTTGCGCCTGGGTTGCGTGGACGTGTTGAACGTCGGTTTTGAAAATCACGACCAGATTGATGATTTTGCGGCACGCGTCCGCAACGTGCCGCGGCCCGTGGTCGTGTAATCAGCTGGTCTTTCGACGGGAGTATTGTTCGGAATTTCATGAACATGACTCACAAACACGGCCGGCCCCGGTTGGCCGGCTTTAAATCAGGGTGATTCATCACTTGAACATTCTTGCCGTTTCCAGCCTCGCGCCTATTCTGGCCACAACCTGACATGAGAACCACAACCCGAAAATGATTTTGGAGGCCGGATGATGGACCAACAATCGGACGAACAAGGCGGTTCAGGACAGGAGGCCCCGCAACCTGCCGGCGGCGAATTTCAAACCGCCACAACCGCTTCCAGCGGCTCCAGGAAGCTTCTGAGTCTGGGCATCTGTCTGGGTCTGGCGCTGGGCGTCTGGATGGTTTTCGGCCGGACCGTGGGCTACGAGTTTGTCAACTATGACGACGATGTTTATGTGTATGCGAACGCGCAGGTCAGCCAGGGCCTGAGTTTGAGGGGAATTGAGTGGGCTCTCCGCCACAGCGTGAATTCCAACTGGCATCCGCTGACGATGATGTCCTACATGCTGGATTACCAGCTTCACGGCTTGAAGGCTGGTGGATATCATTTGACGAATGTCTTGCTGCACACGGCGGCGGTAATTCTGCTGTTTCTGGTATTAAGCAAGATGACGGGAGCACTGTGGCGCAGCGCTTTTGTGGCGGCGGTGTTTGCGATTCATCCGTTGCGCGTGGAATCGGTGGCGTGGGTGGCCGAACGCAAGGACGTGTTGAGCGGGTTGTTTTTTATGCTCACACTTGGGGCCTATGTCTGGTATGTGCGTGAACCACAGCGGTGGTCCCGATATTTGGCGGTGCTGCTCTTTTTTGCACTGGGTTTGATGTCCAAGCCCATATTGGTAACGCTGCCATTTGTGTTGCTGTTGTTGGATTACTGGCCGCTAAAGCGCTTCACGGCGGCAGTCAACGGTCCGAAATATTCTTGTATTCCCGGCCGACTCATCCTGGAGAAAATTCCCCTCTTTGCGCTTTCCGCTGCGGGGTGTTTGGCCGCGCTCGTCACGCAGGAAAAAGTTATTGCCGCTTTGCCATTTTCCATGCGCGCCGGCAATGCCTGTGTGTCGTATGCCACTTACCTGTGGCAAATGGTTTATCCGCGGGATTTGGCGGTTTACTATCCTTTCAAGGAGCGGGGATTGCCACTTTGGGAAGTTGCTTTATCGTTCCTGTTGCTCGTGCTTGTTTCCGCCCTGGCCCTGAGTTGGCGGCACAAACGCCCGTGGCTGCTGGTGGGTTGGTTGTGGTACCTGGGAATGTTGGTGCCGGTGATCGGGTTGGTCCAGGCAGGCAGGCAGGCGCACGCGGACCGTTACACCTATCTGCCACAGATTGGGTTATATGTCATGATTACCTGGGCGGCGAGTGACTGGGTGGCGGGCCGGCGATATGGCCGGCTGGGGTTGGGCAGTGCGGCGGCGGCGATGCTGGTGGCTTTGATTCTGGGCGCGGGCACCCAGGTGTCATACTGGAGCAACAGCCGGGCGCTGTGGGAGCATACGCTGGCCGTTTCCGGGGACACCGAACTGGCTCATAACAACCTGGGCACTGCCCTGGTCCAACAAGGACAATTGAACGAGGCAATCACCCAGTTTTTACAGGCGCTGAAAATCAACCCCGACTACGCCCTGGCCCGTATCAACCTTGGCAACGCCTTTCGCCAAAGTGGCAAAGTGGATGAAGCCATTGCCCAGTATCAACTGGCCTTGAATAGCAACCCCGACTCTGATGCAGCCCACAACAATCTCGGCATCGCCCTTGTCCAAATCGGCAAAGTGGATGAGGCGATTATCCAGTATCAACAGGCCTTGAAAATCAATCCCGACTTCGACCTGGCCCGTAACAACCTTGGCGACGCCCTTGCCAAAAAGGGACGATTGGACGAGGCGATTGCCCAGTATCAACAGGCCCTGAAAATCAACCCGAACTTCGACCTGGCCTGCATCAAACTTGGCAACGCTTTCCTGCAAAAGGGCAAAACGGATGACGCGATCGCCCAGTATCAACGGGCGCTGAAAATCAATCCGGACTTCGACACGGCCCACAACGATCTTGGCATTGCCCTTTACCAAAAGGGACAATTGGACGAAGCGATCAGCCAGTTTCTACAGGCTTTAAAAATCAAGCCGGACTATGCTTTGGCCCACTACAACCTTGGCAACGCTTTCCTCCGCAAGGGACAATTGGATGAAGCCATTACCCAGTACCAACAGGCTGTGAAAATCGACCCCAATTTTGAGCCGGCTCACAACAGCCTTGGCTATGCTCTTCTTCAAAAAGGACAGTTGGATGAAGCCATTGCTCATTATGAACGGGCCCTGGAAATCAACCCTGCCAACGCCGGACAATGCAACCATCTGGCCTGGCGGTTGGCCACTCATCCGGACGCAGCCGTCCGTCACGGCAACGTAGCCCTCGAACTGGCCCAAAAGTTGAACCAGCTTCCCGGCAACAAAGATCCGGCCATTCTCCGAACGCTGGCGGCGGCTTATGCAGAAACTAAACAGTTCCCCGAAGCGATGGCAACCGCCCGGCAGGCGCTGCAACTCGCCAGCGTCCGGAGCAACACCACACTGGTTAATGACCTGCAACGACAAATCGAATGCTACCAGGCGGGCCTGCCATTTCGAGATGCCACCCTGACAAACGCGGCTTTCCCACATCCATGACCGGGCGCGGCGCGAAGGTCGTGCTTTGCCGGGTGCCGTACCCTCCGCACGAATGCGCCGGTAGCGAGCCGGCACCGCAGTTGCCTAACGGCAATTTTCCCGGCGGAAGAAAATCAGTTCAACAAGATCGACCGGTAAAATTGTGGACTGGCATTTAGCGTTGGTGAATTTGTGAAACTGAACACACCGCCAACGGGACAATTGGTGGTGATGCGGTTCCAATCCACGAGATTTGACGAAACTTCAATGGCATAACTGTGGCCATCGTAACCAGTGAATTGAACAACTACCTGGCCGCTCGCGGTGGCAACCGAGCCAATGGAATCTGCGCGCAACAAAGGCAGAAGCTGGCTTGGAATTATTTCATAAGCCTCATCGCTGATGCCCTTTTGTTGTTGCACACTGTCGTTCCAATTCAGGAAAGGCGAATTTACCGTCAACTGGGGAATTGCCAGAATGCTTCCCACGTCGGTGAAAAACTGGCCCGGTTGGGCGGTTCGCGCGGATTCAATGGCATTGGCGATGACCGAAGCTTGAGGCGAGTTTGAGGAAATGACAATTACTCCAAATTGAGGCGGCGTCAAAGATTTGTCAGAAAGGTTGTTGGTGAGCGCCGTCAACCCTTCAAGCAAAGCCTGCCACGCATCAGGATTGGGATTGTTCACCGAAAACAGGGAGCGCAGGTCATTGGTATTGAACAGGCCCGCCAGCAGACTTGCCAAATGCCAGTCTTGCACAGGTGCCATGGCGGCAGCATCAGTCGGATTTGTATCACCGGTCCGGTCAATCCAAAGGTTAGTGCCGTAGTTGCCGAAAATGTTTGTGAAGGACAAGACATCCGATGCCTTGAGATAAATCGTCTGCCACGGCGTCCCGCGATGGACGCGACCCAGCCAGGAGACGGCCAACGGTTGACTGTCAGGGAAATCCCAATTATCCGAGCTATAAACCAGCGGATCCTTGATGGTGGTCGTGTAGGCATTGGTGTCTCCGGTGGCGCCCCACGGTCGGCAACGATCGTTCAACTGGCCCAGATTCGCGGGCCAATTCAGATATATCCGCAATCCTTGTCCGACGGTGGGATCTGTCAAATCGCTGGCCAGGTAATGCACCAGCGGGTCGTTTACCTGCCAAACGATGTCTTGGACGACGAGCGCCCTAGGCGTGTAAGGCATTCGCATGGCATTGGTCGCCATGGCCGCGCCGATTAGATTCAGGTCAGGCACATAACCTTCATAAGTAATCTCTGCAAAGTTTGGGCCAATGGTGAAGGCGCGAAAAGCATTTATCTCATCGAACGCCGTTTTTTGATCAATCTTCCATAACGCGGAATTCCAAACCGGATTTCCGTTTCCCTGGGAGATGGCATACTGATTGGCAATCCCGACGGGAATGCCGCCAATCAAGTTCGTGTCCCATAAATCGTGGTAGTTTGTGGCAGCGCTCGTGTCATACCCCCTCCGGATTTCCGCAGACAAATCGCGGCTGCTGTTGGGACCGTTCAGCAGCACATAATCAATAATCCCGCCGCTGTTCGCATCCACCATGACGACTTGAACATAGTTCGTCACCATTAAACCCCAATGTGGCTGTGGAAAGATTCCGAACCCGGTGTCATTCGTTTCAAACGGCAAAGCCAAATCGGCGGACAGGAAGGGGTTGCCGCCGTTGAACCGATATATGGAAACTGGCACGGCGGCAAAGTTCGTCGGTATGGCGCCGAAATTGGTCAGGAATGAAAGCGGAGCCAATAGACTGCCGGGAATGTAACCCTGCCAGTTATTGGTCTGTAGAAATCCAGGAGCGCTAAGGTTGGCGGCGAAACTGAAATTGTTCTCGTCGTTAGTCAGCGTCATCGTCAGGTAATCGTTCACGTAAATGTCAATCGGCCGGGTGTAATTGGAACGATACGAGTTCCAGCATTCCACGCCGAAATGATTGCTGAGGCTCAGATTGAACATCTCGTAATAGCCCCAGAATGAACTCGACGGGTACGGCGGTGGCATCGGCATATTGGTGCTCTGACGGGTGACCATCAGCTTGCGCGTGAGCTGAAAGGCGCTCTCCATGTAAAACTCGTTGAAGTTCGGGAACCCTTTCTTGGCGCCGATAATCAGTGGCGCGCCGAAAACCAAATCGTCCGGCTGCAGCGCATTGGCGGAATTGGTGTCAGTCAAAGCCCGTAGTGTGCCCGTGAGGGCGCTGATATTGGTTACCTCGACAAAATTTGTGATATACACAGCATCACCAATCTTCCCGAATTGCGGACGAAACACGGTTGGCAGGTGCGGGTAATCGTCATTGAACCGGTTCGTGGTCGAGTCATAAATGTTCGCGGTGACTTGCAGCAGCCGATGGACCGCGGGTGTGTATTGATTCGTGGGATAAACCTGAATGCGATGCAAATCCATGTTCAACTCCGCTGACAACAAACGGGAAGCGACGTTGGTGAAAAAGCCGATGGGACTGTCCGTGGTGATGGGCGTGTTTGCCAGTGCCATCCGAACCGTCATCATCATCGCCCAACCGCAAAGCAAAAGCTTGAGCCGATGGAATCTGGATTCCCCCCAGCCGTTCTGACTCAAGGTTTCCATTATGTTCGGAAGTCTAACATCGAGGGGACAATTTCCCAGCTTTTTCCGCGTAACCAGATTCCATTCCCGCGAATGTTTCCTGTTACATTCGATCCCAGAAGCTGTTTTTTCTGGCGGGGATTATGATTGGGAATTCGTGAACATCCGTATGGTGTTCGCGAAATTGTGAAACGCGGCTTGCCATTCTGAACCGCCTAAGCGCAAAATCCGACGGGATTGAACAAGGTGATTTAACGTCCATGTTTTACATTCCAATCATCGTCGGCAGCACGCGCCGGGACCGGCAAAGCATCAAGGTCGCGCGATTTGTTCTGGCGCGATTGCAACCACGGGCGGGCGTCGCCACGGAACTGCTCGACCTGCTGGAATACAACTTTCCCATCATGGAAGAACGCCTGCATCGCCGCGACGATCCGCCGCCGCGCCTGCAGGAATTCGCCGACAAAATCGCCCGCGCAGATTCGCTCATCATCGTCTCCCCTGAATACAACAATGGCTATCCCGGCGTGCTCAAAAACGCGCTGGATTATCTGCTGCCGGAATACGAACGCAAACCGGTTGGCATCGTGACGGTGTCCGCGGGCGGCTTTGGCGGCATCAATTGTCTGGCGCAACTGCGTCTGGTGACGCTCGGCATGGGCGCATTGCCGATTCCGGAAAATCTGTCCGTTTCCCGGGTGCATGACACTTTCCAGGAAGACGGGACGCCCAATGATGCTGCTTACGAAAAACGGGCGGCGGCGTTTCTGGACGAAGTCCTCTGGTTCACCGAAGCCATCGCCACCCAAAAGGCCGGAAAGAAATCACCCTGACCGCGGCCAGTTGATGAAAAGGAAAACGACAACTCCACCGGAACCGGAAGGCGCCCGGCAACGCCTGACGGAGCTTCGCCACGCCTTGCTCAAGCTGCACAAGACACTGGTTGATTCGGAGCGGGTGGGGTACGAAAAGACCATTGGCAAAATCCAATCGCCGAACCATTTCCTGCAACTGCTCACCGGCGACCCGTGGTTCGCCTGGTTGCACCCGCTATCCCAACTCATCGTCGCCATGGATGAAACCTTGGACGCGGAAGGGCCGTTGACACTGGCCAAGGTTGACGCCCTGATGCGCCAATCGAACCTCCTGCTGGTTACATCCGAAAGCGCCGAAGGGTTTTCCGGGCATTACCATGCGGCTTTGCAGCGCGACCCGGACGTGGTGCTCGCGCATGCGGAAGTGGTAAAACTCCGCGGCCCGCGGAAACCCTGAGTCGGGTACGGATTCGAGGAATGGGAGGGATGCCATGTCGGCGTCCCTGAAATTTGGGACGGCAATATGCTGTCCCTCCCGGCTCTCGACTGCGTAATTCATCCCACCTTGCGGGACCCCGCTCGCCGCCAGCGCCCCGCCCGAATTGCCCGGCTGCACCGGCACGCTGATTTGAAAATAGCGCGGGTCATCCGCCGCGCCGGACAGCGACGCGATTTCGTCTTTAGCCAGCTTGGGCGCGAACCCCTGCAAACCGATGTCGGGAAAACCGATCGTCGCCACTGTGCTTCCAAGATCCACCGTACACTGGCGGCAATTGGCAACGAAGAAAATTTCCCGTCCGCTTTCAACAAAGCCAAATCATTGGCCGCATCCACCGAAAATTTACTGTAACTGGACAGAACGATAAAACCTTTGGCCGACGACGGATGAGTGGGTCGAAACAGCTTTTCAACCATTCAAAATCTGGCCTGGAAAAGCAAAACTTTAACTGGTGCTTCACGCGGTAGAAGCGTTACTCCACCATTGTCGTCCATCCCAAAATGAATTCAGGAAATGAGTTCCCTTCCGTCCTGCCTTGCAGGACGCGTCAAGTCCGCCCGTTTCCAATGCGGATTTCAGATTGCGGATTGTGGAATGGGGAACACGACCGTCCCGGCAGGGACAACCGGAAATTAGCCCGGCACAACGTGCCGGGTTCATCGTTCCAATTAAATCCGTCCTGACGGAACGGCGGAAATCTATTGTTCGTTTTCCACCGTCCTTTCAGGACGTGATTCCCTTCTTCACATTCACCGGGGACGTTGTCCCCGGCTAATTTCCAACGTCGCTCCGCGACTTTTTACACCGCCAACACTTCGCTGCAGGCGGCTCGAAGTTTTCTCAAGTGCGCCCGAGACTTCGCCTCGATGTAGCAGCGGACCAGGGGCTCGGTGCCGCTGAGGCGGAAGGCGGCCCATTCATGCTTCGGCAAAAGGAATTTGTAACCGTCGGTGGTGGTGACATTTTCCACTTTGAACGGGCCAATGTTTTGCAGACCGCTGCCGAGTTTGGCCAGCAGCGCCTCCATTTTGTCCGGTGGAATCGCGACATCAATGCGGTCGGTGTAAAACTCGCCGATTTTTACGGCGAGTTTCTTCAAAATCTGGCCGAGCGACTTGCGTTCAACCGCCACCAGTTCAGCCATGAGCAGGCAGGCAAGGATGCCGTCCTTTTCCGGCACGTGGCCTTTCACGCTCAAGCCGCCGGACTCCTCGCCGCCAACGATGATCGGTTCGCTCTCCATCAGCATACCGATGAATTTAAAGCCGACCGGCGTTTCATAGACCTTCACACCCAGCAATTCGGCGACGGCGTCCACTTGATGGCTCGTGGAAACGGTGCGCACGACCGCGCCCTTCCAGCCGCGGTTCTTTTTCAAATGATACAGCGCCAGCGCGAGGACCTGGTTCGGCGTGAGCCACGTGCCGTCCTGGTCCACAATGCCAAAACGGTCCGCGTCGCCATCAAGACCGAGGCCGATCTTCGCCTTGCCGGCGCGGACAAACTGGCGGACTTCGGCCATGCCTTCGGCGTTCGGTTCGGGATGACGCCCGCCGAACAGCGGATCCAGTTCGCCATGAAAGACGGTGACCTTGGCCCCCGCGCTTTCCAGCAGCGTATCGAGATAATCATAGCCGGTGCCGTATTCCAAATCGACGGCGACCTTCAGCTTCGCTTTTTTGAGCGCGGCAAAGTCAATGAGCTTGTGCAGTTGTTTGAAATAGGCGGGCTGTGGGTCAAACGTCGGGCATTGCTGCGTGCCGATGACACCGCCTTTGAACGACCAGTTTTGCGCCTGCAGCTTGGCAATGTTCAACTCAATTTGCCCGGTGACTTCCGGCGGGGCGGAGGCCCCGTCGCTGATGGAAAATTTCAGGCCTTGATACTCCGACGGATTGTGACTGGCGGTCATGTTGATGCCGCCGATGGCTTTGAGCTGACGGATGGCGTGCGCGATGACCGGTGTGGGCGTATCGCGGTCGCACAGGAGCGGTTCGAGGCCGTTGGCCATCAGCACTTCGGCGGCCGCCAGGGAAAATTCGCTGCCCAGAAAGCGCGTGTCGTAACCGAGAATCACCACAGGCTTGCGCCCCTGAATTTCGGAGTCCGGAGTCCGGAGTTCGGAATTCAGATAGTCGGCGATGGCCTGGGTGGCAAGCCCGACGTTGTCGAAGGTGAATTCGCGCGCGATGATGCCGCGCCAGCCGCTGGTGCCGAATTTGATCATGGGAGGGTTCATGGGAGTAATGGTGTGATGGTGACGGAGTGGTAGGTGTCGGAATACCGGTGCTGCCTTACTCCATTACTCCAGCAACCCACCGTTTCAATTTTTCCAATCAAATGCCTTTTTCTTGAGCGCATAAATGTAACCGACAAATAAAATTACGAGAAACGAAACCATCGAACCGAAAATCAAATTCCGCATGGCCGGGTCTTTGAGCATCTCCCGGTAAACCACCGCCCACGGGTAAAGGAAAACGACCTCGACGTCGAACAGGATGAACAGCATCGCCACGAGATAAAATTTCACGGAAAACCGCGGGGCGCCCTCGCCGACGGGGTCCTTGCCGCATTCGTAGGCGGTATCCTTGGCCTTGGTACGTTTGCCGTATTTGCCGAGCAGGACGGAAACCAGAAGCGTCCCGCCGGCGAACCCAATGGCCACGGCCAGGAGCATGAGCACCGGGATATATTGCGCCAACTGCGTCGGTTGCGACGGTTCCATGCGCGGAAGTGTATGGCAGCGCGCGAAAAGTTCAATGAGGAAAACTGGAAATTAAGTGCTACACGGCCAGTCGGCGGTTTGGAGTCCCGCGTTTACGCGGAACCGTCCCGCCGGTGCGGGACGGAACTCCCAACGAGGAAAGGCCGCGTTTAAAATCACTTTCGGAACAGCCACAGAATCAGTGTCAGTATCGCGCTCAAAATCAGGCAGGTGACGATGGGGAAATGGAAGCTGAAATCGCCCTTGGTGTAATTGATGTCGCCGGGCAATCGTCCGAGCCAGCTTCTGCCAATGCCAGACCACAGCAACGCACCGACCGCCACGAGCAGCAGGCCGAGAATCACCAGAAATTTGCCCATTTCATTCATCGCACCTGTTCGCTGCGAAATTGGGCAAGGGTTTGCTTTTTTTGCATGGCTAAAGTTTTGCCAACCGGCTTAAATGGACAAGTCAATTCTCCGGGCGCATGAAGATCCTGAAACCATCGGCGGAACCGCTTGGCTGGGGAAAATCTTTCCTGTGGCTGGTCATTGCGGTCGCCTGTTTCCATGCGGCTTACACCTCAATCCGGTTCCCGGCAGCGGGTCTGCTGATTTTCGGCTATGCCTTGGCGCTTGTCCGGCTGACCGACCAGCCGTCCGTCCGCCGCGCGTTTTACTTTGGGCTGGCGACGGGATTTCTCTGCTACGCTCCGCAATTGTATTTCTTTTGGAGCATTTTCGGGTCAACGGCAATTGTCCTGTGGCTCGTGTTGGCGTTCTGGATCGGGCTGTTCACAGCGATTGTCTGCGGCAGCACCCGGCGCTGGGGAAAAATCAAAGTGTTGTGGCTGATTCCAATTATCTGGACCGGACTGGAATATTTCCGTAGCGAACTTTACTACCTGAAATTTTCGTGGCTGAACATCGGGTATGCTTTGAACAACTATCCTGGCTTTACTATAATCTTTGGGATGTACGGCGTCGGCTTTGTGGTGTTCGCTCTTTGCGTTGCGTGTTTTTACCAATCGCTGGTTAAAGTTTCCTTGCTCGAAACACTTCTAATGATCGCTGTCTTTGTCGTCTTTATGATGCTGTTGCTTGTGTCCCTCGCTCGAACCAAATCCAAGGCAACCCTTACACAAACCCGGTTACCTCTTTCCATCGCCGGCGTTCAACTGGAATTCCCGAACGAAAATCTCCTTCCCATAGTTCTCAATCACGCCTTGGCTAAAAATCACGACGCACAGATTTTTGTCTTGAGCGAATACACACTCGACGGTCCGGTGCCGGATTCGCTCAAAAATTGGTGCCGGGAGCACTCGCGCTTTCTGGTTGTCGGCGGCAAGGATCCGGTTGGTACCAACGATTATTACAACTCCGCCTTTGTGGTCGGGACCAACGGCGAAATTGTTTTCAAGTAGGTCAAAAGCGTGCCGATTCAATTCTTCATGGACGGCCTGCCAGCGCCGGAGCAAAACGTCTGGAATTCGCCGTGGGGCAAAATCGGCATCTGCATCTGCTACGACTTGAGTTACACGCGTGTCACGGACCGGCTGGTGAAGCAAGGAGCGCAACTGCTTATCGTGCCGACGATGGACGTTGAGGAATGGGGGCGGCACGAGCACGAGCTTCATACACGCGTCGCGCCAGTACGAGCCGCGGAATACGGTATCCCGATTTTTCGCCTGGCCAGCTCTGGCATCTCGCAAGCCGTTACTTGGGATGGCAACGTGATCGCACAAGCTCCGTTTCCTGGCGACGACAAGATTATCGCTGCGAAATTGCCTTTGTTCTCAGGCGGCTCGCTGCCGTTGGACAGGTATCTCGCGCCGCTTTGCGTTGGCATCACAGCCCTCCTCACAGCAGCTTTGCTGCTTTTTGCGTGGAATGATAGGCGGACTAAGCCAGCAAATGCCGTAACCAGATAAAAGCGGCGGAGGGCCGCCGCGGTCCAAGACCTGGCGGAAATTCGGAGCATTCAGTGTACGCGGAGCGTCTTGGAGTGCGGCGACATGTCGCCGCTTTGAAGGCGCGGACATGTCCGCGCACTCCAAAGTTTTCATCCGCAGGACACTCGCCCCACCAAAACGGACATCTTGGTGTTTTGTGATCTTTGTGTTCTTTTGTGGCAAAATGAAATCTGCGTCATCTGCGAGGGTATGAGGTTTGTGTGTGGGCGTCCTGAGAACTCAGGGAGCATTGCAGGACGGACGGAAAGCTGGTCACCATAAGGGCCTGTTGGACGCTAACCAGCAGGCGGCTTGCGGGAGATGCTCGTAGATTACGCTTGGAGTTTAATCTCCGCTTCTGCGAATGAGCACCGGCGAAAAGCACCTACATGGGGACCG
>JBEKHY010000005.1:0-140640 GCA_050012035.1 Verrucomicrobiota bacterium | reverse complement strand
ACGAGCCGCGGAACTACTACCAGCGCATCCGGACGTTCCTCAAGAGCCATCGTCCGACCGGTCCGCGACTGCACCTGTCGCGGGCGGATTGCATTGCCTTCCTGAAATCCCTCTGGGTGTTGGGCGTGTGGCATCGTGGACGCGTGGGCTATTGGCGGTTGTTCCTGGGCACGCTATTCCGGCGACCGCGCCAGTTCCCACAGGCCATCGAACTTGCCATTCTCGGCTACCACTTCCGCCGCGTGGCCAACTCGCTGCGGGCGCCTTCCTCCGGCAAAAGGTGACGGGCGGCAGCTATTGCCCGGCGGGAATTGAAATTGAACAATGACGCGAAGGCAGTAAAAGTTCAGGCTGTCAGTGAATCCTTTGCATGAAGACATTAAGGCGGACGGTGCCAAACACGGTTTCACCTTTTCTGATATTGCCGGCGGTTACGTTGGCCTGCCTTCTTCCATTCATCGGCAAGGCTTTTCACATAGACGATCCCCTCTTCGTTTGGTGTGCGCGTCATATTCAGTCCGCGCCGTTCAATTTCTACGGTTTCAACCTGAATTGGGACGGGTGCGAGAAGCCGATGGCGGCAGTGATGCAAAATCCGCCGTTGACGGCTTATTATCTGGCGCTGGTCGGTTTAGTGTTCGGCTGGAGTGAGATGGCGTTGCATGCTGGCTTTCTCCTGCCCGCGCTCGCAGTTATCCTGGGAACGTATTGCTTGGCGCGAAACTTCTGTTCCCATCCCTTTGCTGCGGCGCTCGCCGTGGTTGCGACACCTGCCTTTCTTGTAGCCAGCACCAGTGTGATGTGTGATACGATGATGGTGGCCTTCTGGGTCTGGGCGATGTTTTTCTGGATTGAAGGGCTCAAACAAAACGCGCCGGTGAAGTTATGCTTGGCTGGATTGCTGATTGCCGCATGCGGCCTGACGAAATACTTCGGTTTTTGCCTGATCCCTCTGCTGCTGGTTTATTCGTTGCTGGAACGGCGCCCGGTCAGCCGCTGGATCGCCTGCCTGGCTCTGCCTGTGGTCGTTATCATTTTATACCAGTGGATGACCAGGAGGTTATACGGGACGGGACTGATGCTGAATGCAGTCTCGTATGCCACCCACCTGCGCATCGCGGGCGGCTTGGGCTTGAAAGTTCTGACTGGCTTGGCCTTCAGCGGTGGCTGCATGGTCATTCTGCTGCTGGCGGCGCCTCTTTTGTGGGGCCGGCGGGAACTCGCCGCAGGCGTGGCGGCAATGCTCCTGATCGGGTTGCTGGTCGTGGCCATGAAGAAGGTGGGAGTTTTTCCGGTTATGGAAGCCGCGGGAAGGATAAAGTGGCTTTTCGTAACGCAATTCGCGTTGTTCGCCGTCGCGGGAGTGAGTCTTGTTCTTCTTGCAGTGGCGGACTTGCTGGCACAAAAAACGCCTGCGTCCGTGCTGTTGTTCCTTTGGGTCGTTGGAACGTTTGTCTTTGCTTGCGCTGTGAACTGGACGGTCAGCGGCCGCAATATTCTGCCCATGCTGCCGGCGGTTTCCTTGTTGCTGATCCGCCGGCTTGAAGCACGGGAGTTGTTTCGTGGCCGGGACAGCGTTCGCCGCCTGTTGGGACCGCTCGCAGCATCACTCACAATCGCCCTGTTCGTCACGCAGGCGGATTACAGGCTGGCGGATTCGGCGCGTGCGGCAGCTTCATTTATGAGCCGGAAACTGGGTGCCGGGGCAAATACCGTGGGGTTTGAGGGCCACTGGGGATTTCAGTTTTACATGGAGATGTTCGGGGCGAAAGCGTTGGACAAGCAAAACCTGCGGCTCGTTGCCGACGAGGCGATTGTCATCCCTTTGGGTCACGGCTATCTGTTTCGGCTCCCCGAAGATTCTGTTGTTCCTTGGTTTACACACAAAATGCAGGCATCGGAATGGGTGACCACGATGAATGTATCCTCCGGGGCGGGCTACTATTCGGACGCTTGGGGCCCCCTGCCTTTCGTTTTTGGCCCGGTTCCACCTGACGTATATTTTGTGTGTCGTGTCAGGTGAATCGGGGCCTTGGCGGCCAGGCTCGGGAACCCATCTTAATTCTTGTCAAATTCCTTGTTTGTTCCACGCCTTTCATGGCTAATTTAACGGCGATGGGCAAGCGACCCAAATCCCAATGGGACTTCGGCGAGTTGTTCCCGACGGAACAAACAAGAAAGGTTTTGTCCGTCTCGGAACTGACGGCGCAGGTCAAGCGGTTGCTGGAAAAATCGGTCGGCTCGGTGTGGGTGACGGGCGAGGTTACCAACCTGCGCGCGCAGTCTTCCGGCCACATTTATTTCACGCTCAAGGATGCCGCTGCGCAGTTGAGTTGTGTGCTGTTCCGCGGCGAGGCGGTGATGAATCGCAGCGTATTACAGGACGGCCAGAAAGTTCTTCTGCAAGGCGATGTGACGGTTTATGAGGCGCGCGGGCAATATCAGCTCATCGTGCATGCGGTAGAGTTACAGGGCGTCGGCGCGCTGCAAATCGCTTTCGAGAAACTCAAGCAGAAGCTCGCGGCGGAGGGGCTGTTCGCGCCGGAACGGAAACGTCCGCTCCCGAAATATCCGCAGCGCATCGGTTTGGTCACTTCACCGACCGGCGCGGCGATCCGCGATGTGCTGCACGTCGTGCAAAGGCGGAATCCGGGCCTGAATATCATCCTCGCGCCGTGCCGCGTGCAAGGCGAAGGCGCGGCGGAGGAAATTGCGGCAGCCATCCGGTTGTTGAATGAGTTTAATGTAGGTCAGGCGTCTCGCCTGACTGTCCAAGATCAAGGACAGGCGGGACGCCTGTCCTACTTTGATCTCATCCTCGTCACGCGTGGCGGGGGCAGCCTCGAAGATTTATGGGCGTTCAACGAGGAGGTCGTGGCCCGGGCGATTTTTGAATCAACCATTCCGGTCGTGTCGGCGGTCGGACACGAGATCGATTTCACCATCAGCGATTTCGTGGCGGACGTGCGCGCGGCGACGCCGAGTGCCGCGGCGGAAATCATCACCGAAGGTGTCTTTGCCAGCCGGCGACTGGTGGCGGACTTGATGCAACGCATGGCACGGGCGCATCCGCGTCGGCGCATGAACGAGCTGCTCCAACGGCTGGACGATTCGCAGACGGGTTTGTTGCGTTGCGTGAAGCAAGGCACACGCGACCGCGCAGTGGCCTGGCGAAATCTGGCCGACCGGCTGTTGCGCGTTCGTCCGGCGCAATTGTTGCGTCGTCGGCGCGAGTCACTGGTGATGAACCGGCGGCGTTTGCGTGAATTGATGCAAGTCGGTTTGCGGGATGGGAAGAACCGTTTTGCGGCGGCGGAATCACGGTTGCATTTGCTGGGGCCGGAACAGGTTTTGTCGCGCGGTTATTCAATTACCATGGACGCGGCGACGGGCAAGGTTTTGCGCAAGGCCGCCGAAGTGAAGTCTGGTCAGAAATTGAAAACGCGATTGAAGACCGGCGAAGTTTTGAGCCGGGCGGAGTCCACTGCCTCGAAACCGTCTGACAAGGGGATTTAACCCACCGATTCCAAACTGGACGCCGCCGGATTTTTGTTTTAACCTTTTTCCCGTGCCAAATCCATCAAAAGGCGCTGGCCAGATGCCTGCCAAAAACCTGCCGTTTGAAGAGGCCTTGAAAAAACTCGAAGGCGTCGTCGAAACGATGGAATCCGACGAGCTGCCGCTGGAGACACTGCTGGCCAAATACGAGGAAGGCACGCGGCTGGTGAAAATCTGCCAGGAAAAACTGGCGGAGGCGGAATTGAAGATTCAGCAACTGGAAAAGGACGCGGCCGGCGAACTGAAATTGAAGCCGTTGCCGCCGGATTTGTCCGAAGGCTGATTCCCCAGACCCCGGTTCCGAGACACGAGACCCAAATTTATGAGCCGTTACCTCGACATGGTGGCCGAACCGGCGCACGTCAGAAATTTGACGGCGTCACAACTCCTGCAACTCGCCGATGAAATCCGGCACGAGTTGATCACCGTGCTGGCCAAAAACGGCGGGCATCTTGGCCCCAACCTCGGCGTGGTGGAATTGACCATTGCGCTGCACCGCGTTTTTAACACGCCCAAGGACAAATTCGTCTGGGACGTGAGCCATCAGGCTTACGTCCACAAACTGCTCACCGGGCGCAAGGATCGTTTTCACACCATCCGCACCACCGGCGGCCTGAACGGGTTCGCATTGCGCTCGGAAAGTCCGCACGATTGCTACGGCGCCGGGCATGCCGGCACGGCGCTTTCCGCCGCGCTCGGCATGTGCGCCGCGCGTGACCAGCGCGGCTCGGACGAACATATCGTCTGCATCTTCGGCGACGCGGCGCTGACCAACGGCATCTCCTTCGAGGCGCTCAATAACATCGCGCACACAACCAAACGGTTCATCGGCATTCTCAACGACAACGAATGGAGCATTGCCAAAAACGTCGGCGCCATTTCCACTTACCTGAACCGGCTCATCACCAGTCCGCGTTACAACCAGATCGCACGTGATTTTGCAAAGTTCGTCCGTCGCCTCCCTAAAGGTGAACTGGCGCTGAAACTCGCGCACAAAGCTGAGGGCGGTTTCAAGGGCGCCATCACCGATGTCGGCCTGCGGCAAACCGGCAGCCTGGTGGACGCAGATGGCCGCGGCGGCTACGGCAGCCCGATTATTTTTGAGGAAATGGGGCTGCGTTATCTCGGCCCGATTGATGGCCACGATTTGCCGTTGCTCATCAGCACCCTGGAATTTGCCAGGACGTGCGATCATCCCATCGTGATTCACCTCCTCACCGAAAAAGGTAAAGGCTTCGATGCCGCGCTGAAATCGCCGGAAAAATTCCATGGCACCGGGCCTTATGATGTGAGAACCGGAGATTCGCTGCCGGCCAAACCCGGCGCCCCGCCGAATTACCAGGACGTGATGGGGCAGACGGTGGTGAAACTTTGTCAGAAGGACAACACGCTGGTTGGCATCACTGCCGCCATGCCCAGCGGTACCGGCTTGAAACATCTGGAAAAGGCGATGCCCGACCGCTACTACGACGTGGGCATTGCCGAGGAACACGCCGTCATTTTCGCCGCCGGTATGGCGACAATGGGTTTTCATCCCGTCTGCGCGATTTATTCGACGTTCCTGCAACGCGCCTACGATTGCATTCATCACGACATTTGTTTGCAGGATTTGCCGGTGATTTTCTGCATGGACCGCGCCGGCCTGTCGGCCAACGACGGCCCGACGCACCACGGCCTGTTCGACATCGCGTATCTGCGCTGCCTGCCTAATGTGATCGCCATGGCGCCGAAGGACGAGGATGAACTGGTAGACATGATGTTCACCGCCACGCACCAGCGGCATCCGACGTTCATTCGTTATCCGCGCGGAACGGCGGAAGGTGTGCCCATCAAGGAACAACCCAACCTGCTTGAAATCGGCAAGGCCGAAGTCGTCCAGAATTTTTCCAGCAACGGGAAACACAAGGTCGCGTTGTTCGGACTCGGTCCCATGAACACGTTGGCGCGCAAAGCGGCGGCGCAACTGACGGCGGAAGGTTTTGATTGCGCCGTCATCAATCCGCGCTTCACCAAGCCGCTGGACGCCGGCACGCACGAATTTTTCGGGCGCGCGGCAGACGTGGTCGTGACGCTCGAAGACCACGTGCTGATGGGCGGTTACGGCTCGTCGGTGCTGGAACTGTTCAGCGAAAAAGGGCTGACGCCGCCCGTGGTGCGCATTGGCTGGCCGGATCAATTCATCGAACACGCGACGACGCAGGACGAACTCCGCCGCAAATACGGGCTCACGGTCGAAAACACCATCGCCAAAGTGAAGGCGCAGTTTGGCGAAGCCCCGGCGAAGGTAACAAAGCTGATTGAGGTGGCGTAAAAGTCCGGAACTTACCACGGTTTTGCGTTTTGGGTGCTTTCCGGCCAATCATCCGTGCGGAATGGCACGGCGGGCAGTCCGGCTCCGTTGTAAAGGGTTGCCAGTGGATTGGCCTGCCAGGCGTAGCGGGCTGCCACCGGCTCCGGGACTTGCGGCGAAGAAACGATGACAGCATCGCCTTCAATCCTGGCATCAGCCCAATGCCATCTGCGATCTTTCCCGGCAATTGAAAATTCTTCCAGTTTCTCACCCTTCGCAGCCAGGCCGCCATCCGTGTGATTGAAACGGAGTTTAAGCGCTCCGGGAATATGCTCGGCGGATTTGAAAGTGGGGCCGGCATAGGGAATTTTTTCGCCGTATTCCTTGGCCAGCGCGCACGACGCCAGACGGTCTCCGACAATCTTTTTGTCCATGGGATGAATGTTGTCCGGGTCGCCTGTGTCAACGGTCACCGCCAGACCGGAATTTTTTACGTTTCGGGCGGTCAAAGCCTGTGCCTCGCGCAATTCCGCCCAGGCATCGTCACCCGGCAGGTCGCGGTGATGCATAAAGGCGGGCAAACTGACGATGTAAAATGGAAAATCGCCCTGACCGAACAATTTCCGCCAGTCACCAATCATGGCTGGAAGAAACGTCCGGTATTGATAAGCTCGTTGAAAATTCGCTTCGCCTTGATACCAGATAACTCCGCGGATGGCGAGCGGCGCGACAGGCTCAATCATTCCTTTGTACAGGACCGCGGGCATTGTGGGATAATTTTCAAAGGTCAACGGCATCAGATGCGGGGGCCGGGCGTCCACACTCAACGCGCCTTTCCACTCGCCCGCCAGTGGAATCACGGTTTTGTCACCGAGTTCCAACCGTAACTCATCGGGCTTTGCTAAAAATCCGCCGTTCGGTTTCATTTTGAACACGCGAATGGCCACCACATTGCGGCCGGGCTTTAGAATGCCATCGCCTATCTTGTAGGCTCGCGGATTTTCGACCCATGAACTTGCTCCAACCCATTGGCCATTGAGATAGGTTGTGTCCATTTTTTCTATCGAGCCGAGGAAAATCGTTGCTTTGCCCGCTGGTAAAGGGTCGGGGAATGTAATTCCCTTTCGGAACCAGCAAACGCTCGGGACGTCGGCCACTCCCAACTCCTGAAAACCGCCGGGAATTTGAACCGTTTTCCAGCCGGAATCATCAAAGTCAGCCGCCGCCCACCGGTTGCTGATGCCCACATCGTATTCGTCGAGCCAGTGCATGAGGAAGCTGCCGTATTCCGGCCCGCCCCTGGCGTGGAGTCGTTCAATTTCCGCCAGCGGCTCGTCAAAATCCTTCCACTTATGGAGCGTTTCGGGACTCGTCCAGCTTTCCACCGGCGAGCCGCCCAGACAATCCTCAATCAGCCCGATGGGCACATGGAGTTTATCCTGCAAACTCCGTCCGAAGTAATAAGCAACCGCTGAAAATTCCTCGCCATTTTCCGTCACCGTCCGGGGCGAACATATTTTCCACGAACCTTGAGGGACCGCCGCCGGCGAATAAGCAACGTGTTGTTTGACCATGAAAAATCGGATCTCCGGGTGGTTCGCCGACTTGATTTCCTCGTCGCCATTTCGCGTCCGGCTTAAACCGAGTTGCATGTTGGACTGGCCGCCGCACAACCAGACGTCACCCGCCAAAATTTCGTGCAATTCCACGGTTTGATTCGCACCGATGATTTTCAGCGAATACGGTCCGCCGGGCGCGGGCGGTTGAATCCGCGTTTGCCAACGGCCATCCGTGCCGGTTGTGGCCGTTGCCGTGTGACCGGCCAGCTCCACGTGTATGACTTCGCCGGGTTTTGCCCAACCCCAAATCGCATTCGGCTTTCCGCGTTGCAATACCATGTTGTCGCCGAACATCGGGCTGACCAAAGGCAAAGACGTGTCCGCCGCAATGGCAGTGATATGTAAAAATAAAATTAAAAGGCAGAAACGTGTGAATCGCATGGTTCAAGTAATGCAATGCCCCAAATGAATTTTCAAGCGCAAATGTTTTTTCTTTCCTTGCTTTCCTCCGCGTTCCGCCTTTTCCTTTCCACCGCGCAAATTAAAATCGCAAATCGTAAATCTTAAATCCCAACATGGCCTACAAGGACGTAACCCCGCCCGCCGGCGGAAGGATTTCGATTCAGAACGGCAAACTCAACGTGCCGGACAACCCCATCATCCCGTTCATCCGCGGTGACGGCACTGGCCCGGACATCTGGGCCGCAAGCGTCCGTGTGTTCGACGCCGTCGTGCGGAAAGCCTACGGCGGCAAACGCAAGATTTCCTGGTTTGAAGTTTTCGCCGGCAAAGAAAGCTTCAAGAAGTACAACAACTGGCTGCCGGACGACACCGTCGAGGCGTTCAAGGAATTTCTTGTCAGCATTAAAGGCCCGCTCACCACGCCCGTGGGCGGCGGCATCCGCTCGCTCAACGTCGCGCTGCGCCAAATGCTCGACCTCTACGTCTGCCTGCGGCCGGTGCGGTACTTCCCGGGAGTGCCCTCGCCGGTGAGACACCCGGAGAAGGTGGACATGGTAATCTTCCGGGAAAACACCGAAGACATCTACGCTGGCATTGACTATCAGGCTGGCGGCATGGAAGCGCGAAAATTGCTCGATTTTCTGCAGCGCGAACAGCCCGCCGCTTTCAAGAAAATCCGCTTCGGTGGCGAAGCGCCGGACCAGGTTGGCCTCGGCATCAAGCCTGTGAGCAAACCCGGCAGCGAGCGTCTCATCCGTGCCGCGCTCGATTATGCGGTGCGGCACAAGCGCAAGTCGGTGACCCTCGTTCACAAGGGCAACATCATGAAGTTTACCGAGGGCGCGTTCCGCGACTGGGGCTACGAACTGGCCAAAAAGGAGTTTGGCGCGGTGGAAATTGGTCCCGACAAGTCGGGATGGTGCAAACTGCCGCAGGGCACCGTCATCAAGGATGCCATCGCCGATGTTACGCTCCAACAGGTGCTCACGCGCCCGGAGGATTTCGACGTGATCGCCACGCTGAATCTCAATGGTGATTACCTCAGCGACGCACTGGCCGCACAAGTCGGCGGCATTGGCATCGCGCCCGGCGGCAACATCAATTACATCACCGGCCATGCGATTTTTGAAGCGACGCATGGCACCGCGCCCAAATACGCGAACAAGGACGTGGTGAATCCCGGGTCCGTCGTGCTTTCCGGTGAAATGATGTTGCGCTACCTGGGTTGGACGGAGGCCGCTGATTTGATTTTGAAGGGTTTGAAAGGCGCGATCGCCAGCAAACGCGTGACCTACGACTTCGCCCGTCTCATGGAAGGCGCGACGGAGATCAAATGCTCCGAATTCGGGACCAACATCATCAGTCGCATATAGGACAGTCTGGCACGGACTTCGGTGACAATATCATTGCGCATGTCCATGAAGCCTCGTGCAGGTGAGTAATGAACATGTGCCGGAACCGGGGCGCGGTTCCGTCCTGGGGGACCGCGGCAACGCGCGAAACGAAAACGGGCAAAAATCTCCGGCGAGATGAACAGTTCGCGTGTCCCCAAGCCCAACTTCCGTTAATCGGGGATGCGGCCGGTCGCAGAGCAGGCGACACAAGGACGCTGGCGTCGGTGACGGGTTTCAACTTTTCACCGGCTCGAAAGCGTCTCCTTGACCGTTTTCACCAAATCACTACGCGGGACTGTCACTTGGCCGGCTTTGCCTGATTTTTTGTATTCTTCCCGGTCCTGGATGCCGGCCCGGGCCTGCATCCCAACCCGGAGATCCTTGATTGAAACGTTACCCGCCTTCAACTCGTCCTCACCAAGAATGACAGCCACGGACACTTGTTTGGCATTGGCTGCGGACAATTGGTCTCGCAATCCGGTTTTGGAATCTCCGAAGAAAACTTCGGTGGGTATCCCCTCACCCCGCAAGTCATGGGCGATGGAAAGTAATTCGCCGGTCGGCACACCCGGCAGTGAAACAATGAGAACTTGAGTGACGGTGTGGACGGTTTTGATTTTCCCGATGTGCGTCAGGGCGTCCATGAACCGGTCCAAACCAATGGAAGCACCCGTGGCCGGAACGCTTTGATCCATGAATCGGGCAACGAGTTGGTCATAGCGACCGCCGCCCATCACCGAACCGAATTGGGGCGCAGCTGGCAAATGGGCCTCGAATACCGGGCCGGTGTAATAGTCCAGACCGCGCATCAGGCTGGGATCGAAGACGGCTTCGACTTCATCAACGCGCAAGCTCGCCAGGGCCTGGTTCAGTTCCAACATTTCCTGGACCGCCGCGTCACTGATTGGGGATTTGGGGAGCCGCCGGGTCAACGCATTCAGGATTTCAATTCGGGATGCCCCTTTAATGGAGATGAACTCGATTATCTTCTCAATCATGCCGGCAGACAAACCGACACCGGGGATGGGGTCGCCAGATTCGTCCACACGTCCCTGGCCCAATTCCTTCCGCACGTTCTCAATGCCGGCTTTTTGAAGCTTGTCAATCACGCGCAAGACATGCTTTTGAACTTCTCGACGGGTGATGCCTTGATTGATGAGCAGCGCGTCCACGAGCCGCCGATTGTTGATGCGGATTTGGTATTCTCCGCGCCCAAGCCCCAGGGTTCGCATCACCTCGGCCATGGCCGCTACAATCTCAGCGTCAACCGCGACTGATTGAAAGCCGGCCGCATCAATATCGAACTGAACGAACTGCCGGAAACGGCCGGGGCCGGGTTTGTCGGCGCGGAATACCGGCCCGATGTGGTAGCGGCGGAAAGGCAGTTTTAGCTGCTGAGGATATTGCGCTAAAAGTCTTGCGAACGGCACAGTCAGGTCGAACCGCATCGCGACCGGCTCATGCTCCGGGCTCTCCAATCGGAAGAGTTCCTTGTTTATCTGTTCGCCGCCCGGACCGACCAGCGCCGTGAGGTGTTCCAGGATGGGAGTGTCGAGGGGGGCGAACCCGTATTTCTCGTAAACGCCTCGAATTTTCTCAACCACGGCGTTGCGGGCGATCATGTCACCTGGCATGAGATCGCGGAAGCCCTTGAGCGTTTGCGGCGCGGCCAGGCATTGTTTTTTGTCTTCTTGAGCGCTCATTTCATTTTTTGAAAGTTGGTACCGGGAACGGGGTTCGAACCCGTAACCACCAGATCCACAGTCTGGTGCTCCACCAATTGAGCTATCCCGGCACAAAAATCATTTGCGAACATATCCCGCCCCGCGACCGTGATCCTGGCCGTTCCCAGTCGAGTCACCAACGTCGCTGGGAATCACGGCTGCAAACACTTCGGCTTCAAGCGAACGGCACATGAATACGCACGCTGACCTTCACGTCAGCAGCAAGATAGCTTTTCAGAAGGGATGCAGCGCTGTCAAGTTTAGTGCGCTGCCGGCAGTGGGTCAATTTGCTGGAGCGTGTGCTGCTGGTCGCGCCGTAGCCAGGCGAAGGCTGATCCTCAGCGCACTGTCGGCTGAGACAGCCGACGCTACAATTCGAACCGACCCATCACCGCGCTTCCAACCTGTCTCGTTGTCAATGTCTTTGCCGGCAAAGCATTGCGTTGTTGATCGGAAAACGACGTCCAGAAATCTCAATTGGTTGGCCGGCAACGAGGAACCAGTTGCGGCGATGATTGGGGATGGAAAGCACGGAATCCGGGCAGTCGTTCCACGCAGTGAAGCTAAAAGTCAACAGCCGAAGGTAAAAGGCAAGACGCAGCGAATTTTTTCCGGCGTTAAAAATCAAGGGCCCGTGACCATGACAAACCTTGCCAGTCCCAGGGCTGCTCCGCCCAAAATCAGCCAGGTCGAATTGACGCGATAACGCAGCAGCCAAATCACGGCGGCCACGGCGAGCGTAATCGTCAGCCAATCCACCAGCGCCGCCCGGCCCAATTGCCAGGTCACCACAGCCATGAGTGCCAACGAAGCCACGTTCACCCCGTCGAGAAACGCGCCGGCCATCGCCGATTTGCGAAGGTACGGAACGAACCGCCCGCTGATGGCCACCAGCACGAACGACGGCAGGAAGATCGCCACCGTGGCTACGAACGCCGCCTTGGGCCCGCCCAAAATGTAACCGATGAAGGTGGCGGTGGTGAAAACCGGTCCCGGTGTGAATTGGCCGACTGATACGGCATCCAAAAGCTGGTTCTCGGTCAGCCAATGCCAGTTTTCAACCAGGTCGGCGCGCAGAAATGCCAGTAGCACGTAACCGCTGCCAAACAGCACCGCCCCGATTTTGAAGAAGAGCAGGAACATGATCCCAAGGCTGAACGATACCGCCGTCCCCCCTGCCGCAGCCAGCGGCGATGCCGAAGTCATTCCCAATAACGGCGTCAGGCAGGCTACGGCACCTTTGGGTTGCGACCGGGCATGGACGGCGAGCATGAGCACGCCGGTAACCAGAAGGACCAACAGCGGATTGATGCCGAGATAACTCAGTGCCGCGGCTCCCACGCCTACGGCGGCCAACAGCCTCGTTTTGACCGCAGTGCGTCCCAGATTCCACAACGCCTGCGCCACCACCGCAATAATGACAGGCTTTATGCCGTAGAGCAGTCCTTCTGCTTCCGGCAGTTTACCGTACTTCACGTAAGCCCAGGCGATGACGCTGACGATGAGCGTGGCGGGCAGGATGAAACATACGCCACCCAGCAACAGTCCCAACCAGCCCGCCCGGCGATACCCAAGGAAGATCGCCATTTCGGTCGAGCTCGGTCCCGGAATGAGATTGACCACGCCCAGCAAATCGAGGAATTCCTCACGCGAAAGCCAGCCGCGCCGGACCACCGCTTCCTGTTCCATCAAGGCGATGTGCGCCGCCGGACCGCCAAAGGCGGTCGTGCCGAGGCGAAGAAACAACCCCGCCACATCAAACAGATCGGCGATTTTCCTGAGGAGCCTGAAATTCATTGCCTGGGTTTCAACGCTTCATGCCTGCCACTGGTCGCGGCGCGGCGTTTGGGTGATGAAACCATTCCGGCCCAAAGGTGAATTGATAGGCGATATACATTTGGAATTCGGTTGGCCCGTCAATCGAGCGACCGGCGGAGAAGAGTAGATGGTGGTGCTCGCTGAAGTCAAATACCGTTCCAAGGTTGAAGGCCGTGTCATCCCGCTCGCCGACCAGCGTGGAGGTGCGATGATAAATTTCACCGCCGATGAGAAGATTCGGTCGGACCTGGTCCTGCAAAACCGCGCCGGCGAAACCCCAGTTGCGGTTCCCTGTCCCCGGATTGATGCCGTAACCGCCGCCGCCATAAAGAGTCCACGAACCGAAGTCCTTTTGCAGCCACAACGGCAGGAAGGCCTGCACGTGACCATTGCCCAAACCGTCGCCGGCATTGCCGGTGGGAATCTCCAGCAGGGGAAACGTGGCTGCTTCCGGGAAGCTTGGTGTCTGCTGCACAAACCGGAATTTCACACCGACTTCGGTGTCACCGTAACCGTAGTGCCCGCTACCCTGCGCGGGTGCGTTGTAGGCTAGCGGCGCGATGAGGTGAAGCTGCACGTTGGTAATCACTCCGTAATTCAGTTCGACATGCGGGGCGGTCCCCGACCAGCCGTCCGTGGTTTCGGTGTGTTGGGAAGCGAGGTAAAATTCCCAGTGTTGATAGTTCACCGGCTCCGGATCGTCGGTGATGAAGGGCGGCCCGGCCAGGGCTCCCAGCGGGCTGAGTGCCAACAACACAACCAGAAGCCGCCACATCCGTGGGACGAAACCACAGGGCCGCCGGATTTCTGGGTTTGCGAGTTGCAGGAAAACAAATCGGGGACTCTTCACGGGCCGTGTTTTTTCTTCATTCCACTCCAATGGGCATCTACCGACCAACGCCCGGCGCCGACGATCAGGAGAAACAACAAGCCCAGCAGCATCGAAAAATCAGTCCGTGCCTCGCTGGCCATGCTCCAGAGGCCGTAGCGCGCCAGCCTGGCGACATGGAAGCACAAAAAATCATGTCCCAGCAAAATCGGAATCTTGGTGGAAAGAATCGCCACGGAAATATTGATCAAAAGCGGAAAAGCCGCCAGCCGGGTCAGGCAACCCAGCAGAATCAACGCTCCACAGGCAATCTCCACCATGCCAACAAATGGCCCCATCACCTTGGAATACGGGATGCCAATCCGGGTGAATCGTCCGGCGCCCATCAGATCCGGGAAAGGAATTTCTGGATGCCTTCCTCGAAAAACACCCCACCGACCATCGGCCGCACGAGCAGCACCGAGGCCGGCGCATTTGTGGATACGATTTTGTTTATCATTTCTTGATCGTGGCGTTCGCCGTTTGTCCTTTCAACTTCGCCAGCGACTTTCTCGTAAAACTCCTTAACTTGTCCACGGGCTGCTCAAAATTCCATTTTGCATGGGATGAACGCTCCGCCCCCGCACAAAATCATGCAATTTCGACAACGGCAAAACTAGCGCAGTTGGCGAAGGATGCAAATGGGAAACGTCCCGCCCGAAACAGCCAATTCAAACGACAACGCCCCCCGATGCACAAAGCTCCTCCCCCATCCCAAACTTTTGCAGAGCAAAAATCAGGGCCGTGAAGCTTGCCGCCGCCGGATGGATTGGGTTGATGCTACGCCGCCGCTTTTGAGGGCGTGAGCTTGAGCACGTCGGCCCGCATTTCCTTGCCGGCCTTGAATTTCACCATGGCGCGGGCGGGTATGGGCACGTCGGTTGCCGGTGCGTTCGGATTGCGGCCGACACGCGCCTTGCGGATTTTGACTTCGAAGACGCCGAAATTGCGCAATTCCACCTTGTCCCCCTTGGCGAGCGCTTCGGCAATGTAGTCGAGAGTTTTCTGCACCACGTCAAACACTTGCTGTTGGACGAGGCCGGTTTCATTGCTGATGCGAATTACCAGGTCACGTTTTGTGAGCGTCATAGTTTTTTATCGGAGTTTGTTGGGTTGGGCTTATTATTACTGAACGATGCGGATTGTCCAGAAATCATTGGCCAGATTATCGTCGGTCACATACGCGTACGGCAGGGTGAAATAACCCTTCATGCCCCACCGGGCACCCCACGAATTGCGGACGATGAGCCACTGCTTCGCATCGTCATAGCCCACCCCCACGACCGCGTGCCCGCCGATGGCTGGCTCGCCGGCTTTCGGCAGCGAAGCGTGGCCGGTCCGCGCCACTTGCGCGCTTTCAAAACTTTCATAGACGGTAAAGCCAAAGATGAACGGATAGCCCGAAGCGAGGCAGCCCTTGAGCTGGCTCAACGTTTGCGTCACGCGCTGATACTGAACGACGATGTATTTCAGCGCGTCAGCGTAGCACTTTGCCGGCGGTTTGGTTTTAAACTTGGCGATGACATAAGGCCATTCAGGTTCGGGGCAGTCGCCCTGCTTGCCGACGCTTTTGATGCCGTCGCGGATTTGCGCGCCGCTGTCGGAATCAATCGTGTGTTCGATGGCGCGTTCGTTGTAATAAATGAACAGGCGCGACGGCGTGAAAACCTGCGGCAGGTTCTGTTTCATCCGGTCGAACTGAATGACCGCGGCGATGGCGTTGGCGGTGCAACTGCCGAGCTGCCCCTGGTCGTAAACCGGCGGACACTCCGCGCGCAGGTCCACTTTTGCCGGCGGTGCGGCGGCCAGCTCAACGGGCGCACCATAGAGCTGGTCGCGATGGTCCGGCAAATCCGGCAGCCAGCCATAACGAGCAATCTTGTAGTTCATAAGTTTGGTTGCCGCTCTATAATCAAACGCTGTCTCTGAATTATTGAAGTTGACCGGGCTTGTCCACAACAAAAAGAAAGGCCGATTTACGCTTCCGCACTAAAAACTTTACAGTTTAAGGGCGAGTTCGCAGAGTGTAGGCGTGAGTGAACGAGGCCCAAGGGTTCATCCGGCGCAGTCGCCTTCGGCTGCCAGGCTGCAAACCGGTTTGGCTGGAGATTTGGGAACCGCCATTCTGCGGGCGCAGGAAAATTTGCTCGGTTTGCAGCGTCCTGAAGGCTACTGGATCGGCGAATTGATGGTGGATTCCACGCTCGTGTCCGACACGGTGATCTATCATCATTGGGCCGGCAAGGTGGACAAGGAATGGCAGCGCAAGGCCGTCAACCACATCTTCTCCATGCAATTGCCCGGCGGCGGCTGGAACACCTACTACGGCGGCCCATCGGAGGTGAACGCCACCATCAAGGCCTACCTTGCGCTCAAACTCGCCGGCGTGCGCATCACCAATTGGCGCATGTTGCGCGCCCGCGAAGTGGCGTTGTCCCTCGGTGGCGTGCCGCGCATAAACACCTTTTTCAAACTGTACCTGGCATTGATCGGCCTCTTTCCGTGGGAATATGTTCCAACGATCCCCTCCGAAGTGCTGCTCATCGGCAAATGGTTTCATGTGAATTTCTGGGACATGAGCAACTGGTCGCGCGCCATGCTCGTGCCGCTGGCCATCATCAACCATTTCAAACCCACGCGGCCGGTGCCGGTGGATTTGGATGAACTTTACCCCGAAGGCTACCACGAACGCGACCTCGCCCTCGCGCCCGATCCGGAGACGGTTTCGTGGCGGAACTTTTTCCTCTGGCTCGACCGCCTGCACAAATTCGCCGAGTGGTTCGCCGAACACAACATCCACCCGTTCCGCAAGGCCGCGCTCAAAAAGGCCGAGCAGTGGATGCTCGAACGGTTCGAGGGCTCGGACGGCCTGGCCGCGATTTTCCCGGCCATGCTCAACTCAGTCATCGCCCTCCGGGCGCTCGGCTACCCGGATGATCATCCGGAAGTCGTCCGCGCCGAACGCGAATTGAAGAAACTCGAACACGAAACCGCCGACAGTGTGCGCATCGAGCCGTGTTTTTCGCCGGTCTGGGACACCGCCATCGTCATGGTCTGCCTGCACGAATCCGGCATTTTCGAGAACCATCCGGCGCTCAAACGCGCCGCCGAGTGGCTGATGGAACGCAAGATTCGCTTTTACGGCGACTGGATTCACAAGAATGACGCGAAGGTCGAGCCGAGCGGCTGGGTTTTCGAATTCAACAACAAATGGAATCCCGACGTGGACGACACGGCGATGGTGCTGCTCGCGCTGCGCAAAATTCCGACGGACAACCCGAAGAAACGCGACGAATGTTTTCAACGCGGCCTGAAATGGATGATGAGCTTTCAATGCAAAGACGGCGGCTGGGCGTCGTTCGACAAGGATTGCACGAAAAACATCCTGGAAAAGGTGCCGTTCGCCGACCACAACGCCATGCTCGACCCCGAATGCGCCGACATCACCGCGCGCATCCTGGAATTGCTCGGCTACGAAGGCTGGAAAACCGATCACCCGCAGGTGAAGGAGGCGTTGCAGTTCATTCGCGAACATCAGGAAGCCGACGGTTCCTGGTATGGCCGCTGGGGCGTGAATTACATTTACGGCACCTGGCAGGTCTTGCGCGGACTGCGCGCAATGAACATTGACATGAACCAGCCGTGGCTGCTCAAAGCGCGCGCCTGGCTCGAAGATGTCCAGCACGAGGACGGCGGCTGGGGCGAACGTTGCAACACTTACGACGACCCGGTTTTCAAGGGCCAGGGGCCCAGCACCGCCTCGCAAACCGCCTGGGCCGTCATGGGCTTGTGCGCGTTCGACGACCCGGAAAATCCCGCGCTCAAGCGCGGCATCGAGTATTTGATTCGCACGCAAAATCCCGACGGCTCGTGGACGGAAGACGAAACCACCGGCACCGGTTTCCCGAAGGTTTTCTACCTGAAATACGACATGTATCGCAACGCTTGGCCGCTGCTCGCTCTCGCCACGTATCGAAAAATCCGCGAACGTGCCGGCGCTCGGGAGAAAGGCGACGTGGATGGCCGGCCGCACCTGGGCATGGAACTTTCACCGCAAGACGCGAAGAACGCCGGCCATGCTTGAGCAAACCGTCCAGATTGTTTCCAACGAGCGCGATACCGATTCCTATTTCCGGCTCGTGCTGCGCACCCCGCAAATCGCCCCGCTCATTCAACCGGGCCAGTTCGCCCACGTCCGCATCCCGACGATGAAGGATGCCCTGCTGCGCCGGCCTTTCAGCATTTTTCAAGTTGAAGGCGATACCTTTTCCATCCTCTACAAAACCGTAGGCAAAGGCACTGAGGCCTTGTCGCGGATGGGTCCCGGCGGGGAATTCAGCGTCATCGCGCCGCTTGGCCACGGATTCACCATTCCCAAACCTGGCGGCGAATCGCCCTTGCTCGTCGCGGGCGGTTACGGCATGGCAGCGATGTATCTGCTGGCGCAACGCTCGCCGCAGAAAGGCATCGTATTCGTCGGCGGCCGGCGGCGCGTGGACATTTTGTGCGAAAAGGAATTTCACGCGCTCGGCTGGGACGTGCGCGTGACTACCGAAGATGGCAGCCACGGCGAAAAAGGGCTTGTGACGAGACCTTTGCAGGCCGAACTGAAACGCAAAAAGTCCGGACGCAAGCTGTTTGCCTGCGGCCCAACGGGAATGCTGAAGGCGGTCGGCAAGATTGCCGAAGAATTCAATGTGCCAGCGGAACTTTCGATGGATGAACACATGTGCTGCGGTGTCGGCGTCTGCCTGACGTGCGTGATTCCGGTCAAGACCGGCGGCGGTTGGGAATATCAGCGCACCTGCACCGAAGGCCCGGTGTTTGATTCGCAAAAGATTGTGTGGGAGATCACGAAATAACTTGGCCTTGTCCCGAAAAGTGGGTTGTTGCTCTACGGCAAGGAAGAATTGTTTCAATACTCCGGACCGACACCTTTTCTGATCGATAGGACTTTTACTTTGATACTTCTGCAGCAATGATTCGATATCCAGTCCCATCCTTTACACAAAGCACTTTCCATTTCGTTTTACGGTTCGGAGCTTCATATCGGACATGCTTGTCGTCTTCACTAAGCTGTCCTATTCCAAGTCCTTGAGCTTCTGGAATCGTGAGAAGATTCATTTGGGCGTGCCCTTCCTCGATTGCAGCAACTAAGAATGCGTCATTGATTATCCTGCCTTCAAACGTCACAACAAAGGAGCGGATGTGCGAGGATTGTGGATGCTTTGTCAGAAATTCGCGATATGCTATCGTGTCATTTATTTGTTGAGTTAATTTCCAATCACGCTCCTCCAATTTAGGTTCCAGCCGCCGTTCAATTTCGCTGATTCGCTCAGATTTGGGATATTTGGAAAGGAACGCTTCGTAAGAAGCAATCACGTCAGTTTTGATTGCACCCTCGTAATCAAGCTTCTCGATTGCTATGTGGGCAAATTGAGCGTTCGTGGACTGTGGGTATTTCTGAAGAAACGCTTCCCATGCGGCGGGGTTGTTTGCGGTTTGCGCGGACTTAAAGGCGAGCGTTTCAATGTGTGCCCTGGCTTGCACCACCAGCGGACTGTCCGGATGCTTTTGAATGAACGCGTTGAAAGCCTGCTCGGTGTTGGCCTGCTCGGCTTTCTTGAAGTCGCCTTCTGGATTGCTGCATGACGTTAGGAGGAGTGCGACCAGAATGGCCGAGGTTATGTGTCTGATTGTTATTGTTTTCATAGGGGCTTGCTGGTGAAAAGGGTGTAAATTCCGGTTCCGTACGGTCTATTCGTGTCCGCCATGCTGACGCAGCAGTTCTGCCAAGTCCTTGTGGCCTTTATCTACCGCAAAAGCCAAAGGCGTCACGCCGTTTTTGTCCTTGGCATTGATCTCAGCCTTTTTGGCCAGCAACAATTCCGCCACGTCCTTGCGCCCGAACCCCGCCGCTATGTGCAAAGGCGTCTTGCCTTCGTTGTCTTTTGCATTGACCTCGGCCTTGTTGGCCAGCAGCAATTCCACCACGTCCCTATTTTCCGCGACATGCAAAGGCGTGTAGCCGCCATTGTTTTTGGCATTGACCTCGGCCTTGTTGGCCAGCAGTAATTCCACCACGTCCTTGCGCCCGAACCTCGCCGCTAGGAACAATGCTGTCCGGCCATCCGTGGCTTTGGCATCGACCTCGGCTTTGTTGGCCAGCAGCAATTCCACCACGTCCTTGTGTCCCATAAACGCCGCCAGATGCAAAGGCGTCGCTCCGTCATCATTCTTGGTGGCATTGACCTCGGCTTTGTTGGCCAGCAGCAATTCTACCACGCCCTTCTGGCCACTATAAGCTGCCCAGTGCAGAGGCGTTAGGCCGTCTTCGTCTTTGCTGAAAACCAAATCAGGATTGTCTCTTAGCAGCGCCTTAACCTTTTCCAAGTCGCCACCGCCAGCTGCATCATGAATCTCGCCGCAGAAGGCAAGGCTGCTCCAAACTAGCGCGACCAGCATGACGGTGGAACGGCGGAGAATTGGGGAGTGGCAGTGTCGGCTAAAGAAAGAGTGCATATTCATGGTTGCTCTGATTGGCTGCACATTTCATTTTTAAGCACGGGTGATGCAAATCAAGTTTATTGTTTGCGAATTGAGTTGTCGGGATTGAACCGGTAAGTTTTGCCAAGTGAAGTCCAAAGTTCAAAGTTCAAAGTTCAAAGTCTCAAAAGCTGATTCCGGCGTGAATCTCTCCGTTCGAATCGGTAAATTGACGCTGCAAAACCCGGTGATGGTCGCCTCGGGCACGTTCGGTTATGGCGTCGAATATGCACAACTGCTCGACTTGAACCAGCTCGGCGCGGTGGTGGTGAAAGGCATCTGCCTGAACCCCGTTCGCGGCAACCCGACGCCGCGCACGGTCGAGGTCGCCAGCGGCCTTATCAACGCCATCGGCCTGCAAGGGCCGGGCGTGGACGGCTTCATTAAAAAATACTGGCCGTTCCTCAAGACCTTGAAAGTGCCGACCATCATCAACATCTGGGGCACGACCATCGAAGAATACGCCGAAGTGGCGCAGCGCTTCGACGCCCTCGGCGGCGTCGGCGCGCTGGAACTCAACGTCTCCTGCCCGAACATCAAGGAAGGCGGTTCGCAATTCGGGACCGACGTGAAACTGCTCGCGCAAGTTGTTGCTGCGTGCCGCAAAGCAACGAAGCTGCCGCTCATCACCAAGATGAGCCCAAACGTCGTCAGCATCGCACCCTACGCCAAGGCAGCGGAAGACGCCGGCGGTGACGCGCTGGCCATCATGAACAGTTACCCGGCCATGGCGATTGACATTGAAAAGCGCAAACCGAAACTGGCGAACGTCACCGGCGGTTTGACCGGCCCATGCATCAAGCCGATTGCCATCAAGCTGGTCTGGGAAGCGGCGCAGGCGGTAAAGATTCCCATCATCGGCATGGGCGGCATCCAGAACGTGGCGGACGCGATTGAGTTTATGATGGCGGGCGCAACGGCGGTGGCGGTCGGTACGGCGAATTTCTACGAGCCGCAGACCGCGTTGCAGGTGATTGCCGGCATCCACGAGTTCATGCAACGGAAAGGCATCCAGAACGCGCGCGAGCTGGTTGGCAGCGTTCAGGCTGGGAAGTAATCCTGAAAGGTGGAAGACATTCTGAGACAGCCTCGCCGGGCACTCGCGGCCGGGCGGCTCAACCAAATTTCCACCACCCAGACCGCTGTATGTCCGAAGGACAAATTCCCCACCCCCCTGCGTGTCAGTTGTCTTTCGTCCTGAAAGTGTAGCGGACCGGATCCAGCGGCACGCCGCCGGTGCTTTGAAAATTCTTGTGGGATGGACTGTTGAGGCCCAGCCAATAGACCTTGCCCGGTTGGAGTTCAACCGGCAGCACACAGGTCTTGTGGTCATCGGTCCAGTACACCTTCTTTCCTTCGGGGATTTTGGGGAAATCGGGTCCGCCGCCGGTCCAGGAGCAGCCTTCTCCCATCGCGACATTGAAGGTGACGCGAAGTTCCGTGAGATTCGGATCCACGTCCTTGGCTCCGTTCCGCGGAGTGAGGCCAACAATTTGAGGTTTGGAGGTCTTTTGTTTTAGATCCTCGCTCGCTCCCTGGGTGGTGAAGTAGATGGCTGACGGTCTGGCGGGCACGCCATTCGCACTCTTGAAGTTCTGGTAGCTCTGGGAGTTGATGCCAACCCGGTAGTAATGCCCGGCCTCGAGCTTGACGGGTAGAACACAGGTGCGCTTGTCACGCCAGACTGCTTTCTTCCCCTCGGGACTTTGGGGATATTCCGGCCCGCCCCCGGTCCAGGAGCAACCGCCTCCCATGTCACGGTCGAAGGTGACGGTAATCTCCGCGGTGGCCGGATCAACGTCCGTTTCTCCAACCCGCGGAGACGTGGCGACGATGTTCGGTGGACCTTGTTTGTCCGCCGTGTCCGCGCCGGATGTCCCGGCACCGGGCGCTGACTGCGCGTCGGTCAATGTGATCATGGCCAGACCGGCGAACGCCATGATTGCCGCCACCGGCCAACGGTTGGTTTTCTTGAATTTTGCTATCATGTTGATCCTCCTTTTCATTTGGTTTTTGTTTTCCAGTATTCCGACCATGCCCGGCGACCGGGCCGGGCGACAAAAACTTTCGAGCAGCTTGATGATCGTCTGCCCATAGGATTGATTCTCCGCTTCTTTGGTGTGCGAAAGGGCCAGGGCGTCACAGGCCAGTTCCCGGTCTGCCTGCATCCGGCTGAACGCGTACCAGACCACCGGATTGAACCAGTGCAGAATCAGCAGCGCGGTCGTCAACCAGTTCAACAGGATATCCCCGCGCTTGACGTGGCCCAGTTCGTGCAGAAACACGTAACGCAACTCCGGCAGGGAGAAACTTTGTGTGAATCCAGCCGGCAGGAGCAGCCGCGGCCGGATGAAACCATACAGCGACGGGCTGGCCACGGCGGAAGTCTCGATGAGCGTCAACGGCGTGCATACCCCCATCTCCTGTTTGCAGTCCTCCAGCAAATCCAGCACGGTCGTGTTGGTCACCGGCCGTTGCCGCCGGATTCTCCCTCCCAGCCGGCGGTTGGTGACAAACAGCCAGGCCGGCAGTACCACCACACCCGCCAGCCAGAGTCCGGCCAGCCCGGTTCGCCACGGAAATTGCAGCGCGGAAGTGGTGGGCGCAACGGCAAGACTGGCGTCCGACTGCTCCTCCGCATCCGCTGCCGGCGATTTCAAGGTCTGCGATGAAGCGGATGGCGCTGGCGACAGCACATGAAACCAGTTGAAAAGGCTGACCCGGCTCTCCGGCGCCCACGGCAGGGCCAGCCGGATCACGACCAGCAGCCAGAGCGCATGGCGCCATCGCGGCGCGAGCTGCCGGCGGAGCAGCCATTGCGCCAGCAGCACCAGCACGATCAACACCGAAGCCTGCCACGAAGCGCGCCAAAGCCAGACGAGAAACGGACCAGTGGTGTCCAAAAGAGGTTGCATGATCACGACTCCTTTTCTTCGAGCAGCTTTTTCAGCTCGCGAATTTCTTCGGTTGACAGTTTTTTGCGTTCGACGAAATGCGCCAGCATGGGCTGGAGCGCGCCACCAAAGACCCGCTCCAGAAACGTTTCGCTTGCCGCATTGACACACTCCCTTTCGGTCACCAGCGGACGATAGAAATAGGCGCGGCCCTCCTTCCGAAAGCCCAGCGCCTTCTTCCCGACCAGCCGGTTCAGAAAAGTCTTGATGGTCTTGGGATGCCAGGAGGGATCGGTGTTGACGAGTGCCGTGATAATCTCGCCCGCAGAACACGGCGTCCGGGCCCACACCACTTTCATGACTTCCCACTCGGTTGCGGAAATTTTTGGAACTCTTTTCATCGCGCGTTCTTTCGATTACAGTTGTAAGCGTGTATAGATTACATCAGTAATCTTACGGGTCAAGACTTTTTTGCAGGACCAAGGAAGAGCATTCAGAGCGTGCGCGAACTGGTTGGCAGCGTTCAAACGACGAAGTAAGCCGGCTCAGTTAAGTATACGCCAGAACGTGTTTTCAAAAACAGCGCCGTAGGCGCGACATCTTTGTAGTCCCCCAAAGCCAAATCCATCTCCAGCCCCATCGGGGCGGCATATTCCATCTTGTTAGAGTTCATGCTCTCGCCTCGGGGAAGCCTCCGGCGCAGCCTGGATCAGCGTGTCCGCTGCCTGCACAAGCCAAAGCCTGAATTCCAACTTCCCGACGATGCCGCTCCTACGGAGCTTGTGATGTTAATGAAACACAAGAACTACAAACATTTCGCGCCTACGGCGCTGGACACGGCAAACCCATTTTGAAAATATGTCTTAAACCTTTATGTTCGAGCATCGCTCAAAACCGTTGCTGCCGCGTCGCCAATTTTATGCGCGCATGGCGCGGAGTGCGTGCGTTGCCCTGCTGGTCATCGCGGTCGCGCTCGGCATCGGGATGGTTGGCTACCGCGCTTTTGAGCCCATGTCATGGGTGGACGCCTTCGTCAACGCAGCCATGATTTTGTCCGGCATGGGGCCGTTGTCGTCGCTGCAAACCGATGCGGGGAAAATTTTCGCCGGTTGCTACGCGCTGTTCAGCGGCCTGGCGTTTCTTACGAGCATCGGAATCGTTTTTGCGCCCGCCTTTCATCGCTTTCTCCACAAGTTTCATGCGGAAGAAGCGAAACGCGACGGCAAAACGGGCGGGTGACCTTTTAAACGTAGCGCAGGCGTCCCGCCTGTGACCAGCACACACAAGCCAGAGGCCTGTGCCACTATTCTGTTTTGCGCTTCGCGCGTGGCACGGTATTCTGTCGGCGATGCGTTTTGCTTTCACAAAATATCATGCACTTGGCAATGACTACATTGTCATTGACCCGAAGAACCTGCCGTCGCCGCTGACGACAGCACAGGTCAAGGTGATTTGCCATCGCAATTACGGCATCGGCTCGGACGGCATTTTGCTCGGGCCACTTCCTTCAAAAACGGCAAAGTTCGCGCTCCGCATTTTTAATCCGGACGGCAGCGAGGCGGAAAAAAGCGGGAACGGCCTGCGGATTTTTTCGCGTTATCTGTGGGACCGTAAGCTGGTCGGCAAGGACGAATTCGTCCTCGAAACGCCCGGCGGCCTCGTGCAGGCCATGGTCATGGACCGCGGCAAAACCGTGCGCGTCGAGATGGGCCGGGTCAGTTTCTGGAGCGACGAAATTCCCGTGGCCGGCCCGCGCCGCGAAGTCATCAACGAACCGATTCATCTGCGCGGACAGCAATTCAATTTCTGCGCGGCGACGATTGGCAATCCGCATTGCGTGCTGCCGCTGCCGAAAATCAGCGCCGATCTGGCGAGGCAAATCGGCCCGTTGCTGGAAACGCACCTCCGTTTTCCGAACCGCATCAACGTGCAGCTCATGAAAGTGCTCGACCGGAAAAATATCCAGATTGAAATCTGGGAACGCGGGGCGGGTTACACGCTGGCGAGCGGCAGCAGCAGCAGCGCCGCGGCGGCAGTGGCGCACCGGCTTGGCCTGTGTGACCGCGAGATTTCCGTCCACATGCCCGGCGGCGTCATCGCCATCGAAATCAGCGGCGACTTTTCGATTCGCATGACTGGCGCGGTGACAAAGGTGTCCGACGGGGTCATCGCCCGGGAAATGTTTGGCGCTTTCCCTGGCCAGGACAAAAATCCAAACGCTGACTCCCCATAAATCTTGTAACAGTCCCGCGAGGCGGGATGAGTCTGCTCCATTTTTCCATCAGGGAAGTCAGAACCGGCTCACGTCGGCTGCTATTTTTTGAACCGACAACCGGGACGGACAAAGGGGAACTTCTGTTAGCAAGCCAGCAAGGCCTGGTTGATTATTCATTTAGCCGGATTTTATAATTGTTACCCCGGAGGCAAGAGTTAAACTGGGATATCATTATGAAAAAGCTCGCAATTATTCTGGGTGTGCTGCTCGTGCTTGCCTTTCTGGTTTTTGTTGTGGTGGCGGTGGCCGGGGTCAGTTACAACCATCTTGTCAAATTGTCGCAGGCGGTGAACAGCCAATGGGCGCAGGTCCAAAACGTCTATCAACGCCGGGCCGACCTCATCCCCAATCTCGTCGCGACCGTTTCCGGCGCGGCCAACTTCGAGAAATCCACACTGACGGAAATCACCGCGGCGCGGGCTTCGGTGGGTCAGGTAAAAATTGATCCCAACACTGCGCCGAGCGATCCGGCCAAGCTGGCGGCCTTCGACCAGGCCCAAGGCCAGCTTTCGTCGGCCTTGTCCCGTCTGTTGGTGGTCGTGGAGCGATATCCGGATTTGAAGGCGACGGAGAACTTCCGCGACTTGCAGGCGCAATTGGAGGGCACGGAGAACCGCATCAGCGTCGAGCGCCGGGATTTCAACTCAGCGGTCCAGGCTTATGACACGGCCATCAAATCGTTTCCGGAGCTGTTTTACGCCGGCGCATTCGGCTTTCACGAGAAGCCCTATTTCGCCGCCACCGCCGGAGCGGAGACGCCGCCCAAAGTCCAGTTCGATTTCAACAAAACGGCCCCGGCGGCGACTAATCCTTGAGCTGTGCGCCATTGCTGCGCCATCCTGTTTTTGGTTTTCGGCTTCCGTCTGTTCGCGAATGAAGTCATTCCGCCCCCGCCGGCAGCTTATTTCAACGACTACGCCCACGTCGTCTCCGCCACCACCGCGGCGCAGTTGAACCAGACGCTGGAAAACTTCGAACGCCAAAGCTCCGAGCAAATCGTGGTGGCAGTTTTCCCGAAGATGCAGTCGGATTCGTCCATCGAGGATTACACCGTGCGTGTCGCGCGGTCGTGGCAGGTGGGACAAAAGGACAAAAACAACGGGGCGGTGCTTTTCGTTTTCGTTCAAGACCACAAAATGTTTTTGCAGGTCGGCTACGGATTGGAAGGGATCCTGCCCGATGCGCTTTGTAAGCGGATCATTGACGAGCAAATTACCCCGCGCTTCAAGGCCGGTGATTTCGATGGCGGCTTGACAGCCGGCGTGCAGTCAATCTTGGCAGCGACGAGGGGTGAATACAAAGGAAACGGCATAACAATGTCAGACAGTCGGCCCTCACACGGATCAAGTGGTCCCTTCCTTGGCTTTGGATTTATCGTGTTGATCGTCATTATTATTTTTTTTGCGCGAGGTTCGGGAATGTTTTTTCCTTGGTTATTACTCTCCAGCAGCGGCTCAAGCCGCGGTTGGGGTGGCGGTGGTTTTGGCGGTGGCGGCTTTTCCGGCGGAGGCGGTGGATTTTCAGGTGGCGGCGGCAGCTTTGGCGGTGGCGGCGCGGGAGGAGGCTGGTAATTTATGCACCCGCGAAAATTTTCAAATCATCTGCACCACGACAACATTGTCGCGGCCATCCGTGATGCCGAGCACAAAACGACCGGCGAAATCCGCGTCAGCATCAGCCCCAAACACATTGACGATCCCGTTGCCGCCGCGCAGGCGGAATTCCTGCGTCTGGGCATGAACAAGTCCCCTGAACGGAACAGCGTGCTGATTTTTGTGGCGCCGCGTTCACACAAGTTTGCCGTCATCGGCGATGAAGCCGTTCATGCGAAGTGCGGGGACGAATTCTGGCGGAAGCTGGTGGACGCCATGTCCGGTTATTTTCGCAAATCCGAATTTACGCCGGGCATCATCCATGGCGTGCAAAAGGCCGGCGCCCTGCTGGCCGAACATTTCCCGCGTCAGCATTGACGGGAAATGTTTCCCAAGCCGGTTTTGTGCGATTGACAGCGCACGGTTTGGGATTTCAACTAAGGGAACAAATGCTGACCACTGAACATGTCAATCGTCGGGAGACGGTGCACCAACTAGCGTGAATGGGCCCTGAATTTTGGCACAAATTTCAATCAGCCAAGGGAATATTCCGTTCGCAATCCGGCGAAACCCGATTAAATTCCACCGGCGGCGAATGAAAAAATACTGGCACGTCATCGGCATCGGGATTCAGAACAACCTGACGTATCGCGTCAATTACCTGACGCGGACGCTGTTCAGCTTCATCCCGCTGTTTGCCATGCTGTCGCTCTGGCGCACGATTTACGCCGGCAAGGTGGCGGGCAGCGCGCTCGGCGGTTACACCCAGGCACAGATGATTTTTTATTACCTGCTCGTGGCCGTCGTGGACGTACTGACGGCGGTGAACGAGGACGACTGGCAGATTGCCGCCGACATCCGCGAAGGCAACATCAGCCAGTTCCTGCTCAAGCCGATTGATTATCTGTGGTACCGGCTGTGCCTGTTTTTTTCCGGGCGCATCGCGTTCATCTCCATGGCGTGCGTGCCGCTGGCCGTGTTCATCTTCTGCTTTCGCGAATATTTCGTCGCTCCGGCCAGCGGGACCGCGCTCATCGCGTTTCCCGTTGCGCTGCTGCTGACGGCGCTGCTGCAATTTTTCGTTTCCTACACCATGGCTATGCTGGCGTTCTGGATGCTGGAAATCTCCACGTTCATCTTCATCCTGTTCGCGTTTGAATACGTGGCGAGCGGCCATTTGTTCCCGCTCGATCTGCTGCCGGCGGCGTTGCAACACGTGCTCTACTTCACGCCGTTTCCGTCCATGCTTTACACACCCATCGGCATTTACATGGGCAAAATCGCCGGCGCGGATTTGGCGCGCGGCTTGTGCGTGCAACTGGGCTGGGTGCTCGTCGGATATGCGCTGGCGCGATTCGCCTGGCGGCGCGGCATCAAAAAATACGCCGCGTTTGGTGGCTAGAACGAAATTTTAACCGCGGATGACGCGGCTTGTCGCGCCGTAGCTCGCGAAGGCGGAATGAACGCGGATTCAAATTCAATTTTGGGTAGGAACGCACCGCTTGGCGTCCGCAGCTCAAGCCCCATCGGGGCAAAGCCTCGGAGAGGTGACCGACACTTGAGTTAATTGGGGAAACGGCGAAAGGCCGCAAGGGCAAGCGAGCGGGCGCAATGGAACACGGATTTGCCTCTATGGTTTCACGCACGGAAAATTTCTTTACGAAGATGATTGCGATTTGAACTTGGCGCGATACGGCGCGGGAACGGCAAATTGAACGCGGCGTCGAGCCACCGCCAGTGCTGTGTTAGCCGATACTTGAGCGTTCTTCCGGGTCGGACTCTACACGAATGATGTTTCGTGCGTCAAAGGGCTGCTCCGAATGCTGACTCATTCCGACGATCCCATGAGTGCCAAAGATGAAGATGTGGAGATGGAAGAACTGACGCTCTTCTGCGAGGGGGTGAAGATGCAGTCAACACGTTGTGAGACAAGGCCACCAGGTTACCACGTTTAGACGAAAAAAAGCGCAGCCTTTAAGACTGCACCCGATTTTCGGCAATGTAATCCTTCTACTTGCGGCGACGGGAAATCATCAGCGCGGCAGCACCGAGACTGGCTAGCGCGAACGTGGATGGTTCCGGCACCACCTCGATCTGGAGGCTCCATCCAGTAAGGGTGCTGATGTCTCCCGAAGACATATCCGCTACAAACAATGTCCACTGCCCGTTCGGGTCCAGGCCATTGAAAACGCCGAGCATGTTCGAGCGCGGTGCTGCCTCAAATGACGCAGGCGGGGACGCCGGATCGATTACTCGTCCGTCGGGCTGCCACACGCCGGTTAACTGTCCACTGCCGTTGAGCGCGAAGGAGCCGGTCTGGTAAAAGTGCACGTCCTGGGCTGCCTGATCGTCCAGTGTGAATTGATTTTGCTGGGCATCCAGGCCAAAACCAGCGTTTGCATACCCGACGCTGCTGGTTGATGACACCCCCACCCGATTGAGCAAAACGCACAATCCCGAACCGTGAGACAGCCATGCGTAAAGGTCGCCGTTAAAGCCACCAGAGATGCTGAACGTTACATTCACGTCCGAGATCACTCCGGGGACACCCGCCAGGTTGCGACTGTCCTGATATCCGTTCGGGTCGTTGTCCGGGATTCCGGCATTCCCGGCGTTGAAGTAAAATGTGTAGTTTGCCTGCGCGTCCAAGCACAGACCAAGCGCAGACAAGACGGCAAGGAATTTTGAGCACATACTCAGAGGCGTTTAATTATTTTTTCAGGGTCAGGGATAAGCAGTTCGATAGAAGGCACTGTCCGGCGGTGGATTGTCGTCGTTAAAGCTGGCGATGCCGGTCGGGCCGACCGTCGCAGTGCCAATGGTGGTCCAAGGACCCGTGACCGCGGGCGCCCGCTGCACGGAGTACGTGCGACCCACAATCCCGGCAAAGCGGATCTGAACAGCGCCGGGAATATAGACTGGTGGAAGCATGTTCAGCGATGGTGCATTACCCGCTATCACGGTGACCAGCACGTTGCCTGTCGCCGTGCCGCCCCGGTCATCGCTGACGGTGAACGTGAAGCGGTCCAGGCCGACGAAGCCGCTGACAGGCGTGTAGTTAACGACGCCGGCGCTGAGCACCACCGCTCCTCCGTTGGTGCTGAACGCGCTGACTGCGGAAACGGCCAGCGGGTCACTGTCCGGGTCCGACGCATGGGCCAGCAGTTTGTCAGTGGCTATGCTCAAAGGTTGATTCTGTGTCGCAGTTGCCGCCAGATCTGAGACCATCGGGGGATGGTCGTTTAGCTCAAATGCACCCATATCTACAACACCAAAGCTGATTCGTGGATTCCCGTCCAAGTCCGTAGCATTCACCATCCAGTCTTGATTGGTACCAGCGTTGACGCAGGGTGAGTAAGACCACAGACGGTAATTACCAGCGGCTGAGTCCACAAAAGCAGGCTCATTAGTGATGTTGCCGGTTCCCGGCGGCAGTGGTGTGGTGCAGCAATAATTGAACGTGGAACCAGAGTAATTCGGGTCAATCGGCGCGGTGTTGTAAAAGACGATGCAGTTGTTCAACGTGCTGTCATACGCCCCGCCGCCATCGCGATAAGCCGAGTTGCCCGTGAGCGTGCAGTTGATCAGCGTGCTGCCGTAGTCCCCGCCGCCATAACCGTAGTTTCCATAGCCATCACTTACAGCCGAGTTGCTCGTGAGCACGCAGTTGTTCAGCGTGCCGCCGTAAGCCCCGCCGCCGCCGTAACTGGCCTCGTTGCCCGTGAGCGTGCAGTTGTTCAGCGTGCTGTCACACGCCCCGCCGCCGTCGGAAAAGGCCTCGTTGCCCGTGAGTGTGCAGTTGTTCAGCGTGCCGCCGTAAGCCCCGCCGCCATCATTACCCCGGTTGCCCGTGAGGGTGCAGTTGTTCAGTGTGCTAAACATAGCCCCGCCGCCAAAAGAGCCAGAGAAGTTGTTCGTGAGCGTGCAGTTGTTCAGCGTGCCACCGTCAGCCCCGCCGCCATTCCGATCAGCAAAGTTGCCCGTAAGCGTGCAGTTGTTCAGCGTGCTGTCATACGCCCCGCCGCCTATATTACTGTAGTAGAAGTGGTCAACAGACAGTCCGTTACCCGTGAGCGTGCAGTTGTTCAGCGTACTGCCGGAAGCCCCACCGCCAGACGCGGCCACGTTGGTCGTCAGTGTGCAATTGTTCAGCGTGCCGCCGTTAGCCCCACCGCCGAGGCCGGAATTAGCCATGTTGCCACTCAACGTACAGTTGTTGAGCGCGCAACCAGAAGCCCCGCCGCCATTGCCGTCGTCCCACTCAATACGCTTCAGAGCCTCGTTGCCCGTGAGCACGCAGTTGTTGAGTGTCGCGCTGTAAGCTCCGCCACCATCGTCGCCGGCCCCGTTGCCCGTGAGCGTGCAATTATTCAGCGTGCCACCGTAAGCCCCACCGCCACAGCCATAATAGGCCGAGTTGCCCGTGAGCGTGCAGTTCGTGACCACCGCGTTGGTGGACTCGCACCAAACGCCGCCACCGCTCATCTCAAGGTAAGTGTCCCCGACATGCGCGTTCCCCCATTGGTGAGCGTGAACCCGCTCAACACCGCCCCGTTGGTCAGATACGCACATCGCACGGCACTGTCCCCTGGCGGACAGTTACCCTGGATGATTGTCACCTCCGGCCCATTGACGCTCTGCACCACCACCGCTTTGTCCACCGCCACACGGTTGGTCATCGCCGCATACACCGCGCGGCCCCCGCTGGCATAGACCCCGTTGGTCACCAACACCGTGTCCCCATTCGTGGCCACGTCGATGGCATCCTGGATGTTCGTGGCTGCCGTCTCCCAGCTTAAGAACGGCGCAACCGGGGAGGCGTTGGTGGCACAAACGTAATGGATGACAGCACCGGAGACCTGAAGACACATGTTGAGAATCGCAAAGCAGAACAAAAACCCAAACAGGCTTTTACTGAAGTGATAGGAATTTGTTTTTTTAACCCTACGCTGGTGAGGGAGAATTGGTTGCCAAGGCTGTTCGTGGTGGCGCGCAAATTGGGCTGCGGCAGGGCGCGACAATGGCACCTCGGAAGTGGATCGCCCGCCAACCCCTGTCCTTCTGCGTTGCGCTATCACTAGTCCCGCCAATTTCATAGGGCATCAAACAGCGTCAGTCCGAGGAACAGAATCAACTGTCAGACCGAACGCTTGCTATGATTCCTCTGACGGCCTGATGAAAACAGCAGGAGGCACGTTTGTCAAGGGAAATCGGGTGGGAGTGACTTTGCTTTTTCGAGTCGCTTGAACTGTTAGTCCGGGGGCGAAGAAAGAACCTATGATGAATACAAATTAATGCTTAAGAAATTACCTCGTTGATCTCGCGCGATGTTAATTTTCCAGTTGCCATTGATGTTCCGTTTCGCTCTCCGTGTCTCTGGGTTAAAAAATTTATTTTCTTATCTCTGCACTTTTCCCGTGCGCGCCCAAGCCTTCGAGTTCCGCGAATATTTTCACGGCGGGAAGCGGGTTCGTCTCTGATTTCTTCGCCATGCGGCGAGATTAGGCCAGCGGCTGGTTGCGGTCAATCCGCGTTCATTCCGCCTTCGCGAGCTACGGCGCGACAAGCCGTGTGCATCCGTGGTTGAAAGTTGAAAGCAACAGGCGCGGACTCAGTCACGCATGGTTTGAACCCCGATTCGCCTGGCCAGCATGGCCAGCGTCTTGGCCTTCCGTTCGCCGAATTTGCGCACGGCAAATGACCTCCGCCTGACCACATGCGGCCGTGGACTCCAGTTGGCCTGCCAGGAAACCCGCCGCCGCTGGCCGCGCCGCCTGATGACAGCCCGGCGCACACCGATGATGCCGGATTTGCCTTTGCGCCGGAGCATTTCCGCCCACCGTTTCCGGGTCATCGGCTGATATTTCTTCTCCAAACCGCGGAAATGTTTCTGCGCGGCACGGAATGCCCGCCGTTTGCCGCCGTACGATTTGTCCGCGAAAAATGCCGAATGAACAATTCCCTTCCGTTGCAGGCGCACAAAAAAGCCGTGATTGTGTTTCTCCGGCTGGTCAATGCGGGCGATGCCGCGGGCCGGTCTGGTTCTAAAACGAATCATAAATCAGTGTTCCTAAGCCGCGTGTTCTGTAGCGCATATTCGGCACTTGTGCCAAGACATTTAATGGGGTTTGGGATCTGGCGTCTGGGTTCTGGGGTCTGGATTCTTGGGTCTGGCGTCTTGCGTCTCGGGTCTTGGGATTTTTTGTGCATTTTCCGCCTTCGTTGGACTTCGGCGCGACGAGTTGCGGCTTCGCGTCTCTGCGTTAAAAGAATCCGTGTTCATCCGTGGTTGAAACTCGATGGCAGGCGGATTATTGTCGAGCCGGATGAATTTGAAACGGTATCTCAAGATTTACGCAGCGCTGTGGAAGACCTCCGTCACGCGCGAGATGTCGTTCAAAGGCAATTTTGTCCTCTGGATCCTCGTTGAATTGCTCTGGTTCGGATTGCAACTCGCTTTCGTGGGCGTGATTTTCAGCCAGACCCGCACCGTCGGCACCTGGACGGTGTGGCAGGTGGTGCTGCTGACCGGCACGAGCAATTTCATCCAGGAAATTTACCAGGCGTTTTTTCTCGTGAACTGCACGAACCTCTCTGAACTCGTCCGCACGGGCAAAATGGATTTCCTGCTGTTGCTGCCAGTCAACACGCGGTTCATCGTTTCGACGCGGCAGGTGGACCTGCCTTCGTTTGCCAATGCCGCATTTGCCGTGTGCGTGATGACGTTTGCGGCGCACAAGCTCGGTCTGCATCCAACGGCCGTGCAACTGGTCGGCTTCGGCGCGTTGTGCGTCGTCGGATTGCTGGTGCATTACTCGCTGATGTTCATGCTCGCCTCGGTGAGCTTTTGGACGGTGCGCGCGCAGGGCATCGTGTGGGGCTACTACAATCTGTTCAACATCGCGCGGCTGCCGGACGAGGCGTTTCGCGGCGCGTTCAAGGCCGTGTTCACCTTCGCCCTGCCTGTCCTGCTCGTGTCCAACGTCCCCGTCCGCGTGCTGGCCGACAAATTAACCTCGCCCGTTGCTTTGTCGGCGCTGTTTGGCCTGGGAATCGTCTGGGCGTTGATTTCGGAATGGTTCTGGCGTTTCTCCATCCGCCGCTACACCAGCGCCAGCACGTAGAGGAATGTGAACTGCGGTGACATGTCACCGTTTTCAAAGCGCCGACATGTCGGGTACACCAAAATTTATCCGGTGGGGCGAGGCTCCTGACGAGCCGTGGTGAAATGTGAAATGTGCGCGGCTCGCGGGGACGCTCGCCCCACCAAACAAAATTTAAATTGTCTTCGCCCTGCCTAATTTTTATTTTCCGCGGATGAAGAAAATTTCCCTCTTGTTTCTATTCGTCGCCGCATTGCTGGTTTTTCCGACGGCGTGTTCCCACGTCCGTCCTGTTTCCTCGACCGCCCCGGCGTTTGTGGAAAACCGGGCACATCAAGACACCGCCACCAATCCCGTGCCGCGGGATTCCGGCTGGATCAAACGTCACGAAGGTTTTGTGCAGCAAGAGCAGAAGGACGGCATTGATGTTCTGTTCATGGGCGATTCCATCACCGATTTCTGGCGCAACCGCGGCACCGGTGTCTGGAACCAGTATTATGCGCCACGCCACGCCGCCAACTTCGGCATCAGCGCCGACCGCACCCAGCACGTTCTCTGGCGCATTGACCACGGCGAACTGGACGGTATTCATCCTAAGGTGGTCGTGCTCCTGATCGGCACCAACAACACCGGCAAGGAAAATGATCACAAGACGCCGCGCAATACCGTGCCGGAAGTGGCTGAAGGCGTCCAAGCCGTGGTCAACGACATCCGCGCCAAATTGCCGGACAGCAAAATCCTGCTACTGGCCATCTTCCCGCGCGGCACACTGGACGATCCGCAGCGCGCCCAAGTCGCGCTCATCAATACCCTCATCGCCAAGCTCGACGACGGCAAGATAGTGAAGTTTCTGGACATTGGCTCGAAATTTCTGGAATTCGACGGCACGCTATCCAAGAGCATCATGCCCGATTTGCTCCATCCCAACGCCAAAGGCTATCAAATCTGGGCCGACGCCATGGAACCGACGCTGTTTGAAATGTTGAAGTAAAATTGCCTTTGCGAAACCCCGGAACCGCACCGCCGCCGTTTTATTCGTTGTGCGGAATCTTGATTGTGCTCCTGCCGATGAATTCCCGGATCACCGCGTCGCCGGGTATAAAGTCGCCGGTCGAGACCTGTTTTTCTGTGAACCCTTCCACCGATTCGAGCAGCGCCTTGATGCGGTCGTAGCGGATGCGCGCGTCGAGAAAACCTGCGTAAGGCTCGAACTCTTCCGGCTTCGGCAACAATCCGCCATTGCCAATGAAGAACGGTTTAAGCGCCGGCAAATCAAACGGGAACCCGCCATTGACCACGTGGTCAGCCAGGCCCATCAGCGGGATGATGCTGAACAATTCGCCGTAGCGCACGTAATGCCAGTGCAAAATCGTGCCCAATGGACTGTGATTGCGATGGCGCGCGTCGCGCAACATCCGTCGGATGAGACGGACGTCCGCGAACTGCACGAGCCGTTCCGTGCGCCCGTCGCCCTCGTAAAGCATGTTCAGCGTTTCCAGGTAAAGCCGGAACTGCGCCGCCGCGTCAATGCCCTCGGTGATGGGCGGATAAAAGCCGTGCAGACAATCCAGCAACAAAATCTGGTCCGGTTCCAGCTTGACCGGTTTCGTGCCCGTGCGCCGCCCTTCCTTGAAACTGTAAACCGGTTTTTCAACCGTCTGTCCGTCGAGCAGTGTGCGGAGGTGCTGGTTCAACAACTGAATGTCGAGCGCCTCGGGCGCCTCGTAATTCCGGTCGTTGATCCAGTCCGTCGGGTGTTCGATCAGCGACCAAAAATAATCATCGAGGTTCAGCATCACAAACCGCAGACCCTGCTTTTCAAGCCGTTGCATGAGCTTGACGGTCGTTGTCGTCTTGCCGGATGAACTCGGCCCGCTTACCCAAATCATCCGCAACCGGTTGCCGGCGTTCAGCCGCGACACCACCTTTTGCGCGGCCTCATCCAGCGACGCCTCATAAACCGCCAGCGACGCGTCCATCACCTCCTTGATGCGCCCGCTCCGGACCGCGTCGTTAAGGCCGTCCACCGTGTCCACGCCATGTTGGCGGTTCCATTCGAGAATCTGCGCCATCCGCTCGCGTGGAAAACCATTTCCGGAAAACTTTTCCGGCGTCAGCGCGCCTTCGCGCAGCCAGTGCCGCCCCCAGCGGTAACATTCGTAGGCATCGGCGGTTTTTTGGAATCCGTGGCTGTGCAATGCGTGCAGCACCTCGTCTTGAATCGCCTCAATCGTCGGCGGGAAATTGGAAATCAGGTGATGCGCGTCGGAATTGAGGCAGACAATCGCCACATCCGCCAGAAAAGCGGCAATGCCCTCGTCCGAACCATGCGCGTTGAAAATCTTGTCGTTCACACCCGGCAGAAAATCCGCGCGAAAACCGCCGATGGACTCGGCCGCACGCAACATCGCCTTGCAGATGCGATCCGGGTCGAACCTCACCAGCGCACGGTTCCGCTTCTGAACTTTAACGATGCGATTTTGGACGGGCATTAATGTGGATTTTATCGCAACCGCACGCAGGCAAAAAGCCGAATTTGCAAAGGATTATCCTTCATTGAGGCCGCCACCGTCCGGGTTGGCAACTGTGGCACAGACCTCCGGTCTCTGTTCTGGATTCACAGGCCGGAGGCCTGTGCCACGAGCAGTCGCAACTCGTCAACGCAACCGGCAGGAAAACGAATCCATCCCCGCACAGCCACGGAATTTGATTCGGGTTGTTTGTGGGAATACCATGCAAATTTGCGATTTCCATTTGCGAATCGGCCCAAAGTGGTGCTATATTTCAATGAGATATTTTTAATGCTGATGTTGTGAGTACAAAATCCACTTCTCCTGCAAAAAAGATCTTGGTTGTAGATGACAATCCGGTCGTTCTGAAGACATTGACTTCGGCGCTCGAACCCAAAGGGTACAAGGTGTTTACCGCCCTTGACGGTTCCGAAGCCTTCAGTATTGTGCGCCGGGAAAAGCCGGACCTGCTCCTGCTCGACATCTTCTTTCCGCCCGATGTCGTCGAGAGCGGCAACACCTGGGACGCGTTTCACATCATGCGATGGCTCCAACGCTTGGACGAAACCAAGGACACCCCGGTCATTATCATTTCCGTGGCTGAACCGGAGAAATATAAAGACCGTTGTTTGGCCGCCGGCGCACGTGCGTTCCTCCATAAACCGGTGGACTCGCACGAACTGTTGGAAACTATTGAAAAAATTTTCAACCCAAACCCCGCCGCCAAAACTCCTGAGCCGGCGATCAATTCCGAGCTTCGTTCATACCCGCCGGAAAATCCGAAAAGGGCTTGGGGAGCGAACCTAGTCCGTGTTGCCGGGCGGCTGTTTCGATTTCACCACTGACTTCTTGCTGCTCGCAGCCGCTTGGATTGCCCGTTGCGCCCACGAAACCAGTTCCGGTGCATTTTCCAGCACGTCCGGCGGCACTTCGTGGTAACTCATCGTCAGCACGCGGCCTTTTGATTCGTAGGTGAACGGCTCCATGCCGCGTGCCACGTAGTCGGCCTGTGATTGCGCGTCCGTTTTGAAGAACAGCCGGCCCTCGTCCAGAATCGCGAAGAAATGGTCGCCTTGATACAGCCCGTGCGCGCCGAACATCGCCCGCGCCCGCACCTCCGGCAACGCGCCCAACTGGTCGAGCACAAACTCTTTGAACGATTCATCCGCCATGATGCAAATCGTTTCCGCCGGTTATGGCGTTGTCGTTCTCCAGCAGCCGGGCGAAATAAAAACAGCCAACGGCAACAAGCATTGAAACCGCGGCAATGATGGTTGCCTGGGTGCCGGGTTGTTTCAGGTCATTGGTCCATTCCTCAATCAAAAGACCCGATTTGCCGTAAAGCTGTTCCATCTGCCGCGTTTGGGCCTTGTTATATCCCAGCATGGAGATGTCATCCGACACATCTGGAGACCGCGTCCCCATCCAATAAACCAGGCCCGCGCCGCCGACGCCCAGCACCAGCACGATGATGCCGACGATTCTGAGCCGCCTGGCACGCCGGGTGACTGAATCCGGGCCGGTGTGTATGTCGTCCGCCCTCATGGCGCCCTGTGTTCTACGTTTCCGGCAAACGAAACACAAGCCTGCAGCGGCCGTTCCGATTTGACCGGTCGCGACAACCTGCTGTTCTTCCCGCTGTGGCTGGGCTGCATTCTTGTGGTGGACGCCGTGGTCTGGCGGCGCGCCGGCACATCGCTGTGGGCACGTTTGCGCACCGGATTCGTCCTGCTCTTCATCCTGTCCGTGCCAGCCTGGTGGTTGTTTGAAATCATCAATGGCAGGACGGGCAACTGGGAATACCTCGGCGCCGGCTCGTTCATCCCGCTCGTATACTGCGCGCTCTGCACACTGTCGTTTTCCACCGTCATGCCGGCCGTGTTCGAAACCGCGGAACTGGTATGGACGTTCCGCTGGGTTAAATCGCTTCCAGCAGGGGTGCAGATCCCGGACACACGGCGGGTTGGCCTTGGATTGCTGTTCGCCGGGCTGGTCATGCGGGCGTTGGCGCCGGGCCTGGCTGAAATTTTTCTATCCGCTGGTCTGGATTTCACTGGTGTTCGTCTTTGAGCCAATGAACCACCGGTTGAGCCGGCTGCATTTTCTGGCCTGGCTGCAACCCGGCGACCGGCGGCCGGTGATTTCGCTGTCGCTCGGGGCGTTGGTCTGCGGGTTCTTCCGGGAGATGTGGAATTTCTGGTCTTGGCCGCAATGGGTCAATCACACGCCGGATGCGCAATTCCTGCATGTCTTCGAAATGCCGCTGCCGGGTTACGGCGGCTACGTCCCGTTCGCGCTGGAACTGTTCGCGTTGAAAAACCTGCTCCGGGCCCGCGGGCTGGAACTGGAACTTTGAGCCGGAGCCTTCAACGGACATACTCATTCGCCAGTTCCGAAGCCGGAGGTTTGACGGTTGCGTCCGATTTGCGATGGAAAACCAGAAAAGTCTGGTCGAACTGAAGATAAGGCCTTCCCGGCAACCAACGAGTGGCTTTAATCTTGTCCGTGGCGTCAAACACCCGGACCAGATCGTAGAATTTCTGCAGATTCCACGTGTCGATTACCATTCCACCCTTACATTCCCGCGGGCGCAGGACCAGCCAATCCGGCATAAGTTCGAGACCGACCTGGTTTTGCCCGGCCGGGCCCAACCACTTCCGGACTTCAACCACTTTTTTGGAAGCCAGGCCGGGCCAATCCAGCATCTTGAGTTCGGAATAATAGCCGATGTAACCGAGCGGTTCGAGCATCACGGTGTCGTGCGGTGTTTGCGCGTGGTCACGCAGCCAAAGGCCGATTGGGCGGCGCAGGCCGTTTTCGATGAGTTCCTGTTGCACCTGCAGTTGCCGCGCAACACAAACCGTCACCGCGGCTTGGCCCATCACAAGTCCAATGGCGGAAACGCGCAACACCTTTGGAAGATGACAACACCACCCACGGGCCCAGCCAGGTTGCGATAGTCTTGATGTCAGACAAAGCGCCTGGTCGAAGATGAGGCCGATGGTCAGATAACCGAACACCGCCACCGTCGGCAAATACCACGGGAAAAATTTTCTTACAACGGCAGTCAAGAAAAAGTTGCCGAGGAAATAGGCCAGCGAGAACAGCCGGATTTGCGGGCGCGCCCCGGGAATCAGCCACGCAAAAGCCGCTGGCAATCCCAGCGCATAGCTGCCGATAGCAAGGAAAACCGGCCAGCCGCCGTAGTCCGCATAACCCGGCAGGAATGTAAGTTGCATGCACGTAGCAGATGGTGTCAGCAGGTTCAAAGGGAACATCACCAGATCGGCGACGAGATCATCAAACAGGATTGGCGGCTGGTTTGCCGCCTTGGCTGTGATCGTGTGCGGGATCGGCGTGCCGTAATACCACCACGCCCACAGAAACCACGACAGATATAATGCGGCGCAGACCAGTCCGGCGCCGAGGAACATCTTTCCCCACTCAATCCGTGATTTGCCGGTCGTCCTGCCGGACAGGAAAAACACCGTCCCGGCTCCAAGGATGGCTATGTAAACACAACTGTCCGGACGGGTCCACATCAGACCCGCCCAACCGGCGCCAATTCGAAGCATCTGACGCGGCCTAGGCACCACCAAACCATGAATCGCCAGCGCCAGAAAGAAAAGCAGCAGACCGGTTTCCATGCCGTTAATGCTGAAATCCACAATCTTGGCATCCAGACCAATCAGCGCCACCGTCAGCCAGCAGGAAACCCGCCGCAGTCGCAAAGTCTGCAAAACCCGGAAAAGCAGGACCACCCCCGCTGCCAGCGCCCCGGTACTCACCACCCGAAACAGCCACAGAACCAGATTGTCCGATTGATTGCCCGTCAGCCAGCAAAACGCCGCTGGCAGGAGAACCCCCAGCGGCGAGGTGAACGACTGCAGTCGTTCGCCGGGAGTAAAAACGAGGCCGTGGCCGGTCGCCAGGTTTCGACTGATGCGAAAGGTGATCCAATAATCTTCCCAGGCGTGTTGAGTGTAGGCCGCAAACACCAGGCCAATCAGCAGCACAGCTCCCGCGACCAGCACCTCCGACCTGATTGCCGCCGTTTTCATGGGGCGGAAGAATAGTCTGCCCGACCACGTAGTCAACGATGCCTGCGTGGGAGTGTCTTGACCCGGACACCGGCTGGAATTCCGTCTTCGTTAAGTTTCGGCGCGACCGGAGAAGTCCGCAAATATCACATCCACGATTTCTCGGACTGGAAGAACCACGGCGCCTTTGAACGCGCCTTTGCCCGTCTAAAGCAGGATTTACGGACAAGCATCAGCAAATAATGGTGGAGTGAAGTCCTTATAGGCCGAAAACTTATCCCGACTCACGCCGTCGAGCTGAACCCCATCCTTGGTTTGGTCGCAGCCCGTCGCGCTGATCAGCAAAAGCTTTCTCGTTTGAGAACCAATATCGGGTGAGATTTCCAGCGGAGCAAAAGAGATTCCACCATACGAAGTCACGACTCATCGGGATCACCTCACCCAGGCAAGAATTAATTTTGTTCGTTGAGCCACAGTTCGTGCCGCGGGCTACCTTCTTTCGCGCCCCCGGTGCTGTCCCCCGATTTTCCAAACCGAACGGCACCGGTTATTGTTTGTCAGTAAAACCATGAATGCCGCACAACAACTGCTGCGGATTACGCCACAAGGCCAGGTGGGATTGCTCCTGCTGACGGTATGCTGGCCGTTGAACTGGACGCTCCCGGGTTGCCAATCCGGCCCAAACCGGCAACACTGCCTGCACATGAAACACAATTCGTATTTTGACGGGAAAGTCCAGAGCCTGGGATTAAACACGCCGGAGGGCTACGCCACAACCGGAGTGATTGAACCGGGCAAATACACCTTCAAGACCGACTCGGAGGAACGCATGCAAATTATTACCGGCACGTTGAAGGCGAAACTGCCGGGAGCCGCGTGGCAGACGTTTTCCAAGGGGCAGTTCTTTGCGGTCCCGGCGCAGGCGTCTTTTGATATCGAAGCCGCGGTTGACGTGGCCTACCTCTGCCATTACAAAAAGTAGAAGCCACGAAGCCTTGTGGAGTACGCTGGCAGGAGCGAAACGGCGATGGCGCTTTTGGCAGGATAGCCTGGACGCTGCGTTAGGTCACGCTCGGCCGATGTCCCGCGCTGCACCTGCTGCTGCGCGGCAACCGGGAAATGGAACGGCTCATTTCCTGGCCAGGGCTTTGGCCACGGCCGCCGTCAATGCCTCGCCGCGCAAATCCTGACCGATGATTTTGCCGCTGCCATCAAGCAGAAAGGTGGCCGGGATGCTTTCGATCCCGTATTTCATGGCCAGTTTGTTTTCCCAGCCTTGGCCGTCGAAGAATTGTGGCCAGGTCATTTGCTGCTGTTTGGTGTAGGCCAGCAGTTTCTGCCGGTCGCTATCCAGACTGACCCCGATGATCTCGAAACCCTGGTTGTGATATTTCTGGTAGGTGGCGACGACATTGGGAATTTCACCCCGGCACGGACCGCACCACGTGGCCCAGAAATCAATCAACACTACTTTGCCCTTGGAACCGGCGATGGACAGCGGTTTGCCGGTGACGTCCTTTTCACTGAAGTCGGGGAAGGTGGCGCCGCTGACCAGGCTTTTGCGAATTTTCTGCGCGGCATTCTTGCGTTCGGCCAGTTGCCGCAGCCAGGCAACGAAGGCCGTGTCCTTGTAATCGCTTTCGAGTTGCTTTATCAATTGCTCGGCCTTCGGCTGGTCATTCAGCACTTCGACATACAGTTGTGCCTTCATGTAGAGAATTTGGGCCACGGCATCGGTCTTTTCCCCCTTATGTTCCGCGAGCAAAACGTCGAATTGCTTGAGATCGTCCGCCAGCGCGGCTTCCGTCCGTTTGCCGGCTTTGATGTCGGCATTGATTTGTGTGACGAGGGCCTTGAGTTCGTTGGTGGCATCGCCGGCAACCGCCCCGGAAACAAACAGGTTCGAGGACAACAAGGCAGCAACGGCCAGCGAGATCAAAAGTGTCTTTTTCATATGTCATTAATTAGAATAATTCAGGTAATGAGTAAGAGAATAACATTGTGCCAGGCCCGTTACAAGCGAATTCTTCTGGCGCCCCGATGATGGGCCGGTCCAGCACAAATTCTTTGAAGGAGCCGTCAGGCATGCGTCGGGAAAATCACTTCGCCGCCGCGCCAAAAACTTTCTGCAGCAAATCGCTCGTGCGCGCCACCGGATTGGCGCGGATGTTTTTTTCCTCCTCCGCCACTATTTTGAAAAGGCCGTCCAGCGCCTTGTTGGTGACGTAAGTGTCAATGTCGGCGGCATCCAGCTTCACCGGATTTTTTTGGCCGAACAGCCCGCCGAGGGTGTCCACGCCCGAAAACTTGCCCATCATCGCCTTGTATTGCGCCGTCACGCCCACCGAATCCGTCGCCTTTTGGACGATGGGAAGAAACTTCGTGAACAGATTCGTCTGCGTTGTCCGGCGGAAAAACTGCGTCGCCGCGTCGTCCGGTCCGGCCAGAATTCCCTTCGCGTCTTTAATGGTCATCTGCTGGATGGCGTCGCCAAAAACTCCGGCGGCCACCGGCACGGCCTGTTCGGCGGCATGATTCATCGAGGCGACAAAATCGTCCGCCATCTGGCTCTGGCCGGCCATGCGCAACGCGCTCTCCACCTTCTGCAATTTCTCCGGCATCGGGATTTTCACCTCCAGGTTGGTGAGGAATCCGCCGTCGTGACCGAGCGAAACGACGGCGTTGGACACGCCCTTGCCCAAGGCTTCCTTCAAGCCGCCCGCGATCTGGTCCGACGACAAAGCGGAAACGGCGGTCGTGGCCGCACTGTTGGTCGTGGTCAAAGCCGATTTCAAATGATCGAACAAACCGGCGTGGACGGTGAGACAAACGGCCGCCAGGGCAACGCTGAACGGGATGAACTTAAATGAGGTTTTCAAGGAAATAAAGATGGTGGATTGATGGTTTGAGCTGTGCGCGCCGTTTAATGCGCGGACCCAGCTTAACAAAACGCGCCCGCAAAGGCAAACCCCACCCGCCGATTGAAGATAAGGCGTGACGCGTTGGGCGCGAGGCTTGGCGCGCAATTACGGCAACGTGCTCAACTGATACAGCACAAACCGCGGAACGTTTTGGACTGCTCCGGCATGACGGCGTTTTGGATTTAGGGGCGTTCCCGATGGTCCATATCTCCCGGATATTCATCATGGTTTCCAGATCTCGGAGGTCCCTGATGGTCCGAATGATCCAGACCTCTCCAGAAAACACACCCGGTGGAAGTGAGCAAAGTGATGACGATTATCAAATGAAGAATAAATTTCATATGTCGATTGGCAGTATTTGTTCAGCATGGGCTTGCCGCGCCAGACAAGGCACAGCAGTTGCCCCAGTGAGAACCCTCCCACATTTTGAATATGGCCGCCATGGGGTGTTCACCCCACCGAAGGTTTCAAGAATTGCGACTCAACTGATACTGCGCAGGACGCGGAACGTTTTGGAGTGCGCCGGCATGACGGCGCTTTGGTTTGACGCGATCCCGCCTTGCGGGACGTCGTTGGGAACTGTGGCATAGACCTCCGGTCTGTGTTTTGGGCCGGTGCGCGAGTTGTCCCAACTCGCAGCGGATGGAAGGATTGGAAACGGTTCGGGATAATTTCAACATTGATTTGTCTGGCGACATGCTGCGGTTTGAGACAAACCGCGCTCCGTTCAAGCGGTGCGTCACTTCGGCAACGCGCTCAACGGGTCAGGACAAATTCTTTGAACGATCGTCAGGCAGCCGCGGAGCGGCAATGGAAATTAGCCGGGGACAACGTCCCCGGTGGCCGTGAAGAATGAACCACGTCCCGGAGGGACGGTGGAAACGTGCGTGCATTCGATTTCCGAATTGTTTGATGTCTGAAGAGCGACCAAACGCGGATCAATTTCGGAGCTTTTTGCGAGCATTTTCTTAAACGCGAAAAAGTGCTCTGGAGGTTGTGGGTGCTTGGCCCACTTCTTGTCAAAATAGTTTTTTACCCATTGTGACACCTTTGGGCCGAGCAAAATTGCTAGTCGGCAGACCAGACGATTCTGCACCGACTTCTCATCGTTTAGGACTTCCTCAATTAAGGCGGCAATTTCATCTGCAGTCATTTGTAGAACCCAATAACACGTTGGCGCATAAAACTTCACGCCTGCATGCGCGAGCGAAGTATATTTTTCTGAATTGGGTTGGATATGTTGACGTTCAGCGTAGATCCGATAGTAAAGCTCTTGGCCCAAGAAGAACCCAGGTCGATTACGTGCCAAAAGGGTATTCGTATCCAAGACGTTGTTGATATCGTCAAAAAGAGCATCGGATAATTCTTCGTGCACAATTAACCCTGCCGCTTCAGTAGGGTTGCGAGTAATACGAACAGCCGGCAAAGATTTGTCCTTAGACATGCGAAGAATTGTCGGGGATGCTGAAACCGCTTTCGCCGTGGATTGGGAAACTGGAATATTGATTTCCTTCACTCTTCGCAACAACTCAGTCTTTAGGAAGTCTGTTCTATACCCAATGATTCGCGCGAATTGAGCCGGTGAAGCCAAGTCTGACTTTCCCAAGTAACGGCAATAGACAGCATTCTTGTTTAAGTGAAACACATGGCTACCGTCCGGGAGTTTTTCTTGGATATCCTTGGTCGTCACGTGTGGCATCAAGGGGCTTGGCGGCACATGCAAAACAGGATAAAGCCGACCGCCGAAGCTCAGTTGCGTATAGTTTGATCCAATTAATTCGGGACTGATGCACCCATTTATTAATTCAGCAAGCGCGGCGGGATCCGTTTGTTTCAGATCACTCTCTGTAAATCCAATCCACTTCCCTTTGGGATCTATGCCGAAAAGAATAAAACCCCCTTCAGTGTTGGCGAACGAGACGATGGCTTTGACGACTCGGTATTTCGTTCTCAATGTAACACCAAAACCAATTGGTGGCGTCATCTTCCATTCGAGGAATTTAGATTCGGAAGTTTCCCTCCTCAGACGCTTAAGAATTAGATCAGGCGTTTGGAACGGGTCAGTTTGACGAGCGAACCAAGCTAGCGAGGGAACTTTCAGTGAATATTTTCGTGTCGTTTTGCCCATGCTCGCCTTCCCGGGTCACCCTTTCTGGGATTCTTTGGCCCACGCATCCTTCAGCGTTATCGTCCGATTAAGCACGAGCTTGCTGGGAGTGCTGTCCTTGTCCAACGCAAAGTAGGCGAGGCGCTCGAACTGGTACCGCAACTCCCGCTTCGCGTCTTTCAGGCTCGGTTCGCATTTGGCCGTCACCACTTCGAGGCTGTGAGGGTTGAGCACGGATTTAAAATCGCGTCCGTCCTTTTCCGGCTCGGCTTCGGTGAACAGCCGGTCGTAGAGGCGGCATTCGGCGTCAATGGCGTGCGCGGCGCTCACCCAATGGATGGTGCCTTTTACCTTGCGGTTCGCCGTCGGGCCGCCGGTCTTGCTGTCAGGGTCGGTAGTGCAACGCAGTTCCACAATCTTTCCGCTCGCGTCCTTCACCACTTCGTCGCATTTGATGATGTAGGCGTATTTCAACCGGACTTCCCCGCCGGGTTTCAGCCGGAAAAATTTCGGCGGTGGAACTTCCTTGAAATCGTCCTGCTCGATGTAAAGCGTGCGGCTGAACGGAATCTTGCGCGTGCCAGCGTTCGGGTCTTCGGGATTATTTACGGCATCCAGTTCCTCGACCTTGCCTTCGGGATAATTGGTGAGGACGACTTTGATTGGGTGCAACACGGCCAGCCGGCGCAACGCGCGTTTGTTCAGGTCTTCGCGGATGGCATATTCGAGGACCGCCACGTCGGTGATGCCGTTGTATTTCGTGATACCGATGTTGTAAGCAAAATTGCGCAAGGCTTCGGGCGTGACACCGCGCCGGCGAATCCCGGAAATGGTCGGCATGCGCGGGTCATCCCAACCGCTCACGAGCTTTTCATCCACGAGTTGCATGAGTTTGCGTTTGCTCATGACAGTATAACCGAGGCTGAGCCGGGCGAATTCGTATTGATGGGGCAGGGGACGCGGCAGGTCGAGGTTTTCCAGAATCCAGTCGTATAGCGGGCGATGCACCTCAAATTCCAAGGTGCAAATCGAGTGCGTGATGCCTTCCAAGTAATCGCTCAGGCAATGGGCAAAGTCGTACATCGGATAGATGCACCATTTATCGCCGGTGTGGTGATGCTCGGCGTGGCGGATGCGATAAAGCAGTGGGTCGCGCATCCAGATGTTCGGCGATGCGACATCAATTTTCGCGCGGAGCGACCGCGCACCGTCAGGGAATTCGCCGTTCTTCATGCGCGTGAACAGGTCGAGGTTTTCGGCGACGGGCCGGTTGCGATACGGGCTTTCCCTGGCTTGGCGGCGGTATTCGTCGGTCTGTTCCGGCGTCAGGTCGCAGACAAAAGCCTTGCCCTTTTTGACGAGCATGACAGCGTATTCGTAAAGCTGGTCGAAGTAATCGGAGGCGTAGAAGGGCTCTAACGTAGCGCAGCCGTCCCGGCTGCTCCCGTGTGCAGGCGAGACGCCTGCGCTACCTTGAAGAACAGGTGCAAGATAAAAATCGGGTTTGCCATTGCTGGTAATCGTGTCGGGCGTTTTACCTTTTGGCTTCAAGCCCAGTTTGTCGTCGGCCCAGCCGGCAATCAGCCACTGAACATCCTCAAGAATGGAATCCACATATTCGACCTCTTCCTTGGCGGGATTCGTGTCGTCATAGCGCAGGTTGCAGATGCCGCCGAACTCGCGCGCGATGCCGAAGTTCAGGCAAATGCTCTTGGCGTGGCCGATGTGCAGGTACCCATTCGGCTCCGGCGGAAAACGCGTGTGAATGTGCGGATATTTCTTTTCGGCGACGTGTTGGGCGACGATGTCGCGGATAAAATCCGAAGGAACGGCGGCGACATTGTCATTCGTGGGCTTGCTCATGTTGTCGCGCTCAGGCTAACAAATGCGCACCGGCTTGTCCAACGGCGCCAGCTCAAGGTGTGTTGCCCCAATGGCGTTCGGTGAGGCGAACGTACCCGCGCCTGCGCCGCCGTAGCGGGTTCGTCGCCGCGAAGGCGCGAGCCCTGGTTTTGTGGAGGAAGTGGATGCCGTGTTGGAAAAGGTTTCGCGTGAAGGCATCCAGAACCTGACGAAAAAGGAACGAGAAATTCTGGAGAAAGCCTTGAAGAAATCATCCAACTCAGCCTTCTTCCAGCCAGCGGCCAGTAAAAACCGCCCGCCTCCAAGAGAGGCGGGCGGTGTCAAACGACCTTAAGCCACAGCAGCCTAAAACAATCGGTGCCCGTGGTGCAACATCAACACCACCAGGGCCCCGTCGCCGACAACGCTGGTCAGGACAACCAGCATGATGATGGACACCCGCTGTTTGCGCTGATCGGGCGCCAAATGGGGGAAAAGTATCTTCCCCGCGTGTTTTACAAAATATTTAGTCATGGTTTTAGAACGACAGGTTTTCTTTCAAGCCATCCTCATATGGCCGGTTCCAAATCGTGTCTGTTGGAGCAAACCCCATACCAGCTTGACCATGAATCGTAACTGCCTTGCTCAGGCAATCTATTTTCTGCGAACGATAAGGAAACGGAGGTTATAAAGTGTCCACCCGGAAGACACGCTGCCTTGAAACCAATCCACGGGCGGGGTTAGGAGGCGATTGTTTTGTTTTTTGCGCGTGATTCCGCAGCGAGCTGCAGTTTGAAGGCAACCAGCGCCTTTTGCAGTCGCCCATCGTTCACAGCCAGAATTTCCAGCGCCAAAAGACCCGCGTTTTTTGCCGCGCCAATACCGACCGTGGCCACCGGCACACCCGGCGGCATTTGCACGATGGACAGCAGCGAGTCGAGGCCCTTGAGCGACTTGCTTTCAATCGGCACGCCAATGACCGGCAGTGTAGTGAACGCCGCCGTCACACCTGGCAGATGCGCCGCGCCGCCGGCGCCGGCAATGATGACGTGCAGGCCACGCCCGGCGGCGCTGCTCGCGTATCGTTCCAAATCCTTCGGCGTGCGGTGCGCGGAGATGACCTTCGCCTCGCTGGCGATGCCGAATTCCGTCAGCACATCCGCCGCGGCTTTCATCGTGGGCCAGTCGGAATCGCTGCCCATTAAAATGCCGACGAGTGGTTTGTCAGACGAATTTGTCATTGGCGGAGGAAATTGAGCGAAGAAATCGCGCCCTTGGCAAGAAGCAAAATGAAATTTGAGACACAGATTTCACCGATTAACACAGATTAGAAATTCGTGCAAATTCGTGCAATCCGTGCCACGTTTTTCTCCACTCGAGTCATGAACCGTCTGCGAAACATCTCCGAATTCCTTGCGCTGCGCCGCAACACGTCGCTGTTGCTCGTCGCGCTCGTGCTTGCCGGCACCGGCGAAAAACTCTGGCTCGGCTTCGCGCCCAAGTACATCGAAGTCCTCGGCGGCGGCGTGTTCATCATCGGGTTGTTCGACGCGTTGCAAACGTTGCTCGGCGCGGTGTATGCGTATCCGGGCGGCTGGTTGACGGATCGTTGGGGACAACGCCGGGCGTTGCTGGCGTTCAGCGCCATTTCGGTTGCAGGTTATGTCCTGGTTTTGTTCTGGCCGCACTGGCTGGCGCTGTTGCTCGGCTCATTTTTGTTTCTGGCGTGGAGCGCGCTGTCCCTGCCGACCACCTTCACCGTCGTGGCCACGTCGCTCGAACGGCACCGGCATACGATGGGTATCGGCGTGCAATCCCTCGTGCGCCGCGTGCCGATGATGCTCGGCCCGCTCATCGGCGGCTGGCTCCTCACGCGTTACGGCTGGACGGACGGCGTGAAATACGCGCTGGTGCTCTGCATCGCCATGAGCCTGCTCACGGCGGCGTTCCAGTGGTTCATGTTTGAACCGGAACGCAGGACAGGCGTCACGCCTGTCTCTAAAATAAAAAATGAAAATGGAGACAGCCGGGACGGCTGTCCTACTTTTGTTGGCGTCGTCAAATCATTCACGCCCGCGCTGCGCGAACTGCTGGTCAGCGACATTCTGATCCGGTTCTGCGAGCGGATCCCGTATGCGTTCGTGATTTTGTGGGCAATTGACCACAACGGCTTGACGGCGCAGCAATACAGTTATTTGGTCGCCTTTGAAATGGTCACGGCGATGCTCTGCTACATTCCCGTCGCGCATCTCGCCGATAAATACGGTCGCCGCCCGTTTGTGCTGGCGACGTTTGTCTTTTTCACGTTGTTCCCGCTGTCGCTGTTGTGGGCGCACAATTTCGCGTGGCTGGCGCTGGCGTTTGTCGTGCGCGGCTTGAAGGAATTCGGCGAGCCGGCGCGCAAGGCGCTCATCATCGGCGAGGCGGTGCCGGAACAGCGCGCGCGGACCTACGGCGCGTATTACCTCGTCCGCGACTGCACGGTAACGAGCGGTTCATTCCTCGGCGCGTGGCTGTGGAGCATCAGCCCGCGGGCAAATTTCATCGGCGCGGCGGTTTGCGGCGCGCTGGGCACGGTCTGGTTCTGGTGGTTCATCTATCGAAAACGTGATAAGTGACGAGTGGCGCGTGACACGACGAAACCCGCACTTTTTCTCTTGTCACTTGTCACCCGTCGCCTTTTCCTTGGATGGCATGACGACCGCGAACAAAATCACCATCCTGCGAATCCTGCTGATTCCGTTTTTTGTCGTCGAGGTCCTTTACTATGTTGAAACCGGCAACGAAGTTCACCGGTTGGTGGCGATTCTGGCATTTGCCATCACGGCGATTCTCGACGGTGTGGACGGCTACATCGCCCGCCGTTACCACCAGAAGAGTGAGCTGGGCGCGATGCTCGATCCGCTGGCGGACAAGCTGTTGCTCCTGTCGGGCATTGTGCTTTTGAGCTTCGATCACCGCCCCTGTCTCGGACAAGTTCCCCTGTGGCTTACCGGCACCGTCATCGGGCGCGACTTGCTGCTGCTCATCGGCATTGCCGTCATCCGGCTCACCGTCGGCCAGGTCAAGGTCCGCCCGCGCATCTTTGGCAAAATCTCCACGGTGTTGCAAATGATCGTCGTTCTCTGGATATTGCTGGGTTGGGACCGCGACTTGAACGTGCGCTGGCTCCGGGTCTGGACGATTGGCGCGGCGGTGTTCACGGGCATCTCCGGCCTGCTCTATGTCTGGGATGGCGTGAAACAACTCGGCGCGCATCCGGCGAGTTCAGCCACGGTGAAGAATGAGAAGACTGGAGTAGTGGAGTGATGGAGTGAGGGAGAAATGTCAGCACGCCGACCTCAGCACTCCAATTCTCCAACACTCCAACAAAAATCATGACCACGAATTTGAAACTGAAGGAAGGTGACGTTGCGCCGGAATTTTCGGCGGCGACCAGCGGCGGCGGCCGGGTTTTACTCGCCGATTTCAAAGGCAAAAACGTCGTGCTTTATTTTTATCCCAAGGACGACACGCCCGGCTGCACCAGGGAGGCGTGCGCCTTCCGCGATCATTTTGCCGAATTCAAGAAAAGGGGTGCTGTCGTGTTCGGCGTCAGCACCGACCCGGTGAAGTCGCACGACAAGTTCGCGGAGAAATTCAAGCTGCCATTCACGTTGCTGGCGGACGAGGACAAAAAGATAGTCACGGCCTACGGTGTTTGGGGCGAGAAAAGTTTCATGGGCCGGAAATATCTGGGCACGCATCGCGTGACATTTCTCATCGGCCCGGATGGCCGCATCAAAAAAATCTGGCCGACGGTGAAACCGGATGAACACGCGGCTGAAGTGCTGGCGACACTATGATTGTGCCCGACGGCGCCGGAAAGTGGACAATCCAAAATCCTGTGCTATAAGTATCGGGTATGGCTACGATTATAGAAACTCTTGTTATGGAGCATGTGGTTTTCCGCGCGGTATTTGATGAAATCGAACGGGTTCTGCCCGGCCTGAATTCGACGCAGGAAGTCAAGGTGTTGTCTACGGTGGTGGAACGGGTACTGGGCCAACATGCCGAAACGGAGACGGACCTGGCTTATGCGGCGCTGGATCATGTTCTGGCGCAGAAGGGCGAACTGAACCACCTGTACCAGGATCACAAGGAGATTGACCACAACTTCAAGCGGGTGCGCGGCGCGAGCAGCCTGGCCGAAGCGCAACGTTTGCTCAAAAAGGCGCTGGCGGCATCGCGGGAACATTTCCGGCACGAGGAGCGGGTCGTCTTCCCGTTGCTCGAGCGCGCTTTGCCCAGCGAAACGCTTATTGAGCTGGGCGAAACCTGGGCGCAGGAATACCCGGCCGTTGCCCCTTGATGAATACCGTCTTTACGCAGTGACATGTCGAGATGTGCGCGGTTTGCGACGCGCCCCAGGCTGAAGCCGGGGCAAAAGGCGAACTCCCCATTTGACATTGCGCCGCAAATCCGGAAGCTTTGTCCGTAACAAAAATGAATCAAGTGAATAATCAAAAACGATTATGCCAATTCCCACCGGTTCCAAAGCTCCCGACTTCACCCTGAAATCCAAACAAACGTCCGGTCTGGTGGACGTGAAGCTCAGCCACAACTTCGGCAAAAAGAGCACCGTGCTGCTGTTTTTTCCAGCGGCGTTCACCAGCGTCTGCACCAGGGAAATGTGCGACCTCACCGCCGGCCTCAACGCCTATTCCGGCCTGAACGCCGACGTCATCGGCATCAGTGTGGATACGCCGTTCGCGCAAGAGGCGTGGGCGCAAAAAGAAAAAATCGGCATCACCCTCGCCAGTGATTTGAACAAGGAAGTCATCAAAAAATATCAGGTCGTGTTTCCGATGCTGGCGGGCGTGGGCGACACCGCAGCGCGCGCGGCGTTCGTGATTGATAAAAACGGCGTGGTGCAATACAGCGAACAGACGCCGACGCCCAAGGATTTGCCGAACTTCGAGGCCGTCAAGGCGACGCTGGCGAAGTTGAAGTAAATCGCGCTCCAGCCTGTTTAGCCGAGGCGCGCGAACAGCGCGCCGTCTCCGTTTCCAATTCGTCACTTCGCTTTAACCGTGCCGCCATTGTGCCCGGCTCAGAACCGGTTAGGTTGGCGAGCATGGCGCCGCGGATTTTGATTGTGGACGACGAAGGCGATTTCATCGAGCTGGTGAAATTCCGCCTCGCCGGTCTGGGCTGCGAATTTCTCGTGGCCACCGACGGTGTGCAGGCGTTGTGCCAGGCGCGGCAGTTCAAACCGGACCTGATCCTGCTCGACATTCTGTTGCCCGACCTCGACGGCCTGTCGGTTTGTGAAATCCTGCGCCGCCAGCCGGCCACCAAAAAAATCCCCATCATTTTCATGAGCGCACTTTCCGGTGACGTGACCAAACGCACCACGTCCATGCACGCCTACGACTTTTTCACCAAACCGCTGGACCTCGCGCGGCTCGAACGTCGTATCGGCGAGTTGCTGCACTGCGAACCTGCGGGGAAATAATTTCCACGGCGTTCACGTTTTATTGGAGTTCAGGCTTCAGCCGGTGATGGGGAGCAAGCTAAAGCTTGAACTCCAACGGGTGCAACTTGACACGTTTGTGCTTCGCCTTCATTTTCATTGGTGATGGTTGGAATTAAATGAACGTCCCGCACCATTTGTTAAGCGCGCTCCAGAGATTTGACCCCGGCAACGGCAGACAAGGCTGGTTTTTTTCATTGCCGCAATTGGAAAAAGCCGGCGTCGGGCCGGTCTCCAAACTGCCGGTCTCCATCCGGCTCGTGCTCGAATCCGTCCTGCGCAATTGCGACGGCAAAAAGGTCACGGAACAAAGCGTGCGCGCGTTGGCGAATTGGCAGCCGAATGCGGAGCGCACTGAAGAAATCCCCTTCATCGTGGCGCGCATCGTGTTGCAGGATTTTACCGGCGTGCCGTTGCTGGTGGATTTGGCGGCCATGCGTTCCGCCGTCGCACGCATGGGTAAAAATCCCAAAATCATCGAGCCGCTGGTGCCGGTGGACCTCGTCGTGGACCACTCCGTGCAGGTGGACGTGAACGGTTCACCGGACGCATTCCAGAAAAATCTGGAGATTGAATTTCAGCGCAACCGCGAGCGTTACCAGTTTCTCAAGTGGGGCATGCAGGCGTTTGATACGTTCAAGGTCGTCCCGCCCGGCATCGGCATCGTGCATCAAGTCAATCTGGAATATCTGGCGAAAGGCGTGCTGCGAAGCAGGGCAGGCGTCTCGCCTGCCCGGTCAGCCGGGACGGCTGACCTACTTTATTATCCCGATACGTTGGTTGGAACAGATTCGCACACGACTATGATCAACGGGCTTGGCATCGTTGGCTGGGGCGTGGGCGGCATCGAAGCCGAGGCCGGCATGCTCGGCCAACCGGTTTATTTTCTCACGCCGGATGTCGTCGGTGTTCACATGACCGGCGTGTTACGCGAAGGCGTCACCGCCACCGACCTCGCGCTGACCGTCACACAAATGCTGCGCAAGGCGAAAGTGGTCGGCAAGTTCATCGAATTCTTTGGCCCCGGCGCGGTGGCATTGCCGGTGGTGGACCGCGCGACGATTGCGAACATGGCGCCGGAATACGGCGCGACGATGGGTTTCTTTCCGATTGACGAAGAATGTGTGAATTACCTGCGCGCCACAGGTCGCAGCGAGGAGCATTGCAAAATCTACGAGAATTATTATCGCGCCCAAGGTCTGTTCGGCATTCCGAAAAAGGGTGACATCGCCTACTCGCAGGAACTGGAGCTCGACCTTGGGACAGTGTTGCCGAGCGTAGCCGGTCCGAAACGCCCGCAGGACCGGATTGAATTGCCGAAGCTGAAGAAGGAATTTATTACGGCATTTTCAAAACCCGTCACGGAAAATGGCTTTGGCATGAAGCCGGAGGAACTTTCCACCAACCGCGCGGAGGTTCCTGTAGCGGCGGTCTATGACCGCCGAAACGGTAGTGAACACCGGCGCTCACAGAGCGCTGCTACAACCACCATCGGCCATGGCAGTGTACTGATTGCCGCCATCACGAGTTGCACAAACACGTCAAATCCCAGCGTCATGCTTGCAGCCGGATTGCTCGCGAAAAAAGCCGTCGAACGCGGGCTGACGGTCAACCCCGCGGTGAAGGCGTCGCTCGCGCCCGGTTCGCGCGTCGTCAGCGATTATTTGGAAAAGACCGGTTTGCAGCCGTATCTCGACAAGCTCGGCTTCAATCTGGTCGGCTACGGTTGCACGACGTGCATTGGCAATTCCGGTCCGCTCGCCGCGCCCATCGAGGACGCAATTCACAAACACAATCTGGTTGCGGCGTCGGTACTTTCGGGGAACCGCAACTTCGAGGCGCGGGTGCATCAGAGTATCAAGGCGAACTTCCTCATGTCGCCGCCGCTCGTTGTGGCGTTTGCGCTCGCGGGCCGGGTGGACATTGACCTCGCCCACGACCCGCTCGGCACCGGCAAGGACGGTCGGCCGGTTTTGTTGAAGGACATCTGGCCGTCGTTGCGCGAAATCCGCGACCTCATGCGGACCGCGTTGCAGCCGGAAGTTTTCCGCAAGCTGTACCAGGATTTCACCGCGCAGAATCCCAAGTGGAACGAAATCCCGTCTCGCACTGGCAACGTCTTTGAATGGGATGCCAAATCCACTTACATCCAGGAGCCGCCGTTCTTTGAGAATTTTTCAATGCAGCCCGGCGAAATTCGCGAGATCAAAGGAGCGCGGGTGCTGGCCATCTTTGGCGACAGCGTGACCACCGATCACATTTCGCCCGCCGGGTCCATCAAGAAAACGTTGCCCGCCGGAAAATATCTGATTGAGCACGGCGTCGAACCCGCCGATTTCAACAGCTATGGCTCGCGGCGCGGCAACGACCGGGTGATGGCGCGCGGCACCTTTGCCAACGTGCGCATCAAGAACCTCATGCTTGCCGGTGAAGAAGGCGGGAATACGATTTTCTTTGGTAGCCGCGCTCGTGAGAGCGCGGACAACCGCGAACTCACGTTCGCGGCTACGGGCGAGAAAATGCCGATTTACGATGCGGCCATGAAATATCAGCAAGCCGGCATTCCCCTGGTTGTGATTGCCGGCCAGGAATACGGCACCGGTTCATCGCGCGATTGGGCGGCAAAGGGCACGAAACTGCTTGGCGTGAAAGCCGTGGTCGCGCAGGGCTTCGAGCGGATTCACCGCAGCAACCTCGTCGGCATGGGCGTGCTGCCATTGCAATTCCGGGAAGGTGTGAATGCACAGAGCTTGAAGCTCGACGGCACGGAGACTTACGACATCGTTGGCCTCGGCGCGAACCTCAAACCGCAACAGGACCTCACGCTCCGTATCACCCGTAAGGGTGGCAAAGTGGAAAACGTGCCGGTGCGTTGCCGCATTGATACGCCCATCGAGATTGATTACTACCAGCACGGCGGCATTTTGCCTTACGTCTTGCGGCAGTTGGTGGCAAAGGCGTAATTAAGATTTTTCCGGCTTCACCACCGCCACGACCAATGCGTCCGGCTTGAGGTATTTTTGCGCGGCGGCCTTGATTTGTTCCAGTGTGACGCCCTCGTATTTCGCATCGTCCAGCTCTGCACGCTGGTAGCCGAGACCGTAGAGTTCGTCGAGCGCGGTGGTGGAGGCCAGGTGACCAAGCTCCTGCCGCGCGATTTTCCGCTGGCCGATGATTTTGGCCTTGTTGCGTTTGAGTTCCTCGGCGGTCAAACCCTCGGAGCGCAGCAGTTCCGCTTCTTTCAGCAATTCTGTTTCAACGCGGCTGAGCTTCGATGGCTCGGTGCCGGTGTAAAACACGAAGTAACCGGGAACCAATCCGGCAAAATTCTGCGCGCCGACGTAATAGGCCAATCCGAGCTGCTCGCGAATGCGCAGGAACAGCCGCGAGCCGAGGTCGCTGCATGATTCCTGGATCAACTCCAGCGGGTAACGGTCATCGTCATGCATCGTGGTGCCGGGGAAACCAATGACGAGTACCGCCTGTTTTTTGTCGCGGGTTTCGGTGACACGCCTGGGAGCGCCGGCATCCTGCCGGCGGTTTGACTGCGCTGCGTCGCGATTCGCCGGCAGGATGCCGGCACCCCCGGTGACCGGTTTCCAATTCGCAAATGCCTTTTCAACAGCGGATTTGACTTCGTTCATCTTCACGTCGCCGTAAATTGCCAGCACGCAATTGTTCGGCGCGGCAAGTTTTTGATAAGACGATTTCAGGTCGGCAACGGAAATCTTTTGCGCCGTTTCCTCCGTGCCCAGCGGATCGAGGCCATAGCCCGTGTTGCCGAACAATGCCTGGCGCATGGCAAAGCTTGCGCTCTTGAGCAAATCGTCCTTGCGCGCGCGGATGCCGGCGATTTGCACCTTGCGTTCACGGTCCAGTTCGTTGGCTGAAAAAACCGGGTTCAGCAAAACGTCCACGACCAGATCGAGGCCGGTTGTAAAATCGCTGCTCAACACTTCCGCATTCACGCCGAAGCTGTTGTTGCCGCCGTAGCTGTCAATGCTGCCGCCGACGGATTCAATTTGCGTGGCAATGGCTTCGGCGCTGCGGGTTTTCGTGCCTTTGAGCAGCATTTTGGCGAGCAGCAGCGTGACGCCGTTGTTTTCCGCCGTCTCAGCCAGAACGCCGCCCTGGAACACGGCGCGAAATTCCACGAACGGCAGACGATGGTCTTCCTTCACGAGCAGACGCAGGCCGTTCGGCAATTCGATTTTCTGGATCGGCTGCCCGGCGCTGGTTTCAATTTCCGTCCTGGGTCTGGGCGCGGTGCCGTCAGGCAACAGCGCGTAAAGCGTGCGGTTTTCCGCCGTGAGATATTCGCGGGCGACGCGTTGGACGTCGGCTTGCGATACCCGTTTGACGGCGGCGAGATAACGTTCGGAGAAATTCAGGTCGTTCGCCGCCAGCCAGCTCGCGCCGAGGTTTTGCGCCTGGCCCTCCATCGTCTTGCGCGCGGCGAGCGTGGCGGAAACGAATTGTTTGACGGCCTTCTGCACTTCATTCGACGAAACGGAAAGCGTTTTCATTCTTTCAACCTCGACGAGCATGGCGTCGCACGCGGCCTCAAATTTGTCCGCGTCCGCAATAGCGCTTATGCCGAAGAGGCCGGGGTTGCCGGGGCTGTAAGTCCACGCGTCCACATGATGGACGAGGCCGAGCTTCTCGCGCACCCGCTGAAAGAGGCGCGAACTATGGCCGCCGCCGAGCAACACAGCCAGCACGTCGAGAATCGGCACGTCGGGATGGCGAATTTCGGGAATGTGCCACGCAAAATGAAAATGACCGAGTTCGACCGTTGCTTCCTCGACCACTTCGCGTGACGCGGTCTGTTTCGGTTCCTCCGGCAGGACGACCGGCGGCAGTGGTTTTGCTTTCGTCTTTTCGTAGGCGGTTTTGATCTGCGAAAGCACGTCCTCGCGTTTCACGTCGCCGGCGACGACATAGAACACATTGTTTGGCGCGTATTTTTCGCGGTAGTAACCGCGGATGTCGTCGGGTTTGACCTCGTTGAAAATGTCCAGGTAACCGATGACGGTGAAACGATACGGGCTTTTGGTGTAAGCGACTTCAAAAAGGCGGCGGCTCGCGCGCCGGCCCGGATCGTCCTGGCACATGTCCATTTCGCGGCGGATGACGTCCATTTCCTTCGCGAGTTCGTCAGGCGGCAACGTCGCGTTCCGCATGATGTCGCAGAGGATGTCAATCGCCGTGCGCGCGCCGGTGTTCGGCACGTCAATGTGATAGACCGTGCGGTCGAAGCTCGTGTAGGCGTTCATGTAACCGCCGGCCTCCTGCACTTCCTGGTCAATCCGGCTGCCGGGGCGGGTGGTCGTGCCCTTGAAAAGCATGTGTTCGAGCACATGCGAAAGCCCGGCGCCGAGCCAGCGGCCTTCGTGGATGCTGCCGGCCATGCACCACGCCTGCGCCGAGACGACGGGCGCGCTGTGGTCTTCGCGCACGATGAGGGTGAGGCCGTTGTCGAGCGTGGTCAGCGTGACGCCGGCGGGCAACGAAGGAATTTTGTCAGTCAAAAGCGGTTTTGTCATGATAGTCGCACGTAAAAAGTATTCAGGAACCGGTTTTGAGCAATTTAATTCGCTTCGGCCATCCGGGCCATGGCGATCGGCAGCACGCGGTCTTCCCGAGTTGAGATTTTATTTGCCCGGCGTTGTCCGCCCCGTTAGTGTCGGTTCCGTTGAAATTCAGGAATCAAGACGTATGACAAGGAAGCCGTTAACGGTCGCGGAACTGGACGAACTGGTCACCGAACTACACAAATTGTCACGCAACCTGTGGTGGTGCTGGGACCAGCAGGCGCAGGATTTGTTTCAGGAACTTTCACCGCGCGGCTGGCAAAATCTTTATCACAATGCCGTCGCCATCCTGCACGAGGTGTCGGAGTACGAACTGCGCGTGCATTTGCAGGAAGCCGATTTCGAGCGCCACGCGCGCGCCGTGCTTCACGATTTCCACGCCTATCTCAACGAGAAAAACACATGGGGACGCCAGCACGCGCCGCAATTGCTCGAACATCCCGTCGCCTATTTCTCCGCGGAATTCGGTTTTCACGAGACGCTGCCGATTTCGGCGGGCGGCCTTGGCATTCTGGCCGGCGACCACGCCAAATCCGCCAGCGATCTCGGTCTCGGTTTTGTCGGCGTCAGTCTGTTTTATCGCGAAGGCTATTTTCAGCAGGCGATTGATGCGAACAACTGGCAGACCGAATACTATTCGGTGATTAATCCGCAAAATGTGCCGCTCGAACCTGTGCTCAACGCCGATGGCCAACCGGTCGTGTGTGACGTGGAAATCGGCATGGACCGCGTCCATTTCCGCGCCTGGCGGGTCAACGTCGGCCGGATCCCGGTGTATCTGCTGGACACGAACCTGCCGGAAAACGCGCAGCATGCCCGCGAGCTGACCTCGCGGGTCTATGCCGGTGACGGCACGATCCGCATCATGCAGGAAATCCTGCTGGGCATTGGCGGCTTGCGGCTGCTGCGCGCGCTCGGCGTGCAGCCGTCCGTATTTCACATGAACGAAGGTCACGCGGCGTTTCTCACCCTGGAATTGACCCGCGAAAAAATGGCGGCGGGGAAAAATTTTCAGGAGGCATTGGCGCAGACGAAGGGCGAGTGCATTTTCACCACGCACACGCCGGTCGAGGCCGGCCATGACCGGTTCAGCCCGGAGTTGATGGACTACGCGCTTCAGCGTTATCACTCGCAATGGCCCGTGCCGTTTGCGGACATCATGGCTTTGGGCCGCGTGCATCCCGAAAACGCGGAGGAGCCGTTTTGCATGACGGTGCTGGCGCTCAAAGTGTCGCGCGCGGCGAACGCCGTGAGCGAATTGCACGGGCAAACCAGCCGCCACATGTGGCAATGCCTTTATCCCGATACGCCGGTCGAAAAAGTCCCCATCGGCCACATCACCAACGGTGTTCACCTGCTCGGCTCGATGAAAGGCCCCGTGCGCCATTTCTGGCGGGAGAAATTGACGGACGGACGCAACGGCGAGACAGCGTTCTTCCGTGATAAATTCGGCGAAGACTGGGCAGCGGCGGTCCACTCGTGTGAATTCTGGAAAAAAATGGCCAATCCTGAATTTGTTTCGGACGAGGAACTATGGGCGCTGCGTTATCATCTGCGGCGCGAGATGATTGAGTTCGTGCGGCGCCGTTTGTTGATCCAAAGCCAGCGCTCCGCTCAAAGCGATTACATCCACTTCGATCATCTGCTGAACCCCGACGCGTTGACCATCGGCTTTGCGCGGCGCTTCGCCACTTATAAACGCGCGCCGCTGATTTTCCAGCAGTTCTACAACATCGTGAATCTCGCTCACGACCGGCAGCGGCCCATCCAGTTCATCTTCGCCGGCAAGGCGCATCCGCGCGACGACGAAGGCAAACGGTACATTCAACAAATCATCCACTTGAGCAAATACAGCGAACTGGCCGGGCGACTGGTATTCGTTGAAAACTACGACGTCCACGTTGCGCGGCAGATGGTGTCCGGCTGCGACATCTGGTTGAACAATCCGCGGCGTCCGCTCGAAGCTTCCGGCACCAGCGGCATGAAAGCCGGCTGCCACGGCTGCCTCAACCTCAGCATTCTCGACGGCTGGTGGCGCGAAGGCTACGATGGCACCAACGGCTTCGCCATCGGCGAGGATTCGCAGCCGGACAACATTGAGGAACAGGACCGCGTGGACAGCGCCAATCTTTACAAAGTGCTGACCGAACAGATCATTCCCATGTTTTTCAATCGCTGTGAGAAAGGCATTCCGCGCGAATGGATTCAGCGCATCCGCCGCGCGATGGTCACGCTCGTGCCACAATTCACCACCGACCGCATGGTGCGGGAATACACGGAGAAGTATTATCTGGCGAAATAGAGTCTGCTGAAGATTTCGAAAACGACCCATACTTCGGCGCTTGCCAGGACGGTTTCTTTAAGCTATACTCCGTCCGCGTTGAACGCAAATGGTGAAGAGGTTAAACACTCGCTCAACTCAGTTTAGAAAAGTGAAAGGTTCAAAAAAATGAACTACTCTGCATTTATCTCCACAAGGTCGGCCCTCATAATGTCAAGTTTGGTGCTCCTGTGTCTTGCCACCGGATGCGCTTCTTCGCGCATCGAGACGGGTCAAAGCACCTCGACGGCGGTTTCTTTAACCGGAAAGAACTACCAGCTCATCCAGGGCGGCGCCCAGGGAGAAAGCTACGGCTTTCGTCTGCTCGGCATCATTCCTCTGGCCAGCCCGCATTACGCCACCGCCAAACGCGCGCTCTATGCCTCCGTGAAAGAGCCGTTGACCGGCAAGGCGGTTGCGTTGATCAATGAGATGCATGACAAATCCACTTTGTACCTGATTTTGTTTTCCGTTCCCAAACTGACGGTCACCGCGGACGTGATCGAATTCACCGACCAGCCGGGGGCCAAATAAAAGTTCCTTCCTTAAACCTGAAGCCGCTGGAAATGTTGAAGTCCGAACGGCGGGGGGTTCGATTTCAATTTCCTTTCTTGCGCTCCCCTGTGCCACTCGTAACCTTTCCGCCGTTTTGATATGAATTACAAAATTTCTCAACGCGCCGCGTCGCTGACGCCGTCACTCACGCTTGCCATCGACGCCAAGGCCAAGCAACTGAAGGCCGCAGGCGAGGACGTCGTCAGTTTCGGCGTGGGCGAACCGGACTTTGACACGCCACAGCACATCAAGGACGCCGCCGCCAAGGCGCTGGCCGCCGGGTTCACCAAATACACGCCGTCCAGCGGCATCCCGGAATTGCGGCAGGCCATCGCCGACAAATTCAAACGCGACAACGGTCTGACTTACAAACCGTCGCAAATCATCGTGAGTTGCGGTGGCAAACATTCGTGCTACAACATCATCCTTGCCACCTGCCAGGAAGGCGACGAAGTGCTCATCCCGGCGCCGTATTGGTTGAGTTATCCGGAAATGGTGAAACTCGCCAGCGCGAAGCCGGTGATTTTGCAAACGAGCGACAAGACGGAATTCAAGGTGACACCGCAGCAGTTGCGCGCCGCCATCACGCCGCGCACGCGCCTGTTTATCCTCAACTCGCCGAGCAACCCGACCGGCAGTGTTTACATGCCCGACGAAGTCAAGGCGCTCGGCGACATTTGCGTTGAGAAAGGCGTGCTCATCATGAGCGATGAAATTTACGAGCACCTGCTCTATGACGGCGCGGTCCACAAAAGCGTCGCCGGCTTTTCGCCTGCACATCAGGAACATACCATCATCGTCCACGGTTTTTCGAAGACTTGGAGCATGACCGGCTGGCGTCTGGGTTTTCTGGCTGCGCCGGAGCCGATTGCCAGGGCCATTGACGCCGTGCAAAGCCACAGCACGAGCAACCCGACGTCATTCGCGCAAAAAGGCGCGCTGGCGGCCATCACCGGGCCCATGGACCACTTGAAGGCGTGGCTGTCTGAATTCGACAAACGCCGCCGCTACGCGCATGAAAAATTAAATTCGATTCCCGGCGTTTCCTGTGTGAATGCGAAAGGCGCATTTTATTTGTTCCCGAACATCTCGCAGACCGGCCTGAAGTCCACCGATTTCTGCGCCCGGCTGCTGGAGGCGGAAAAGGTCGCCGCCGTGCCCGGCATCGCGTTCGGCACGGACGATTGCTTCCGTTTGAGCTACGCCACCAGCATGGCGAACATCGAAAAGGGCCTGGAACGTATCGAACGCTTCTGCAAGAAATTGGAGTAGGACCGGCGTCGCGCCGGTCGCTGTTTTTCCCCTGAATACGCCGTTCGGAGTTCCGCGTTTACTCGGGGCGGGCCGCCAGCTTACTCCAGCTTGAGCCGATAGAACCTTGCTCCGTTGGAAATTGAATTCGTCACGATGTTTTGCAAATTCACAATTGCCGGAGCATACGTGACAACGGCCCATGAATTCGGGGCTGTCAGGTTGGTGGTTGCTTCCAAGACGTAACCATTCGCCGAAACCGGCCATGAAAGGATAAAATTGGTACTGGAACGTTGCCCCTGCAAAGTCGGCGGTGCGATTGCACTGGCGTCCACCAGCCGATAAAAATGGTTCCCGCCGGAAATTGTATTCGTAACCGTGTACTGGAAATTCACGACCACCGGAACATTCGTGACCGTGGTCCACGAATCCGGGGCCATCAGGTTGGTGGTGGTTTCCAAGACGTAGCCATTCGCCGAAACCGGCCATGAAAGGATGAACTTGGCACCGGAAAGTTGCGCCTGCAAAGCCGGCGGCAGCGTGACATAAAATGCAATATCGCTCACCGTGACACACGCATTGGTCGAAGTGCCACCCACGATGCCGAAAAACAATTCTGCCTGCTGTCCGGCGAATTGCGAAACATCAATCAGGCCGCTGTTCATCGTGACATTGGTCTGGATCAGAATGGTCTCGACGCTGAAAAGATTGCTGTTGTTCAGCGCGACCTGAAACGAATCCTGTTTGCCGTTGCCTTGCAGCATGAAATCAAACGACATGGAAACCGCGTTCGGTGGCACAGTCACTGGAATCCACACATAAGCCGGCGACCCTGTGGGGCTTTGTGTCCACAGCTTGATGAGCGTTGCCATTGTAAACCAAGGCCCCGTAGCCAACGTATTGGGATCTTCGACCAGCCCGTTCCACAGTTGGGCCTGCACTTGATTATTGTTGTTTGCCAGGATGTTGTTCGCCGAATTGACCCAATTCACCCCCATCTGCGAAATCAGGTTTTGCGGGCGCGCGTCAAGAAACTGCTGTGCTTGATCAGAAGTGATTTGCACCAGGTTGTAATCAGGATCGTAATCAGGATAGCTGAAGTAACCGGCCGGGGCATTGGTGGATTGAATGTAGAACGTCCCGGTAGCCGGCCGCCCCAAATATCCTCCGCCTTCCCAGGACCGGAGAAAACCCATCAAATAAGCGGGCGCATTGGGATCTTTAATCTGGCTGACGGTGTTCTCATACCAGAGGTAAGGATAATCATGGTAGATGGTGTCTTCGGTCTGGAATTGTCCGGCCCACCAGGCCACCCCAACATCGAAGATGTTCTGGAAATTGCTCATGTCGGGATACAAGTTCGTCAAAATCACGTTCACCGCCTGCGGCTGTGGCATCCCAGCCGCCGTGATGTAATTCTCGGCCCAGGCACATTGGTCCGGCAGCGGATGTTTCCAGTCCTGTTGCGGAGCGGAATCGTTCTGCCCAGCGGTGGTTACCGTTTGCCAGGCGTTTCCCCCAAACTCCCAGGCAATCTCGGCTTCGTCAAACAAGGTCATTTGTGTGTTCACCCATGAAAAGCCATGGTTGTGAGCGTAATTGGCGGCCCGGGCATTGACCAAGGTGCCGAGGCCATGTCCGATGAAGTGAATCCGTCTGGGATAACCCACGCCGAGCGCGGCGACCAGATTCGTTCCCAGCGCGTAACCCTGGCCCTGGGTGTTCAACGCCGCGGCGGCGAGCGGTCCGGCCGCCGCCGCCGTCCAATCCCAAGCCACGATATTCAGGGTGTTGGAGCCAAGTTCAATTTCAATTAAATTGGCCATCGCCAGAGGCCAGTTGGTGGAACTGTCATTCCATCCATGCGTCAGGACAACGGTCCATTTGCCTGAATCCAGCCCAAGGCCGCTGACAAAGCTGCCGTTGGTGAACACTCTGAAATGCGTGGGGTCCGTCGGTATGGTTGGGTTGCCGGGCGGTGGCGGGGGTTGGTTTGTTTGCGTAACCGACAACGGCTCGATAACCGTCAACTGCGCGATGGCGCTGGTCGCGGAACCGTAGGCGTTGGTGACCACCACCGAATAACCGCCCGCATCGGCCAGTTGGACGTTGGGAAGTAAAAGGCTGTCGTTGGTTGCACCCGTAAGTGAAGTGCCGTTGAATTGCCATTGATAATGCAAAGGCGATTGCCCATTTACCAGGACATTGAAAGTCACATTTGAACCCACTTGAGAAAATTGGCTCGACGGTTGGCTGACTATGATTGGCGTATTTTGGAGGGTGATCCTCACGCAACGAAACCCGATGAAATTAGCAGCGTGGCTGGGAATGAGAGTGGAGCTTATGAGCGGGCGGTAGGAGCAACGAGGTGCACCGGCGACTGAACTCCAGGAACCGCCTCGCAGGACTCTGACATTCCAAGGGCTGGTCGTCGGTCCTCTGGTATCGCTTTCGGTTGCGCCCGCATCACTATACCAACCAGGGTCCAGCCAATCCCAGCACCACTGCCACACATTCCCGGCCATGTCATACAACCCATACCCGTTCGTGGCAAAATAGCCCACCGGATTGCTGTATGGATAAACACCGTCTTTGAATGTCCCGTCGGCTCCTCCCGAAGCAGTGTCGTAGCTATAGCACGATGGACATGACCAGTAATTCGCGTAGCTCCAATCGATAGTGTCTGTATTCGTCCATGGAAATCGGTGGCCGCTTGCGCCGCCTCGAGCAGCCTTCTCCCACTCTGCTTCGGTCGGCAAACGATAGCCGTTTGCTGTCCATTTAACACACGAATTGCTTAAGTCTATCCACCCGGAGCGATAAAGCGTCGTTTGGCTGGCGTCCGTGTAATAGCATGGTGTCAGCCCCTCCATTTCACTCCGCGCATTGCACCATTTCAAACTATCATACCAGTCGACTGTTTGCACCGGATGGTTTGGGGCTTTACCCAAGCCTGGGTTGTCAAAACTATAACCGTTGGTTATAGCCCATTGGCAAATGCTGTCCCACAACGATTTCATAACGTCATAGCGATCCATGTAGAACGCACTCACGTAAACGATGTGCAGAGGAAGTTCGTAGTTCTCGGTTGCATCGCCCTCGCTCGGATTCATGCAGTTGCCCATGGTGAAACTGCCGGCCGGAACGAGGGCCATGTCGGAAGTCGAGGACACCGGCAAACTGACGACCAACCCGGGCGCACATCCAACCAGTTGGAAACTGGAGTCGAAACCCGTGTGGACACCGGGTGCTGCAAATATCTCTCCTTCGGCTCCGCCACCTCTGGTGCCACCCGCTTCATTAAACCAGGTCCATTCGATGTAATGTAAACCGGCCGTCAAATTGGTGGTGACGTAGGCCGAATCGTGAGGTTGGGAGCGCCCGTTGTCGATAATGACATCGGTGCCATCAATTCTTAACCGCGCCCCATCATCCGTATTCAAACCAAAAGTGTATTGTCCCGTCGTGGGAATATTCAACCAGCCCGTGCCTTGAACCGCATAGTTGTCGGTTGGCGCGTTGTTGGTTATGCCGGGGACTGGATTGTTGGTCAGAAAATGCCCTGTCCCTTCACCAGCATCGAAGCCCACCATGTCGCCTTCTGCCATATCTGCAATTGCGATAACGTATCCGCTGCTGATGAGGTTGTCCGCATCGGACAAGCCAGTCACTGGAGATCCGTTCCTGTAAGTCTTGATGAGCCAATCCGCGTGCGCGTTCCCACAGATCAACATCGCGACAATCACTTGAACAATTGCCCGTTTCACGGTCCTCCGTTTAACTTGTCACGCGGTTTGCTCTTTTTCAAGCATCTCTGCAGCCGGCGGGAATTCAGTTTTGGAATGTGACCCCGTTCGCGGCTTGCCCTTTCTCCACTCATAATGTCATGCCCGATTCAATACAGCAATGGCCATCCGCAGAGGGTCTTAAATCGAAACTCACAGAATGATTTGCTGCTTTTTGGTTACATGCGTCTTCTGTCAACGTGTTGGAATTGAACCGGAAACGGGTGCGGAATGCAAGGCAGGATTTCAAGTTAAATGAGGGGCTTTTGCCGTCATCCCGTCAAATTTTGGTTGCCTCCAGGTGCGGTATGCGGTTGGATGGCGGAGAATGATGCTGTCGGCGGTCCGGATTTGGATTTTAATCTCCACCTTGCTGGTCAGTGCCGGCTGGGTCTTGTCGGCCATCTACCAGTTGAACCGCGCCGGTTATACCGTCGTTTTTCTGCTGGCCGCCGTTGCCGGATTTGGATTATGGCGGCGGTCCCGCCCGGCGGTGGGGACCGTGAAGGCATCCTGGCACCGCGTGTGGCGGCGATTCCGGCGCCGGGCGCCGTTGCTGTTTCTGGTGCTGGTCCTGTTGTCGCTGGCGTCCGGGTTGCTTTATGCCGGGTTGAACTGGGACGCCAACGCCTACCGCTTGCCGCGGGTGTTGCACTGGCTGGGGGCCGGACAATGGCATTGGATCCGCACCGCCGACATCCGGATGAACGTGACCGGTTGCGGGTTTGAGTGGCTGTCGGCTCCGCTGCTTTTGTTCACCGGCACGGACCGGTTTCTGTTCCTGATCAATTGGACGACCTATCTTCTGCTGCCCGGTTTGGTCTTCAGCATTTTTACGCGCCTGCAAGTCCGGCCGCGGGTCGCCTGGTGGTGGATGTGGTTTTTTTCGTCCGGCTGGTGTTTTGCCCTGCAGGCCGGCTCGATCGCCAACGACAGTTTTTCAGCCATTTACATCCTGGCGGCGGTGGACCTGGCATTGCGCGCGCGTGAAACCAAACGGGTGACCGACCTTTGGTTGTCGCTGCTGGCGGCAGCGTTGGTTACCGGAACCAAACAGTCAAACATCCCGCTGGTGGCGTTGTGGCTGGCGGCAGCCTGGCCCGCCCTCCGGCTGCTCCGGTCACGACCGGTGGCCGGCGCCGGCATGGCCTGCCTGGGGCTGCTGGTTTCAATCGTGCCGGTCACCATCGCCAATCTGTATTACACCGGAACCTGCTTGCCGCTGGAATTTCCCGGGATTGGAAACTTCAAACTGGATCCGTTTTGGGGAATTATCGGCAACGCCATTTCCCTTCCCGCGCAAAATCTGTTGCCGCCCTTCTACAGCCTGCTGCCGCCGTTTTATATCCACTGGAACGACTTGGGCGCGAAAATCCGCTTGGCTCTTTTGCACTCGCCCATCGGCGGACACTTCTCCTCTTTCGAAAATTTTCTGCTCTTGACCCACGCGCACGGAATCACAGAGGAAAACTCGGGCATCGGACTGGGAATCTGTATCCTGCTTCTTATTGCCATCGTCGAAGCCTGGCGTCACCGGGATGCCGGCGGCACAGCCGCTCCCAACCGCTGGCTGTGGTGGTTGCGGGTGATTCCCTGGGGGTTGCTTTTGATCTTCATGGCCACAAACGGCAGTTATCAGAACGCGCGCCAATTGGCCCCGTATTACGCCTTTCTGTTGCCGGTATTCCTGGTCCGCCCCGGACAGGTTTTCGTAGCGCGCGAGCGTCTTTGGCAGCGGCTGGGACAGGCCGTCATGGCGCTGACGGCGGTGATGCTCATCACCTCGGTGGATCGTCCCTTGTTTCCGGTCCAACGCCTTTTTGGCTGGCTCAATGCAAAATATCCCGGGTCGGCCATCATTATGGACGGATATATGGACTATCTATACTCCTATTTCCGAAGCCTCGAGGCGCACAGAAATTTCCTGAGACGAAATGTGCCGCCCGATGAGCCAATCCTGGGATATTATACCACCAGTACCGGCGTGGATGAAATCGCCTTGTGGCAGCCACTCAACGGTCGCCGGGTTGTGCGCATTCTGCCGGAAGACCCGCCCGAACGGTTGCGGCAGCAAGGCATTCATTTCGTGGTGATTGACGGGCTGGCATTGCAGGAGAAAAATGAGAGCGCCCGACTTTGGCTCGAAACCCATCACGCCCAACTGACCAACGTTTTCCCGCCCGTCGCCCAGCTGGATTTGGACCAGGGGTATTGCCAGCTCTACCTTGTCTACTTGACCGACCCGGAACAATAGGCCAATGGCCGGCGCAGCTCGTGAGGGCAGGCTTGAAAGCTTAATGGCCTGATTAAAGTCCGAACCGGATTCGCTGGATCGAACCGACCAGTTAACCCTGGTGTCGGTTGCTGCTCAAGCCCGTCGCCATTACGTTCACGCTCAACCGGTCAGTTAAAACGTGAATAAAAGTTCACCGGTTTGTCACACGATTGTAACACGCCGCGGATAGGGTTTAAGCGTAATAAAGTTGGGGCATGAAAAAAATTCTCATCCTGACGGCGGGATTTGGGGACGGACATAACGCCGCCGCCCGCAGCCTGCGCGACGCCATTGAGCAGCTCGACGAAGACGCGCGCGTGGAGGTGCTCGACCTGTTCGCGGACAGCTACGGCGCGTTCAACACTTTCGCCTGTAAAACCTACCTCGGCGTTGTGCAATATGCCCCGAGCCTCTGGGGCGGCATTTACTCGCTGCTCGACAAGTCGCCGCTCGTTGAAAAACAACTCGGCAACTTCACCCGGCTGCAAAACACACTTGAAAAAATCCTCGCTGAGGCCCAACCCGATTGTGTCGTCGGCACCTACCCGGTCTATGCGCATGTCATCCGGAAAATTTACCGCGACCGGCACGAGCGGCCGTTCCGGCTGGTTACCGTCGTCACCGATTCCATCACCATCAACTCCGCGTGGTTCCGCGCCGGCAGCGATTATTTCTGCGTGGCAAACGATGCCACCGCCGAGGCGTTGCGCCAGGGCGGCGTGCCGTCGGAAAAAATCAAGGTGTTCGGTTTTCCCGTGAACCTCGCCTTCACGCAACCGCCGTCACAGAAACTTCCGTTGCCCGTCGGCCATGAACCGCGCCGCGTCCTTTACCTCATCAACACCGGCAAGAAAAAGGCCGGCAAGGCGATTGACCGGCTGCTCGAACTGGATAATGTCCATCTCACCGTCACCGTCGGGCGCGACCCGGAGTTGCGCGCCAAACTCGTCGAACGCACGCGCGACTGCGCCGACCGCGTCCGCGTCGTCGGCTGGACGAACCAGATGCCCGAATTGATGATGACACATCATCTCATCGTCAGCAAAGCCGGCGGCGCGACCGTGCAGGAAGCCATTGCCGCGCAATGCCCGATGATTGTCAACCAGGTCATCCCCGGCCAGGAGGAAGGCAACGCGCAATTGATTGAAAAATTCAAGCTCGGCGCGGTCGTCGAAAAGAACCGCGAAGTGGCCGAGTGCGTGGAACAGGCCTTTGCCAAACGCGCCGCGCTTTGGTCGGAATGGCGCGAAAATTTGAATCGCATCAGCCGTCCCGACGCCGCGTTGCGCATCGCCGAATTGGTTCTTGGCGAAACCGACCACAATGATTCCAGCCGCAAACGCATCAAGCTCTTCGAGCCGGTGCCCGACCGCGTCATGCGCGCTGCGCCCGGCAACAATGGCAACCAGCCGCAGATGCTCCTTTGCGATTTCCACATCCACTCGAATTATTCCGACGGCAAACTCGCCGTGCCGGAGATCATTGATTTCTACGGCGAGCACGGATTCGACTGCATTTGCATCACCGACCATCTTGCCGACCCGAGCCGGCTGCTTGGCAAGCTGGCTGAACTCGCCAGTTGCACGCTCGGCCAGGACCAGGTGGAGGAATATTTCGCGGTGATTGAGCGCGAACGCCGCCGCGCGTGGCGCCGGTATAAAATGCTCGTGCTGACCGGCATCGAGTTCAACAAGGACGGTTACACGCGGAAAACCTCCGCGCATCTGCTCGGCGTTGACCTCAAAAAGCCGATTGACCCTTCGCTCGACATCCCGAAAATCATCGAAAAAATCCATGAGCAAGGCGGCCTCGCCATCGCGTCGCACCCGCACATCATGAAAAGCGAGTGGGGCAAGAACACGCTTTACCTCTGGGAAAATCAGGACATCTTCGCGCCGCTGCTCGACGCCTGGGAAATCGCCAACCGCGACAACATTTTCAACGACATCGGCCTCAAGCGGCTGCCATTCATCGCCAACAGCGATTTCCACAAACCCAAACATATTTACTCGTGGAAGACGCTCATCCATTGCGAGAAAGACCCGGAAGCCATCAAGGACTGCATCCGCCGCAACGAGCACATTGCCATCACACTCTATCGGGATTTCGGCGGTGCCCCACAGGCGCAGCGACGCCACAGCTTTGCCGCCTTCACCGAACCGGTGCATTACTGGCAGGAACGGCCCCCGTTGCAGGTTGTGAATGGATGAAACGTGGCCACAACTTTCAAGTTGCGTTCGGCGGGCAAAAGGTAGCCGCAATGTTCAAGTTGCGTGCAAGCGAATTAAAGGTAGCACAGGCGTCTCGCCCGTATAACTGCCACTTTGTCGGCGGGACGCCTGCGCTACTTTATTCCCTCCGCCTTGCTGCCCAAATTCCCTTGCGCCGTCTCGATCAGTTCGCGGATGCGGCGCGCATCACGTTTGGTGTGACCGTGGCTGGCCAGCGGGTCGGAGCCACCGGACGATTCGATTAAAATGTCCGACCAAATGATGCCGGTCTTGATGTGCACGGACGCCACCTTGGTGATACTGATGCTCATTTCGTCCTTGCTGAACCACGAGCGTTTGTGCCGGATGACCGCCTGGTCCGTCACTTCGATGACGGTGGGAAACAGGAAGTTCCCGCGTGTCCACCGGCTTGCCTGAAACGTTTCCAAAGCCATGGGTGAAATGTGAACCGGCAAAGTGGTTAAAGCAATCGGATTTGAATTTCAGCCGTAGTTGCGCCCGGCTATGGTCTTGGTAAACTCCCGCCATGAAATCCTGGTACTGGAGCTTTTACCCCGTTTGCCTGCTGGCTCTCATCGCTTGCTGCCCCTCGTGCTCACGGCAGCACAAGGCTTTGCAGCCCACTGCCGAATCACTCCTTGATTCGGGGATTAACAAATGCCAGTTCAGGGACTACACCGGAGCCATCGCTGACTTCAACCAGGCCATCGAACTGGACCCCACCAATGCCGCCGCTTACATCAACCGCGGCGAAGCCAGGACCTATGTCAACGATTTTGCCGGGGCCATCGCCGACGACACCAAAGCCCTCGAACTAAACCCCGAATATCCCAATGCTTATTACATCCGCGGCAACGCCAAAATGAATCTCGGAGATTATGCCGGAAGCGTCGCCGACTTTGACAAAGCCATCGAACTGAATCCTCAATATCCCCATGCTTACTTCGTCCGCGGCAATGCCAAGTTCCATCTCGGGGACTACGCCGGGGCCATTGCTGACGAAACCAAAGCCATTGAACGCTATCCCGATTACGCAGATGCCTATATCAGTCGCGGCAATGCCAAAGCCGCGCTAAAAAATTACTCCGAAGCCATGCTCGACTACGACAAAAGCGTCGAACTCAGTCCCAATTACGCCCCCGCCTACTACGCCCGCGGCAATGCCGAGGCCGCGCGCGACAATTACGCCGGAGCGCTGGCCGACTTTGACCGGGCCATTGCCCTTAATTCTGCCTACACAGACGCCTACGGCGCTCGTGGCACCGTCAAATACAACGCCAAAAAGTACAAGGAAGCCCTCGCCGATTTTGACCAGGCCATTGCGCTTGTTCCGGGATACACCTACGCCTACTGGAACCGGGGCAACGCCAAGTTCCATCTCGGAGATTTTGCCGGGGCCATCGCCGATGAAACCAAAGCCGTCGAACTGAATCCTCGGTATGCGGACGCTTATGGCGCCCGCGGCAGAGCCAAGTATAATCTGAAAGATTACAACGGGGCCATTGCCGACAGCACCAAGGCCATCGCGCTGAATCCTGGTTATGCCATGGCCTACTTCATCCGGGCCACGGCCAGGTACGATCTTAAAGACTATGCCGGGGCTGTCGCCGATTGCACCAAAGCCATCCAGCTCAACCCGCAAGATGCGACAACCCACGACCTTCGCGGCTTGGCCAACAGACGCCTTAAAAACTACGACGATGCGCTTGCCGATTTCAGCCTGGCCATCGAACTGAATTCCAATTCCGCTCCCTGCCTCGTGAATCGGGGTTGGGTAAAATACGACCTCAAGGACTTCGCCGGTGCGCTTGCGGATTACGAGCAGGCAATCGAATTGAATCCAGACGATACCAATGCCCTTGTCGGCCGAGGTGAAACCAGGCGTCTGCTCAAAGATTTCGACAAGGCCGTTGCCGACTTTACTCAGGTGATCGGGATGGATCCCAAAAACGCCATGGCATACTCGTATCGCGGCCTCGCCAAGGTCAATCTCAAGAACTACGAGGAAGCGCTCGCCGATTGTTCCAAGGCAACCGAACTCGATCCCCAAAACGCCCCAGCTTGGGAAAACCTGGGGTATGTCCAGAACGACCTGCTGCAATTCCAAGCCGCCTTGGAGAACTTTCGCAAGGCGTTCCAGCTCGATCCCTTGCTGGATGATTCCCGCTTCCGCATCTGGCTGCTTCGCGCCCGGCTCGGTGAACCGGACGCCGCCACCAGGGAACTGGCAGAGCACGTTAAATCACTTCAAGGCGCGCGGGCGGCCGACTGGGCCGCCAGGATTGGACAGTTTCTCACCGGCACAATCACTGAGGAAGATTTCCTGAGTGTGGCCAAAACCTCCGCCCGGAACCCGAAGGCGCAAAGCGGCCAATTTTGCCAGGCCAACTATTATGCGGGTATGAAACGTCTCCTCGCCGGTGACAAGGAAGGCGCGGTGGCCCTATTTAAAAAATGCCTTGGCACGGGTGAAAAAGGCTACATGGAATTCAGTAGCGCCACGGTGGAACTGAATGCATTGAAAAAGTAAGTGGTCTTTCAACCATTTGCGCCGCGGACGGGCGCCGTCAACGGCTTGCCATTGACCGACGGCCCGAGTTTTAACAGGAACGGCACGGCGATTTTTGCCCATTCTTCCGGAGCCGGATAATCCGATGCCGCGTTGCCGAAGGAGCTGCGCAGCATGTCGGTGGCAATGATGCCGGGATTGAACGGGACCGCGGCCATGCTTGGTGGCAATTCCTGCGCCAGCGCCTGTGTCAGCCCCTCAATCGCCCATTTCGTCGCGCAATACGGCGCCACTTCCGTATCGGTAGAGCGTCCCCAGCCGGAACTGAAATTCACGATGACACCGCTCTTGCGCCAGACCATTGCCGGAACGAAATGCCGGATGACGTTCGCCACGCCTTTGATATTCACGTCAATCACGTCGGGAAAATCCTTTGCGGGGACTTCCCAGAGTAGCGCGTTGCGGTTGATGAGTGCGGCGTTGTTCAGCAACAAATCCGGTGCGCTGTGAGATGCCAAAACCCGTTTCGCCCAGGCTGCAACCTGGGCATCGTCCGCCACATCCACAACTTCAAAATCGTGTGGTGCGCCAAATTTTTTTTGCAACTGCGCGATTTCCTTTTCCGAACGGCTGCAACCGAGGACAACCTGACCGAGCCGGATGAATTCCTCCGTCATCGCGCGGCCAAGGCCGCGCGTAACCCCGGTAATTAGAATGGTTTTACCGCGGGGCATGGTTCGATTCTGGATTTCAACCGGGTGCGGCTCAAGGTAATCTTCGTGTGTGCAAATCATCACCCTGACCACCGATTTCGGGACGCAGGATTGGTTCGCTGGCGCGATGAAGGGCGTCATCCTGAGCATCGCCCCGCGCGCGGCCATCGTGGATATCACGCATGAAATTCCGCCGGGCGACATTCGCGCGGGAGCATTTGCCCTGGCGGCTGGCTATCGGTTCTTCCCAAAAGGAACGGTGCATGTCGCCGTGGTGGACCCGGGCGTTGGCAGCACACGCAGGGCCATTGCCGTGCAAACGGGAAATTACCTTTTCGCGGGGCCGGACAACGGCGTGTTATCGTGGGCTTTGACGAAGGAAAAAATCAGATCGGTCCACCGGCTCGAAAATGCAAATTACCTTTTGCAGCCGGTCAGTCATACCTTTCACGGACGCGACATCTTCGCTCCGGTCGCGGCCCATTTGAGCTGCGGCTTGCCGGTCCGCAAACTGGGACCGGCGCAAAAGAATTTTGTCTGGTTGCCCTGGCCCCAACCGCGCATGCGGGGGAACCGGATTGAAGGTGAAGTGGTTTTCATTGACCGGTTCGGCAACGCGATTACGAACATCGAACACGCGGATTGGGACGCGCAAAGCCGTCTGGAAGTTTTTCTCGGACGCAGGCGGCTTTGTCAGATGAAAGCATTTTATCAATCTGTGCCGGCAGGCCAGGCGGTGGCCGTGCCCGGCGCCAGCGGTTTTTTGGAAATCGCCGTCAACGGCGGTTCAGCCGCCAAACGCTTCCGGCTGAAAATCGGCGACCGGATCAGTGTCCGCCGGCGTTGACGATTATGAGTATGTTTTTGGTTCGGAGACACAAATTCGCGTTGGAGTTCAGGCTTCAGCCTGCGTCGGGAAAACAAGCCAAGGCTTGAACTCCAACTCACGGACAAGCTGTCCGCCTCCAGTTCAAGTTCGCGGATTAAAACGTGATTCGCGTGCGAGCTGTTCCCACAATTTTCTTTCCGCATCCGAAACCCGGGTCGGCACGGCGATTTGCGTGATCACCATCAGGTCGCCGCGCGTGCCGCCGTGCCTCGGCAGGCCGCGCCCGCGCACGCGGAGTTTTTGTCCGCTTTGAGTGCCAGAGGGAATTTTGATGTTCACCCGCCCGTCGAGCGTAGGCACGGAAATTTCCGCGCCCAGCACGGCTTCCCACGGCGCCAGCTCGGCTTCGTAAATCAAATTGTGGTCTTCGACCTCGAAGTCGGGATGTTTTGCCAGCCGCACCCGCAAATATAAATCGCCGGCCTCGCCCCCGCTGCTGCCGGCCTCACCGCGACCGGCCACGCGCAATTTCTGTCCTTCGGTCACGCCGGCAGGAATTCTGACCTGGTACGTTTCGGTTCTCACCGAGCGGCCGACGGGGCGGCGCACGCTGACCGAGCGCACGGAACCACGCATCGCTTCTTCGAGTGTGACCATGATGTCGCCTTCGATGTCGCGTCCGCGTTCGGCCAGTTCCTCCTCCTCGGCGAATGCGCCGCGCGAACCAAAACCTGCGCCGCGCATCCGCGAACCGAAAAGTTGCTCGAAGAAGTCGCTGAAGCCGGTGCCGCCGAAATGAAATTCAAATTCCTGGTCGCCCGCGCCGCGGCCGCGAAAAGTCTGGCCGCCGGTAAAGCCCTCCCAACCGGGTGGCGGACGAAACTCCGCGCCGGACTTCCAGTCGGCGCCCAACTGGTCGTATTTTTTCCGCTTGGCCGGGTCGCCTAGAACTTCGTAGGCTTCATTGATCTCCTTGAACTTTTCCTCGGCGCGTTTCTTGTCCTTGGCGACATCGGGATGATATTCGCGTGCGAGCTTGCGGAACGATTTCTTGATTTCCGCGTCACTGGCGCCACGCGGCACGCCAAGGATTTCGTAATAGTCTTTGTATTGAACGGGCATAACCCTGCTGTTGGTTACGGCAGCATTACGGAAGAATGTGCCCGCGCGGGAACTTTGTCAAAATTTCCATTCTGAACCACAGAAGCCGGTGTGGAACGGCCCGGCAATTTCCTGTTTCCGGTTTTTGATTTGAAATGTGAGCCGCGTTGCCCTGGCGCCTGCCAAAATCCGCACTATTTCCCCTTCGCCGTGTTGTCCACGCTGAGGTATTGTGTGCCAGCCAGGTCGCCAATCCGCCGCCAGATTTTGAGAAGAATCCGGGTTCCCCTGGCTTGTTGGCAAAGCTCGACGGCCTTGTTGGTATCGGTGGCGGGATGATGGTTGATTTCCACAATGATGTCATTTCTTTGCAGGCCGGCATCGGCGGCATTGGAATCCTGATCCACATCCGTGACGATCACGCCCTGGAGATTGTCCGGGAAGTTCAACTGGCCGCGCACCTGCTGATCCAGGTCGGCGACGGTAACACCGTCGAGCGCGTCCGTCTTTGAATTTTCCGAACCGGAACTGTTCTGGCCATTCCCACCTTTCCCGGTTTGGCCAGGCAGCTCGGCGAGAGCGAGTGTGACGGTTCTCTCGTGGCCGTCATGGAGCAACTTTACCGTAACTTTGGTTCCCGGCGCCAGGTCAGAGACGATGAGGCGCAGGCTGTTGGCATCGGTGACTTTTTTGCCGTTAATTTCGGTGATGACGTCGCCGGATTTGATTCCGGCCTTCTGCGCGGGCGTGTTGGTTTCCACGTCGCCGACGAGCGCGCCGTTTTGATCGGGCAAATTGAATTCGGCAGCCAGGTCCGGCGTGATGTCCTGGGGAAAGACGACGCCCAAGTAGCCGCGCGTGACCTTGCCGCTGCTGATCAGGCGTTCCATGACGTGGCGCGCCAGGTTGATGGGAACGGCGAAGCCAACGCCCTGATTGCCGCCGTTCTCATTTGGAATAATGGCGGTGTTGATGCCGACGAGCCGGCCTTCGGCATCCACCAGCGCACCGCCCGAATTGCCGGGGTTGATGGCGGCATCAGTTTGAATGAAATCCTCGTATTGACTGATCCGGCCAAACGGAAAGTTTCCGCGTCCGACCGCGCTGACAATGCCCATCGTCACCGTCTGGCCGACGCGGAACGGGTTGCCAATGGCAAGCACCACATCACCGACTTCCAATTGGTCACTGTTGCCGAGCGTGATGGCGGGCAAATCTTTTGCGTCAATCTTCAACACGGCCACGTCCGTCGGCGGGTCAGTGCCGATGACTTTGGCGGTGAACTTTTTGCTGTCGCTGTCGCCGATGGCAATTTTGATTTCATCCGCGCCGTCCACAACATGGTTGGCCGTGAGAATGTAGCCGTCCGGCGAGATGATGACGCCGGAGCCCAGGCTTTGTTCCCGCCGCGTGATTTCACGGTTGCCGTTGGGGCCGAAGCGGTCGCCGAAAAATTGCCGGAATAGCGGGTCATTTAAAAACGGGTTCCACAGCGGCCTGCGGACCGTGCGGGTCGAATAAATATTTACCACGCTGGGCGCGGCTTTTTTGACGACCGGCGCGAAACTGGTGCCGAGCCGCGGGCGGCGTTCGATGGCCGTGGTGTCAACCTTGATGGCGGGACCGGCGTCCTGGCCCCAGGACGTCAGATGAAAAACGGCCACGAGCAGCAACCCGGCCGCCAGGACCGAAAAAAAACCAAGCAGGGACCTGAAAATCCACTTCATAGTGTCAAAAAATTGACACCCCGGCGGCGCAAATGTTCAAAGCGGAACGGCTACGGCGACTGCTGCTTCTGCATCTTCTCCAGGTCTTCTTTTTTGATGACCTCAACCTGCGCGCCTTTCTTCAGATCCTCGACGGCGGGCACTTTGATGATGTCACTGGTCAGCGGAGGCGGGGTTTTGGCTGAAAGCAGTTCAATTTCATAAATCAAAAGGGAATTGGGCGGGATGCCAGGCCGGCCCTGGACACCGTAAGCCAGTTGCGGTGGCAAAAACAACTGCCACTTGGAGCCGACTTTCATTTTCAAAAGCGCCTCGGTCCAGCCAGGGATGACGCCGCCAACCGAAAATTCCGCGGGCTGGCCGCGTTTGAAGGAACTGTCCAATTCCTTGCCATCCAACAGCGTGCCGCGATAGTTCACCGTCACAGTGTCATAGAGAGTAGGCATGTCACCAGTGCCGTTGGTGATGACCCGGTATTGTAAGCCATTCGTCGTCGTGACAACGCCCGGGTTATTTTTGTTGGTGGCCAAAAAGGCTACGGCTTCCGCCTGGTTTTTGGCGGCCAGCTCCGCGCGCATTTTTTTCTCCTTGGCAATAAACTCACTCAGCGTCGCCTGCGCCTGTTCCGGCGTGAGCAGCGTGGGGCCGGTCAGCATATCCTTGGCGCCGCGCGCGACCATGTCGGCTTCAACCTCGATGCCCGAGCGCTGCAAGCCGCGAGCCATTGACATGCCGAACGCGTAGCTGACCCGCGCCTTTTCGTCGCTCAACGTTTTATTATTGCTCGAATTTGTTTTGCAGCCGGTGAATAATACAGCTGCGGTTCCCAGACAAATCATCACAGTCCAAACGGTGGTTTTCATAGTTTGATTTTGTGGGGATAGATTCTCCTCAATCAATCAAAATAGCAATCCCCTTTTGCGGGTAACGGACGGGCGGGTTTTTTTCTTTGGGAAAAGCACCCTTTCACCGGTTGACCTTGCCGCGATGGGGTGGACTGGGCCGGAATTGCCGGCAATGAGATGCTGAAGGTCGCGCCTTTCCTGACCTCGCTTTGCGCCGTGATCCTGCCGCCGTGTTCGAGGGCAATGCGCTGGCAAATGGCCAGCCCCAAACCCGTGCCGTTGTTCTTGGCGGTGAAAAACGGCTCAAACAATCGCGGCAGGTTTTCCGGCGGAATGCCTGCGTTATTGTCTTGAATGTGAAAGCGCACGCGCGCTTCGCGCGGTTGCCAGGACCGAAAAAAACCGACCAACGACTGGAAAATCAATTTCATAGTGCCGAAAAAATGACGGCCCGGCGACACAAATGTTCAAAACGGAACGGCTACGGCGACTGCTGCTTCTGCATCTTCTCCAGGTCTTCCTTTTTGATGACCTCAACCTGCGCGCCTTGCTTCAGTTCCTCGACGGAGGGGACTTTAATGATGTCGCTGGCGGTCGGAGGCGGGCGTTTTGTTGAAAGCAGGTCAATTTCAAAAATCAAAACGGCATCGGACGGAAGGGCGGGCCGGCGCTTACCGTAAGCCAGTTGCGGTGGCACAAACAACTGCCATCGGGAGCCAACTTTCATTTTCTGGAGCGCCTCCGTCCAGCCGGGGATGGCGTTGCTGACCATAACTTGCACGGGATGGCCGAGTTTGAAGGTATTGTCGAATACCGTGCCATCCAACAGCCAGCCGCGATATCTTATCGTCACGATGTCGTCGGGCGCGGGCGTGGCACCGGTGCCATTGGTGATGACCCGGTATTGCAGGCCGTCCGGCAACGTAATGACGCCCGGGTTATTTTTATTGGTGGCCAGAAAGGCTTCGGCTGCGGCTTGATTTTTGGTGGCGGGTTCGCCGTGTATGACCGGCGTCTTTCCGGTGCTCAACGTTTTATTATTGCTCGAATTTGTTTTGCAGCCGGTGAATAATATGGCTGCGGTTCCCAGACAAATCATCACAGTCCAAGCGGTGGTTTTCATAGTTTGATTTTGTGGGCATAGATTTTCCTCAATCAACCCGAAAAGCAACCCCTTTTGCAGGTAACGGACGGGCGGGCTTTTTTTCTGCGGGAAAAGCACCCTTTCACCGGTTGACCTAGCCGCGATGGGGTGGACTACGCCGGAATCGCCGGCAGTGAGATGCTGAACGTCGCGCCTTTCCTGACCTCGCTCTGCGCCGTGATCCTGCCGCCGTGTTCGAGGACAATGCGCTGGCAAATGGCCAGCCCCAAACCCGTGCCGTTTTTCTTGGTGGTGAAAAACGGCTCGAACAATCGCGTCAGGTTTTCCGGCGGAATGCCCGCGCCATTGTCTTGAATGTGAATGCGCACGCACCGTTCGCGCGGCTGCTCCTCGCCAATTTCCGTGCTCACGGTCAGCGCGCCGTTTATCCCCGTGGCTTCGATGGCGTTCAGCAACAAGTTCATGAAAGCCTGTTGCAACTGGTATTCGTCGCCGCTGACCGTGTCCGGCGCGGCGGTGTAACGGCGGTCGAGCGAAATCAATTTGCTGTTGAACTGGTGCTCGACGAGCCGCAATGAATGGTCCAGCAGGTCGTGCACGTGCACGGTGGCGAATTCATTTTTACCCGGCGCGGCGAACCGCAGCATCTGGCTCACCAGCGTGTCAATCCGCCGCAACTCGCGCCGGACGGTTTCGGAAAACTCCCGGTCCTCGCCCTTTTCCAACAACTGGCCGACGAAGGTGTTGATGGCGACCAGGCAGTTTTTGATTTCGTGCGCCATGCCCGCCGAAAGCATCCCCAGACTGGCCAGCCGGTCGAGCCGCCGCATGCTCTGTTCCGGAATCGGCATGGAGCCCCATTGATGGGAATTTTTCGGGCCGCCATTTTTTTTGGTCAAGTCGTGCGTTGGCATATCAAACCCACTTTTCCTCCGCCTACGGCTGTTTTGAATCCAGGCGCCTGCCGATATTAAACCGAGGCTGCGCCGTGACCAATAAAAAAAGCGGTTTGAATCGGCTGGCGTTTGGGCGATGGCCGACTACGCTGTTTTCGCCGATGAAGAAAACTTTCGACAGCATCGAATCCGTCATGGCGGACATCCGCCAAGGCCGAATGGTCATCGTGGTGGACGATGAAGACCGCGAAAACGAGGGCGACCTCATCATGGCCGGCCAGCACGTCACGCCCGCCGCCGTCAACTTCATGGCCCGGTTCGGGCGCGGGCTGATTTGCGTGCCCACGACCGCCGGCCGGCTGCAACAACTCGGCATTGACCGCATGGTGCAGCAGAACCGCGAGAGCTTCCGCACCGATTTTCAGGTGAGCGTGGACGCCGCGCGCGGCATCACCACCGGCATCAGCGCCGCCGACCGCGCCCAAACCATTCGCATTATGGCGTCCCCCACCGCCACGCCGGAGGATTTGGTGCAACCCGGCCATGTGTTTCCGCTGCGCGCGCGGCCCGGCGGCGTGCTCCAGCGAGCCGGCCACACCGAAGCGGCGGTGGACCTCGCGCAACTCGCCGGGCAGCGTTACATCGGCGTGCTTTGCGAAATTTTAAATGACGATGGCTCCATGGCGCGGCTGCCGCAACTGCTGAAGTTCGCCCGGAAGCATCGCCTGAAAATCTGTTCCATCGCCGACCTGATCCAGTTCCGCCGCACCCGGGAAAAACTGGTCGAGCGCGTCGAAACCGTGAAGCTGCCGACCGACTACGGCAAATTCGATCTGCATCTGTATCGCTCGAAGTTGGACAATCAGCATCACCTCGCGCTGGTCCACGGTGACGTGGCCGGGCGAGAAAAAGTCCTGGTCCGCGTCCACAGCGAATGTCTGACCGGCGACGTGTTCGGCTCGCGCCGTTGCGATTGCGGGTCGCAACTGCATCAAGCCATGCGGCAGGTCGCCGCCGCCGGGCGCGGCGTGATTGTCTATATGCGGCAGGAAGGGCGCGGCATCGGGCTGGCGCCGAAAATCAAGGCATACAAGCTGCAGGAACAGGGCTATGACACCGTGGAGGCGAATGAAAAGCTCGGGTACGAAATGGATTTGCGCGAATACGGTCTGGGCGCGCAAATCCTCGTGGACTTGGGGTTGAAAACCATCCGGCTGCTGACGAACAATCCTAAAAAAATCGTCGGGCTGGAAGGCTACGGGCTGAAAATTGTCGAACAGGTGCCCATTCGCGTGAAACCCAACCCGCACAATGAACGGTATTTAAAAACGAAACGGCAGAAGATGGGACACTTGCTTTGATTTGCGATTGCCGATTGACGATTTGCGGTTGTGCACTTGGTCAGAATTGACCGGTTCATTCCCGTGGCGGCCTGTACCGAGCGAAGAATTGAACCCGTACACCGGCCTAAGCCGTAGCGCAGCGCGTCTCGCCTGCAGAATTCTGGTTTTCGGGTTAAATCGCGCTTCTTCTATACCTGCTGGCCGGCTTTGAGCGCGGCGATGATTTGGTCCGGGTCATAAACGCACCCGCCCCAGATTCCGCCGCCGGCCAGTTGCAATGCCGCCCAAAGCCGCGTGTCTTCCGGCAACGCCGGGTTCGGCGCCAAGTCCTTTCGCGTCGCTCGCGCGGCCCGATGGGTCTGGAGGAATTGACGAGCTACAAATGGCTCGGTTTCGGCAGCGGGCAAATCCGGAGTTGACCGCCGGCATTGGCGCGAATTCCGGTGCATTGCACAGGGCTGGATCCGTAAAATCGGGTCCAGTTTGGCTCAACGGGATTGGCCGCCTTTCCCCCGGCTTCGAGGAGCGACAAGGTTTTTTCCGGATCATAAACGCATCCCACGAAAGCTTGGAGTCCAGAAACACATCGGCCACGGACATGCCGGCGGTGAAGCCGGTCGACGTAGCCGATGGCGGGAGTCAAGAAGCGGTTGTGAATCCCGTTACAATCCGATTTTCGTTCCGGAGACTTTCGCGTAATACTTGGCCAAGGCGCTGTGGTCGTTCTGACCGCAGCCATCGGCCTTGAGGGTCTGCATCATTTCCATCAGCATGGAGGTCAGGGGCAACGGGGCGCCCACACCGTGCCCCGTGTCCAGGGCGTTCGCCAGATCTTTGATATGCAGGTCAATCTTGAACCCGGGCTTGAAGTTGCCTTGGAGCATCATCGGAACCTTGGCGTTCATGACGGTGGATCCGGCCAGGCCGCCCTTGATGGCGTCGAGGACGCGGGCGGGATCCACGCCGGCCTTCTTGGCCAGTGTGAAGGCCTCGGCGCAGGCGGCGATGTTGCACGCGACAACCACTTGGTTGGCCAACTTGGTGGTGTTGCCGGCGCCGATGGGACCGCAATGAACGGCGCTGGACCCCATCTTCAGGAGGATGTCCTTGACGGAATTGAAGACTTGCTCGTCACCGCCGACCATGATGGACAGGGTGCCGTCTATGGCCTTGGGTTCGCCGCCGCTGACGGGAGCATCGATCATCTTCACCCCCTTGGCGCTGCAGGCCTTCTCAATTTCCTGCGAGGCGAGCGGGGCAATTGAGCTCATATCTATGAGGATGGTCCCGGCCTTGGTGCCTTCGAGCACGCCGCCCGACCCCATCACCGCTTCCTTCACATGCGGCGAATTGGGCAGCATGGTGATCACGATGGGGCACTGTTCGGCCACGGCTTTGGACGAGGCGGCTGCCTTGGCCCCGGTCGCAACCACGTTGGCCACGTGCTCGGCCACAATGTCGAAACAGACCACCTCGTGACCGGCCTTGAGCAAGTTTTTGGCCATGGGCTTGCCCATGATGCCCAAGCCAATGAATCCGATTTTCATATTCTTGATTCCTTTCTTACCGACACGCTTTGTTCACCAGGTTCCTGGCTTTCTCGGCGACGTTTTCCACCGTCAGGCCGAAGGCCATCTGCAGGTCCTCAGGCTTGTGCGCGGACTGGCCGAATGTGTCGTTCATGGCGACAAAGTCCATCGGCACAGAACTGCAGCGCAAGGCGAAGGCCACAGCCGCCGCCAACCCGCCGATGTAACTGTGTTCCTCGACTGTAACCACGCCCTTCATGCCTTGGGCCAGTTCCGCAGTTCCCTGATAATTGAACGGCTTCATGGTCGCGACGCTCGCCACCTTGGCGCTGATGCCCTCCTTCTCCAAAATCGCCGCTGCCGCCAGGGCTTTCTCCACCATGACGCCGTGGGCCAGAAGCAGCACATCGCCGCCCTGCCACAGGATGCGATATTTCCCCAGTTCGAAGGTTGCATCCTTTTCCAGCAGGTCCAGGACGGGGTTGCGGTTGACTCGCATGTAGACCGGTCCCTGAATCGCCGCCGCAGCCCGCACCGCCAGGCGCACTTCCGTCGCGTCCACCGGCGTCAGCACCGTCATGTTCGGTATGGCGCACATGATCGCCACGTCTTCGACGGCCTGGTGCGTCGAGCCGTCTCCAAAATCCGACAGCCCGCACGATGAGCCGCAAATCTTCACGTTCAACTTGCCGATGGAGATCGTCTGGCGGATCTGGTCGTAGGCCCGGCCGGTGGCAAACACCGCGAAACTGCTGGCGAAGGCGATCTTGCCGCTGACCGCCAATCCCGCCGCTGTGGACATCATGTTCGCCTCGGCAATCCCCATCTCAAAATAGCGGTCCGGGAACGCATCCTGGAACAGGACGGACATGGTCGATTTGCACAGGTCGGCGTCCAGGACCACGACCCGCTCATCCGCCTTGCCCAGTTCCACCAGGGCCTCACCGTAAGCCGTTCGAGGATTTGCGTAGATAGCCATATCAACGTGCCTCCGCAGCCTGGACCGGCTGGAATTCCGCCAGCATCGCGTCGGCTTCCTTCAGGCCCAGTTCGTACTGCGCCTGGGTCATCATCCCGTTGTGGAAGGCGATGTTGTTCTCCGCGAAGGAAAAACCCTTGCCCTTAACGGTGTGGGCAATGATCGCCGTCGGCCTGCCCTTGATGGTTTCCGCCTCGTCCAGGGCCGCAACGATCGCCTCCACGTTGTGTCCGTCAATCTCGATTACATGCCAGCCAAACGCCCGCCATTTGTCCGGCAGCGGGTTGCTGTTCATCCGGTCCGCCACCGCTCCCATGGCTTGCAGGCCGTTCTGGTCCACGATGGCCACCAGGTTGTCGATCTTCCTGGCTGCGGCGAACATTGCCGCCTCCCACACCTGTCCCTCGGCCAGTTCGCCGTCGCCCAGAATGCAGTAAACGCGGTTGGGCTTCTTGTCCAGCCGCAACGCCAGGGCCATGCCGTTGGAGATGGACAACCCTTGGCCGAGCGAGCCGGTGTTGGCTTCGATGCCTGGCGTGCTGTGGATATCCGGGTGCCCCTGGAGCATGGAGCCGAGCTTCTTGAGCGTCGGCAAATGCGATGTCGGGAAATACCCCAGCTCCGCCAGCGCGGCATATTGAATGATTGCCGCGTGCCCCTTGCTCATGAGCAATCGATCCCGTCCCTCCCATTTGGGGTTCATCGGATCGTGCTTCATCTTCCAGCCGTAAAGCACGGCCACGATTTCCGCTGACGAGCAAGAGCCGCCGACGTGTCCCTGCTGACCCACTCCCACCATCAGGATGATGTCCCGCCGCATGCGGGCCGCCAAGTGGCGGATTTCCCGCAATTTCTTTTCATCAATCATTTATTTGACTCCTTTTTGCGCGAGGGTTTCTTCACTGGCGCGGAAGTTGGGGTAACGCCAGACGCGACCGCCGGACCAGCGGTGCCGTATTTCGTGTCGAAATCCCACGGCGTGCCGCCCGCCAGGCAGCCGCCATCCAGATGATACGTCTGACCCGTCATGTAACTGGAGGCCGGCGAACAGAGCATCAGCACCATGCCCGCCACTTCCTCCGGCGTTCCCGGCCGGCGCATCGCAATCCGGTCCCGCAGATACACCGACCGCGTCGGGTGGTCCCATGTCACCTGCGTCAGCGGCGTCAGAATATGTCCCGGCGCCACCGCGTTGGCCTGGATGTTGAACCGCGCCCATTCAATCGCCATCGAACGCGTCAAAGCCGACACACCGCTCTTGCTCGCTCCGTAAACCGACACACCGCCAAGCATTCCTTGAGCGTTGTGTGAACTAAGATTAACGATCTTTCCGCCCCCGGCCTTGATCATGTAGGGCACCACCGCCTGCGTCATGAAAAACGTCCCCTTCAGGTTCACGTTCATGATCAGGTCGTAAGTCTTTTCTTCTACGTCCAGAAATCCTTCGCGCTTGTTGATGCCCCCGCAGTTGACCAGGATGTCAATCTTTCCGAAGGCTGCGGCCACGGCATCGGCACATTGACGGATGGATTCGACCTTGGTGAGGTCCAGCGCAAACGCTTTCGCCTTGAGCCCCTTGGCCCTCAGCTCCGCCGCCACCTCCTCGGCCTGTCCCAGATTCAGATCGCATACCGCCGTCGTCGCCCCCGCCGAGCAGAGCGCAAAGGCCAGTGCGCGGCCGATGCCGCCGGCTCCGCCGGTCAACAGTGCCGCTTTTCCTTCCAGTGAAAACTGCGTTTCGAGGTATTTGCCGATATTGCTCACGGAATATTTTCCTTTTCTTGAAACAACGTCATCCCAAACGGGAGCAAAAGAACTGATAGGAAATGACGATTTGTGCACCGGCTTGGACTGAGCGCAGCGCGGGTGATTGGCCGCTGCGAAGCAGGCTCCCCCCCGCAGCCGAGCGTTGTGAGGGTAAGTGAAAAATGCCTTTCGGGCTCACCAAACACAAACATGGCGAACATGGCGCGATGCTGCCAGAGCGCAATCCGGGGTGTCAACTGGCGATTCTTGGCAATTCCCAACTGCATTGCTCCTCTGCGGTGAAAAAGCTGGTTACCCGGCGGTGTCTCCGGTTGGATGGTCTGCGATGAGCCTCAACGTTTTGATCGCTCCAGATAAATTCAAAGGCACGCTTTCCGCGCGTGCCGCTGCCGACGCCATGGCCCGAGGGTGGCGGCAAGCGCGCCCAGCGGATCATGTGATGCTGTTTCCCATCAGCGACGGCGGAGACGGTTTTGGCGAATTGGTGGGAGCCAGTCTCGGCGCCAGGACTCAGACGGTCGCAACGGTGGACGCCGCACACCAACCGTGTTCGGCAGAGTGGTGGTGGGAGCCAAAGTCGCGCACGGCGATCATTGAAGCCGCCCGAGTCAACGGACTGGCCCCGCTGCCGGCGGGCAAGCATCATCCATTCGAGCTGGACACATTCGGTTTGGGGGCGGTGATTGCGTCGGCGTATGCGAAGGGCGCGGGCCGCTGCCTTGTCGGTATCGGCGGCAGCGCGACGAATGACGGCGGATTCGGCATGGCACGCTCCCTGGGTTGGACCTTCTTCGATGAGCGCGGGGCAACGATCGAGCGTTGGACCGAATTGCATTCGTTGTCTCGCTGCCAGCCGCCACAGACCGCAGGATGGCCGAATGAAATTCTCGTCGCAGTCGACGTCCAAAATCCACTTCTGGGATCGTCGGGCTGCACTCGTGTTTACGGACCACAAAAAGGCCTGCAAGAGGAAGATTTTGATTTGGCGGAACGATGCCTTACCCGTTTGGCGGACGTGATGGAGTCACAGTCAGGTTGCAGGGTCGCGAACGAGCCGGATGCCGGTGCGGCTGGCGGACTCGGCTTCGGCCTGCGCAGCTTCCTCGGGGCGCGCCTGGCACCGGGGTTTGGGTTGTTCGCCGACCACACTGGCTTGAAAGAGCGTCTATCGGAGGCGGGCCTGGTCGTTACCGGCGAAGGTGCGATTGATCGTTCCACATTCATGGGCAAAGGCGTGGGTGAACTGGCGGCCTTGTGCCGCGAAGCAAAGAAACCGTGCCTGGGTTTGGGAGGCGCGGTGATTGACCGCGCAGCCGCCGCTCAATTCTTCACCCGGGCCTATGCGCTCACGCCCGATCTGACAAACCCGGAATCCGCTTTTGCCGATGCCGAAGAATGGCTTGCCCGCTTGGCGTCACACGCGGCGACTATGTGGAAAGATTCATAATCTCGTTTCAAGAATATTTGAAACTGAATTTAGATTCGACTTGTAGCGAAGTTGCGGGAGAATCCCGCGTTCATCTATGACGCAACAACGCTGGCTGCGCATCATTCCCGTGGCGCTGCTTATGTACACCATCTCGTACATTGACCGCACCAACGTCTCGCTCGCGCTCGACCCGAACATTTCGACGATGATGAAGGACCTGCTCATGGACGACCGCATGAAGGGCGAAGCGGCGGGCATTTTCTTCTTCGGCTATCTCCTGTTGCAAATCCCGGGTGGTTATCTGGCGTCGCGCTGGAGCGCGCGGAAGCTCATCAGTTTGTGTCTGATTGCCTGGGGCGCTTGCGCCGTCGGTTGCGGCCTGGCCCACTCGTTCCGGCAATTTGAGGTGATGCGGTTTTTTCTGGGTGTGGCGGAAAGCGCCGTGTTTCCGGCTACGCTGGTCCTGCTGGCCAGTTGGTTTCCGCGCGCCGAACGCGCCCGCGCCAATGCCTATTGGAACCTGTTCCAGCCGCTGGCTGTGGCCGGGTCTGCTCCTCTCACCGGCTGGCTTTTAAAAATGTATGATTGGCACCAGATGCTCATTCTGGAGGGGATGCTACCAATCGTTTGGCTGCCCATCTGGTGGTTTTGCATCCGCGATCATCCCCGCGAAGCGAAATGGATTTCGGCCGGGGAACGGGAACATCTCGAAACCACCTTGCAGCGGGAACAGGCGGAATTGGAATCGCCGGCCAAAGTTTCACTCGGGGCCCGGCTGTTTCAACCGGCGATTTTCATCATGATTGCCCTCTATTTTCTGCACAACTGCGCCGTTTATGGATGCATGACCTTTTTCACGACCGGATTGAAGGGCCAGGGTTTCGACGCGTTGCAATATGGCCTGCTGTTCGCCGTTCCCTACGCGGTCACGGCGGTCGTCATGATTATGGTTTCGCGGCATTCGGACAAGACGCGCGAGCGGCGCGGGCACGTGGCGGCGGTGTATGCGATGAGCGGCATCAGCCTCATCCTGAGTGTGGTTTTCCGCCAGAATTTCTGGCTGTCGTATGCGTTCATGTGTTTGGCCATTCCCGGTCCGTATGCCGGCATGGCTCCGTTCTGGGCTATCCCGGGCGAGACCCTGCCGCGGAATGCGATGGGGCTGGTTATGGGCACAGTCAACGCCTTTGGAAATCTCGGCGGCTTCGCCGGACCGTACATCATCGGCTCGTTGTCGAAAGAATATCACAGCACCGCGATTGGCTTCACCGTAATCGGCTTGGGCATGCTGGGTTGCACCGCGCTGGCTTTTCTGCTGCCGAAAGCGAAGCAGCGCTCATAGAGCGCCGCTACAAAAAGATGGAGACAGGCGGGACGCCTGTCCTACGATAATGGCGCCAATGAAACTCTGCCGGTTCAAAGACAAATCAGGCCAGATCCGCATCGGGTTGGTCGCGGACGTCGCCGCGCTGCTGGACCTGATGCCCGCAGGCATCAGGCAACTGCAATCGTTGCTGGAAAACGACAACCCGGTTGCGCAACTCAGCCAAATCGCCAAACAAGGTCTGCCCCGCCTTGCGGTGGCGGAGGTTCAATTGTGCGCGCCGGTGGAGCAGCAGGAAATCTGGGCGGCGGGCGTCACTTATCTGCGCAGCAAAACTGCCCGGATGAAGGAATCCGATTTCAGCGCCACCGCCTATGACAAGGTTTATGCGGCGGAACGACCGGAACTTTTCTTCAAATCGCTGGCGGAAAAAGTCGTCGCGCCCGGCGAACTGGTGGGCATTCGCCGCGACGCGCGCTGGAACGTGCCGGAACCGGAACTGGCGCTGGTACTGAATTCGCGCGGGAAGATTGTCGGCCATACGATTGGCAACGACATGAGTTCGCGCGACATCGAAGGGGAAAATCTGCTCTACCTGCCGCAGGCGAAAATCTACGACCGTTCCTGCGCGCTTGGTCCGTGGATTCAGCTTGGTGCCAACGAAACCGCCGCGCGGGAATGGAAAATCCGGCTGGCTATCCGGTGCAACGGCGAGAGCGTCTTTGCCGGCGAAACCTCGGTCGGTCAAATCAACCGGAATTTTGAGGAACTGGCCGGGTTTCTCTTTCGCAGCCAGATGTTTCCCCATGGCGCGGTGCTGCTGACCGGAACGGGCATCGTTCCGCCCGAAACCTTCACGCTGCAGGCGCGGGATGTGGTGGAAATTGAAATCACTGGAATCGGTTTGCTCCGCAACCCGGTGATGGTAGTTTGACGCGCCATGAATCTGCACGGCCAGAATTTTATCGGCGACCAACTCAGCCACGGCGCGGGGAAGACCTTCCGCGCCACCAGCCCGTTGGACAGCAAACCTTTGCCGCCCACTTTCCATTTCGCCGGCAAAAAAGATGTGGATGCCGCCATGGAACTGGCCGAATGGGCCTTCCGGGCGCATCGTGAAATCACCGGCGAACAGCGCGCAGCTTTTCTCGAACGTATTGCCGATGAAATTATGGCGCTGGGCGATGACCTCATCCAACGCGCGCATCAGGAAACCGGCCTGCCCGAAGCACGGCTGACCGGCGAACGCGCGCGCACCACCGGCCAGCTCCAACTCTTCGCCCAGGTCATCCGCGAAGGTTCGTGGGTGGACGCGCGTATTGACACGGCCATTCCCGACCGGCAGCCACTGCCCAAACCCGATTTGCGCCGGATGCTGATTCCCATCGGCCCGGTGATTGTTTTCGGGTCGAGCAATTTCCCGCTGGCGTTTTCCGTGGCCGGCGGTGACACCGCGTCCGCCTTGGCCACAGGCAACCCGGTCGTGGTCAAAGCCCACAGCGGTCATCCGGGCACGTCGGAACTGGTGGCGACGGCCATCCGCCGGGCGGTGACTGCGTGCAGCCTGCCCGCCGGGGTGTTCTCGATGCTGCACGGCGCCGGCAAAGTGATTGGCATTGCGCTGGTGCGGCATCCGGTCGCTCGGGCGGTTGGTTTCACCGGGTCGCGTGAAGCCGGACGCGCCCTGTTCGATGCGGCGGCGGCGCGGCCGGAGCCGATTCCAGTCTTTGCCGAAATGAGCAGTCTGAACCCGATTTTCATTCTGCCGGAGGCGATGCGCGGGCAGACGGCCAAAATTGCCGAAGGCTTGCGGGCGTCGGTGACGCTGGGTGTCGGACAATTTTGCACCAAGCCCGGTCTGGTTTTCGGTCTGCAGGACGCCGGGTTCGATCAGTTTCAAAAGGCAGTCGGGCTATTGTTTGAAGCTGCCGCACCCGCCACGATGCTGCACGGAGGCATTTGCGAATCATATCATCAGGGCCTTACTCGCGCTGCGGGAACGAGCGGTGTGAAGGTGCTGGCGCGCTCGCAGGAAACCCCGAATGCAAAAAAAACGCACGGCGAAGCGGTGGTGGTCTGCACCGACGTAAAGAATTTTCGGAATTATCCGGAACTGGCCGAAGAAGTGTTCGGGCCGTTCGCGGTGTTGGTTTCGGCGCGGACGATGGCGGAGCTGGAAGACATCGCGGAAAATCTGGAAGGTCAGCTCACAGCTACAGTGCAGGGCACGCCCGGTGATCTTCAGCAGGCGAAGCGGTTGCTGCAAATTTTGGAACGCAAAGCGGGCCGGCTGCTCATCAATGGTTTTCCGACCGGCGTGGAGGTTTGTCCTTCGATGAACCATGGTGGTCCTTATCCGGCCACGACCGATGTGCGCTTCACGTCGGTGGGCACGGCGGCGTTGTATCGTTTTGTCCGCCCGATTTGTTATCAGAATTTTCCGGCGGCGGCGCTGCCGGAAGCGCTCAAGGACGAAAATCCGCTGAACCTCTGGCGTCTGGTGAATGGAAAACTGGCCAAGGATGCCGTCAAAACCGGTTCTCCCAATACCTGAGCAAACTCCGGTCAAGGTTCACGCGCCACCCGCCGTTGTAAAACTTTATGGCTTCACGGGCGCGGGTTTGCCCGCCTTCAAGGCCGGCAGCCAATCATAATAGGCGCGATGGAAGAAAGGCTCCTGCGAACCATGCACATTTTGATGGCCTGAGTTTGCGAGGATGATGACTTCCTTGGGCGAAGTGATTTCGTTCGCATCGGCCAGAATGCTCGACGGCGGCGCCAGTTGTTCGTCGTGTAATCCGAGGGCGATGAGCACGGGACATTTGATGTGACGCGCGAAATTCGCCGGGTCGTAGTAGCGGCTGGCCTCATGCACTTTTTTCGGGTCCTTGCCATTGGTGTTGGAATACCAATTCGGGAAGCCCGTCGCCCGCCCGACTTCGGGGGCCAGCATGTCGGAAGCCGCCGGCACCAGGGCCAGCGCGGCGGTAGCGTCATTGGGACATAGCCCGGCGAGCATCAACGTCTGCTGCCCGCCCTGGCTCTGACCCATCACGACCAGCGTCTTCCCATTCCAATCGGGACGCGACTTGAGATATTTCATCGCTTGAACGCAGGACAGATACATCCGCAAATAATAGCTTTTGTCGCGGTCGTCATTGCCGATGTTCCAATAATTATTCAACTCGCCACCGGTGGCATATATTTTCTTGTAGTATGAATCGGGATTATCAATCGGGATGTCGTGGGCTTCGATGTCCAATGCCAGCCAGCCGTCTTTGGCGCGGTCGGTCACCCAGCTTTTCTGCAATTTATAAGCGCCGGCGTATTGCAGGATGAGCAGGGCCGGAAATTTTTCGCCGGCTTCAGGACGCGCAATCTGTCCCTGAATGTGCGTGCCGCCGATATTGTCCATGGTGATTTTCCAATACGCCACACCGGCTTTGCCGCTGTCCACTTTTTCGAGTTGCGCATTGGCTGGAATTTTTTCCAGTTCTTCGAGTTTGGCTTCCCAGAAGGTATCGAAATCATCCGGGGGCGGGGCGGCGGGAAAGATTTTATCGGGAGCGGCGACGGCGCCGCCCCAAACGTGATTGGTGAGCCAATCCACCTCGAGCAACATCGTGTTCGGTTTGTCGAACTGCGAGTCCACCGTGGCCATGTCATTGCTGAAGGTCAAGTCGCCTTGTCCGACTTTCGTCAGACCGCCGCTCTTGAGAAGATAACGCGCGGCGGGCGGGTTGGTGCCGCCTTCCCATGCGACGGTCCAATGAACGGTGTCGCCGACCTGATACACGCCGTTGGTCTTGTCCGGCGCGACGACCATGGGCTGCGCTTGGCAGAGGGTCGCCGCGATCAAAGATGCCAGAACCGGAAGGCAACGGGACGGAAAGGGTGGAAAATTTTTCTTCATGGGAGTCTTTTTTTGTGAATGTTTTTTATTGTGCTTTGGTTGACGGCTGCGTTGCCGGCGCCGGACCGTGGAGGTAACGATCCGCCCATCTCAAAAACACCGGCCAATTCGGGCCGTCGGTGTGCCCGTCGTCATGTTGCCGCCAGGCAAGCTCGCCGTCAATCAGCGCGGTGTTGACGGGCGGCATCGGAGCGGTGAGGTAATTGCCGGGAATGCCCAAATCTTTTTTGCCCAAAAGTTTGAAAACAGGGCCGGCGGCGACCGCGGCCATGAAGCTGCCGTGCTGGTCCACCCAGGTGCCTTCCGCGCCGGGACTGCCTGACGAAGCGCCGTAACTGATGAATGTCGGGCGGGGCGCACAAAGGGCAATTAATTCATGCGCGTCCACCGGCAAATCACCGGGCGTCAACGGGCCGCCGTATTTGAGAAAATTGCCGGCCATCCAATGATATTCACCTGAACCGGTGAGATTTTCCACCAACTCGCCCCAGTTGCGACGGGATAGTTTCGCCCCGCCTTCGCCGGAGGAACCAACCAGCACGATGGCAAAACGTTGGTCATATGCCATGGTCACCAGCGCGGCTTTGCCGTAGCGCGAGACGCCTTCAATGCCGACCTGCTTTGCGTCCACTGCCGGGTCGGTTTCAAAATAATCCAGCGCGCGGCTCGCGCCCCAGGCCCACGCGCGCAACACGCCCCAGTCATCCGGCTTGCGCGGCTGGCCTTTATTGCACAAACCGATGATACCTTTCGTCAAGCCGGCGCCGTTGTCGGCCTGATAACTGGTGGGAACAATGATGGCGTAACCCCAGCCATTGGACAAAACCAGTTGTTCCCAATTCGGTTCGCTGCCGAATCCACCAAAGCCTCGAAAGGCGTTTGTCCCGCCAAAACGATTTGCCCTGCCATTCGCGCTGAAGAAGCGGCTCCAATCAATGCCAAATTCCATCATCACGGGCACCGGGCCAGTTGCGTTGGCCGGCGTGGTCAAGGTCAACTGAATGTCAACGCTGATGAGCGGATACGAAGAATTGTCAACGTGGCCGATGAGTTGTTTGGTGATGACCGGAACCGCGCCGTTGTTCGTCCGGGTGACGCTGGTCACTTTCCAGGTCACTTTCGGCACGTTTTTCGGGACCCGGCCATAGACTTCCCGGTCAAAATCCTCGACGATTTCCGGGCGCCGCTGCTTCCACCACATCTCCGGGGTAGTGACTTTCTCTCCGTTTTTCAGTGTGAGCGGATCGGGCAGATCGGGATAAGGATTGGCTTTCGCTTCGTCGGTGTTCTGGTAATTCGGCGCCTGACGGTTAAAGCCATCCGCTCCGGGTCGCAGGGTCTTGATGCCCAGTTGCGCCATCATGTTCTGATGATCCTGACTGGCGCTCCAGTTCATTGGCGGTGGCAGATTGGTGTCGGCGGATTGGCCGACCGTTTGCTGGGCGCGGGCGGCAACGGTCAAAGTGGCAACCAGGAAAAGGGAAAAGGATTTGGATCGCATAAGGTGAGCGGCAAATGGTTGAGTGGATCCCGTAATTCAAAGACGGCGCCGCGGCCTCCGGGTTTTAGTTTTCAAACAATTTCAGGTCAATCGCATCGTCGATGGTTTTGTAACCTGCCACATTCAAGTGCAGATGGTCGCCGCTGTCGTACGCCGACAGCAGATTCGTTGTGTTCGTGGGATCACGCACCGCGGCGTCGAAGTCAATCACCGCATCAAATTTGCCACTGGTCCGAATCCAGCCGTTGACTGTTTGGCGCGCGGCTTCGTGACCCGGTCTGTCATAAAATGACCCGCCAAACGGCGTAATAGTTGCGCCATACACCCGGATACTTTTGGCATGCGCCCGGTCGATCATTTTTTGAAACGCGGCGATCAAATCGTGTGCCACCGGCGAATTGGTTCCGTTGCTGCCACCAATGTCATTGACCCCTTCCAGTATGATCAGCCAGTGCACTGAGTCCTGGCCGAGCACGTCACGGTCAAAACGCGACAGCGCCGTCGGCCCCAGACCGCCGCGCAGCACGGCGTTGCCGCCGATGCCCTCATTTATTACCGCTAGCATGGCGGTGGGCGCGTTTGTGTTCAGCCGGCGGGCCAGATTGTCCGGCCAGCGATTATTCTGGTCGGGTTCCGAACCGCGTCCATCGGTGATTGAATCGCCCAGCGTGACGACGGCCGCGCTCGAATTTTCCGCCGCCACATCAATGCCGGTCAAAATGTACCAGTGCTGGGTTTTGGCCGCCGTTGGCATATCCGCCGCCGCAACCGCGTCGCCGGCCAGCAAATAAGACGTCGTTCGGGAACCGGGATGACCGGTGACATCGTCCGACGTGCCCTCGAAATGAGTTGTCACGGTGAGGTCGGACAACGGTGCCAGAGCAAAGTCAAAAGTGTCTGATAGAACGGATTCGCCTGCTGGAATGGTCACCGAAGGCTTGCCCTGAAACGTCAGCGCCTTGTCACTTTCCGGTTTGATGGCGCTGCCGCCGGCCGACAAGGCGATATGGGTGGAACTCATCGTTACCGGACTATTGCCGAAAGCGTTGGAAAAGCGGACGCGCAGATGTTGCCCGCCAATGGACACATGCACGACCTGGCGCAGGATGTTGCTGGCCAATCCCGGCGGCGGCGGCAGATTTCGCGTTTCCGTCAATTGCGGCGCTGCTCCCCAGGTGCCCACCCAGTGAATGTCCTTGTTCGGCCCGGCCGCCAGGGGCTGGGCCTGGCCGGGGTTCGTCAGGGTTAAAGCGGTCAGCGCAAAAACCGGAAGGCAGAAAAAATTGGAACGCATAATACGAATGATTAATTGTCTTATAAATTCGCGCAACATTTTTTCTGCCGACAACTCGATCAAAGGCTTGTCCCGAGCACTGTAACCCATCGACTTCGCCGGCACGGGATTTTTCAGGGTTCCGGTTCCGGCCGGCCGGAAATGCCTTGTGCCGGCACGCCTTTGGCGGCATTCTCATTCCGGGCAATAATTTGTGTATATGAGCTGCAAATTTTCCACCCGGGCGTCCCTCGTTTTAAATGTCATTCTGGCCGGAACAGTCGTTGCGCTGGTCATGCACAAATCAGCATCTCCCCCTCCGCCTGCGGCCGACCCGGGCCACCCGGAACCAACCACGAGAGACATACTGCCGGTCACCGGCGAGCCCAACTCCGCGAAGCAGGCGACGGGGTCGGACTGGCGGCAGTGGGTTGACCAGTTGCGGGCGGCCGGTGTTCCCAACACAGTGATTGCACGAGTGGTATTGGCCGATCTCGAGGACCGCTGGCAGAAGCGCCTGAACGAATGCCAGGAGAAATTCAGCCGCGGGGAGGTGGATGCCGACGCGTTCCTGGCCCTGAGCCAGGAACGGGATCGTGAACAGGAAGCCGAACTACGGGCCGCGCTGGGCGACGAAGGATACAAAAGTTGGGACCGGGGGAACACGTTGCGGGACCTCAATCCCGGCAAAATCCAATTATCGGCCGCTGAAACCAATGCGCTTTACGGTTTGAAGAAGAGCCTGCAACAACAGAATTCGCGGGTAGTGTCCTAATTTGGGTGATTATCCCTTGATGACATGTAATTTATGAAAACTTCAGTGTTCGACAAACTGAATCAGTTCATCAATCGCTCCACAAATCACGTCGCGTGGCTGCTTTTTATTCCAGTCCTTTTCTTGCAAACCAGCGACTCTTTTGGTCAGGGTATCGAATCTTTGGCGGTCATCGAAAATATCCCGCACCAATTCGACCGCATCAATAAACTTGGGAATCCCGTCTCGATACGCTTGCTCGCTTGGGATGCTATAAGCTCCGGCGTGGACTGCCGAGAAAACCTCGGATTTCCATGCTTTCAAACTTCCAATGAAAACGCGCTTTCTAGCGGTTTTTTCAGATTCGATTGTATGCTGTCTAGTTTCTTGGTCGCGCCGCTTCTCGCGTCGTTTGGTGAGCAAATGGACAACAATCCAGCCAGTGATATTAACCGTGATGACGCCAATGGCACCAACAGCCGTCCAATTTATTGGGGAAGATTGCGGTGGTATCATTGGGCGGTGCTTTTAATTATATGAGCCGCCGCTGCCATTTGTATTCAGCAAGACGATACTGCGGACTTTCGGGCGGATAAGAGGTCTGCCAATTCGAGAGTTCAATATCGCTTTTTCGTGCAATCTCACGGCGGTCTGTTTTACGCAACTCTTGCTGCCACGCCGTCATGCGTTGGATTGCTGCCTGTTGTTTTGCGAGTTCTGTGTGTTGCTGGTAGAATTTTTCTTCAATATCCATATTTTTATGGAGTCATTAGCCTGCAACCAGCTTGTAAAATTAACCTCAAACCAACGAAATGCGGGCAATCGGGATTACATGACGTGAGGGGATAATTACCCAAATTAGGACACTACCGCCGGGCCGGTAGTGGGGCGATTTGTCGTAGCGTGCGCTGCTTGTCGCGCCGTAGCCAGGCGAAGGCTGATCCTCAGCGCACCGTCGGCTGAGACAGCCGACGCTACAATTCAAACTGACCCATCACTGCCGGGGCGGGCGCTTCCTGATGCTGCCAACGGAACGCCGGATTCATCCGGCGGACACCGACGCAGTTTTCCGGTTTCGGGTCGGAACCAGAAACGATTGGGAAGTAATTTTGACAGCGGGGAAAGCGCGGCTTCAACCACTTGTCCGCCTGTATGGGCCGGCTGCTGTTACCGGGGAATTAGAACCACGGTCGAAAAACAATAGACCATCAAGGTGCAATCTGAATTTCGGTGTCGGCGATCTTCAATTCGACCCCCGCCGCCTTCGCCGCCTCCTGAAGCGCGGCGTTCAGCATCACCACGGGATCTTTGCTGACCTCCAGCCGGCGCATCAGGCCTTCGCCCTTTTTGGTGCCGACGGTGAGCGTCAGCTTCAACCCCTTGCGTTTACAGCCGACGCGCGTGCCGTCGGGCAGTTTGGTGTTCATCGGTTTGATGAAGGCGTCCGTGTAATGCACGCCGATGCCCGATTTGTCGGCGGAACCGGGCGGAAGTTTTTCCTTGGCCGCCGCGTTGATGTCACAAAGTTTGGTCATAGAAGGTTCCGCATCATTTCAAAAATCACGCGGGTTGTCCATCGTTAGTCAATTGTATAAAACCCTTGTCAAAATTGGCACCACCTTCGATGCCAAATCGCTGGAGTTGACACCGGCAAACAACAATGATACTATTTTGATACTGAAATGCCGCGCAAAGTGCGACAACTGATTGCCGACTTGGAAAAGGCCGGGTTTGTGAACCGGGGCGGCAAAGGAAGCCACCGAAACTTCACACACCCGAAAGGGTTGCGGGTGACCATCAGCGGCGGCGCGGGCGATGACGCCAGGCATTATCAGGAACGCGACGTACGCCGCGCACTGGACGCCGTGAAAGTGAATTGAGTTATGACACGCAAACAGATCAAAGAACAGGCCGCGCGCTACGCGAAGTTTGTGGAGTGGAGCGACGAGGATCAATGCTTCATTGGCCGTTGCCCGGAAATCATGGCGGGCGGCGTCCACGGCAGCGACGAGGCGCGGGTGTATGCGGAATTGTGTCAGGCCGTCGAGGAAATGATTGAATTGATCCACGCGGACGGCCACAAATTGCCCGAACCGTTGGCCGCGAAAAAATTCAGCGGCAAATTTGTGTTGCGCGTTGAACCGGCCTTGCACCGCCGCCTTGCCGCCAAAGCCCTTGCCGCCGGGGAAAGTCTCAACAGCTATTGCGTCAAATCACTCGTGAAGGCGTGACGCCGACCGTCCGCTGCCGCCGTTCAAAAAACGCGCGGGGGGAAATTGAGTACCCGCAAACATAGTTGACACGGGTGGCGATTGAGGCATCAAATTGTCCCGTGAATGCAGGGACAGACAAATTTGTTATGCAAGTCCCAACACGAACGGGAAATTCTCACCGCCCTTTGTTTCCGACACAATCAGTTCGCCAGAGACAAGGGGGAAACCATAGACCATGAAAACAAAAATTATCATACTCTGCACATTATGTACATTGACGATTTCAGCGGCCGCCAGAACCAGAATCGTTGCGGTGGTTGAGGGTGTTTATGAAAATTCCGTTCTTTTGAATTGGTCACAAAAAAAACCGATTTACGGACAGAGACAACGTTCTGATGATCTTGTCAGTCAGGGAAATTTCCTTGGCGGAGTTCCCATCAGCCATGATCCGCCAATAATTGGCTATGAGACTGTTTTCAGCAAAGAAGTTTTGGTTGTGAATTATCCCACAAGAGGAATAGCAGAAGGAGAGAAATTAGATATTTATGCCGTGCAAGTTGGCACAACAAATTTTTCCGGTAAAACAATCGAACTTTGGGATGCTGGATTAACACCGGAAAAAATTGAGCAAATGAAAGAGGAGGAAGCCAAAGCACAGGCATTGGAAGCCAAAGCGCAGGCATTGATTGAAAAACAAAAAGCGGAAGCGGAAAAAGCCGCCCGAGCAAAAGTTTATGCTGCGCAAGCCAGAGCTGTTATTTTGCTTCAATCCCAAGCGACCAATGGCAGCGCATCCGCACAATGCAGTCTCGGCCTTCGTTACTTGAACGGACAAGGCTGCGAGACAAACCGCGAGCAGGCCATTTACTGGCTTACCCAAGCAGCCAATCAAGGCGATCAGGAAGCCTCCAATAAACTCGCCAGCCTCCAAAAATGAAACGCAAATCCACCGGCGGCAGCGGTAAAACCTGACACCGCCAATCCGAAACTAAAAAATGCCATGATTGGTGACGCAAAATGTAAATGTCGGAATTGCAGCGGCGAGGTCAGCTTTTCCCCCTCATTGGCTGGCCAGAACGTTGAATGTCCGCATTGCCATCTGGAAACGCTCCTTTTCATCCCCAAAATTGAAACCATCCTGCCTGGAGAATCCAAATGCGATTGCCAGCGATGCGGCCAGCCTATCGCCTTTCCCGTTGACTTGCATAATACCGAGGTCGAATGTCCGCATTGCCATCGCGCAACCACACTACTGATTCCATCGCCATCCGCGCGCGTCCGCAAAGCTGACAGCCTGCCGCCGGGGACCGAACCATTGCCAGACCCAACGCTGGCTTACGTTTTGGCTATTATATTACCGTTGATCGGGTTCTTCTTCGGTGTCTGGCTCATGGGCAAAAAACAATCCGGCCATGGCGCAGCAGTCATGGCCTTGAGCATTTTCGCCGCCCTCTTCTGGCTGCTGATTTTTTCCCAGATGGATTGACGCATATTGAGAAAATGTAACTACCATCCATTGCGAACATTGCGGTCACAACTTCGAGGCCGAGGTCATTGACAAAACCACCAAATGCCCATCCTGCGGAAAGCAAACGCGGTTTTTGATACCGAGCAAACCAGTCACTGCCAAAAGCTAGGATAGCCGAGTGTGCAACGGGTGAAGCGGCGCGTGAAAATAGGGGCGCCGGGATAGGGGGAATTTACGACTTTTTTCGACCCTAATCGGTCACTCGGACAAACTTTTATCTCGACTCGTCTTCGATCCTCGATCCTCGATTTTTATATTTGACCGAGGGACCGATTAGGATCGAGGGGCACACTTTTTGCGCAAGGGACGAAAACGAATTTCCCGCGAAAACGACCTAAAATCGAACGAACGAACGAATTTTCCAGTCATCGAACTATCCGACTGGCTGTGTGTTTTCACACATCGGTGTAAAAAGTAACAGACCACCGCCAAGACCACAACACAAAAACGCAAAATTGTCGTCAAAATACCAAGGGTGCGGACATTGAAGCTGCGCTTCGTATCGTGTCCCCTCTGTTGTCTCCACATGCCTAAAGCTTTTCGGCCAGTTCGTTCCCGGCATTGTTCACCAGCGGAGAAACGCAGTAGAAATTTACGTCCTCGGCATCGTAAAGTCGCAACATGAATTTTACCACGTCGCCTTTGCGCTGGTCGTCTATAGCTTGGTCGGTGAGACAAATGCAGTTCGTCAGAAATCAACCCGCGTACCCGCGCTGAAAATTGTGCTCATAAAACCATTGTCAACATTGGGCGTTTTCATTTCTAAAAATTGCTCACAAAACCCGCGTGGATATTGAACGAAATTGCCATGCTTTGCAAAAGAACTATCGCTGAAGGCAAAATCACAAAACCCTTGTGAACATTGGTTGAAATCAATGTTTTTCACCATTATTGCGATTTTATCGCAAGAAAAAAAGGTGTAACACGAAATCCAAAATGCTCACACGCGAGGGCGTAGCTGGTCAGTTACTGCCTATAAGCCAACTCCCGTAAATTACTGGCGACATTTCAGCTGCAACCTCACCCCCTTCAAGCATCCCCAACCGCGCCAGCGTAGCGCCGGTTTTGAAATCGTCAAGAGGGTGGTTATCACGCCAGAGAGATACGGCCACGGTTGACTTCTGCGGATTCGTGTTATGCCAGACTTAAATAACACGAAAGATGGTGGCGGCAACGCCGCAACCAAAACAAGGCAGTCGCCCAAAGCGGCAGAGCTACTCGCGGAAAAAATCAACGGCTTGCTCGTGTGGATCCGCAACACTGCACATGTGAACTTTTACAGCGGTTTGAGGAGAAATTCGCCGCGAATCAGAATGCGCTCTGCCGCGCAAATCAAGGCATTCAACGAAACTTTACAACTGCTGCTAATCGCCTTCGTAATGGTTTTCAAGGACTGGCCAACGCGGTTGGTTACGATTATCGCCCTGATTTTAATTCGCAGGCACGGCAGTGGTAAATAGTCTCGAATTGTTCGCACGTCACTGCGCGTCTCTCTCATTATTCAAGCGTTGGACCAGGGCGTAATGGATCACCTCAAAAACCAGGCCCCACTTGTGTTCGCGCCGCGCTGCATCGCAATAACAGCCGGAAGGATCGTAGGGACGTTCCCAGGTCAGGACCTCGTTCAAAGGCCGGCCGAGCAGGGGTTTCTCGCCGGCAATGCTGTTCATGAGTGCTTCGGAGTCATTCAGATATTCACATTGGTATTGGTGGCCAGTGTCGCCGGGAGCCGGAGCGCAACCGGTGGCCAGAATCCGGTAACCGTCTTCGGGCGGTCCGAGTCTCACGTCATAGTGAAATGCCAGCGACCGCCCCAGATTGGAGCAGGTGGTGCCTTCGTAATGAAAGCGGGCTGCCACCGAGCGATCCGCCAAAAACTTCAGTTGCAACCGTTCCTGTGACCACTTCTGCAATGCGCGGGTATTGACGCTGTAGCGGGCGTGGTGATTCAACGTCGAGCCGACAGTGAGAGGCGCGTCCACATCGTCGGCCACACCGCTCTGGAGCCGGCGCACGTCTTCAATTTGCGGCGGTGAACGCCGGTAGGGCGCGCGGCGATATTGACAGCCCGGCAGCGAACAATTTTCGCAGGGAATCAACGCTGCCAGGTCCCGCACCCTGTCCAGATGCCGCGTGAGGCCGAATACGGCCAGCAGCGATTTCTTGGGCCGCAACATCCCGGTGTCCAGCACCTGAATGTCGCCGGGAAAATCTCGGCCCATTTTTTGCCGGATCAATTTCCACAGTCTGATTTGATCGGATATGTCCCAACCCGAATAACCCGGACTGTAATGCGGCAGAGCCGCCATGCCATGTTGATCCGCCCAGCCGCAGATGTGGCCGCTGGCAATCGTCACCAGATGCTCGACCACCGCCGAGCCGTACATCTCCGTGAAGAAATATTCGTCCGGTTTTCCTTCCCGCCAGAACTGGTGCGCCTTTTCCTCGCATTCCCGCCCGGCGCTCACTGCGACGAGCACCGCCGTGTGGGCCTGGGCGGCTACGAATTGATCATGAAGCTGCTTCGATGTGAAATCCGTTCCACGCACCTGCAACCGTTTGTTTTTCAGCTTCAAGCCATCGGTCTGCCGGGCATAAATCCACGGCTTCCCGTTTTCCGCATACCATGTTCGCGCCCGGCCAGCCAGTTCGCGCGCCCGCCCATCCGGCACATGCTGCTTCGGATATCCAAGCAACCGCCGGTATTCGGCCTCCTGCACATTGACGGGCGGCTTTGTGTCAATCAGTTCGAACATGCCAGAAATCGGGAAATTAACGGACTGCCGCTGCCTTGGCGGATGCCACGGGACGAAACTGGCAGCCTTCAACGAAGTAATCGAAGAAATGCGGGTGGGTTTCCAAGCGGCAATGCGTCACGCGTTTGACCATGTCTTCCAGTTCCCGGCGCTTGGTCCGCGACAACAAGGCAATGCAGGCGCCTTCAATCGAGGCGTTGCCGACCTGCAGAATTTTCGCATCGTCCAGGTTCGGAATCAAACCGATGCGTTTCGAGGATTCAACATTCAAATGCCGTCCAAAACCGCCGGCCAGATAAAAAACGTCCAGGTCTTCAAAACGGATTCCATAGCGCTCAAAGACAATGTGCAGGCCCGCGACATTGGCGCCCTTGGCCTGGGCCAGCTCGTTGATGTCGCCTTCGGTGAAATAAATCGGCGAATCGCTGTTCACATCCAGAAGAATCCGGTCCTCGCCGTGCTCAAACCGGCCCAAGGCATTGATACGATGGTTTTTCAGCAGTTCGCCCAACAAATCCACCAGGCCGGAGCCGCAAATGCCCTCCGCGGGACCGTCGCCAATCACCTGCACGAAAAAGGAGCCGTCCGCGTTGAGCTTAACCTTTTCAATGGCGCCCGGCAGTCCCGGCATGCCACAGGCAATCTTGCCACCCTCGAATGCCGGCCCGGCGGGACAGGACGCCGCGAAAATTTTGTTTTTGTTTCCCAGAATCAATTCCGTGTTCGTGCCGATGTCCATGAGGGCCACCAGCCGCTCCTCATTTGCCAGATCCACGGCCAACATGCCGGCGGCGGCGTCCGCGCCCACGTGACCGCTGATGATCGGCAGGCCGTAAGTCCGCGCCCGGGGATGCAGTGGCAGCAGGAATTTTTTCGCCGGTTCGCTCAGGCTGGTCGTCGTCCGGCGGCCGTCCGCCATCTCCAGTTCGGTAATGGAACGGTAGGGGCTTTGGCCGATGGAATAAACATTCAGGCGGAAGAACAGGTCACGCATGGTGGAATTGCCCGCGACGACCAGTTCGTAAATTGTCTTCGGGTCCACTGGAAATTCCTCGATGGCATGGCTTAAATAGCCGGCGAGTGTCCGCTGCAGCAGTTTGCTGGGGTCGTGCGTGTCGTAATGGATTCGCGCCATCACGTCCGAGCCGCCAAAGCGTTGTGGATTTTCAAACGAAGCATCGGCAACGATCTCGCCGGTTTCCAGGTTCAGGAGCCGGAGCACAATAGTTGTGGTCCCCAAATCCAACGCCAGCCCGTGGATCGGTCCCGTCGAGCGGTCAATTTCCTCCCCGTCCAGCAGAATCCGGCCGCCGTCACGGGTGACGGCCGGATCCAGTTTCCATTTTTGACTTCCCGCCGGCAGTTGGAACGCATGGCGTTCTATTTTCATCTCTCCGCGCCGCATCGTGTGGCAGCGGACGACGCCGGAATCAGCAATGATTTTGCACGAGCAGGACAAACGGAACGGGCCTTTCAGATGTTTTTCCGCCGGCACGGGCCGGGAGAGACACTCCATGCCTTCGATGACCTCCACGACACACTCCTTGCATTTGCCCTGCTTGCGGCAGGATGTCGGCACATGGACGCCGAGCGACTCGGCGCAATCGAACAGCGACGAACCCGGCCTGACGCTGGTTCGCTGTCCGTTGAAATGTAATTCGACACTCATGCGACTGGCTTTTCGTGTATGATTCAAATTAGTACCATAAATGCTTTCTTGAATTTGGGCAACGATGGAGTGCTATAAAAAATGACGCCCGTTCCCACTTTCCGGGATAAATGCGCTTGAGTTCATCCAACGCCGTTCTATTGTAATTCCCGTTGCGTTACTCCGTCAGAATCCAAGTGACGTGAGGGCATCCCGCCACCCGGTGGCAAAGCGATTTATGCATTGCGTCATTGGCTCCGGCCCTGCGGGCGTCGCCTGCGCCAAGGCGTTGCTGGCGCGGGGAGCCAGCGTGTTGATGCTTGATGCCGGCCTCGAACTGGAACCCGATCGCGCCCGAATCGTCCGTCTATTTGCCGACAAGAAACCTTCCGCCTGGGCCATGGCCGACGCCGCCCGGCTGAAAGGTAACATGGCCGCCAACGCCAAGGGCATCCCGCTCAAGCTGGCTTTCGGTTCGGACTTTCCCTACCGTGAAACGGAAACGCACATTCCCTGGCACGGTCACGGCACCAGTGTGCGGCCATCGCTGGCCCTTGGCGGCCTCAGCAACGTCTGGGGCGCGACCCTGCTGCCGTATCGCAACACGGACATCGCCGACTGGCCCATCCAAAGCGCGCAATTGGAAAAACATTACCGTGCCGTGATTGAACTCACCGGGCTGGCCGCACAACACGACGATTTGGAGGAATGGTTCCCGTTGCATTGTGACCATCCGCACGTGCTTCAGCCCAGCCAGCAAGCCGCGGTTTTGCTCCAGAATCTTTCCCGTCATCGCGACGCCCTGCGTGGACGCGGCTGGCGGTTCGGCCGCGCGCGGCTGGCCGTGCGTGCCGCTGATGGGCCCCGCGGCATCGGCTGTCTCTATTGCGGTTTTTGCATGTACGGCTGCCCTTACGGCTGCATCTACAACAGCGCCGACACCGTGCGCGAACTGCGCGCGGAAAACAATTTCTCGTACCAGCGCGACGTCATCGTTACGGCCTTGCGCGAACGCGCCGGCAAGGTTGCCATCGAAAGTTTCCACCGCCAAACGCGCGCCCCGCTGGCGTTTGAAGCGGACCGCGCGTATCTGGCGGCGGGCGTCATTTCGACGGCGCAAATTCTATTGCGCGCCCAATCCGCCTACGACCGCCCGTTGCCTTTGCGCGACAGCCAGTATTTCCTTTTTCCGCTCGTGCTGGCGCGCCGGACCCGGAATGTCCCAACCGAATCGCTCTACACCCTCAGCCAGGTTTTCATCGAACTTTGCCACCCGCGCATCAGCCGCCATACCGTGCATCTGCAAATTTACACCTACAGCGATTTGATCGGGGAAGCCGTGCGGAACACGTTCGGGGCGTTCGCACGCCCGCTCGAAAAGCTGGCGCGGCGACTTGAAGAACGCATGGTGATTGTGCAGGGCTACCTGCACTCGGACGAGTCGCGGACCATTGAAATGACGTTGAAACGCGACGGCGAAAAGGACTGCCTGCACCTGAACGCGTTACCCAATCCCGAAACCCGCCGCGCGGTCAAACGTGTCGTGCGCGAACTGCTCCGGCAATCGCGCCGGCTCGGCGGCCTCGTTCTGCCGCCGATGCTGCAACTGGCTGAACCCGGACGCGGCTTCCACTGCGGCGGCTCGATACCGATGCGCAAAAATCCGCAGCCGTTCGAAAGCGATTGCCTCGGCCGGCCGCACGGCTGGACGCGCGTGCACGCGGTGGACGCGACGGTTCTGCCGGACGCGCCGGCGACGACCATTACTTTATCCGTCATGGCCAACGCCCATCGCATCGGCTGGGAAACCGCCGGGATGGATTGACCACGAAACACACGACATGGCACGAAAAATTTGCGTTTCTATTCGCGTGTTTCGAGTATTTCGTGGTTGAATTATTTAAAATGAATCCATGAAAAACTTGTGCGCCATCACCGGCAGTAACGGTTACGTCGGTGGCTGCCTCAAAAATTATTTTGGGGCGCGCGGCTGGGAAATGCTGGAATTGACCCGCCGGCCGGCAGCCGGCGCGCGGGCGGTGGCTTTCCAACTGGGCGCAGAAATTTCCCCGCAGGCGCTGGCGGCAGCCGGCGTGCTCGTGCATTGCGCCTACGATTTCCAGCCGCTGCGCTGGGCGGAAATTCACGCGGTAAATGTGGAGGGCACGCGAAAACTTATTCAGGCCGCGCGCGCGGCGGGGGTTGGCAAAATCGTTTGTCTCTCCTCCATCAGCGCCTACGACGGTTGCCGCTCGCTTTACGGCAAGGCAAAATTGGAGATTGAAAAGATTGCGCGGGACAACGGCGCGCTTGTCATGCGTCCGGGACTGGTCTATGGCGGTGAACCGGCCGGCATGTTCGGCCGGCTCGTGGCGCAGGTCCGCAAGTCATCGGTGCTGCCGGTTTTCGGCGGCGGCACGCAGGCCCAGTTCCTGGTTCACCAGGAAGATTTGGCCGCGTTCATTGAGAAGGTCGCCGACGGAAAAATTGCGGTCGCGCCGCGCATCTTGACCGCCGCGCATGAACGGCCATGGCCTTTCAAACAACTGCTTTCGGAAATCGCCCGCGGGTTGAACAAAAAAGTGACATTCATTCCGCTACCGTGGCGGCTGCTCTGGGCCGGGTTGAAAACGGCGGAAGTCTGCGGCCTGCGCTTGAATTTCCGCAGCGACAACCTGATGAGCCTGATGTATCAAAACCCGAGCCCGGATTTTTCGCCGAACGCGGCGGCGGGTTTGATCTGCCGTCCGTTTCAGGTGTGGAGGCTGGCACTGTGACCATTTCCATCGCAAAAATTTCATGATTGCTGCTGCGGTTGCGCTATTTCGTCTCGCGGAGAAACGCAGACGAGGTTGTAGTGATTTAGGCGCGCACCGGGGACTTCGCGGCAAAGGCCGACTCATCCACCAAGGAATCATCCTGACTCCATACCCATTCCCCGACGGTTTCTCTGGCAGCATTCCCGATGGCGTTTTCCGCGACGGTGTGATGGAGAGGAGATGAACAGGAATAATCTGCACGACGCCCCGTCCGCGCTACGGGTATCGGCGAGTAACGGTGTGGCTACGCCGGGAGGGGCATGAGATCAACGCCAAGCGGGTGCATCGGGGAACCAATCCGATGTAGCATCACCCAACGGATCATGATAATCTCCCGGTTTCTCGGGCATTTGAAAAATACCAAGATCCATAATTTCCCCATTGGCATAGACACGGCGAACCCTTAATGACCGGGGAAGATCCTGTTCTTCGGGAAAAGGATAATGGCCGGAGATTTCATACAAGGTTCCCTCTGTGAAGTGGTGCTGACGGCACCACGCTTGCACGAAGGCTACCACGTCAGGATTGTCGCCCAATTGAAAAATATTACGATGCGCATAATAAACCTCGGCACCACGCACATCACGGTTAAAAAACGCCGGGCCGTTTGACGACACGGTTTTGACGATGATTTCTCCCAATCGTTCCTGTTCCGAATGGGCGACATAATTCCATCCTTGCGGTGTTTCATAGGTTCTCCAAAAGAACCAGATGGAAAACAGACCAACCATGACACTTAGACCGAAGGCCCACGCGGAAGCCCTCCGGCTCCAGGTCGTTCCCCAAACAATGAAAAACGCCAAACATTGCACCCCCTTCAGACGGTCGTACGAAAAAGCGCAGGCATGGTCACCCATCAACAGATTCTCCAGCAGGGCGACGCCCATAATGAGAAACGAAACAGGAAAAGGATCCTTGCCGGGAAGGATTACCCCGCCGTGCGGCACGACCAGCTGTTTGGCGCGAGACCACGGCCGCAAAAAAAGGACCATCAACCCGATGAGGGAGAAAAGGCCAAAAGAATTTGAATACCGGACGATCAGTCGCACGGTCCTCAAGAGAGAGCCTACACGGACTGATCCGCGAACGATCAAATTGTGAAAATAATCGTGAATGGATATGACGGTGGCAAACCATCCGATCATGCATAAGCCTGCCAAGAGGCATCCAAGGATGATAGCCATCGCGAGATGAAGCGCGCGGGAATCGCGGGTTTTCCAATATGAAAACAACGCAATCCCAGTCATCGCGAGATTGGCGAGGTAGGGAGTCCAATCCGTAAGGCACCCGATGAACGCAAAGATGAACAGCAGAAGCGTCGAAGGATAAAATAAAAAACAGATGATCTGGATGATCAGTAAAAAAGCATAGAATTGTTGGGCCCATAAATTGATCGAGTGGCTTTTAAGACATTCGGGAGCAGTCATATAAATAACCGCAGCCGTGGCGGAGGCGAGCAACCGAAGTTCAAATTCAACCCCTTTTTTCTTCGTGCAAAGAAAAACCAACCCGGCCATGGCAAGCGCTGACAGCACCTGCAAGACAATGTTGTACCATCTCAAACCTGCAATGCTCGGACTTGCCCCCACCAGTTTGACCGCAACATAGGGCAGAACAAATGTGAGAGGGGGGGTGCTGCAATAATAATAATTTCCGAACCGGTCAGCCGACGCCGCCCCGGGATGTTGATTAATGTACTTGTTGTATGGCGCACCCAGCGTGAAAATGGGCAGGAAGTGGTGTGTTTTCCACGAAGTTTGTTCAAAAGCCAGATCGGTGACCAGAATATGTGACTCGGGCTCCTGCCCATCCACGCGACCGGCAAAGGGCCGCGTTTGAATGAAATGCGCACGAGCGATTACTGAGAGCAATGAAATGCAGAAGACAATAATACCAATCAGCCATGTCCATGATCCGGTATTCGCTTTTGCAGGGGTGTGGCAGAAATTGTGAAAATTGTTATTGTGAGCCATTTCCCACTATTTTTTCGCTATCATCATGGAACCCACGACTCAGAGTCAAGCGGCATGCCAAAAACTCCAGTGACAATTTTGCACCCCGCAGGCTTGCGTCATCTGAACACTTGGAAGAGGCGCGTGACAACAGCCATCGGGATGAATTTTAGATCACCGGTTAATGGCGGTGGTGTCAAGGTAGCTGGCACGATTTAATTTGTGAAATGCCGATAAAATCCAACCCATGCCGCATAACTAGGCAGAGCCAGGAATCCACGCTCGGACAGCCACGTTATCCTTAGAAATTCTCAAGGCCGGTTCACATCGCATCATCGGCAAAAAACAGGCTTAGTTTGCCGCCGGTGCTGGTGGCCGGCGCGAGACGGTTCTCAAGCCCAGCACACTCATGAAGAAGCTTGAGAAAACACCCTGAACACCCAGGATCATGAGCGTTGCCGCCGGAATCAGCCGGCGCAGGTTTTCAGCCATGGACGGCAGAAGGCCGAAGTGGGCTTGTTGCCAAAGCCACAGCGCGCGCAGAAATAAAATCGTTCCCACCAGCAACACGACCAGGCCGGTGGCAATTCCTCTTTCGAGCGTGAAAATCTTGAAGACACGCGTGAGTTTGGGGTCCGCCGGCAGCAGACCTTCGGCGATGGCAAAAACCTTGGTGAAGAACGCGAATGCAATCAGTTGGAAACCCACAATTACCGCCATACACGCCATCATTAGTGTGCCCACGTTCAACTCGATGCCGCCGATTTTGATGTCATTCACCGACAGGGCTGCGGCGAAAATGAATCCCAGTGCCGAGAGCAGAAGTCCCGGCATGAGAAACAACCAGCGCGGCGAGTAAAGCAACATGAACCGCAAATGCCGCCAACCGTCGCGCCACGGTTTCAAGTGCGGCGGGCGCGAACGTCCGTCCTTGTGCAGCGTGATCGGCACCTCGGCAATTTTGAACTTCCTGATGGTGGCCTTGATGACCATTTCCGAGGCGAACTCCATGCCCGTGGTCTGCAGGTCCAATTTTTCGAAAACCTCCTTGGTGAAACCGCGCAGGCCGCAATGGAAATCGTGCGCCGGACACTTGAAAAAAAAGCGCCCGATGAATGTCAACACCGGGTTGCCGAGCCGGCGGTTTTTCCACGGCATTGCACCGGGCAAAATGGTTCCGCCGCCGGCCGGCAACCGGCAACCCATGACCAGTTCAAAACCTTCCTGGAATTTTTTGACGAAGCCATTGATGTCGGAAAAGTCGTAACTGTCGTCCGCGTCACCCATGATGATCCATTTGCCGGCTGCGGCCTGAATACCGCCGCGCAGAGCGCTGCCATAGCCCTTTTCCTTCACGGCCACGACGCGGGCGCCCAGTTTTTCGGCAATCGCCGGTGAGCCGTCGGTGCTGCCGTTATCGGCCACGACAATTTCACTGCGCACACCCGCGCGCTGGCTGCCGAGCCGTGCTTTTTCGATGCAACGGGCGAGGGTTTCCGCTTCGTTCAGACACGGCATCACGATGCTCAGTTCCACGGGTTCTTTCATGAGGCAAACCTACCCAAACGCCCGGCCATTTGGCGAGTACGGGTTTCGGGTTCACCGCAATTTAACCAGATACCAGTCGCGTGGGCCTGCGGCCGCGCGCAGCTCCAGTGTAATTTTTCGGACAATCTGCGCGTTCATTCGCCTGAACCAGTCATCGGCCGAACAGCCAAACCAACTTTCAATGCTGTCCGGCTTCATCAACACGTATTCAATGCCGCGCCGTTTCAAATCCGCCGGCGTGTCGCCGGGGCAAACGTGCATGATGCGGCGCGAACCAAACGGCCGCCACAAGGAAGTTTCGGGATCGTCATAGGTGACCAACCCCAGAAGCTTCAGGCCCGGCGGCAAAATCTCACGCGCCGGGGCAAAGGCATCGGGGCGCTGGCGATAAACCGAATAAACCCGCTCCATCCGTGCCAACCGGCTGGAATCGGGGGCGCGCATTTGAATTTGTCCCAAAATGGTCTGGATCGGAAACAACGGCCGCGCCGGAGAAAGGATCAACAATCCTGCGGCCATAAGAAAAACCGTGAAAGCCGCCGCGCGCCACCAGCGTTTTTTCAGCAGCGATTCTTGCCCGGCGCACATGAGGAACGGCGGCAGCAGGAGGGCGTAATAGGACACCATCAGCCGGGCGAAGAAGGACATATGGGATTGTGTCATCAGCGCACCCAGTGAAATGAACGGGGCAAGCCGCACGCACGTTTGCCATGTCGCCCGACCGGTCGGTTGCCTGAGTCCCGGCTTCGCAAACATTGCCGCCACCAGGCTGGTCAACAGCAAAATCGAAACACCAAAACCCAGCCCGGCGTTTTCCTCGATTTGCATTTCTTTCAACTGCAACCGGTTGTCGGGCCACATGATGGTTTGTTGCCAACGCGCGCTCAGCTTCGGTGGAATCACCCGTTCCATGGTCTGATTCCAGGTTCCGGCCAGCGGGAAAACGGGCGGCACGAAATTCTCAATGGTCAGCAACACGGCGTTCGCTCCCGCCTGGAACGCCGGATCGTTCCTTAAATTGCCGGTCTCCAGCGCCAGACCGGACCAGTCACCGCAATATTTCACGTTCAAAACCATCGTGGGCAGCGCCGAGGCGAGAATGGCGAGCGCGCCGGCCGCGGCCGTTCTCAGGGGCCAGCGGAAAGCCAGTTTGGCTGACGGAAAAATCGCCACCGCCCACGGCAGCAACAGGGGGAGGTTGCCCGTTTTGGCGCTGGTCATCATCGCCGCCGCCAGCACGGACGTAAAAAAATCGCGCGGGGAATGCGAAACTTTTGCGCGCAGCGCAAAATCCACCGCTGCCAGCGCGAAGGTTGCGCCGAACAGATCGTTGCCGACGCTCCCGGCTTGCAGCAAAAAGCCGTAACCCGTCGGCACAATCCACATCCAATGCCACGCCACGCGGCGCCGCACACCCAGTCGCGTGAACACGCTGAACACCAGCCCGGGCAACAGCAGAAACGAAATGACGTTGATCAGGAACAGCAGGCGATCAGTCTTGCACAAGGCAATAAACGGCGCGTAAACCCATTCGATGCCGCAGGACCGCGTGTTGATGCGCGCGAAAATCGTGTGTATCCAGTACCATTGACCTTCAGCGAGCCAGTTCAACACGCGTGGAATCCGGTAGGTGTGCGTGTCGTAATTACTCGGCGCATACAAAACCCCGCCGAGCAAAGCCATCATCGCCAGAATCAGGAACGCCGCGGGAAACGGCCGGCGAAAACGGCGAAGATGCCTTGGCCACCAAACCCCGGGCACAGCCGTTCCGGACATTTTGAACTTCCAGGCGCACAGACCGGCCAACCCGGTCACCAACACCAGCGCGTAGCCCGCGGCCGTCAATTGGTGCAGGGCGGACAGCGTCCAGCCTGCAACGTTGAGGTATGCGCAGGTCCACACCCAATACCGGACTGCACCGGTCGTGTCTCGCCGGTGCCGTCCATGATCGGAGTTGCCTTTGGCTTCATTCATTTGGAGCTGCCGGGCGCTTCCGGCACTTTGACCAGATACCAATCGGTCGCAGGGGCAGCGGCGCGGAGACGAAGCGGAATTCTTTGGATCACCTGTGCGTCCATGCGTTTGGCCCAATCTTCAGGTGAATAGATAAACCCGTAGCAGCCCGTTTTCACCAGAATGTATTCGACCCCGCGAGCCTTCAAATCCGCTACGGTATCCTGCGGGCAAACGTGCTCGATGCGGCGCGAACCAAACGGACGCCACAACGAAGTTTCGGGATCGTCATAGGCCACCAAACCCAAAACCTTCAAGTCCGGCGGCAACGAGGCGCGTGCCGGCGCAAAGGCGTCGTTACGCTCGCGATAGACCGAATAAACGGTTTCCACACGCGCCAGCGCCGGATGTTGCGCGGCGGCCTTATGGATTTTTTCCAGAAACATTCCCACCGGAAACAGCGGTCGCGCCGGAGAAATGATGAGCAACGCCGCCGCGATGACAAAAATGGTGAAGGCTGCCGCGCGCCACCAAATTTTTTTGACCGGTTGTTCCGGCGCGGGGCCGGCGAGGAGAAGCGGGAGCAGCAGCGCGTAATAGGGCGCGAGGATGCGCCCGAGGGGATAGACTTCCGACTGGCTCAACAGGGCCAACAGCGAAATCCACGGCGCAAGTCGGACGCCGGTACACCAGACGGCTTTGGCGGAGGCGAATTGCAACCCCAAAAACGGACCGCTGCAATGTATCGCTACGAATACCATGCTGATAAAAATCAGGCCTGTGACACCGAAACCCAATCCGGCGCTGTCTTCTATTTGCAGTTCTTCGGTGTGAAATTCAACGGCCTTCGGTTCCACCACCGCTTCGTGCGAACGCTGGCTCAAACCGGCGGGCATGATTTGTTGAGTATAGCGGTTCCACGTGTTGGCGAACGGGAAAGCCGGCGGTGTCAGATTTTGGATCGTAATGAGCACGGCATTTGCCGGCACACGCAAAAGCGGAGCGTTTCGTTGTGGCGTCCCTTCGGCTTTCCAACCCGTCCAATCCCCGCAAAAATGCGCGTTGAGAATGGCGGTCGGCAAAAATGAGGCGAGAACCGCAACAACGCAAACTGCCATCGTCTGCAATATTCGGCGTTTTATCAATCCGCGTGCCGGCAAAATCGCGATGGCCCACGGCAACAGCAGCGGCAGGTTGCTCGTCTTGGCGCCGGTCATCAAGGCCGCTGCCAGCAAAGAGGCAAAAAAATCGCGCGCGGACCTGGAATTTTTCGCGCGCAGTGCGAAATCCACCGCCGCCAGAGCGAATGGTGCACCAAACAAATCATTGCCGATGCTGCCAGCCTGTAACAAAAAACAATAACCTGTTGGCACAATCCACATCCAGAACCCCGCCGCGTGCCGGCGCACGCCCAGACGCGTAAAAACGCTGAACACCAGTCCCGGCAGCAGCAGAAAAGAAACGACATTGATGAGGAACAGCAGCCGGTCGGTTTTCGACAGGGCAATGAACGGCGCGGAGACCCACTCGATGCCGCAGGCGCGCTGATTCACGCGCGGGAAAATCGTGTGGATCCAATGCCATTGCCCCGCCGCCAGCCAGTGCAGCACGCGCGGAATGCGATAGGCCAGCGCGTCGTAATTGCTCGGCGCATGCAAAACACCACCGAGCAAAGCCATCGCCGCCAGGACCAAAAACGCCAGCGGAAACGGGCGACAGAACCGGCGGCGGATTTTTTGCCAGCGCACCCGCGGTAAAATTTGCGCGGACGTTCTTCGTCTCCAGAAAATCAAGGTGGCAAAACCGAGCAGCAATACAACTGCGTAGCCGCCGGCGTTCAATTGATGAATCGCGGAAAGCGCCCAGCCTGCGCAATTGAGATACGCGCAGAACCAGACCCAGAGGAGCACAACAGTCGGCATTTTGCTGGCGAGTTCTATGCCACGCCGGTTTTGGAATCAACCAAATTGGTTGTGGCTTTTGCCTTTTCTTTCCCGGTGGCCATTTTTCGCTGTGGCGATGCCTTCATTCGACATTGTTTCGCAGGTCAACCCGATGGAAATCGAGAACGCCGTCAACCAAGCCAACCAGGAACTGGCCAACCGCTTCGGCTTCGAACGCAGCAAGGCGGACATCTTCCTCGAAAAAACGAAATCAAGCTCGCCGCCGAGGACCAGTTCAAAATCGAGGCGCGCGCGGAAATCGTCGTGGGCCGGCTTGCCAAGCGCAACATCAGCTTCAGGAACTTGGAAAAGGCCGGGCCGGACGTCTCCCCGCTCGGCCACGCGCGGCAGGTCATCAAAATCAAGCAGGGCATGGAAACAACCGCGGTGAAGCACATCACCGGCATCATCCGCGACGGTAAATTCAAGGCGACGCCATCCGCGTCACTGGCAAGAGCCGGGACGAACTTCAAACCGTCATCGCGGCGGTGCGCGTAAAAGAATTCCCCGCCTTCGTGCAGTTTCTGAATTTCAGGGATTGATGCGGAGGGATTTGAAATTCGCTGACCAGCAAAAATGGCCCGCGGCCGTGTGAGTCCAGAATCCACACCCACACGTTGGAATTATTTGCCGCCGGAATGCTTTTGGAGTAGTCTCTTGTTCCCCTACTAATTTATAGGGAGATAGATGGCATGGATATTCCTGACCTGAACAAACAGGTTGTCTCAATGAGACACGAGGTTGATCAATTCCTGCAAAGATGTGTGGTCTGGCTGGAGGCCAATGAAACGATGGTGGTCGCCGCTTTCGCCCTTTTACTTCTTGGGTTCAACTTGTGCTCCGCCAAGCTTTATCCTACGAGCTGGGGCGATGAGGTGATGTTTGTTGATCCCGCAATAAACTTTGTCCAGGGAAAGGGTTTTACCTCCACCGCGTGGTGGCAGAGCAAAGAACTCACCTGGAATTGTAATGTTCCGCTTTATGCATTCGCCCTGATCCCTTGGATCAAGTCCTTTGGCCAGGGGTTGGTTCAGATCAGGGCTTTCAATTACACCTTGGCATCCTTGGCTCTGTTCGTTTTCTGGCTGGGAGTGAAGCGGCAGAACTGGATCCGGTCGGCCCCTGCCCGGGTCGGGATGGTGGTCACCGCCTTTTTAAGTTTTCCGTTGTGCTTCGTCTATCGAACCGCGCGGCCTGATTGTCTGGGCATGTTGATCTGTACCAGTGCCCTCCTGGCGTGGTCTTGGAAATCTCACGATGCAAAATACACCTGCTTATTTTTAGCGGGCTTTCTCTCACCTGCAGCCGGCCTGCAACTGGTTCCGTATTTGGGACTTCTTTGCCTGTTGGTCTTTCTTCTGGAGGGGAAAAAGGCCCTGGTCCCGCTCGCGGTTCTCATGGCCGGCATTGTCTCTGGTGGTTTGGCGCTTTTTTCCTTTTACTACGCTCATCACTTGGCCGGTGTGCTGGAAAATATCAGGCTAACACGGATTTTTCACCAGACCGAGGAACTGGCTGGCAGCCAAGGCGAGCCGACATTGATTTTTAAACTGCTCCAGAGGGTGCGGACAATTTTCCATGATCAATTGGCCGATTTCGGCATTTTGCCGGCCTTCGCCGCGCTGGCAATTATGGCGGGCGGCCATCGCACCTGGTCGGATAAGCAGTTGAGGTCCCTTGTGTTGCTCGGGTTCTTGGGCGGTTTTGCCATCGGTGCCGTCTTTGAGATACTAATACACTACCCGATAGAGTATCATTGGATGAGTTATTTAATTTTGATGATCGTCGTTTTTGCGGTTCTCTCGCAGGCATGGGATTTACTGGGACGTTTCCGAAAAACTTTGGTGCTCCTGTTGCTCGCCAGCTCAGTGCTGGTGGGATTACCATTGCGAGTAGTTTTGGGTCAGGCTCTAAATCAACGTCGGGAGTATGGTCAGCTCGAACGCATGATCCAACAACAAATTCGGTCCACCGATGTGGTCTTCTGTGATTACCCGGGCTATTTTCCCGTCAAGGCGAAGGCGGCAGAATTATACTCGCCACGTTATCTTAGCGTCATGACCGAAACGGAGCGGCAGAGCGTGAATGTGCTGGTTTTAAACACGGCCACTTCCGGCGACGTTTACAAAAAATTTACCTGCAATGACAGCCGTTGGAAACAGGTCGCCAGAACTTCCTCCGAGCCGACGTTAATGAGGAAGCTGGTGACGCGGCTTTTGCCCTATTATAATCAGCAGGATATCGCCTGCGGATACTGCGTTGCCATCTTCCGGCGCAACCCCTGACCATCGCAGGTGAAAATCACTGCTTTTTACGGCAATAATATACCTGATTCGCCAAGTCGAATCAGGCATCCTTTGGAGGAAATAATACCAAAAAGAATCGCGCGAGTTGCCGCCCTGACGCGGCGCCCCGAGCGGACGGCGAACCGACGGTAATTCAAACGGAGGACATTCTGATCATAGAATTGCCTTAACCGCTGGTGCGTGACTGCACCGCCGTTTTGGACTGATAGAAAACCGGCACTCGGATAAGAACGGGAGGACGCCGCCAGATGCCGTAAGAGCACCTTTTTCGAAATCCCCACAGAAACCACCGTAGGTACTCGACCAGCCAGGATCCCAGGCGAAAACTGGATTGTCCGCCGAATAGCCGGTCAATGCTAACCAGCGGGACTTCGCCCAGGCGGAGACCTAAAAGTTGCGCCTTGATCGACATCTCGAAAGCAAAAGCCCACCCAATCGGCCGGCTTTCCAATTGAAATTTTTCAAATAAATCCCGCCGGAACATCTTACAGCCGGTAGTGGCGTCCGTGAAAGGGGAACGAACCAAGTGGTGAAAAAGCCAGTTGGCTGTCCGGGAAAGGATTCCGCCGATGAGCGAGCCTCCCAGGCGCCGCCCGCCGTGAGCGTAACGGGTGACGCTGACAAAATCGCAGCCTTGGCGCATCAGGGCCAGCATGTCGTCCACCACCAATACCGGGCCGGTGTCATCGGCACAGAGGATCGTGGCGATTTCGCTCCGGGCTTCGGCAACACCCGCGCGGATGGCGTTGATAACGCCCTGCCCAAGTTGATTGTGCACCAGCCGAAGTCCCGGGTAGTTCGCCTGCGCTTCCTTGACAATGGCAATACTTTTGTCGTCCACCGTGTCGTGGATGACCAGCACTTCGTGAGGATAATCCAATACCGTCCGGATGATGCGGAGCATGACGCGCAGATTCATCTCCTCGTTCCGCACCGGGAGGAGAAGGGTCAGGACGGGTGATTCAGGGGCGCTCATGGCAATTAGATGCAGGTATTCCGCTGTGACCGATTACAACTTGAACCGGAAACGGATGCATTGCTCCAAGGACTGGTCCACCCGGGTTCTCGCCTCCCAGCCGAACAACCGTTTGATTTTGCTGACGTCGGGAATGCGTTTTTTGACGTCATCGGCATAGACCTGCTGATATTCAAAATGGATTGGGTAATCCGGGCCAAGCAGTCCGAATTTTTTGCCAAGCGTTACGATTTTTGTCACCAGTTCCTTAACGGTCACCGGCTCGGGATTTCCGATGTTTACGGCCTGATTGTCCACTTCCGGCCGGAGACTGAACCGGGCAATGACATCAGCCACGTCGGAAATGTTGGTGAAGCAACGGATCTGCTCGCCGTCGCCGAGCACCGGCACCGGCGAAAGCTTCCGAACGAGAATCTTTTCGATCATGTCGCTGAATACGTGGCTGAACCCTTCCTCTTCCGGCTTCTCAAACGGCGTGATGATATTGAATGGCCGCCAGATCACATAAGAAACCCCGAACTGCTGCTGAAAGGATTGCACCACACGTTCTCCGATGTATTTGGAAAGCCCATAGGCGGTTCGCATGACCGGCAGGGTGTCTGTCTCCTCCTCCTTGTGCGGGTAACTGCGGGAGGTCTCATAGACCATCGAGGAGGACAAATAGACAACCCGTTTCACACGGTCATGCCCGTACTTCAGCAGGTTAATCGTGGTCAGGTTGTTGTCGGCGATGATATCGGCGGGTTTCTTGTGAAAGCCAACCACGCCATAGACCAAGGCGGCGAAATGGTAGAGGCAATCGAACCGGTGCGCGGCGTAAAGCTGTTTCACGGTCGCGGTATCGCACAAATCGCCCGTGAGAAACTCGTATTTCCGCTCGCGTTGGATATGCCCGTAGCGGGCGAAGTTGTCCACACCGACGAGCGTGTGTCCTTCGGTCAACAAATGCGGGATGACCATTTGTGCCAGCGAACCTTCGCTTCCAGTAACGAGAATTTTCATTGGATGATTCTAATTGGTTCCAATCAGAGAAAGGAAGTCTACCAGCCGGCCGTCACTGCCGCAATGACCGTTTCCACTTCTTCATCCGTCAACCCGGCGTGCAGCGGGACAGACGCTTGATCATTATTGAAACGGTCCATGTTCGGCAAGTCCTTGCGAACACCGCCGAAAACCGAGTTGCGATCGATGCGCTGATGGAAGACGGAGGCCGGCACGCCGCGGCTTTGGAGCGCGCGAAGAAAATCATCCCGCCGTTGCGCCAACAGCGTGAACAACCAGCAGGCTGACACCCGGTCATTTCTGTTTTCCAGAAGTGTGATGCCGGACACGGTCGCTAATTCCCGGCGATAACGGCTCGAAACTTCCCGCAATCGTGCCAGCACCTGAGGAAGGACTTCGAGATTGCCCAACCCGATAGCAGCCTCGAGGTCGTTGAGATGATACTTGTAACCGACAGCGGCAGCATCGTAAGAACGCTCGCCCAGGAAAGACTGAGGGCTGTTGTCCCGATCAATACAGAACCAGCGCCGGATGCGTGCCTGGCTTTCATCTTCCGCGCGCAGGCAACAGAGCGCGCCGCCATCACCGGTGGTAAGATGTTTGATGGCTTGAAAGGAAAAACAGGTGAAACGGGAGATGGCGCCTACCGGTTTGCCGCGATACATTGCGCCCAGCGCGTGGGCCGCGTCTTCGACCACCGGGAGATCATGCGCAGCGGCGATTCCATTGATTTCGTCCAAATCGCACGGATAACCGGCCCAATGCACCGGAATAATTGCCTTCGTCTTCTTCGTGATTTTTTTGAGAATCGCATCCGGAGCAATGTTCCCGGTTTCGTATCGGATGTCCGCGAAGACCGGTGTAGCCCCCGCCATCAACACCGCCATGCCGGTGGCGATAAACGTTTGTGGCGGGATGATGACTTCGTCTCCCGCTTTCACCCCCGCGAGCACGAGCGCCAGATGCAACGCGGTGGTTCCGCTGTTGAGCGTGACCGGCCGGATCAAACCAAGCCGCGCCGTCAGTTCCTGTTCGAAACGCCTGACTTGCTTGCCCTCGCTGATGAAACCGGAACGCAAAGTGGCGGCAGCATTGACGATGGCCTGATCGGAAATGGTAGTCCAGTTAAATGTCATGGTGGTCTCGAAATCAGAATGCCTTTTTCATTTGAATGCTTTCAGGCGCGCCACGGTTTCATCAAGACGACCATGAGCGCGTCGCACTAGCGGTTTGCCGTCCAAACCGCCGTACAGCGTCCACGGTTGGTATTGCCGTTTTCTGAGCACAGTGTGGGCAGCCGTTGCGACTCCTTCCGGCAGCACGACGCCGGGCAGCACTACGGTATGGCTGCCCAGCAGCACATGGTCTCCCAGCACCACGTCCTCGGTCGTGCCACCAAATTGAAATTCCGGTGGCACGCCAGGCAGGTCCAGCGAGACTTCGCTGTAGTCGGAACTTGAAGCATAAACGCAACTTCCGGCAGCGACCCCGACAAAATCACCTGCCCGGATCGTTCCGCGGGCGCCCACTAGACTCACATTAGGCGCAATGTGGCCAAACCGGCCAATCTCAAAGCCGCCGGAAATGTAGGTGAAGTCGTCAATGATCGTGAATGCTCCGATTCGCACCAACTCCGGACGCCGGACGCGCACGCACTGGCCGACACGGGCATTCCGGCCAAGGTAGGCCAGGTCCTTCAGTTCAAAAAAAAGGTTCTCCGTCATAAACCAATTTGCGGCAGGCCGCACTCAACCCCATTGGACTGCGCTCATCAGGCATGAGCGTGATCCGGCCGCTACATTCCATAGGTTTGTTGCAACAATTACTCATTGGCAACTGAATCCGCCGTCGATTATCAGCGTCTGCCCGGTAATCCACCGACTGGCGTCTGAAAGGAGAAACACCCCGACGTTGGCCACGTCTTCGGGCCGTCCGAAGCCCAAGGGATAGAGTTTCTCGTGTGCGGCCATTTGCTCCGCCGAAACCACGGTAGCCATTTGCTGCGCCATGGGCGTTCTGACCATACCTGGGGCTATGCAATTTACCCGCATGCGCTGGGGGGCAAGTTCCAGCGCCATGACTCTGGCGGAGGCCATCAGGGCCGCTTTCGTTCCGCTGTAAATCGCGTTGCCGCACACCGCCGTCAAGCCCGCCAGTGAGGAGATAAAAAGAATGGAAGCGCCGGAACGGAGCGCCTTGTGCTTAAGCAGACTTTGTGTCAGAAGCACTGGAGCTTCATAATTCACCAGCAGCATTTCCCGCAGGGCCTGGCCAGAAATGAACTTGAGGGGGAGATACTTTTGTACACCGGCAGCGTGGACGATGCCATCAAGTTGCGGCATCTGCTGCACCAATTTGTCGAGCTCTTCTGCCCGGGTCAAATCCGCCGGGAATCCCGCATGGGAATCACCCGGCAGTGATCGTAACGTCTCGCTCAGGCGTTCGCGGCTGCGCCCGGTGGCCACCACCGTTCCGCCGTTCGCCGCAATTGCAAGACAACATTGCCGTCCGATTCCGGAAGATGCACCGGTGACCAGAATTGTCCTGCCCGTCAACTCGAACGGATTGTTCATCTTTTTTCGGCGATGAATGGCGCGCGTTTATCTCTCGCGAGGAAGACTATTTCTTCTTCCCAGACAAGAGTTGGAAAAGCTCCTCAATGCTTTGACACTTCCTGAGTTCTTCCACCGACAGTTCAACGCCATACTCGGTATCCACCATGGCAATGATGTTGAGCGCGACCAGCGAACTCCACTGTGAGAGGTCTCGAAACCTTGTTTGCGGGTTAAGCGAGCCTGCCGCGACATCGTCCACCGCGCCCTCAAAATGCCGCACAAAATCATCAATGTTCATGTTGTTTCAATTTTACGGTTCACGTTTACAATTGAATCATACACCCGGCCCACGACAACCCAACTCCAAAACCTACCAGCATGACCCGGTTGGACTCGCGAATCCTGCCCGCCTTGAGCGAGTGGTAAAGGGCGATCGGGATGGTTGAAGAGACCGTATTGCCGCAACCCGCGAGATGCTCGCAGAATTTCTCAGGCGGAATCTTCAGTTTTTTGCGGAGCAGATCAAGCATGTATTTGTTTGCCTGGTGAAAAATGTAATGGTCAACCTGATCTTCCGTCAGCCCGCTTTTTTGACGCAGGGAGGCAACCACTTGGGGCACGATGCGCAAGGTGAAGACAAGTATCTCCGGGCCATTCATGTAAAGACAGTTATCACGGCGGACATTGCCGAATTCGTCCACCACCGCGGCTTTTCCTGCGGCTGCCTGGCGATGGCGCAGGCCACCGGTCTTGACGATGAGGTGTTCGCCGCCGCGTCCATCGGTTCCGAAAACAAACGGACCGACCGAACCCGTCTCGGACGCCGCCACCAGCGTGGCCGCGGCGGCGTCGCCAAAAAGTGAGCGCACCGTCTTGTCTTCCGGCGAGATGAATTTGCTGTACGTTTCGGCGGTGATGAGCAGCACACTCCGCGCCTGACGGGTTTCCACCAAACCCGCAGCCAATGCGAGGCCGTACACATAGCCCGAACAGCCCAGGTTGAAATCCAAGGCCCCCGCAGTCTGAGGAATACCCAAACGATCCTGCAAAAGGCACGCCGTGGTGGGGAGGAAATAATCCGGGCTTTGCGTGCAAAAGAGGATAAAATCAACGTCGTGGGGATCGATCCCGTGTTCTGTGAAAAGCAGTTTAGCGCTCTCAGCGCCCATGTCTGAGGCGCAGACGCCTTCGTCAGCGATGTGGCGCTCAAAAATGCCGGTCTTCTCCGCGATTTTGTCCGCCGACCACTCCGGAAATTCCCGGCTGATCTCAAGGTTGGTTTCAATCCGGGGAGGCAGATAATAGCTGATTGCTTTGATGGCGGCTTTCATGTTCGCGGCAAGCTCCAGATCAGGTCAGCCACGAAATATCCCCCAGAGATCGACGACCGTGACTGATTTCGGGATTTTCAGCGTCCGGTACGCCTTGTGCGGCACGCCTACGATAATTATTTCGGCCTGGCGGCAAAGCCCCTCTTTCGTGATGAACGTCGGATCCTTGACATATTCGTCGGAGTAGATCACCTCGGCGCCCTCGAATCGCAGAATCTTGCCCAGCTTGTAGGAGAGCGAATCCCGGATGTCGTCGGACTCGGCTTTGAACGCCATGCCCAGGATGCCCACCCTTTTCCCTTTCAATTTCGTTTTGCGGCGCAACTGATCGACCAGGAAATTGGGCAGGCCCTCGTTGATCGTCATGGCCATCTGGCCGAGCGGGAAGTTGTGCCGGCCAAAAGCGAATAATTGCATCGTATCCTTCATCAGGCACGGCCCGGCGGCAAAACCCGGGCCGGGGATATAAGCCATGCGCGGGTATCCGCACTTCATCTTTTTGAGCAACTCGAGATAATCAATCCCGGCCTGCGCGCACATCATGTAGAGCTGGTTGGTCGCGGCGAAGTTGATGTAACGAAAGGTATTGCAGATCAGTTTTCCGAATTCGGCTTCGCGCGGAGTCATCTCAATGACCAGCGGCGAAATCTTTGAAAACAAGCCGCGGGCAACTTTCAAGGCCCGGGGTGAGGTTGCCGTTACGAATTGCGGGATGCTTTGGATTTCCGTGACGCCCTTGCCCTGCACTACGCGCTCCGGACAAAACGCCAGGCCGACCTTGGAACCACGCTTCCGAAGGTAACGGTCGAGAAAATCCGTCACGCCCGGCGCCACCGTCGAGCGGAGAATAATCGTCTGGCCAGGTGCGAGATGCGGCAAAAGCGCATCCACGGCATGGGTGAGCAGACTGAAGTTGGGGTTATGGAACTCATCAATCGGCGTGCCAATGGTGAGAACAACAGCCGGAATCCCGCGCAAGTCCGCCGGGGCCTGGGAGAATCCAAGCATCCCCGCCTTGAGTGCTTTGTGCAGCAAGGCCCTGCCGCCTTCTTCAATGAAGGGCAGGCGTCCTGCCTGAAGCTCCTCTAGGGCAGCTTGGTTAATATCGTAGATCAACGTGCGCAACCCGCGGTCAGCGAGCACCAATGAGAGAGGGACGCCGACGTGGCCAGCTCCACCGACGACGGCAACATTATATCTGGATTTCAAGCGTTCCCAAAGATGGCGTCCCTCGCTTGTTACTTCAAGGCTAAAAGTTCGTGGCCATATTTCACTACAACCATCATGAGCGCGGCCAGATTGAGGGCATGGTCAAACTCGGCGCTGGCAATCAATTCCGGCAGCTTCGCCCGGGGCACAAGAATTCGCTCCACGCCTGGTTCGGGCACATAATCTGCGCCCAAGGGTGAAACCGCCGGCGCGAAGCAGCACCAAAGCCGGTTCTCGTTACGTCCGGTGTCGCTCAACAAGGCTCCCAGCAGTTCCACCTTCGGAGCGTCAAATCCGCATTCCTCTGCCAGTTCACGCCGGGCTGCGTCCGCCGGCGTCTCGCCTTTTTCCACGTGTCCACTGGGCAACTCCAGCGTGTATCGCTCCACCGCTGGCCGGAATTGCCGCACGAGAATCAGGTCGTTTTGGTTTGTCAGGGCAACAACCGTTATGTAGTCCTGCATCCGCAGCGCATAGTAGGGCGCCGAATCACCCGGCGTTCGCTTGGCCACTATTTCAAACCAGGGGGTTGTGAACTCAACCTGCCGATTCAGTATCTGCATCATTGTTCCTTGCTGATAGTGTGTTGCGTGTCGTGAAAGCACGAGCTTTTTGAATGAAGAAAATGCCCGTTTCCTCAGCTGGCGCAAGCTCTTGATGTGTCGGCATCCTGTCCGATACGGTCCGTCTATTCCGCACTCCGGGCCTTGGGAATTGGCAGCGGCAGTGAGCTTGAAGCCCAAGCGAGCGTATCCATCTCGTTCCGGCGCGGCAGCACGATGCCGGGGAATCGGCTACAGGACAAGGCCAAACAAAGACCTGGCGTTTGGCGAATACGGCGTTTGTCAAACTGAAACCACCTGTTTGTATTCCGGCACGAGCACTTCAGCCTTCGGTTTCATTTTGCGGAGCGTTTCTGCGTTGGCCAGGCATTGCGATTCCTCACCATGAACGCAGCAGATTTTCTTTAGGCTGCCGGAGATTCTTTCGACGTACCGCTTCAATTCATTCTTGTCGGCGTGCCCGGAATAGGTGTCGAGCGAAATGATTTTGGCGCGCACCGCCTGCGGTTCGCCGAAAATGTTCACCGGATTTTGCCCGGCCACAATTTGCGCGCCCAGTGTGTGTTCCGCGCAGTAACCGATGAATAAAATCAGGTTCTGTGGGTCGCCGATGTGGTTCTTGAGATGATGCCGGATGCGCCCGGCTTCGCACATGCCCGACGCGCTGATGATAATGGCCGGTTCTTTGAGATCGTTGAGTTTCATCGAATTGGCGACTTCGCGGATGTAGGTCAGGTTTTCCATGCCGAACGGATTCGCTTTTTCGTGCAGGAATTTGTTGATCGCTTCGTTGAAACATTCCGGGTGCAGGCGGTAAATCTCCGTGGCGTTCACGCTCAACGGGCTGTCCACGAAAATTGGCACGCGCGGCAGTTTCCCGGCTAGCGTGAGCTGGTTCAGCACATAAACGATCTGCTGCGTGCGTCCGACGGAAAACGCCGGGATGATGACCTTTCCATTTTGTTTCAGGGTTTCCAGCACCAGCCGGCCCACGGTTTCGTCGGCGTCCGTGCGGACGGAATGTTCGCGTCCGCCGTAGGTGGATTCAATTTGCAGGTAATCCACGTTTTCGACCGTCTCCGGGTCGCGGAGGATTTCGTCGTCGCCACGCCCTACGTCACCGCTAAACAGGTAACGGAATTCCCGTCCGCCTTCCCGGAGGTCCAAAACCACCTGGGCCGAACCGAGGATGTGGCCGGCGTCGCGGAACGTGACCGTCACGCCCTCGAGCACCGGGAAAGGCCGGTTATAATTAAAGGCGACGAATTGCTGGAGGGCCTTCTCGGCGTCCACGTCGGAATAAAGCGGTTCGACCGGCGGCAGCTTATGCTTCGCGCGTTTTTTGGAGACAAAGGCCGCGTCATCCTTTTGGATTTGCGCGGAGTCCACCAGCATGATGCCGGACAGGTCACGCGTGGCAAACGTGCAGTAAATGTTGCCGGCGTAGCCCTGTTTGCAAAGGTTCGGCAGATTGCCCGCGTGATCAATGTGCGCGTGACTCAACACCACGGCGTCCACCTGTTTCGGGTCGAAGGGAAAGCAGCAATTGCGCTGGATGGACTCCTCGCGGCGGCCCTGGAACAGGCCGCATTCGAGCAACAACCGCCGGCCGTTGACCTCGAACAGATACATCGAGCCGGTCGTCGTGCGCGTCGCGCCGAAGAAATGGATTCGCATGGGACAATCGTGTTGCGGGTGGCGTCAAGCAACCGGGTTGATCTGTCGTCGAATACTTGACGTCATACGCAACACGTTTAACTGTGCCGGTAGGTGATGCGCGCCTTGTTCAAATCGTAGGGCGACATCTCGACGTTGACCTTGTCGCCGACGCTGATGCGGATGAAATTCTTCCGCATTTTGCCGGAAATGTGCGCGAGCACCTCATGGCCGTTGGGCAGCGCAACCCGAAACATGGTGCCCGGCAGCACTTGCTTGACGTTGCCGGTCAATTCGATTGGTTCTTCTTTGGGCACGATTATGAGCCGGCGAGCAATGCCAAATATTCCATCTAAAATCAACCCTTTTCCGGCTAAAAAAGGCATTGGACATTTGCCGCAGACCCGCTACAGTCTGGGCGTTCATTATGAAATGTGAAACTATGAATACCATTCTGACTTATGTGCTGGGCGTCCTCGCGCTGCTGGGCGTAATCTTTGCACTGCAAACGATCTTCCGAACGCGCGAATTCCGAACACTCCAAATCCAGGCGACCGTGGACAACGCCAATCTCATGCGCATTCAAGCGTTGGCCAATGAGGCGTATGCCTATAGCCAAAAAAATCCAAATCCGGAGCTCACCCGCATCTTTCAATCTGCCCAGGCAACCGCCGCCCAACCCAAACCCGCCACTCGCTAATCGCCATGAATGAACCCGAACTGAATTCTCCCGCGCCCGCCGAATTGAGCGAGCAGGTCGCCGCCTTGCAACGGCAGGTTTCCACGCTGTTGCTGGCGCTTATTGTCGTCAGCGGCACGCTGACCGTTTACCTGTTCCGGCAGGCCAATGTCGCAGGCAAGGACATCCAAGCCATCAAGACGCAAGTTATCGAACCGTTCAAGCAGCGGCAGCCGGCCATGGAGAACTTCCTGAACCAGCTCGTGGCCTACGGCCAGACACACGCTGATTTCCGTCCCATCCTCCAAAAATACGGCATCAATCCGTCGCCGGTCGCGCCAACTGCGCCAGCCGCGCCGGCTAGGAAGTAGGCGCCGCCAGTTTCGCGCCGCAGCTCGGACAAAAGTTCGACTGCGGCGGACAACTCCTCCCGCAGCCGGGGCAATTTGTGTGCGCGTTCTTGTGGCGGTAGTGGATGATTAAATTCCGTGTATAGGGAATCCATGTGAAGATATAAGCGAAAATAAATACCGAATCCTGCTGCCGCAACGAGTATATCAGCAGCAGCAGCGAACCAGTCAGGCTCAACCACCAAAACGCCGTCGGCACAACGACGCGCTTCTTTTTTTCCGTTGCATACCACTGGACGAAAAAGCGCGTGAAGAAAACCGCGTTGCCCGTCCAGCCGATGACTTTCCATATGCTCCAATCAATGCCCAACAGTTTGCCGTCATGCCACAACAGGTTGGTCAGCCAGTCCATAGTGGCCACAGCTTAAACCAGTGCGCTTAAATCGAAAGCGCAAAGCGCGACTCAACCTCCGGCGACGATTTTTACGATTTCCAGCCGGTCGCCGGCTTTGAGCTGGCGTTGGGAGAATTCCGAAGGCGCGACCGCCTCGCCGTTGTGTTCCACCACCACGCTGCGCGGCAAAAGCTTTTGCGCGACCAGAAATTCCCCAAGCGAGCATGGCAGCTTTGCCTCAACCGGCTTTCCGTTGGCGATGATGGACTGTGCGCTCACGATTTCAAATCTGTTCCCTGATGAACATTCAACAACCGACATCGAGCATCGGACATCCAATTTTTTACGCATTGGCGGTTCATTGAACGTTGGGCGTTGGAAGTTCGATGTTCGATGCTCCCAAATCACGCCGTCAGCGCCGTGTCCCAATCCTTCCACACCGGCTCGTAGCCGAGTTTGCGGATCAAGTCCGCCACTTCCCGCGGTGAACGGCCGTCGGCAATCTCGAATTGCCCGGTGGCGGCCGTTGCGTTTTCCGGCGCGGATGCCCATTCGCTTGCGCCTTCGCCGCTGATTCGCAGCTTCGGCGACACAGGTGCACCGGACGCCAGTTCCACGATCCGGCCGCGCACGGTTTGATGCAGCTTTTCTTTTCCTGCGCCGGTGTAACCGCCCGGCTCCGTGTGGCTGCCCGCACTCATCATCGTCACGCCCAGCGGAAGCAAACCGTCGCGCAGTTTCGCCGATTCGCGCGTCGAAAGCACCAGCCCGACATCGGGAAACATCAGGCGAAACGCGCACACCAGTTGCGCCAGGTCGCGGTCACTCATGTGCGTGAGGGGCCGGAATTCACCGGCACAAGGACGCAGCCGCGGCAGCGAAATCGTCACCGCCGCCTTCCAGCAATTGCGCAACAGAAAATCCGCATGGGCGGCAACACAAATCGCTTCAAACCGCCAGTCGGCCAGTCCGTAAAGCGGGCTGATGCCCAACCGCCGGAAACCCGCCGCGTAGGCGCGCTCCGGCGTTTCCAGCCGCCAGTCAAAATTCCGTTTCGGTCCGGCGGTGTGCATGTCCGCATAAACTTTGCGATCGTAGGTTTCCTGATAAACCACCAGTCCATCCGCGCCAGCCGCGACCAGCGGCGCATAGTCGGCGGTTTCCATCGGCCCGACTTCGAGCGAGATGCCGGGCCAATCTGGGTGCAGCGCGGCAACGCAATCCTTGAGGTAATTCAGAGAAACAAATTTGGGATGCTCGCCCGCAACCAGCAGCAGATTGCGGAAGCCTTGTTCGCGTAGTGCGTCGGCTTCGCGCCGCACTTCGTCGAGCGACAGCGTCACGCGCAGAATTGGGTTGTCGCGCGAGAAACCGCAGTATTGGCAGTTGTTGATGCACTCGTTGGAAAGGTAGAGCGGTACGAACAGCCGGATGACCTTGCCGAACCGCTGCTGCGTCATCGCGTGCGACCGCCGGCCCAGGTGTTCCAGCAATTCGGCCGCCGCCGGCGAAATCAGGTTCGCGAGATCCGCAAGCGACAATTTGGATTTCGCGAGGCTTTCCCGCACCGCCGATGTGCCGGCCGCCAACGACTTTTGCGCCAGCGACTGCGCTGGCAATGAATTGAACTCGGAGACAAAACTCACGAAAAACAAGATAACAAAACGCCGGTCAAAGTCGAGACAGCCGGATTATGTGATAGCACCGGCGTCTCGCGGGTTCAATTCGGCGTCGCGCCGGATTGTTCGGTTTATCCATGAGAATCAGGCATGACACTTGTTACCGACCGCGAGGCGCAGGCGCCACGCAGTGACTTGACATTGCACTGTAAACAAAATTGGGGAACACTCGGGCTGCACATTTTCATGGCACGCAAATTTTCAGAACCGCGGCGCGGCGCCTCATTCATGGTGCTTGGCGTCGGTTCGTTCGCCCACAGTATCGGCGGGGCGCTGGCTGACACCGGCGCGCGCGTCTCGACCTATCTCACGCGCAATTACGGCCATTTCCCGCCCTCACTCGTCGGGCCGGCTTATTCTTACAGTTCGTTCCCGAGCCCCGTTCCGCTACTCAAGCAGAACGGCATCGAGGTCGTCATTCCCCAATCCATTGACTGGGCATGGCAGCCATGGGCGGAGGATTTGCTGGCATCGGGAGTGGGTATTTTCAGCCCGACGCGCGAAGCAATGCGCATCGAGCGCGAACGGGACTTTGCGCAGAGGCTGTGCGCCGATTTCAAAATTCCGTTTCCGCAGGCTTACGTGGCTTCGAATCGGCTGGAGGCCGAAAAAATTCTGGCGAAACACCCGCAGCCGTTCGTCATCAAAAATCCACTCTGCTCGCCGACCAGCCCGATTCACACCATTTTGTGCGAAACGGTCGAGGATACGCGCGCGTGGCTGCGGCATGTCAACTACGCCGAAGGCGTTTTTTTGCAGGAGTATCTCGGACGCGCCGAGGCCGGGCACATCGTGCTGGTCAGCGGCGGCGAGATTTATTCACTCGTCACCAACCAGGAATACAAATACGCGTTCAACGGCAACCAAGGCATCGTCGCCGGCGCGCCGCTCGGCGGCTTGGTCGAGCGCGACCCGGACGACAAATACGGTCTGGCGCGTGAATTGATCCATCCACTGCGGCCATGGCTGCGGCGCGTGAATTACCACGGACCGTTGCAAGTGACGGCGATTAAAGTGGGACAGGCTTCCAGCCTGTCTCCGTCCCAAAACAAAAAATCAGAGACAGGCAAGATGCCTGTCCCACGCTGGCACGTCATCGAATACAACATCCGCATCGGGGTTACGTCCGGCCCGATGATTTTGCGGATGCTGAGAAATCCGGCGGAAACTGTCTTGCGGACGGCGCGAAATGAGAAGTTAAATTTGCGGTTCAACGAAAAACTGAACTTTGGTTGCTCGCTGACCTTGGCCGGTTACGGTTATCCATTCACGCAGGTGCGCAGCCCGCACATGCCGCTGGAAGTGGACGGGAAATTTGATTGCGACGTGTGGTGGAACGAAGTGGCGCGCGGCGCGGATGGCAAATTGATGGCGACCGGGCATCGCATTGCAGACGTGATCGCGCTCGCGCCGAAGCTCGAGGCAGCCATCGCAAAGGCTTACACGAACATCCGGAAAATCCGCGTGGTAGGCAGCTATTTCCGGACGGACGTTGGCCAAAGTCTATGGCCGCCGGGAACGGTTTAGCCCGAAATTTCATACGCTGTAGCCGCAAACTTCAGTTTGCGTTTGGCGGTCCACGCCAAGCAGGCAATCGCAAACTGAAGGTTGCGGCTACACGCCGTTAGCCGCGCAAGACGCGGGTGAAATTTCCGGGTTAGACACGGATTGCACGGATGCACGCGAATTTTTTACCCGGAGGTTATTCAACCACCGGCACACCCAGGGCGCGCAACCGGTCTTTGATTTCCGGCGAACCTGGTTTTAATCGCAACGCCGCTTTGTAATCCGACACGGCCTCCGCGCGGGCTTGGTTCTGTTCCCGATTGGGATCATGGAGGATGGCGTTCGCCAGACCGGCAAACGCTTCGGGATCGTCCGGTTGCAACCACAAGGCTTCACGAAAATGCAGTTCCGCGCCGCTCAGGTTGCCTTCGGACGCGAACCCGGTGGCCAATCGTTTGTGAAGCTGCCGGGTGAATTCCGTGGCGTCGAAATGCCGCGCCGGCCAGACGAACGTCAGAATCGTCAGCCCAACCAGCAAAACGAGAAATTCGGGAAAGCCGCTGTCGCCAAAAATGGTGCCATGGCGAACCACGCCCCATCCCGCCAGGACAACACTCAAACACAACCCTGCCAGCAGAATGCCGACCGCGTGGTTGAGCAACCCGGGCACGCAAGAAGAGAGACGGCCCATTTCCTTGAGCTCGCCCACGGCCACCCACGAATCGCGGCTTTGATCGGTGATTTCCACCCGAAACGGGCTTTGCGGGGTGGCAACGGTGATGGTATGCCATCGCCAGACGACTTTGGGCGACAGCGCGATTTTGCGGTTGGTCGGCTGTTCCACCAGTTGGAGGCGGATGTCGTTCATGTCCGGTCCGCAGCACAACTGAATGTTTAGTACGGGCAGAGTGGCGAAAATCCGTTTGCTGACAAAATGACCGATGGCCGCCGCGCCATTCGTGTTGTAACTGCCCCACACGCGGGCGAATTCCTGTTTGGGCCTTTCGGGCGGGTATCCGTCGGGAATGTACGAGGCGTCGAAATCTTCCACCGGTTCCAACTTCAGCGGTGCGTGGCAGACGGGCGGCAGGATGGCCGACAGCTTGGGGTCGCGCAGCAGTCCAATCAATCGTCCACCGTCCCAATACGGAACGTGCCAGAGTGGTTGGTTCAACAAATACCGGGAATCATCCGTGGCCACAAACGCGCGGACATTCCCTTCCTCAATCAAGCTCAACAGTTTGCTCCACTGCAAATAATTTGCCATCGTCCGGTAATCTCCCAGGGTCGTCCGGCAAATCCGCCACATTCCCCCAAAACAGGTGCCGACCCACACGATGGCCAGCAGCAACGCCAATTGCCGCGGGACCCGGCGGAATTCCATACCTTGCCCGATGACAAACAAACCGGCCAGACTCGCAATGGGGATCGTGGCCAACGTGTCCATGTACCGGCTGCTGCCGCCCGTGGCCGCGCGCCCATAAGCCAGCGCCACCGCTTGAATCAGGCCCCAAAGTCCAATGGCCAGAACAAACTCAGCCGCCCACGGTTCCTTGAAACCGGGCCGGAAATATCTGATGCCCGTGATGACCAGTGGCAGACAAATGAAACCGCACATCACGGGTTGATACCGGAACGGCCATGCCAGGTTGCTTGCCAGCGCGTGCAAAAATGCCAACAACGACTGCGCCTGAAACTGTTTGTTCTCCTCAACGGTAACCCTCAAAAACAAGCCCAGGATGAAAACCGCAAGGCTGCATCCCAGAGTGATGAGATGGCTTCGGGCGACGGATTTCTGCTTTAACATGCGTAACCCCACCAGTCCGGCAACCGCCAACGCGGCCAGCAGGCCGGACGCCATCGTGAAGAGGGACATGATGGCCGCCGCCAGTCCCAGAAACCAACGGCTGCTCCCCGGCGACCCCAACCCCAGTCCGACGATGGTGATGACCGAAAAAATGTTCAGGAAATATTCCTGCGATTGAAACCCGTGAATCGTGTTCTCCGCCGCAAAGGGCAGCGCGAAAAACGGCGCCAGCAGAAAACAGATCAGGCTGGCCCGTTTTTGGCCTGTGAAAATCCACAGGCAATACGCCAGGCCGCAGGCATAACCGGCGTGGATCAAGGCGTTGACCACCATCTGCAGCCGGGGGTCCCACTGGCGGTTGAGTTGCAGGACGAACAGGTCCAGCAAACGCGTGAAAAGAATTCTGTGCTCGTTGTGCGGCGCGAACAAGGCGCTCCACGTCAAATGGCCTTCCAGCCAGGGTTTGAACAAAAGTTTCGCTTCGTCCCATTGGTCCCAAAACGGAAGGGGCGAGCCGTAAACCTGGATGACCCACAGTTTGGCGCCCACAATCACCAGGAACAACGCCGCCAGCCATCCCCGAAGCCGCAGTTTGGAATCAGTGGACGGCATGCGAATCCTTGTTGGCTTTTCTTAACGCCTCAGCCTTGTGTTCATGGAATGCCGCGCGTTTGAGGTTGTTCATGGATTTGAAATAATCGGCGAGCCGGTATTGCAAGGCTTGTTCGATGGTTTCGCGTTTGATGGGTGCTTTTGACCAGACAAAACCGAGCGCGGCCAGCAGGGTCAGCAACGCGATAAAGGCGGGGACATTTTGCCACACCAGACCCAGCGGGTCGCGAACCAACCGGTAACCCCCAAGGCCGATGAACAATCCCAGCCCGCCATACAAGATGAGGGTGGAGTTTCGCAGCAGCCATTGCGAGCTGGCGGCGAGCCGGCCGCTTTCCTGCAAGGCTGTCGGCGGCAGGCACGCCGCCGGCAGGATGGGCTGCAGTTTCGGGTCACACAGCAACCGCAAAGCAAGTTCCGGATTTGGCCGCACAGTGGGCGGCTCAAGAAAATCGCGCTCGTTGCCGGTCGCCCAGTATGTTTCCACGCGTTCTTCGGCCACCAGGTTCATCATGCAGGTGGGCGCCAAAAGATTGTCCACCACGATTTGGGAAATCCGGCAAAGGCCGAAAAAGATGACGCCGGCAAAAGCCAGCGGCAACAACATCCCGGCCCAGTTCGGAAATCTCTGTCCCCACCACTGCGGCAGCAGCAGCATCGCGAAGAGGCTGGCAATGACGAAAATATTCATAACGTCCATGAAACGGCTGGCGGGGATGATATCCCCATAATTCGCGCGTCCGTAGGCCAGTGTGGCAGATTGCATGCCACTCCACAGTCCCAAGGCCAGAAGAAACTCAGCCGCCCGCGGTTCCTGAAAATTTGGCCGAAGATAGAAGGCCAGCAATAAAACCAGGGGCAGGGGAATCAGGCACAGCATCGCCGGAGTGCGGAAAAACGGCCAGGTCAGGTTGCGCGCCAGCGCGGAGATAAATTCCATCAACGTATGCGCCCGCAAAGGACGATCAAAGTCCGACGTCACGCGCAGCGCCAATCCCAGTCCAACGACCGCCAGACAGGAAACCAGCGTGACTAAAGTTTCTTTTTCCATCCGCCTCTGTTTGCTGGCCCGCAAAATCGTCAATCCGCCGACCGCCGCCGGCGCGAGCAAACCCGAAGCCATGGTAAACAAACCCATGATCGCCGCGGCCAACCCGAACCACCACCACCGGCTGCCCGGTTTTCCAAACCCGAGCCCGGCCAGCGTTGCCAGCAGGCAGAGACTCATGAAATATTGCTGGGAATTCATCGGCCAGAGGGCGTTTTCCGCGGCATAGGGCAACGCAAAAAAGGGCGCCAGCAGGAAACAGACGAGCCATCCGCTCTTTCGCCCCGGAAAATCCCACAGGCAAAACGCCAACCCGCAAACAAAGGCCGCATGGATGAACGCGTTGACCGTCATTTGCAGCATAGGCTCCCATCGCCCGTTCAGCCAGATGACACTCAGATCGAGCAGGCGCGTGAAAAGAATCCGGTGTTCGTTAAAAGGCGTAATAAAGTGGCTCCAGGTCAGATGACCTTCCACCCAGGGCCGGAAAAACCAGTCGGCTTCAAACCATTGGTCCCACATGGGGATGGGCGACCCATAGAGCTGCACCACCCACAGTTGCGCCCCCAGCACGACCAAAAACAACGCCAGCAGCCAGGGGGCAAAATGCTTGAATGAATCTTTGGGCAGATTGGCTGGTTCGGTCATTTCACGCGGCCTCAATCAGGCGCGAGCCTAAATCAATTTTGCCATGGCGCAAGTCCGCAAACCTGCCGGCGGTTCCCCTTGCCGCCCTCACGCCGGATTTTTTGGCGGCGTCCGGGCTTGTTGAAACGTCGAGCCTGCGGCTCGAAATCGTCGCACCCGTCTTCCGTAGCAGCACTGCGGAGGGTGGACAGCGCCGACTCTCCAACAATCAAAACAGCCCCGCCGGATTTTTCGTGCCATCCGGGACGATTCGTGGTTAAACAGTTCCAACATTTCATGGATTTTGATTCGGCCATCTTTCCATTGCGGCCGGCGTGGGTGGAGATTGACCTCGCCCGGCTCCGAAACAACCTGCGACTCATCCGCCGCGACCTCCCGAAACCCGTGCGGTTGCTTGCCGTGGTAAAGGATGAAGCCTACGGACACGGCGCGCTCGATGCGGCGCGCATCGCCCTCGAGGAAGGCGCTTGGGGTCTCGGCTTGAGCACACTCGAAGAGGCGATGACGCTGCGCGAAGCGGGCATCACCGCGCCGTTGCTGCTCCTGGGCGAACGGCAGGAAATCGAATTGCCGTGGTGCGTGGAACACGACCTGACCGTCTGTGTCAACGAATTCCACACCGTCCGCCAGCTCGCCCGCATTGCCAAGGCGCACGGCAAACGCGTGCCGATGCATCTGAAAATTCACACCGGCATGAGCCGATACGGCGTGCGCTGGGACGAAGCGCTGCCGCTCATCGACCAAATCATCACCGAAAAATCGTTGTGGCTCGAAGGCGTGATGACGCACTTCGCGCAATCGGATGAATCGGACAAGTCGTTTGCCAATCTGCAGTTCTCCCGCTTCAACGAAGTCCTGCGCGTGATGGAGCAGAAAAAATTTTCCGTGAAACTGCGCCACACCTGTAACAGCGGCGGCTTTCTCGATCTGCCGCACGCGCATCTGGACATGGTGCGCACGGGCATTTTGATGTATGGCGTTTTTCCCTCGTCGGTTTGCCGGCGGATTCCGGGCATCGAACCGGTAATGTCGGTCAAGGCGCGCATCGCGGCCATCCAGAAAATAAAGCCCGGCGAAGTCGTCGGCTACGGCATGCGTTACACGGCGCCGTCCGAGCGGCGCGTTGCGGTATTGCCCATCGGTTACGGCGATGGTTTCCCGCGCGTGCGCAACCAGGGCGGCGCGCTTATCCGCGGCCAACGCGCCCCGCTCATCGGCGGCATCGCGATGGACGCGCTGATGGTGGACATCACGGATATTCCCGAAGCGCAAATGTGGGACGAGGCCGTGCTGATGGGCAAACAAGGCGATGAGGAAATCACCGTGCATGACCTCGCGAAATTGAAGAACTCGGTGAGCTACGACGTATTGACCAACTGGCGGCTGCGGTTGCGGCGCAAGGCTGTGAATGGCGAAACAAAAACCGCACCCGAACTCAATGCGGTGGCCGCAAAATAAATTTAACTACGGATGAGCACGGATGCCGAAATGCCGATGCGGGTAGGGCGCGTCACTCCGTGCGCGCCGATTCTTACGGATGGCTACCATCGTCAGAAGAGCGGCGGGCAGAAGACTGCCCGCCCTGCCAATATCCGTCCCGCTTTGCGGGATCCGCGTTCATCCGTGATTGATTTGCCATGAAACTGCTCTTTTCCGAACAAAATTCCGACTACGAGCACTACCAGTTTCCCTATGCCGTCTGGGCCGTGCCGGAGGAGGGCGAAACGCCGTCGGACATTTTCAACGCCGGCTTCCTGCCGTCATCGCGCGACCTCGACCGTTTTTATCTCTGTCGGCAGGTGCGGGTGAACCTGGCCAAATTCAAACCGTCGTCGGAGAACCGCCGCATCCTGCGCAAGGGCGCGGGCATTGAGGTGAAGCTCGTGCCGCGAGATAAATACGATTACACGCCCGAGCGCCGCCAGTTTTTCAAGACCTACGCCGACATCAAATTCGGCAAGGACGTAATGACGTTTGAGCGGCTGGACGCGCTGTTCGCCGCGCCCATCATCTCGCACCTGCTCGTGTTCACGGACACGGAGCATGGCGGCGAAGTCGGCGTGGCCACGCTCTACCTCGAGGGCAAGGCGCTGGCATTTTATTACTACGCGTTTTACGACCTGAATTATTACGCGCGCAACCTCGGCATGTTCATGATGACCTCCGCGGTGGCGCAGTTCACCGAACGCGGCTTCAAACATCTATACCTCGGCACGTGCTATTCGCAGACGGCGCTCTACAAAACACAGTTTGCCGGCGCGGAATTTTTCAACGGGTTCCGCTGGTCCGATGATCTGGACGAGTTGAAATTCATCATCCGGCGCGACAAAAAGGAATTGCCCCGGCACCTGCTCGAAACCGAGGAATACCGCGAGAAATTTTATGGCGGCGACCTTGACAAAATTACCGGTGCCAGTGCATTCCAAGTGAAACTGAAGTAAATCCTGGCTATTCGCCGCCGCCGGAACCGGCGCGGGGAGTGAATAATTCGGAGGGCGGAGTTACACGACGCCCTGACTGGCCTGAAATATGGGGGCTCGTGGAACTCGCCCCTCCGAAACCGCGGACGTGAAACCGCCCATCAGGTTTTTGTTCTGGCGATAATCCTTGATGGAAATTCGCGAATCTGCTTTTGTAACTGCACGGTGCCAAAGGCTGTTGCCAAAACCAGACTGCTTTGTCGAATACCGGTTCCACCAGCCTTGCCGCCGATGAGTGACTTCAGATGACCTGTATTGATCGTTCAACAACGAAAGCCTATGAAAACAAGAAGCGATGTTGCCGTGGAGAAATTTCTGGCCGGGTACAACTGCGCCCAGGCGGTCCTCTATTCGTTTTGCGATGAGCTCCGTTTGGAGCAGGATACAGCCCTCAAGCTGGCCTGCGGATTCGGCGCCGGCATGGCGCGAAGACAGGAGATTTGCGGCGCCATTGCCGGCGGCATCATCGCGATTGGACTCAAACACGGACGCGGCGAGGGGCAGGACCGGGCGCCCACGGAGGAAACATACCGAAAAGTACGGGAACTCATGTGGCGATTTGAATCGAAGCTCGGCACCTGCGCCTGTCGCACATTGCTGATGGGCTGTGACCTGAACACGCCGGCAGGGCAGCAGTACTACAAGGAAAACGATCTCATGAACAAAACCTGCAAATGTTGCGTGCAAACGGTTGTGCAAACCTTGGAGCATATCCTTTAAACCAGTCGTCGAACCGGCCAATCGTTCATGAACATTTCATCACCAATCCAGGTGGGCACAGTGCTCTTTGAGGGATTCGAACTGCTCGACTTTTACGGTCCGCTCGAAATGTTCGGTCTTTTGGAGGGCGAAGCCAGAATTACCGTCGTGGCGGAGAAGACCGGCCCTGTGAAAAGCAGCAGCGGCCCCTGCGGCATGGCCGAGGCGACGATGGCGGATGCCAGCGGATTTGACGTACTGCTTATTCCGGGCGGGATGGGGACCCGGACTCAAATCGCCAACCGGCAATTCCTTGCTGAATTGAAACGACTGGCCGAGGCATCGCAATTGGTGGCGACGGTGTGCACGGGAAGTTTTTTACTGGCCCGGACAGGATTGCTCGACGGGCGCAAAGCGACCTCGAACAAGCGGGTATTCCAGCTTGTGAAAACCAATGCGCCGAAGGTGAACTGGGTCGCCAGAGCGCGATGGGTGGAGGACGGCAAATATTTTACGTCATCGGGAGTCAGCGCGGGAATGGATATGGCGCTGGCGGTGATCGCCAGGCTATGCGGTCGGGAAAAAAGTTTGCAGATTGCGAGCCGGGCGGAATACGAATGGCACGAAGACAGTTCGTGGGACCCGTTTGCGACCGCCGCCGGATTATGATCGGGAAAGCCGTGCCGGCAAACCGGCGAGTGGAGGGATGAATTTTTATGGGTAGCGCGGGCGTCTCGCCCGCCGTGTTTGGCGTCTCGCCAAACACATTCGGGGATTGGGAATTTGTCGGCGAGACGCCGACAACAGCGACCGGGACGGTCGCGCTACCTTAAACTCAAACCATATCCGCAAGCCGGCGAGTGGGGCGGATGAAATTTTCGGGGCCGCAACCAGATGTTTTCAGCGCCGTAGGCGCGGTATCTTTGTAGAAAACCCGGACGAAAAAACTCCCAAGCTCCGTCAGGAGCGGCATCTTCCTCAAATTTGGTGGGGCGAGCGCCTGTCGCGCCGAAGCTCGGCGAAGGCTGATCCTCGCGAGCCGTCGTCGCTGCGCTTTGACGTGCCAAGCCCGGCTCGTCAGTAGCCTCGCCCCAACGAATATGTCGCCCCGCTGGGGCTGGAGATGGGTTTGGTTTTCTGGTGCTACAAATATGCCGCGCCGACGGCGCTCGGGAATGGCGGACACACAACGCCCCATCCCGCAAAATCCACTGGACAAACCCCCACCATCGCCGCAACGTCAGAAACATGAAAATGGATAGGCTGCACGATGCAGCGCCCATAAGAAGTTAGGCCTCTACGCGCATTATGTGGTGGAAGATTATCGTGGAAGTTGTCCTTGTGGTCGGATTACTGGCCGCCGGTGGTAGCTTTTGGGTGTGCGCCAAGTCTCGCAGGCATTTCATTCGGTTTATTCGAGACCAGAACGCGCTCAAGCAGCTCTATGATTTCATCGGTCGTGATAAGTTCATCGCGGAAGCAACCACTATTGAGCCTGTCTTTGGGTCATTCGCAGACAACATGGTGGCGCTCGGCAGGGTTCATTTTGCCGCTCTGGACCAGACTCGCAATCTCACATTCATCGCAACGGCGATTTTGTTAGCCGGGAGTTATTTGTTGGGTATTTATTTTCTCATCGCCAACGTCATTCTGTTCGCATTATTGGGAGTCGGGGATATTTCAGGTTGGGCGAAGAACAGCAGCGCTACACATGCTCATGAGCTTATCGGAAACATCTACAAGTGGTATCAGACAGACCCGGAAGCGTGCTGCGATTACTGCTGCCGCAAGAGTCCCATGTTGACCGACCTATATCATTTGGTTGCGCTGAATCTTCCGCCCGGACGCAGCGCAGTATCTAGCCATGAGACAAAAGCCGAGGCCTAATATGAGGGTAGGCTGCGACCAACTCAACGATCCCGCTTCAACAGAAACTCCGCCAGCGTTATCGAGTAACCTTATGTTTCCTTTTTCTTTTGAATCTTTATGTCTTTCGGATGGAGTACTGTGAAGCCTGGAATTTGTTTGAAATCATCTTTTTCATCGAACGTTAGGATAGTCTCAATTCGATTGTTTTTCATTATGACACTGTGAATTATTAATCGGAGCATAAAATACTTTACATATGAGCGGAGTTATGACAGCATGGCGGCGTGAAACATCCCGATTTTCGCTCGTTGACTCCCCCCGCGCAGGAGGCGATCCGCTTCAAGG
>JBEKHY010000004.1:0-163014 GCA_050012035.1 Verrucomicrobiota bacterium | reverse complement strand
TTGCCGGTGCAAGTCCAATGTGACGGCTTCAAGTGCATGGCCTTTCGTGACCGGGAGGGCAAATGGGTGGATTTTTTCAGTCGTGAATTCGTGCCGCGAGTCCTTGGCGTGGTTTCCGCTTGATTGCACTGACCAGTTTTTATTCACCCGCGCGTCGCAAGGCGTGCGGGTATTTGTTTTTAACGCCAAGGCGCCAAAAAATACTTTCCGAATCTTTGCGTCCTGGCGTCTTGGCGTTAAAAAAATGTTTCACGGCAGACGCCAGACACCGCGCTCTTGTCGCGGCGAAGCGAAGCGAAGACGGACGACGTGCAGTAACAATCCAGCATCGCGCAACACTTGAAGTTGTTGACGGATTCCTGCCCCGTGTAACTCTGTTATTTACGGGGTTATCCGGATGGAGTTGTTCCAGCTCACGCTCGAAGACATAGGCGTTGGCAGTGGTGAAACTGTCGGAGGGCGGAGTTCTACGACGCCCCATCTTAACGCGGATTGAGGATGTCATCCTTTTTCACGCCTTTGACTTCAGCCACGGCACGCAGAATGGCGTTGAGGGTGCCGATGCGCAGCGGATTGTGATCGGGAACCGCCAGCCGATGGTGACGCGGGGAATCCGTTTCCAGAATCACATGGCTGCCCTCCTGATTGACCCGGCGGTAGCCGTGATGTTTGCAGAGCAGCTTGATCAACTCCGCGCCGCTCAAGTCGCGCGGCAGTTTCATGCGCTGGCCAGAAGTTCATCCCGCACCAGATGCAACCGCACCGCGGCGGGCTTGGGCTGGTCAAAAAAATAAGCGGACACCGCTTCGCGCACGTTGGCGCGCAACTCTTCCCACGTGTTGCCCTGGGTGAAAATGTCGTGCGACAGACACTCGGCCACATAGCCGCCGTCGTTTTCCTGCGTCACGGTGAAGACAATTTCCATGGCAGGACTATCGCCCGAATTCCGGTGAAAAACAAGCCTTTCCTTGCGACTTTGCGTCTCTTGCCGCGCCAAAGCATAGCGACGGCGGGTTGCGTTGAAAAAATGTCTTACGGCAAACGCCAACAGTTCCGTCCAACGTGCAAAAGTAAATTCCGGTCGCGAAGTTCCTGAAGCTGCTGGCGAATCTTCGCTTTGATATTTCGATTATCCGGATGCAACTGTCCCAATTCACGCTCGAAGGCGTAGGCGTCGGCGGTCGTGAAGCTGTCGGAGAGCGGAGTTCCACGACGCCCCATCTTCCCTGACTGAACGGAGATATTTGGGTCTCTCGGAGCTCGCCCCTCCGAATTGACCATACGGCGGATGGCGTTGAGCACGTCCAATGTCCACCCGCGTTGGGTGACGGAAATTTCTTTCAACGGCTTAACCCGCCTGAATTTTTCTCGCACTTCGCTTTCCTGTGAGATGCTGCTTTCGGTGACGACAGGGATGCGCGCCTCAGCCGGGATTCGATTCAACGCAAAATTGCATCCAATCCACCCTGCCCTGCGCGCCGTGGATGAGAGGGGTTTGCGCTTGATGATGGCGGAGGGCGGGAAGGCGAAGCTGGGGACGAGCAGGAGGTTTTTTACCCGCCACGTGGCGAGTTCGTATTGCATGAAATAAAAACTCGGTAACTCGTCGTGGCGGATGGCGTTCATCATCGCCGCATACGCGCCGTCCGTGATGCTGTCGCCGAGGCGCGATTTCTGGCTTTTCAGTTGAAACCAAAACCCGCCTTGTCGCGCCGAAATCAGATGAAGGCGGAAGTTGGGGCATGAATAATCACTGGCCGGATACCCCGGCTTCAGCCAGGCTTGTCACGGAGACTTGCCGCGGCGTAACTCAGTGAAGACGGGAGCGTAGCGAAGACGGATCAGTTTGGGGGACGAACAACCCGCTTCAATCCCGATTTGTGTCAATACTCAGGACTGAGCTTCCATTAAGACAGCCCTGCGCATTACATCAATAACTGAGCCGGAAAAAGGCGGAGGAGGATGCATTAGTGACCATGACGCCAGTAAAGGGAATGCCGTTAGAAACCGTCACCCAATTGCCCGAAGCCAGGTTGGTGGTCGTTTGCAAAACACAATTCGTAGCCGCAGCCGGCCAGACCACCACGGGCAGGTTGCTCACGGTGGTAATGCCCAGTTGCGGTGGCGTATTGGTTTGCTGCGTAGAGGTTGGCTGAATGGCAATACCACTTAAGCAGGCAATGCCGACGCTGGCGAAGACGCCAAGGTCAGCCCCGGTGGGTGAGAATTTCTCAATCGTCCAAGGATCTATCACGTAGAGGTTCCCCGCGCTGTCAAAAGCCAGGCCGAACGGCGCTTGTGCGGTGTTGGCGAAGACGGAACGGGCGCCGCTAGGCGTGAACTTCAAGATGTTAAAGCCAAGGTAATTGGCTACGAAGAGATTGCCGGCGCTGTCAAATGTCAGCCCTCCTGGGTGGCTCAGGTTTGTAGCAAACATAGAGCCGACGCCTTCTGGGGTGAACTTCATGATGGTGCCGGTGTTATAGTTTGCCGCGTAGATGTTTCCCGCGCTGTCAATGGCCAAACCCTGCGGGCTGCTCAGGCGGTCTGTAGCAAATATAGAGCCGACGCCATCTGGGGTGAACTTCGCGATGCTGCTGGGAGAAGAACAAGAGTTGGCCACGTAAAGGTTGCCCGCGCTGTCAAAAGCCAAGCCATTTGGTTGGCACAATATGTTGGTGGCAAATACAGAGCCGCCGCCACCTGGCGTGAACTTCTCAATGGCGGGGCCCCAGGTCATTGCCACGTAGAGGTTTCCCGCGCTGTCGAAGGCCAAACCCTCTGGGCTGCTCAAGCCGGGGCCCAAGGCGGTGCTGGCGAAGACGCCGAGGTTGGTGCCAGTGACCGAATCAAACTTCTCGATAGTGTTGTTGCAACCGTTTGAGACGTAGATTATGTCGGCACGGCTGGGTGCGGAGCCAGCGAGCAGCGTGACAGCCAAGGCTAGCATGGCGACAGATGCGTGCCGGTAAATGGATTTGCTCTGTATGGTTCTAATGGTGTTTCTCGACCCTTGGGGCTTGGGGTATTCTTTCATGGTGGTTAGAGTCTGCTTTGTTAGAAGTTTCTTTCTTACAGTAAATTGTTCCAACGGCGCGAAGAACCGTAGCCGGTGAGAATCTCGCGACCAGATAGAAGCGAGGACGGGAAGGGAGAACTGTGCTCCGAACGGCGCACGGGATTGCGTCCTCTCATGCTTGAGATTAGTGCGGCTATTCGCACTTTCGTCATAATATCTTTTGCATAATCCACCAGGGAATTGCAAGCACAAAACAGCGAGCATTTACAAAGGTGTTAATCTTCAGGACCGACTCGTTTTCAATCATTTCAACGCAATCACCCAGAGGGGAACGGTGAGCGTGGAGCGCAACCAAATGAGGTCGGTGGCGACACGACCCAATTTGCTTTTGGAATCCACAATCAGCACGCCCACGTCAATCTGGTCGGCTTTGAACGCGGAAAGGAAACGGAGCAGGGCGCGGTCGGAAAACAGGATTTGAACGGCCACACGCTCTCTGAGGAATGAAAAACGCGGTTCCGACGCTCCGCCTTTGAGCCAGCCTTCGGCCGCAAATTCCCGGCGCAGATGTTCGGCCTTGGAAATGTTTGGCTCCCGGATGTGAGCTTCCTGCGCGTTTACAAGCGCCGCCAGGATGGAAGCATGAAGCTCCGGGCGAGCCCAGAGAATCTCTTTTCCGTATCGAATTGAGAATTCGCAACGCTCACGCTCGGTCTGGATTTCGGGCATGTCGGCCATCGCGTGCGATCCATTGATCGAATCGGGAAACAGATCAAGATCAATTTGTGCAGCGTCGGCGCTGTGCGCCGAATCGGGCCGGGGGGGGACACAATCGGGCTACAGGCCCGACGCTAGTCTCCATCATCGCGTCGAAAGCCCAACTGTTCAGGCTGTGTTAAACAATTGCTCGACACGCACCGGGGAAAAACGCCAAGTCTCGGGAATCTTTTCAATAGTCCCTGCTCCTTCGGCGCGCGCCGACCATTCGTGATGCTCGTAAAGTATCGTGTCGCCACGACCTTTGACTGACTCATGCAACCGTTGGGCAACTTCTTTTGGAGTCGCCAGATATGCGCGAGGCATGTCAGCTAGTTCAACTCCGCGGAATTGAATGAAACAAAGAACTGTCCGAGGTGTATGTTTTTTTACCCATCGCTCAACAGCTTCGTGGTAGTTGGCTTTTCCGTGTTCCAATTGACTCTGGCATAGACCCCAACCTCCGTCTTTGCTGCCTTTAACAGATACTTTAAGTAATCGTTCGTCCTTTGCAACAATGAGGTCGTACTCTGGCTGGTTCGCCCCATACTGGACAGACACGTCATATCCACAGCGCGAAAATAACGCGGCAGTTATCGCTTCTGCGGCAACGCCAACATGCCAGCTTGTAAATGTTTCATCCATTGTCAAAGCGTCGTCTTTTGCTGGCCTGTTTCAACGGCGTGTTCGTATTGCTTCACCAACCAATCGAAACTTAAAAACTCGACGCGCTTGGCAATGTCTTGGAACGATGAATAGTGAATTTTGCTCTCAAATTCTTTTTCCCTCTTGCTGTTGGCAACAATAAGCATTCGCGTGTTGAAATCCTGGAGGTCATTGAACTTCAGCAGCGAGTTCTGAATGTCTGTTGAGTGTTCGATTTCAAACAAACTGCCGGGCATTTGTCTTTGATTGAACCAAATCACGTCAACTGTCTCACTCCGCTTGACGATGTGCGGATAAGAAAAGCCCGGCATCGTCTGGAGTGTCCGTAAGGTTTCAAGCGGTTTGTCTATGAACAATTTTCTGCGGTCTTGATTTGGCGACCAACAATTGAACCCCTTCATTTTACCGAGCATTAGAAGCAGCCCTTGGTAGTAAGTGTGGTCTGATTTCTTGATTTCGTCCGAATCCATATTCTTTTCGTTTTGAACCACCCATCCTTTCGATTCAAGTTCTGCACGCTTGCTAGTCAACCCATACAATCCGGGCTTGATTTTGAAAACTTCGGGCCGTTGCTGGACAATTCTCCTGATGCTGGCAAAGGGAGTCTTTGTGCCCCATTTACAATCAATGATTTTGAAAACCTCTTTGTAGAGTTGTCCAAGTGTTGCAACCCCGCCAAGTTTCTCTATTGCGAGAATTACGGCCTCATGCTGTTTCATGGGCTAAACGCTTACTGGCAGCACGCCGATTTGTCACGGCTTTATTCGGAAGATTTCCGTCTCGCAGCGGACGACGTGCGTTGTTTCCCGTTTCTTGCCGGTCGGCGTTTTTGCCCATGCTTCCTGCAAACTCACGTCAACCGTCGTGTGGACGACGGCGCCACGTTCGACCTGAGCGCACGAAAGGAACACGAACTTGCATTCGTGAAAGATGCGCTCGGTCGGCACTTGCGGTTTGTCGTCCATCGCGCGCGATCCATTGATCGAATCGGAAAACAGATCAAGCGGAATTTTGGGTCTGGCGTCTGGCGTTTGGGGTCTGGGGGAATGGGAACGGAACAAATCAGTTTGGGACTCGTGTAACTCGCCCCTCCGAATGATGGAGATTTCCATGCGGACGCGGAAATGGTGGAGCCAGATTTCAATGATTTCACGATTGGCCCGGCGGGCCGCAATTTCAACGTTGTGCAAATCCAGCTCGATGCCGACGCAGCCGCGTTTGAGCCGGAGGCTGGCCACCGCCGTCGTGCCGTTGCCCAGAAACGGGTCCAGCACCAGGTCGCCTTCGTTCGTCGAGGCCAACAGGCAGCGTTCAACCAGGGCTATGGGTTTTTGTGTTGGGTGTTTGCCTAATTCTTTTTCATCGCGTCCGGGAGCAGGCAATGTCCATATTGATTCGAGAGCGGGGTCGGCAGGCGGTGGTTTTGTGACAGGTGGCACGTGACAGGTGACGGGAACTGAAGGGTCAGGTTCTCGTGTCACTTGACACTTGCCTGCCGCGCCATAGCTTCCGAGCGAAGGCTGGTCACTCGTCACATCCCGCCATACCGTCTTCATTTGCTTCCCAGAAACAGCTTTCATGGCGGGATAGTTGAAGACGTGTTTGCTTTTCTCGTTCTTAGCGGCCCACAAAACCGTTTCCGTCGAGTGGGTGAAGTAACGGCAGCTCAGGTTCGGCGGCGGATTCGGCTTTTCCCAGGCGATGTCGTTCAGAATCTTGAACCCGAGTTGTTGCAGGGCGTAGCCGATGCTGAATATGACGTGGTGCGTGCCCGTCACCCAAATCGTGCCGTTCGGCTTGAGCACGCGCTGACAGCGTCGCAGCCATTCGGTGTTGAATTCGTGGTTTAGTTCCGATCCGCGCGAGACGTCCCAATCCCCTTTATCAACTTTGACCATTTTGCCGGCGTGACAGGTGATGCCGCCGTTGGACAAGAAATACGGCGGGTCGGCGAAGATGGCGTCGAACCGGCCGGCGGGATATTTGGCGGCGATGGCGTCGAGGAGTTCGAGGGAATTTCCATGATACAAACGGATGAATGGGTTGTCGGAGGAGAAGATTAAAGTAGGGCAGGCGTCACGCCTGCCTGCTGTTGGAGCAGTTGTCTGCGCAGGCGGGACGCCTGCGCTACTTTGTGGCGCAATCGAACCGTCTTCGCGGAGAGTGAAATGGGCGGGCGGAAGGGGATGGGCATGAGGCAGGACAACGGTTGAAGGTTGAGCGTTGAGCATTGAGGGAACAGCCGTTTCGGCTCGCGGGGACGCTTCCACCCTCCGTAGCGGTGCTACTGCGGAGGACGGGCGCCCCACCAATTTTGCCTCCCTTGTCACCTGCCACTTGTCACCTGTCACCCGCCGTGGCGCAGGACGGCGGTAAAGGGGTTTTGGCTTTCCCGTCACCTGCCACTTGTCACGTGCCTGCCGGGTCGAAGCTTCTGAGCGAAGACTGGTCACATGCCCCTGGGGTTTGGCTGGCGCTTTTTTCGGCACGCCCGGATCAATTGATCAGATCGCCGATCCAGATCAAGCGGAAACACTGGCGTGTTGGGGTCTGGCATCTGGCGTTTGGGGTCTGGGGAAACGGGTTCGGAGCAAATCAGTTTGGGACTCGTGTAACTCGCCCCTCCGACCCTCCTCCTCGTCCTCGTTCCTTGGCGCGGCGAAGCGTAGCGAAGACGGCTCGTCCTCGAAATGTTTCACCAAAACCGAACCTCACGCCAAGACGCAAAGACGCCAGGGCTTTTTAAGCACGGCCTGTCCGCCATCTTGTCCATCGTAGCTTCAGCGAAGTTGGAAGCCTCGGCGACGGCGGAAGCTTCTGAGCGAAGGCTGGTCCTCGAAATGATGAACAGAAGCGGCACGCGGGAACAAAGGAAATTCATCCGCCAATTGCGCGAATTCTCACGAATTGATTTTTTGTGGAACCGTTCGCGGCCATTGGCGAAATTAGCGGATTATCAAATTCCGCGCCATTTGCAGGATCCGCGGTAAAATCATGTCCGGCGTTCCCTATCAGTGATGCCAGCCGCCACCGCCACCACCACTGCTGTGCCAGCCACCGCCGCCACTGCTGTGCCAGCCACCGCCACCACTGCTGTGCCAGCCGCCGCCACCGTGCCAGCCGCCATGATAGCCGCCCCAATAACCGCCACGATAGCCGCCACCGTAGTAACCGCCCCAGCCAAATGAGAACGTCACGGGCCAGCCGTAGTAGCCGTAGTATGGATAGTAGTACGGGTAGGAATAAGCGTAGTAATCATACGTCTGCGTATCAGGAATGACATAGACCGTCTGAGGCGGAGCTGTCTGGACATAAGAAACCGAGGGTGGCGGGGTCGTGGTCGGAATTTGGCTGCTGTAGGCGCCCGAATTATTCGGCTGCGGCGCGGTTTGGGCTGCCACCAGCCGGCCGCGCTGGTCCAACATGGCGTTGATGACGCGATCGGAAATCCCCTGCTGTTTCAAGTAAAGGATTTGGTTCGCGTCCAGGCCGTAACCGTTGCGGGAATTCTGGACGTAATTGACGATGACATCCTCGCTGACGTTCGCGCGGGCGAGTTGCATGACTTCCGCCACGCCATACGACAATTGCGGTGCGGCCTGGCTGGCGGCTGCCGGTTGGGCGGCGGTCGTGGCCGGTGCGGCAGTCGTGGACGTGGAAGAATCCTGGGCCGCAACACTGCCGGTCAGCAGTGCCGCCGCTGCGATGGTGGTGACGGTCAGGACCAAACTTTGAAGGCTTTGCGTTTTCATAAAATCAATACCTAAAAGTTCAACACCAAAGAATCGCGCCGGTTGCGTGGGTTGTCAAATGCGGGCAGGACCTGGCAATGGGCTGATTGCGCTGCTGGTCGCGCCGCAGCCAAGCGAAGGCTGATCCTCAGCGCACTGTCGGCTGAGACAGCCGACGCTACAATTCAAATCGGCCCAACACCTGCGGAAGTTCGGCTCTTGGACCCAGGGTTTCGGGTCTTGGTTCCATGGTTGGAGCGCCAGCCTCCGGCCCGGCAGGATGCAGGAATGCAAGGGAAAGCGCCGGGTTGGAGACCGGCGCTTGTGTCGTGGCCGACGCCCGCTTAATCCCGAAAACCGGAGTTGGGGAGCACACCCGCCATCGGGTGTGACTGGACGCGCCCCGCGTCCAGCCCTTTTGGCACGGTTCCGCCCGCATGCGCCACGCGTTTGTCATGCATTTGATGTTTTCCGCGAGGGCGCGGAAAACGGCACGCGGGGGCGCGTGCGCTCCCCATCTCAATTTCGGTTTTCAGGTTCAGGTCTTGCGCGAGCCGGCTTCGTTCCGCCGGAATTCGCGTTCGCGCTTTTTGACTTCGTGGCCCAACAATTCCTCCGCCGACCAGCCGCGGGTTTGGGCCAACGCCGCAAGTTCAAAAAGTTCTCTGGCGAGCACTGCTTTCGTGAACCGGCGTTTTGAACGGTGGCTGTCTGCTTGGTGGCCATCGGCAAAGACTTTGCGCGCCTTTTTCACGAGTTTCTCGGCACGGAGCAGCGCGGGCAGATGTTTCGGGATGCCGTCGAACGCGGAATGGCGCGCATGTTTGGTACCATGTTTTTCGGCGTGCTTGATTTTCTCCCAGTTCGCCCAGACTTCGTCCACGCTTCTGACCTTGGTTTTGCCGAAGACGTGCGGGTGGCGGCGGATGAGCTTGTTCACGAGCAGGCGGCAAACCTCTTCAAAGTCAAACGCGCCGCGTTCGCGCGCCAACTGGCAATGAAAAACGATTTGCAGCAGCAAATCGCCGAGTTCCTCGGCCATCTCGTGGTCGTCGCCCACCTCGATGGCGTCAATCAATTCATAGACCTCCTCGATGGCGTGGCGGCGCAGCGTCCGGTGGCTTTGTTCGCGGTCCCACGGACAGCCCGTGGGCGAGCGCAGCCGTGCCATGACTCGAAGCAAATCATTGATGGCAGCTTTCTTTTTCACTTCAACTGTAGCCGCGCTCGTGAGAGTGCGGGAAAATTTCGGAATACGACCGCGCTTTTACAAGCGCGGCTACAGAATCACCAAATCATCCCGGTGCACAAGTTCCTCCTTGGGCAATTGGCGCGCGCGCACGGCGGCGGAATCGAACCGCGCGATGCCGCGGGCGAATTCCGTCCCGTCCAAATCGCAAATCCGCACCACGTCGCCGGCGGCGAATTCGCCTTCGCACCGCGCCACGCCCGGCGGCAGCAGGCTCCTGCCCTTTTCACGCAACGCGTGTTTCGCGCCGTCATCTACAAACAACGCGCCCTGGGGATGATGGAAAAACGCAATCCAACGTTTGCGGCCCTGCAACCGTTTGGGTTCCGGGACAAACAGCGTCCCTTCGTCTTCGCCGCCGAGAATCTTCGCCAGCACGTCTTTCTTTTTGCCGGACGCGATGACGAGCGGGATGCCGGAGCGCACGACGATTTTGGCCGCTTCGATTTTTGATTTCATGCCGCCGACGGCCGTGTCGCTGTCCGTGCCGCGCGCGAGCTTCTCCAGCGCGGAATCAATCTTCTCGACGACCGCTATTGTTTTGGGATTGGCCTTGCCGAAATTTTCGATGACGCCGTCCACGGTCGTGAGAATGACGAGCAAATCAGCGGGCAACAACGACGCGACCAGCGCGGAGAGCGTGTCGTTGTCGCCGAATTTGATTTCGGTGAACGACACAGCGTCATTTTCGTTGATAATGGGCACGACGCCGCGGTCGAGCAGCGTGACGAGCGTGTTGCGGGCGTTGAGATGGCGTTCATGATGTTCGAGGTCGTCGTGCGTGAGCAGCACCTGTGCGGCGTGGAGACCGTGCCGGGCGAACAATTCCGCATACGTGGCCATGAGCCGCGACTGGCCGATGGCGGCGCAGGCCTGCATTTCGGCGAGTTCCGTCGGGCGTTTCTCCAAGCCGAGCGCGCCCATGCCGGCACCGACCGCGCCGCTGGTGACGAGGACGACTTCCTTGCCGGATTTTCGCAGCGCGGCGACCTGTGCGACGAGTTGTTCGAGTTGCGCCGGGTCAGGCTGTTTGCGGCTGTCGGTGAGCACGCCGGTGCCGAGTTTCACGACGAGGCGAACGGCGTTTTTGAGCGGGTCACGATGCACGCGCCGAGGTTAGGGAAAAATCCGCGCGCGGAAAATGCAAAAGTAGCAGGTGAGTCCGTCTTTATGAAATCACGGTCAAAGTTCCCGGGAGCAAACCGGGCAACGCGCCCAGCACTTTTTGCATCAACGGTGCCGTGTCAGCGAGGCGGTTGCTTGGCGCGCGGAGGGTGATAAGGATAAGTCGCAACTTCGCGATGCTTTGTTGGAAGCGGATGTTCCCGTCCATCGTAATGAACACGTCGAAGGATTTTTCGGCGCGGACGAGCAGTTCACCGTTTTCGATACCGGCCCAATTATTCAACTGCACGGACTCGACTTCGTGATCAGGCAAGGAACGTTTCAAGCGCCAGTCCAGGTTTTCATCGAGGAGAATCCGCATCAGATGGCGGGCGCCAGTGTTTCAGCGCGACAAATTTCGAGAAGTTTAATGACCTGTTCACGCTTCACGCTGCGAAATCCTTCAAGAAAAGATTCGATGGAATCTCCGGCTTCAAGGTGATCGAAAAGGCTTTGCACCGGCACGCGCGTGCCGCGAAAAACCGGTGTGCCACCCTGAATCTCAGGGTTGCTCTCGATAACAGCGGCAAGCTGATTTGCACTCATGCCTGCAATCTACCGTGTGATGAAACTCACTTCAAGTCCGCATCTGATGCGACCAAGTCCCTGTGCGGAAAATGCAAAAATCAATTTCCACCGGCTCCCGGTTTTGGCGGCGCCAGCAGCGAGGCAAAAAAATCACTGCCGCGCAACGCTACCAGCACGGCCAGACCGGCCAGGTCGGTTTCCGACTTCACGTTTTTAACCGGTAGATCTTCGATGCCGATGGTCTGCTCGCGGTTGTTTCGTTGGTCTTTCAGGTCAATGAACCTGACCTTGCCGATGGAAACGTTCAGCACGTCAATGCCTTTGAAGTCGTAGCCGGTTTGGCTTTTGAACAGAGCCGCGCCGCCGCCGGGCTTTTTCGCCGACAACGGGACGTGGAGCGAAAAGAGATTCGTCTGGCCGGCCTCGTTTTTCACGATGTCGAGTTCGCCCAAATTGAAACGCATGAGCGTGACATGAATCTCGCGGCGCGCGAGCGCGGCGCGGTCGTATTCAACGTGGATTTCCGGGATGTTCAGGAACGGCGTGCCGCCAAAGTCCGGTGGATTGTAGAGCCTGAGATTTTGAATCTCCACCGTCGGTTCGACGAGGCCGACGGCAAACTTCCCGATTTCGGCGTCCATGCCGGTCTGCGCGCGGATTTGATGTTCCGCCGCGACGCGCAGAATCGAGTTGAGCGACAGCAACAGGATGACCACCAGCACGACCGCCAGCAGGAACAGCCGGAACAACCATTTGAAAAGCCATTTTATCATTTTTGATTTACGATTTACGATTTGCGCAATGCGCCCAAGTTGCGGGAGAAATCGTCAATCGTAAATCGCAAATCATAAATCATATCGCCACGTCTTCCGGCCGCACTTCCAGGCATTCATCCTCGTCCTCCCAGACGGCGGCAGCGTAAAAATTCAACAACGTGGGCGCCAGTTCGCGTCCGGCGCGCGCGAGCAATTGTTCGGCCTGTTGCGCGGCATTTTCGTAGGCGGCATCGTAATTCCCCACGCGGCGGCGCTGGCGGTCATCCCAATGCGCGACGGCGTGGACGGGTTCGTATTGTTGCGCCCAGGTTTCGAGTCGGGCGCGCAGTTCGGCGGGGATTTCCTCGAACGGCACGAGCGCTTCGCTGCAATGCTGGCAGATGAGGCCGGACTCGCGCACGTCGCGCGTGAGCAGCGGCAGGAACGGGGCGCGGCAGCACGGCGATTCAGCATAGGCGGCGGGCGGCGTGGCCAACCGCTTGAACCAGATCTGGCGGTCATGCGCCAGTTGCGCGGCGAGCCGGTAAGCGCCGACGAGCGGATGCGACAACCGCCACGATTTGCCTTCCAGTTCGCCGAGCGTTTGCGCGAGCCAGCGCGCGAGCGTGAGGTCATCCCATTCCTGAAACGCCCGGCCGTATTCCTGCCAAAGCCGGTCGAGCGGCGAATCCGATTCAAATGCCATGACCGCAGCATGGCGTGAAGGAAAAGCTTTGTCGAGCGGCGTTGCAGAAGTGAACAGGAACAAACAAGCGCCGTAGGCGCGGCATATTTGTAGAAAAATTCCAAAAAAATAGCTCCATAGGAACGGCATCGAGAATATTCCACTCCTGACGGAGCTTGTTTTTGTGGGCCAATGGAATACAAAGTTGTCGCGCCTACGGCGCTGAATTGGCCGCATGAAAATCAGCTGCGATCTTACTTATTCCACCGCAGCAGCCGCAGCGCGTTGCCAATCACAATCAAGTCCGACGCGCCCATCGCCGCCGCGCAGAAAATCGGGCTGATGAATCCCAGCGCAGCGAGCGGCACGCCGAGCGCATTGTAGAAAAACGCCCAGAACAGGTTTTGTTTGATGGTCCGCAACGTCGCCCGCGCCAGTCCGAGCGCCTCCGGCACCGCCTCGATTTCCGATTTCAGCAATATGACGTCCGCCGCCTCGCGCGCGATGTCGCTGGCGCGGCTCACGGCGATGCCGAGGTCGGCCTGCGTGAGCGCCGGCGCGTCGTTAATGCCATCGCCCACGAACGCCACGCGTTCGCCCTGCGCCTGAAGTTTTTTCACAAATTCGGCCTTTTGCTCCGGCCGGATTTCGGCAAACACATTTTCCCCCGCGATGCCGGCCTGTTTCGCGATGCTCGCGGCAGTCAAAAAATTATCGCCTGTAACCAAAAAAGTTTTAAGTCCCTGTGCTTGAAGCTGCTCGATGACCTTGGCCGCGTTCGGTTTCACCGAGTCGCGCACGGCGAACAGGCCAAGCAAATTCTTGTCCGCCGCCAATCCAACGATGGTTGCGCCTTGTCCCGACCATTCGGCAATGAATTTTTCACCTGCCGCCAAATCCACACCCGACTCTTTCAACCACCGCAACGAACCCAATCGGGCAGTTTGAATTCGGAGTTCGGAGTTCGGAGTTCGGAGTTCGATGTTCCCCATCACACCTGCGCCGCGAATTTCTTTCCAGTCATTCAGCGTAGCAGCGTTTGTAAAAACGCGGTCGCCCGCGCTCTGACGAGACGCGGCTACGGCCTGGCTGATGGGATGAGTGGAGTGGCGCGCAAGCGAAGCGGCAACCAATCGTAGGACAGGCATCCTGCCTGTCTCTGATTTCATTGGTGCATTTGAATTTGAGACAGGCGGGACGCCTGTCCTACGTTCTTCTCTTTCCCAAACCTCAGCCACTTCCGGTTTTCCGACGGTCAGCGTGCCGGTCTTGTCAAAAATCACCGCGGTGATTTTGCCGGCTTTTTCCAAAGCCACGCCATCGCGAATCAAAATTCCACGGCGCGCGGCGGCATTGGCACTCGCCATGATGGCGGCGGGCGTGGCCAAACCCATCGCGCAGGGACATGCCACAATCAAAATTGCCGCCGCGATAATGAAACCCGCCGCCGCGCCGATGGGCGGATGCGCGTGCCAGAAAATTTGTGCCAGCGCGTCATGAATTTTGCCCGCCGATTCCGGCGCGAGTCCCCACCAAAACCCGGCGGCGATGGCGATGACGACAACGACGGGTACGAAGACGCTGCTTACGCGGTCGCCGAGGCGCTGGATGTCGGCGCGGCTGGTTTGGGCGCGTTGCACGGCGGCGATGATGTGCGCCAGTACGGTGCCTTCGCCGGTGGCGGTCACGCGCATGACGAGCCGGCCATTCAAGTTCACCGTGCCGGCAAACAATTCGCTGCCGTTTTTTTTGTCGGTGGGAACGGATTCGCCGGTGAGCATCGCTTCGTCCACGGCGGAATCGCCTCCGACCACCATTCCGTCCACCGGCACGCGGTCGCCAGGGCGCAGGGCAATGAGATCGCCGGTTTGTAATTCGGAAACTGGGACTTCAATTTCGGAGTTCGGAGTTCGGAGTTCGGAGTTGGGAATCCGCCGCGCGGTTTGCGGGGCAAGATTCAGCAGCGATTTCAGCGCACCGCTTGCTTTGTCGCTGACGCGGGCTTCCAGCCAGTGGCCAAGGCTGATAAGCGTGATGATGGCCGCGGCTTCCATGAAATAGACGTGACCAACTGCGCCGCCCAGCAAAGCCCAGGCGCTATAGCCGAACGCGGTGGTCGAGCCGAGCGCGACCAGCGTGTCCATGTTCGAGCTGCCGATTTTGAGCTGGTTCCATGCGCCGCGGTAAAACTGCGCGCCGGCGAAAATCTGCACCGCGCCGGCCAGCGCGAAGGATAGCCATTGAAACCACGGCTTCTCTCCCAGGCCGAAAACCCACTCGCCCAACATCAGCGTGATGGTGACCGCAACGCCAAGGAGCAGATTCCATCGCCAGCGGGATTGACGCGGTTCGCCATGATCCGGCCCGGCGGCTTCGGCCGGTTTGGCTGCGTAGCCGGCTGCGGCGATGGCGGACAGGACGGCGGGGACATTCACCGGGGTGCTTGCGTCCCAACGCACCGTGGCACGTCCGCTTTCCAGCGATACCATTGCGCTGCGGACGCCGGGCACGCTTTGGATGGCTTCGGTCACATGCCGCGCGCAGTTCTGGCAACTCATGCCGCTGACTTGCAGATTTGTCACAGTGAGATTTTATCGCCGGCGCGGCTTTTTGTCGAATGCGCCCGAAAATCGGGGCGAAGCTAACGCTGGCCTGCCGAGCCGTGGCTCGCAGTGCTGACTCCTGGCTTTCGCCTCGAGCCCGCCTTCTCCCGCGTTGCGGGACTCAGCGCGGCATCCATTCCTTCGCTTCGTAGCCGGCTCGTTTGACGGCTTCGATGATGGCAGGGATATCCGGTTGTGCGCCGGAATTCCAGTGCACCGTCGCATTTTTGTTTTCCAATGAAACGGTGGCGCTCTGGACGCCGGGCACACTTTGGATGGCCTGGGTCACGTGCCGCACGCAGTTCTGGCAATTCATGCCGCTGACTTGAAGTTCGGTCACGATGAGATTTTACCGCGGGCGGGGAATTTTGTCGAACTCGCTGAAAATCGGGGGGCTTGAAGATTTAGCTGGCTTGCCGAGCCGTAGCTCGCAGTGCTCACTCTTTGGCTTTTGTCTCCGGCCCGCCTACGCTATCGCTTCGGCGAGGCAGCCTCGCTCTTGCTTCGCGGCGAGCGAAGGCTGGCGGAAGGGGTGGGATTCGAACCCACGTTAGGGTCACCCCTAAGCCTGATTTCGAGTCAGGTGCCTTCAACCACTCAGCCACCCTTCCGCTCGTTTATTTACAACAACTTACGATGGATTTGAAGAAACAACGTTGACAGTTTAACACGCATTTTTTATACTGGCTCAATGAAACAGAGATTGAGCCAGTCAAACTGGGTGCAAATAAAGCCATATCTTGTTCGCTACGTTCCATCAGGACAAATTTACGCACGATTTCGCGCAGCGGGCAAGCTGATTCAAAGATCGCTAAAAACAGACCGCGTAACTGTCGCGGAGCTTCGGCTTGGCGATTTTATGAAACAGGAGCGGAAAAAAGCTGAAGGTCTAAAAGCTGAAGCGCGCGGCAAAATGAAATTCGGCGATGCGTTACAAATCTTCTTAAACCGCCTAGAGGATAATTACACGCTTAAACCACGCACCAAAGAGTTTTACAAAGAGCGGGTAAATGCGTTGCTCAAATCATGGCCGGGACTTAAAGGCTTGGACGTTGCCAAAATTAACAAAGCCGATTGTCTGAATTGGGCTGGAAATTACCGCAAAACGTCCAGTGCAAGTTCCTTCAATAATACGGTAAGCGTCCTGCGCCAAGTAATGAAGATTGCTTGCGATGCAGGTGCCCGTTACGAAAACCCGGCCACTGTGATTCAACGGAGTGCCATAAGGCCGAAATCACTTAAACTGCCGGAACTCGGAAAATTTGTTGACTTGGTTGCTGCGATTGAAAACGGCAAGGTTAATTCCTGCTACCTTGCAGCCGATCTGGTTCGCTTCCTTGCATACGGTGGTTTCCGAAAGACCGAGGCGGCAAACATTACTTGGGCGGATTGCGATTTTAAGCGCGGTGAAATTCTTTTGCGAATCACAAAAAATGGCGATCCCCGGCGCGTGCCGATGATTGCCGAAATGCGTGCCTTGTTAGAACGGCTGCGCGCAGAGCGAAAAGACGAAGCCCCAGAAATGGCCGTTATGCAAATTCGTGAGTGCCAACAAAGTTTGAATAAAGCGTGCAAGACGGTTGGCACAACACGCATAACGCATCACGATTTGCGCCATTTGTTCGCCACGCGCTGCATTGAAAGCGGCGTGGACATTCCGACGGTTTCCCGCTGGCTTGGACATCGTGACGGCGGCGCGTTGGCAATGAAAGTCTATGGACATTTGCGCGACCAACATTCTGTTGCGATGGCGCAACGGGTGGTCTTTTCAAAAGATCAGGCTCCGAATGTCATAAAACTTAAACCGGATTTATCCCATGAAAGACAAATTGCTCACCCTTAAAGAACTTGAAGAAAACTTGTGGTGGTGGAAACGCAAAGAAAATCGCGCGGATTTGGAACGAATTAAACTTTTCGGCTATGAGTTGGCCGCCCGCAATTATGAACTCATGCGCCGGTCTCCAAACGCTGGTGAGTATCAGGAAAATTATTTGCATTTAGGTCGTGAGAATAAAACTGCTACCGCTATAGCATGGGGAGACCCCAACGAGTTTCCTAATCGGGTGGTTTTTGATTTGCAGAAGCAGGAAGAAATCGGATGGACTAGCGCGCGTCCTCATCTCCAATGGAATTTGCAATTAAGCAACCGGACTTTAATAAAAGCATTTCTGGAATACATAACCCAACACCGCAACGTCCAGAAAATTTCTGGCAGTTCCTCACTTAAGGGAAAGCCAGCGAATAAGCCTCCATCATGGCTTTACATTGAATTTTTAGACATGAGGCAAAATGAAATCAGTGGCATGGACGATAGCCAACGCGGAATGGCGAGCAAAGCTGAGGACATGGCCGCTCAATTTCTGTCAGAGTTCAAAATTGCGATGGCTAAGAAAGATGAAATGGTAAAAGAAATGGGATTTTATGAGGGTTACGACGACTTTTCAGAAGAAGTTGATTTCTAGGATGATAAAATAGGCGCGACGCCTATTGAATCGTAGCATTCAGGAAAAGAGGGCGCAATATAGGCAATATGCCAGAAGATATATTGCCAAATCAAACGACAGATAACGCCAGCCAAACATTGCCGCGGCTGGCCTACACGATGGAAGAAACCGCCGAGATACTCGGCGTTAGCTACATCACGGTTCACAGGCTGCTTAAACGCGGCCTGCTTCGCAGTTCAACGGCCTTGCGGCACAAACTCATTCCCGCCGCTGAAATCGAAAGATTTCTCAAATCCACGCTGGAATGAAAATCTTACAAATCACGCGCAAAATATGAGCTTGGAATTTCGACCAGTAAAGGAAGGCCGCGCCGTCGCCGGATGGGTGAAGGCGTTAAAGGAAAAGTCCGGCGTCTATGTCGTCCGCGAACGCGGATTTTTGGGAAGCGTTTTATATGTCGGCGAATCGCACTCGAATCGGCTTTACTCAACCTTGCTTCGCCATTTCCAACGGTGGACGGGTCCGACCGCCGGACCGACTTTTCCCGTCTCAAAAGTCGAAGTCGCGGTGATCCGCACACCAGCGGGAAAGGCCATTGAACTTCAAAACGCCGTCATTGCCGAATACAAGCCAAAGTTTAACGTCGTTGAAAAGCCAAAAGGATTTTTGGAGACAATTTTTGGCGGCTAATTTTACCGCGTGAAAATAAAGGCCAATCTGCGAAAATTGCCGCCGTTCAAAACTCTATCCCTTGTGCATGGCAGCCAAAAACCAACCCGGTGCCGGTTCAATCCGTCACGAAGTGGCCGGGCGTGAATAAAGAGCAATGCGAAGCCATTGTCAGTGACAACGGCGGCCTAGCGGATTTGTGGGAACTGTCATAGTGTCCTAACTCAGTGTTGCTGTTCTTTCAGTTCGGCACGGGCAAGTCGTTGGGCCGCACATTGAAGGCAAGTTATTGTAAAACCATAATACGAGTTAGTCTGAAGTTCTTTCTCCCACAGTAAGCGAATCCGTGAATTTCTGAAGAAAATTACCATCCCGTTCAGCCATGCGTCCCATACCTGCGGGTAGATGAAGCCCTTGCGATAATACAGATATTCCTCTGCACAGAGGTTGAAGTAATCGTAAAGAAGCTTGATCTCATCGGGAGTCAGTCGTTGTTCAGGCGGTGCATCGAGCAACGCATACAATCGCTTGTTTCTGGCATCATAACGAGCATTGAATGAACAAAATAGCTCTTTGAACAGCCGAATTTCCTCCAAGTGTTGCTTCAACGCAAAATAACTAAGACCGAGCACTGTGCCAACAGCCGGGCAAAGAAAACTCCACGTTTGCGGCGTGCCGACGCTGGCCCATGTGACAAAAATGGCGAGCAGTAATACGAACGAAATAACCCAATGATTATCGAAAAGCCAAAATTTGAGTTTCGGTGTCATTTCCAGAGCCAACACCCGCTATTAAAATTCGTCAACAATTTTCAGTATCGGACTTGCCGGGTTTTGGCCAACTGGCCGAGTGGCGACGTGATGATAAACGCATTCCACGACCCGATTAGTGAGTCGCTAAACCAACCAAGCCACCGGCAACACCACCGATCACCGATGCTACTAGCGGATGCTCAATAAATGCCTTTAGTAAAGATTTTGCCTCGGCTTTCTGCTCCGGTGTCGCCGTAGAGGAATTAATTTTTTCGATTATGCTATTGAACGTTTGAATAACGGATTGAGTATTCTGATTTCCTATCTGAACGTTCGCTGGACTGTTAAAAACGATGTTATGACTCATGGGGTTATTAGAATTATCATTTTTCGTGCTCTGCCCTGACTCCCTCTTGTATAGATCACTTTCCTTTAGCTGCTCAATTAAAACTGCTGTAGCTTCTAAAATGGAAATTTCCGAATCAAAAATGCAAATCATCTGCCCAATGGCCCAAGGCCCGCCCCTTTTTTTGATTAAATCCTTGGCGTGCTGCGTTTGTTTTTTTAGTTCTTCGACCTGATATACCCACGAATTTGCAAACGATTCAACATACGATTTGAGCGTGGGATATGATCCAACATCATTGAATTCTGAAAAATGCCTAGAAATCCAGATCGCGCAATTTCGACCTGTGCTGTAAATTTTTTCATACGCATACCGCAATTCGCCTTCAAGTTCATATACGCATCTATAGTCTTCTTTGTTTTTGAGATGTGACCAGTCGTGGACATTGAATTCATGAGCTTGTGATGAATATACCAATAAACGTGTAAGCTCAGAACTTACACTCTCAAAATCAGGACGGATTTTCATTTGATGAATTTATGCGTCTGGCGAAAGTAGTTGTCAAACGTTTGTTGTTACCGCGCACACTGCCACAGCGAACCGGGAAAATGCGGCGGAAAACCGCACTCATCGCCGGTTGAACCGCAAAATCGCGGCGGAAACCGCGCCCGCTGCCGCTGTGACCCGCGAAAAATGCGGGGAATACCGCGCTACTGCCGCGCCCGCGCCCCGGCCCCGGCCCCGGCCCCGGCCCCGCCGCCGTCTATCCCGGCGCGGTCTTGGGGCGGTTCTGCCGGATAACGCCGAAAAATTGCCTTGCTGATTTTGTCTCTAGCCGTCCTCACGTTTGCGCCGGGCGGTTAAGTTTTAGCTCTAGCCGTTCTCACGTTTGCCCATTTTAGCATCTAACGGCAAAAAACCGGGCGGCATCGGAAATTCAATAATTGGGTGAAAACCGACTTTAACCGAAATTAAATTGATTTTTCCCCGGTAATAAATTGCCGGTTAATCCCCCATAATAGCGGTTGTTTTCCGGTGAAATTCCGAAAATTAACCGGGTGAAAAACAATCCGGCGAATCGTTCTTCGCGTTATTCACCAGTTTTGAAACCCGGTAGCAGGCCATTTCCTCAGCGGGATAGGGGCGCAAAAGGAATTTCACAAAATCCCCGCCGTATCGCTCGTTATCAATCCACTGCAAATAATAATCCGGCGAAATAATCACCGGCATCCGCTCGTGAACCGCGCCGACCATTTCGTTTGCCGTTGTTGTAATAATCGAAAATGTCTCGATTCCCTGTGACGGCGGCGGCGCGTCCAGATCGGTGTCAAAAATAAATTCCCCGGATTTTGGAGAGCGAACCCATTTTTCAAAAATTCCCGCAAAACAAAAAAAGAATTATCCCGCATCGTAAATCGAAATGGCGTTAAATCCCGCTTGCCGTGTTGCCACTCAAAAAAACCATCGGCGGGAATTAAACACCGTTGCCGGTGGAACGGCTTTTTGAAGCTGGTTTTTTCGGAAATTGTCTCAGCGCGGGCGTTAATCATGCCGTCCCCGAATTTTTCATCTTTTGCCCATGACGGAATTAAGCCCCAGCGCATCAATTTCAAAACCGGCTGGAAATTCTCCAAAATAATCACCGGGGCTTGCTGGCGCGGGGCGATATTGTAACGCGGAGCGAAAAATGGGGCGCGGCAAATAAAATCAATCAATTTTGCCAATTCAGATAAATTGCCAGCGGCGGAATAGCGTCCACACATATTTTTGCCGAATTTTAATTCAGGCACTTGGACATTTGCAGTCCAATTGAAAAAATTACCGGGAGTATGTACTTAACGCAAATCAATCAAAAAACGAGCATGGCACGCCGATTATTTGGTCGGGCTGGCCATCCATTGGCCACCAATCGGGTTCTGCATCTTGGCCCATTTGCGTTAAGTACATACTCCCGAAAATTACACTTCTCAACATTCCGGCGAAGGATTTTGATTATTTGTCGAGTTTGGCGGCGTGCTTGGCGGTTCTAAGAAACGAAATTCAAGCAACGTGCCGACAGTCCAGCAAAGCGCCGCCGGAAAAATCCAAAGGACAATAAATAACAAAGCCGAGCGGTAATTCAACGCAAACAAAGTTATTGCCAATACAATTTCAAGAAAAATAATTTCAAACGCATTACCATGCTCGCGTAAATCACGAAATGATTCGACATATTCGCCAACTTTATTTCCATTCTCCGTTGTCTTTTCAATTTTTGATTCTGTTTTTTGTTCCGTATTTCTCGTTATTAGACCTTTTGCCCGTTTTTCGGTTAGCATCTCGTAAAACACTTTAACCCGTTCAAAGCGCGTGAAGGTAAAACCAATAAGCAACCATTGAAACGCGAGAATCGCAACGCTGAAAACAAGCGGAATTGCAACGCAGAAACTTTGAAGACAATGGTGATAACGACAACAGCAACCGGCTACCAAAACCAAAACAAGTGCAAAAATTAGAGTGAGCGAAACCAGTAGCCAAAAACACGGTTTCGGCGGCTGACATTTTTTTCTTTCGTTTTGATTCCAAAACAACCCTCGCGCGGCGTGGAAAACCGTCCCCGGCGCACTTGCGATATAGCAATAGGCGAAACCCAAAACGACATACATCATAACCACCGGCCCGTTCAATTTATCCGGTGAGAGAATTTTGAAAAATGGACATTCAAGAGCGAGATGCCCGGTAAATAGAGCAACAATCACAGCGCCGACAATTGTTCCAGCGCCATAGCGCAGAAAGTAATAATTCCATTTACCGATTAGCTCGCTCATAAAATTTGTGGGTTGTTCTACTCGAATCAAATTTCATGCGATCAGAGTCGAATCGCGTAGGGCTTTACTTGAAATTCGTCTCCATTCGTGAAAACTTGGCCAAAAATAGAGTATGTGCGCGGTTTGCTATTCAACTTTGTGAATAATAATCCGTCATGTCCGCTAGGCGAAAGTTGACCGTCATGCACTGAAGGGAAATTGCACAAATTTGCGGGCATGGAAATCTGTGGAGTGTCCGTCGAAGGATTATCGTAAGGCGGAAAACCAGAAAGAAATACTACCTGCTTCGTTTTGTTGAACACATCAAGTGGCAGCGGCACTGTAAAGGGATGCCGAGTCTCGACCCATACGGGTGAGCGAGAATTAACGGTAGCCTTCGTTGCGTCGGGTAGTGAGGAATAAAGCGTCCCTTGTGCGCGTAAGCTACCAACAATTTCCCGAAGCATATTCTCTGGTCGCAAAGTCGTTTTTGTAATTCGTGTTTCCTTTTTTGATTTCGAGGATTCGCCAGACCCGCCTAAAAATGCAGCCAAAGCCAATCTCAAACCGTGTGCGCGGCTGTGTTCCATGCTACAAATCGTTTCGACAACATCCTCTCCGCGAAGTTGCGCGTAAAGCGATGCAATGCCCGTAGGGTCTATGTAAATGAATCGCTCAAGTTTCATGCGTTAACCCGCCAGACGTATTTATAGCAATAACGTCTTTTGCTCATTGCCGTTTTCTGCCTTCTTTTTTTTGTGTGTGCGAGTTGTGCGCATTTGCTCAACAGCTTGCGTTTCAAAGCGAAATTTAGAACCCGCGACATAATCCTGATTTAGTTCTATGCTGAGCCATTGCCGCCCTAACTTTTCTGCGGCGAATCCTGTTACATTTGAGCCGCTGAAAGGGTCTAAAACTACGTCGTTTGATTCTGTCAAAAACCGAATAAAAAAATCTGGCAGTGCTTGTGGAAAACGTGCTGGATGTGACTTTATGCCTGATTCTTTGCAGCGGCGCATGTAGTGGCTGTTGCTTTCGGTGTTCGCAAATTCAAGCAGGTTTGGCGGAATTGCTCCACCATTGTCGCGCTGGAATTTGTCGCTGATGTCGTGTCCTGAGGGGCGGACAGCGGGTTTATAGCCATTCTTAATCAGTGCTTTCATGCTGTCACTGTAAGGTGCTAGAACTCGCCTGTTATCCGCTTTCACAAATGGGTCAAGCGTTAGCCACCAAACGCAATTGATGGCATCCTTCACCCGCATTCTGCGAATAGTAACCCACTCTGCTGGTGTCGGTAGCTTAGAGGGATTGTAATGGTAAAAATCTTGCGCAAGATAAAATCCACTGGCGCACAATTTCAAAAGCAATTTCAAATGATAGGTGGATTTTACTGGCAGTCCTTTCACCCATGACCCGCCTATGTCAATTACCAAACTGCCCTGCGGGTCTAAAACGGATTTGAAAAGCGGGATGAATTGTTCAAACCACTGAACGTATGAATCTGCGTCTTCATTGCCGTAATCCTTTTTGCGCAACAGTGCAAACGGCGGTGATGTAACAATTAGCTTTACTCTATGTCCTGCTGCGCTCAAGGCTGGCAAAATGGTCAAAGCATCTCCGCAAAACATTTGACCTGCCTTTGTGACATAAGCAGGGGCGGGTAACTTATCCGCCTTTTTTTCAGCCGTTACAACCTCTACTGGTTTTTTTTCTATCGGAACTGTCTGGTCGCGCTCGTGTGGTGGGGAGCCAATAAGCCCGCCAACTTGTGGCTTTAAGTTCAAAGCATCTTGCGCTTGTTTTCGGAGAATTTCAAGCAAGACTGAACTGTCTTTAACAATTCTGTTTAGTTCATCTCCATCAATGAATATGATGTTAAGGTTGCTTGAACTGATGATTTTCCGCCTATAGGTCTGTGCGCTGTCTGTTGCCTTACCTGTGCTTACTAACAAAATCACGTTCGCCAATGTAACCGATTGCATTCCCACTTCTTTTGCAACGGCTTCAAGGCTAATTGAGCCGACTTTGCATTGGATTTGCCAGCGGGAATAAACCAAACGAGCCGAATGCAACATTGCATCAACCTCACCGCCCCCCGCAATCGCAACATCTGTTTCTCGCCAGCCCATGAATTCCAAATCCAACATTTGACAAAGCCGAATTGCAAGAATTTCCAAGGCCGTTCCGCGTTTAGTTTGGTCGCCCGTCTGTTTCACTTCGGCAACAATTTCACTGAGGGGCTTGCTGCGAATTTGACGCATTTGAGTGAAACCCGCCGAACGGTAAAGGGCTTCAAGTAACGGTGCGGCAAATTCATCTTCAAAAAGCTTAGTCGGCTTGATGTCTGTGGCCTTGCCGCCTCGCCCCTCTGGTGTTTTTTTGTCTGCCTTTGCCTTTTTGCGAATTTGAATCAACTTTGCGTGTTCCAGAGGACGCAAAATGTTAGCAACGACATCCTTCCAATTTGGCTGGAGTTCTCCATGATAAAGAGCCTCAGCGTGTTTTAGGACGCTGTTATATGGTGTCCAATCTGTAATGTTCAACGCGAGCATTCCGCGAAGGAAAGCAATTTGCTCGTGGTTCAAATTTTTCGTGGCATCAAGGGTTGTGGGAGACGCCCCAACAATTGCTTTATAGGCTGGCAAATTAATTTTGTATTCTGTCAAAACCTTTGCTTTCCTCAACCACCCCAAAACGCCCGACAAATCACTCGAATTTTTGCTGGTAACAAATCCCCTGCGTTCTAGTTCATCGGGTAGTGTATTAAGATCAATCCTTAGCCCCGCTTTGTTCATCTCTCGAAGCGTTTCGACAAGTGCAATCCCGTTCAAGTGCAGAAGAATTTGTTTCGCCAACAGCGCGTGAGCCGTTTCCGCCGAACCTTGGTTGGCAAGCAATTCTTGACCAAAACCAGTAAGCACATTTTTTTCGTCAATAATTTGGTAATTCCGAAGGGCAATGAGGGTGTTTCCAGCAAGTTTATTAGGATCGGCTTTTGTCTTGTAGAACGCAGAGGCAAAACAGTTTTTAAGGGCAGGCTTGCCAGCGTTTTGACGTAAAATCGCCAAAAGCGAATTGAGCGGTGTTTGTTCAGGGCTAAATTGCTGTGAATATGGCAAACGAAGTGGGGAATCGAGTTTCATTTCAATTCCGTTCGTCGTTTTGAACGTTAAGCACAGGCAACATTATTCCGATGCGCCTCATACGTCAATGGCTAGACGCTGCTACCAAAGGCACAATGGCAAAGCAAGAATCGGCGATTTTTTAGTCTGTTTTTTCACACGCCCGTTTTATACACGCGGCAAAAAAATGGGTGAAATTCGGCCAAATTGGAGAAAACTTTTCGAGACTTCAAAAACGAAAAAAACCAATGTTTGCGAGGGTGAGATTTACTTTTTGAGAGTGAGCCAATATGGGCAAAAAGTGCGTTCTGCGGTTTCGAGTCAGGTGCCTTCAACCACTCAGCCACCCTTCCGCGGCGGCGCCGGGCATTAAATCAGAAACCAGCGTACGGTAAATCTTATTCGGGCGCATCGTCACCCCCGTGATGGTTCGGATTAGCCTGGCGGCGAAACTTTTTTGAACGAGCGCAGGACATAATAGGCCACCGGCGTCGCCACCAGCGACAACAGCACGGAAATGCACAGCGCGCCGATGACGGCCACCGCCAGCGGCCGGAGCATGTCTGCGCCCGCGCCGATGCCCCACGCCAGTGGCAACATTCCCAGCGCGGCGGCCAGCGACGTCATCAACACCGGACGCAACCGGCGATGGCCGGCGCGCACCAGCGCCTCTACCAATTCCACGCCGTCGTCCTGCAATTGCCGGGAAAAATCGAGCATAAGGATGCCGTTTTTGGCGACAATGCCCACGCCGATGATGGCGCCAAGGAACGAAACAATATTCAGCGTGATGCCGGTAAGCCACAACGCGGCGACCGTGCCGAACAACGCCAGAACCGAGCCGAAGACTATCGCCACGGGTTCGTAGAACGAACGGAATTCAATCAGCAGCACGGTAAACACCAGCAGGATGGCGGCGAGCAGGACGACCATGAGGTTGCGGAACGATTCCTGTTGTTGCTGGTAAAGGCCGCCGTAGGCAACCGTGCCGGGCGGCAGCCATTTGTCCTGGCTGAGTTTGGTTTGAATCTCCCGCATCGCGCTGCCCAAATCGCGGCCTTCGAGCCGCGCCGAAACGATCACGTCCTGCCGCAAATCGTCGCGGTGCAACTCGACCCTGCCCGGTTCTACCGTCAAGTCCGCCACCTGGTTCAACCGCACCATGGCGCCATTGGACGTGCGCAAGGGCAATTCGCGCAGGGCGGCGATGCGGTTGACGCTCGACGGTTCGGCCAGTACGCGGATGTTCACCACGCGATCTCCTTCGAGCACGGACGACGCAACCTGGCCCAGCAGAGCGGTGTTCGCGGCGTCGGCGATGTTCTGCGCCGTGAGGCCAAAGCGCGCGGCGTCGGCGGGGCGCACGCGCAAATTGATCGAAGGGCCGGTCTCGGTCAGGCCGTCGAAGGAGTCCACGACGCCACGGACATGATTCGTGATTTCGTACTCGACGCGCGGCGCGGTGGCTTCCAGCCATTTTAAGTCCGGTGAGAACAACTTGATTTCGACAGGGTTGGGCGTCAGTTGCAAATCGCCAATCACGTCGGTGAGGATGCCGGGGAATTCCCAGCGCACCATGGGGAACCGTGCGTTGAATTCATGGCGCAGTTCGGCGATGACTTCTTCCGTCGAATGTTTGCGGTTGGGTTTGAGTTTGACCGCAAAGTCACCCACATACGGCTCGGTGATAAACATGCCCAATTCCGTGCCCAGCCGGCGGGAGTAACTTTCGATATCCGGATTGGCGCGAAGAATATCCTCCGCCTCATTGAGGATGCGCGAGGTTTCGGTCAGGCTCGTCCCCGGCGGTGCCCAGTAATCAATCACAAAGCCGCCTTCGTCAAAGTCGGGCAGGAAATCAGATTCCAGTTGCCGGTAAATGAAGATGCCGGCGGCAAACACGAACCCGCACGCCAGCAGCGTGAGCCAGCGATACCACAATGCCCAGCGTACGGCGCGCTCATAAATCCGGATGACCCGCGTCAGCAAAAATCCGCCTTCCAACCCTTCTGGCGCATGGCCGTGTTCCATTTTTTCGCGTTCACGAATGAACCACGCGGCCAGCGACGGCGTGAGCGTCAGCGCCAAAACCAATGACGCCAGCAGCGAGACAACCATCGTCAGCGCCAGCGCCCTGAAAAATACGCCCGCCACACCGGTCAAAAAAGCCAGGGGGATGAACACCACCACCGGCGTCAGAGTTGAACCAATCAACGGATAAAGAATTTCGCCGATGGCTTCCTGAATTCCCGCCAGTCGTGGCCGGCCGGCGGCGATTTTCACGCACATTGCCTCCACGACGACGATGGCGTTGTCAATAATCAGCCCGATGCAGGCCGCGATGCCGCCCAAGGTCATCATATTGAAACTCATGTGGGCCAGTTTCATGGCGACGAACGTGATCAGCACGGTGATCGGTATGGTGACGATGGCCGTCAGCACGCTGCCCCAGTTCTTCAGGAAGAAATACAGAATGAACACCGACAGGATGAGACCGAAGATGATAGCATCCCAAACACTCCCCACCGAGTCGCGCACGAACTGGGATTGATCGTAAAAAAAAGCAAGGTGCATGTCCGGTGGCAGTTCGGACTTCAATTTTTTCAGTTGCGCCTTCAACGCCGCCGCAATGTCCAGCGTGCTGCCGTCCGGCTGGCTGACGATGTTCAACAACACGGCGTTGCGGCCTTGCGCAGTGACGACGGTGAAGGCCGGTTCTGAGCCGCGCCCGACCCGCGCCACGTCCTTGAGGCAGATCGGATGGCCGCCGCGGACCGCCACCACCACGTTCCCGATGTCCTCCGGCGAATGCACGCGCCCGTCCACGGTCGTCAGGTAAAGATGGTAATTTTCCTCAATCATGCCGGCGGGTGCGACGAGGTTGTTTTTCGTCAACGCGTCATCCACATCCTGCAAGCCAAGCCCGGCGGCCTGCAATTTCAACGGGTCCACGATGACGTGATATTCCGGCACGTGGCCACCGACGATTTCCACCCGCGCCACTCCGGGGATTTGCAGGAAGAGCGGCTTCAGTTCGTAATTGGCGGTTTCCCACAAGTCCATGATGTCGCGGTTGGAACTGGTGAGGCTGATACCGATGATGGGAAAGGCGGAAAACGTCACCCGTGAAATCTCGGTGACGGCCGTGGCCGGCAAATCGCTGCGGATCTCCGCCAGCCGCCCCAGCACGTACAATTCCGAACGCTGCATGTCCACGCGCCAGTTGAACAAGATATTGATTTGAGCGGAGCCGCGTGCCGTGGCGGAGCGCACGGAAACCGCGCCCGGAACGTCCTTCATCGCCTCTTCGATGGGGCGCGTGACCGTGGCCATCATTTCGTCGGCGGGCATGATGCCGTTTTGCACGATGATGACGACGCGCGGGAAATCCGTCTGCGGGAACACCGAGGACGGCGTGTGCCACGCCGAAAAAATGCCCGCCAGGCACAACGCCACCGCGATGAACGTGATGGACAACGCGTGCCGTGTGGCGAACCGGCCAAGGCGTGAGTAGGTGGTGGAAGTCATTGGAAATTTGTTCGGAACAACTCAACCGCCAACGCGCCAGCATCTTGGACTGCAGCAGTCCTCTGCCGCTTTGCGAACCGCCGCCAATACCAAAAGCGGTGGAGGGCCACCGCAGTCCAAGACGGCAAGCGTGTACCGGAGCCAAATTTCATTTTTCACCATTTGGATTCATCGCGCGAATTTTTGTTTTTTCCGGCAACCCGTAAGCGCCCACCGTGGCCACCGAATCGCCTTCCTTGAGTCCGGTTCCGGCAATTTCCACCCAGCCGTCCTCGCGGAAGCCGGTTTGCACCGGGGTCTGTGTCGCTTCGTCACCGTGAACGAGCGCGATGACACTATGGCCGCTTTCATCGGTCACCACGCCTTCAGCCGGCGCAACAAGGCAATTGGTGTGAACCGTCGTAACAATGCGCAACGAGACGAACTGGCCGGGGCGCAATCCGCTGTCCGCCGGCAACAGCGTGCGAACCAAAACCGCGCCGTTGTTGGGGTCCACCGCCGGACTGACGAACGATAGCATTGTCGTCACCGGCGGTTCGGTCAACACCTGCACTTCCTCGCCGGTTTTCAATTCACCCGCTTCGGCTGCCGGAATGCTGGCGCTCACCGCCAGCCGGTTCAAATCCATCACCTCCGCCACGACCGTATTCACGTCCACCGCCGTGCCGGGTTTTACGTTGAGCCGGGTGACGGTGCCGGACAACGGTGCGGTGACGCGCAGTGAAGCCAGTTGCGCCTCGGCATCCTGCAGATTTTTCAACGACGTGTTTTGTTGCGCGTATAATTTTTTCTGCCGTTCCACCGCCTGTTCCGCGTAATCCGCCGTGACCGTGCCCGAATTCAATTCCATCAGCACATCACCCTGCTCAACGTGCTGGCCTTCGACAACGTTCACCCTGGCCACGACTCCGGCGGTGGGCACGGCGAGTTGTGCGCCGGCGGCGGGTTGTTCCGCCGTGGCCGGCGCGGGCTCGACCGTGCCGTAGCCGGTGACATAACGGTGCAACGTCATGTGTCTGAGTGCGCCGACCTGAACACTGACAACCGTGGGCGTGGTTGCTTCTTCCTCCGACGCGGAATCCGCGCTGCGGGATTTGACGAGCGCATAAACGCCCAGCCCGGCGCAGAGAACCACGATGGTGCCGATGATTATTTGTTTTCGTTTCATTTTTCAGTTTGGGAAGGAATATTTTGCGCCGCATCGAGGGTTTCCGATGCGAGCGTCAACGGACTTTGGACGGCGTCTTCCAACTGGCCGAGTGTCTGTTGGGCCTTGACCAGTGCGTCGAGCCGGTTTTGCGCGCCGACGGCGTATTCGGCTTCCGCGTTGGCCACGGTCAACGGCGCGACCTCGCCAGCCTGGGCCTGGGCGCGGACGGAAGCCAATTGTTTCTGCAAATCACCCAGCAACGCCTGCGCCGTCGCCGACTTTTGCAACGCGGCGTCGTAACCGGCCAGCGCACTGTCAATTTCGCCGATGGCAGTGGTTTGCACGGTCAGAAAATGCGCGGCGGCTTGAGTGCGTTTCGCTTCCGCCTCGGCGACCGGTCCCTGGTTTTGATTCAGAATGGGCAGGTCCAGCGTCACGCCCAGCGACCATTTGTTATCCGTCTGATCCAGTTCATAACCGGGACCGAGGTGAAGGTCGGGATATTGCCTGGCGATTTCGAGTTGGAGCGCGGACTGGCTGGCGGCGTATTCGGCCAGCGCGCCGCGCACGTCGGCGCGGCTCAAAATCGCCTGCCGCCGGACGTCCGGCTTGGTCAGTTCCAGCGGAAATTGATCCAATCCGGCAAAGGAAAGGCGGACACCATCCAGCGCACGCAGTGGCAAACCGAGCGCGTTGGCCAGTTGCACGCGCGCCTGACGGCGTTGGCCGGTGGCGTCCTGTAGCGCCAGTTGCGTGGTTTCCAGCGCGACGCGGGCTTGCGTGACTTCATAGCTGGACACCGCGCCAATGCCGAACTGGCCTTCCAGCAGACGGACGACATTGCTTTGCGCCGATTCCTGCCGCGCGAGCAGCGCCTCGGTTTCACGCGCGGAGTAAAGATTGAACAAGGCGGCGCGCACGCGGCTGCGCGTCTGCCACGCGGCGGAAACAAAATTCCAGCGCGCGGCTTCGGAAAGATGCTCCGCCTCGGCGATGCGTTTGCCGCGTTTGCCGGCGGTTTCAATCGGGATGTCCCAAGTCACTCCAAAAAGCCACGGCGGCGGTGTGGTGGCATCATAGGTGGGCGTGAAACCGACGGATGGATTGGGTCGTTCGCCGGCGGTGATTTTGGCCGCCTGCGCCGATGCCCATTGCGCCCGCGCCTCGGCCAGCGCCGGTTGGTAATAAAAAGCGACGAGCGTGAGCGCGTTGAGGTTCCAGGCATCATGCGGACCGGGAACGGCAACATGATTGGTTTCGAGAAACGCTTGCAGATGCTCGTCTGCCAGCGACTGCGCGTCGAAGGCGGCGACCGTTTTCTCCGGCGAAATAGGTTGCGGATGATACGTGGCGCAACCGGCGAACAAGGCAACGGCCCCCATGACAAACAACCGGTGCTTCACGCCATTTTCTATTTGGTTCCGATATTTCATTGTACAACCTGCGTGCTTACCACGCGCGACTGAGCCTGATTCCAAAATATTTGCCATCGGCATCGGCCTGAACATGCCACCCTTTATAAGGTTTGGTGAAGATGTAGCTGGAGACGATGCCAATCCCCGCGCCGGCAATCACGTCATGCGCGTAATGCTCCCTGCTTTCCACCCGGCTGTAGGCGACAAAAGACGCCGCTGCATAGGCGGGTATGCCATATTCCCAACCGTAACGTTTGCGCATGAACTCGGCGGCGGAGAAGGAAATCGAGGTGTGCGCCGAAGGAAAGGAATAATTGCCGCCATTGGGGCGCTTTTCGTTGACCGCGTACTTCAGGCCGTAGGTAACCCCGAGGGTCAGCACAGCCGATTCGCCAAACTGCAATGCGCCTTTGCCATCTTTGTTGTAGAGCGTCAAGCCGGCAGCGGCGCCGGGCAGAACGTACTGCAAAACGTCACCTGCCGTGGCGATGCTGTCGCCCGCCCGCGCGCCAACACCGGCAGTCAGATAAATGAAGAAAAATGCGGCTACGAGCAACAAGCGCATCTGCCATGGGCGGCGACGTCGGAAAATCGAAGCGGGATTAACGTCGGTCTTCATAATCGAAATTCGTTTTTCTGCGCCAGTGGCAGGCGCACAGTGACAGTTGTGAGTTTGGAAGGCACGGACTCAATACAGATGGTTCCGTTGTGCGCTGAAACAATCCATTTGGCGATGCTCAAGCCGAGGCCGCAGCTTTCCGCTTCGCTGCTGTGTGCCGGATCGCCGCGGTAAAACCGGTCGAAAACGTGCGGCAACGACTCCGCCGGAATGCCGGGCCCAGTGTTCGCAACGGTAAATTCCGCCGTGTCGCCGGCGCGCCGCAAGCTCATTGTCACGCGGCCCTGTGGTTGGTTGTATTTGACGGCGTTGTCGGCTAGGTTCAGCAACAATTGGCGCAAGCGATGGCGGTCGCCGCGCACGGTGATTTTTTCACAGGCGGTCAGTTCCACCCGGATGCCTTGGGATTCAGCGAGGATTTGCGTGTCGGCAAAATTGTCGCGCACCAGCTCGTCCAGCCGCACCGGTTCCAGCTCCAACGCAACCTGCCCGGCGTCGGCCTTGGCCAGCAGCGTGAGGCCGTCCACAATGCGCGCGAGCCGGCGCAATTCATCGAGCTGGCTGGCGAGCCGGTCGCGTTCGGTGGGCGTGAGGGATTCGTCGCGCAAGGCGGTTTCAATTTCACCGCAAAGAACCGTGAGGGGCGTCTTGAGTTCGTGCGAGGCGTGCAGGGTGAATTCGCGGGTGCGATTGAACGACTCGTCGAGCCGCGCCAGGGTGTCGTTGAAGACCTTCGCGAGCTGGTCAATTTCATCACCGTTGCCGGTGCGGGGCAGCGGCTCACGGAGATTGCGTTCGTGGATTTTTTTGATGGCCTCGGTCAGCCCAGCCACCGGCGACAACGCGCGGCGCGTCAGCCACCAGCCGCCGAGCAAACCCAGCAAAACCGCCGGCAGCCCGACCTGCAAAACCAGTTCGCCGGTTTCCGCGATGGCGTGCTCCGCGGGTTTGCGGTTGCGGTCGCGACGCAATTGCTCGGAGAGTTCGCGATAGGTTCCCAGACCGATGATGAGCAGCGACACCGTCAGGACGCCGGCATACCACAAGGTCAGGCGCGTACGGATGGTCATGGCTGCTCCTTCAGCACGTAACCCGCGCCGCGCACGGTGTGGAGCAGCTTGGGTTCAAAATCGGCGTCAATTTTTTCACGCAGGCGTTTGATGTAAACGTCCACCAAATTGGTGCCGGGATCGAAATCGTAGTCCCAAACCTTTTCCAGAATCATCATACGGCCACACAACCGGCCCGCCGAAGCCATCAGGAATTCCAGCAGCCGGTATTCGCGCGCGGTCAGTTCGATGTCCGTTCCGCCGCGTTGCGCCCGGTGCGTGACCGTGTCCAGCGTGAGGTCGGCCACGCGCAGGACGGTGGATTTGTTCTCGCCGCTCCGCCGCGTCAAGGCCCGCACCCGCGCAACCAGTTCGGCCAGCTCGAACGGTTTGGGTAGATAATCGTCTGCGCCCGCGTTCAGGCCTTCAACGCGTTCATTGACTTCGCCACGCGCGGAAAGGAGCAGGACGGGCGTGGCGTTTTTGCGCTCACGCAACAGGCGCAGCACGCTCAAGCCGTCGCGGCCCGGCAGCATGATGTCGAGCACAATGCCGTCGAATGGTGTGACGCGCACCGCGGCCAGGGCGTCGTCGCCATTGTGGCAGACGTCCACGGCGAAGCCTTCGGCCTGGAGCGCCTTGCGGATAAATGACGCCGTCTTTTTTTCGTCTTCAACCACCAGCACGCGCATGAACCAGCCTTGGGAAATGGTTATGGGCCGGGCGATTTGTCCATCTCATACACCAGAATTTTGAACGTGCCCGGAATCATCTTCGGCCGCTGGCGCGGCGCGCCGGCAACCTGATTGGTCGGGAACTCAAATTGGGCTGCGGGCAAGTAAATTTTGTGCGTCACCGGATCGAGCGCCATCGTCCGCGCACCGCGCTCGGTCTTCAGTGTTTGCACGAGGGTGAGTTTGTCCGGCGTTTCTTCCTTTGCAATGGTCGTGGTGCCATCGCCGCAGGAAGCAAAGGCGAGTTGGGTTCCCGGATCAAACGCACTACCGTCCACGCCCTGCCCGATTGGCACCGAGGCGAGCACCTTGCCGTCCGTGCTGTCCATCATCACCATCAACTTATTGTCGCAGCCGAGAAAGAGTCGGTGATTCTTCGGGTCAAGCGCAATGCCCGAAGCCTCCTTGCCCGGCGCGATCGGCCAGCGGTTCGTGACCGAGTGCGTCCGGGTGTCAATCACGGCGACTTCACTTTTATTTTCGAGGTTGTCAAACACCCGGCCGGCTGCGGGATCGGCCTCGGCAAACTCCGGCTTGCCGCCGAGCGGAATCGTGGCGACCACTTTGCCCGAATCGGCGGCAATCACCGTCGCGGACTCGCCGTGCCCGTTGAACGCATAGACTTCATTTTGTCCCGGCTCAAAAAGTATCGCGTCCGGATTGGGGCCGGTGTCCACCTTGGAAATCGTTTGCAACGTTTTCAGGTCCACGATGCTCACCTTATTTTCGCGACTGTTGCTGGTGAATCCGCGATTCAATTTCGGCGCGACGGCAATGTCATGCACCCCGGGTGTGTTGGTGATTTTGCCGCAGACCTGGTCCTTGGCGAGATCAATCACGACCACTTGGGTTGCGTGCGAGACGTAGAGCCGTTGCGCCGCGGAATCAACGATCAAGCCGTCCCAAAAGCCGTCGCTGCTGACGGGGATTTCCTTGATGAAATGATAAGGCCCGTCGGCGCGGCAAACCGCGACGGCCAGGGTGAGTAATACCGGCAATAGAATTTTTTTCATGGGCACGTTCAAGTTTGTTATTCGTGAAAATTTTGCGCTTCAATGTGTTCCGGTCAATGTTTGTTATTTTTGAAAGACCGCATACTTATGAAACGTAACCAGGATGAACGCCCGCTGAACGGCAGATGACAGTTCTGTCATTTGTGAACATCCGGCGTTTGACTATTCACCACCGATTCACTAACGTCGGCGGGCCGGTAATCAAGAACCAACCGACAAAATTTTATGCCACCGAAAGCCGCTGAAAAATCCGCCGCCGAGGCCAGAACTGCCGTGTCGCACACGCGGGAACTCGAAGCCGCCATCTCCACTATCACCAAAACCTACGGCGAAGGCAGCATCATGCGCCTGGGCGACGCCCGCGCGCACATAAAGATTGAGGTCATCCCGACCGGCTCGCTGGCGATGGATTTGGCGCTTGGTGTCGGCGGCATTCCGCGCGGCCGGGTCGTGGAAATTTTCGGGCCGGAATCGTCGGGCAAAACCACTTTGATGTTGCACGTGATCGCCAATGCGCAAAAGGCCGGCGGCTTGGCGGCGTTCATTGACGCCGAGCACGCGCTGGACCCGGGCTATGCCAAACGGCTCGGAGTGAACCTCGACGATTTGCTGGTGTCGCAACCGGATTCCGGCGAGGAGGCGCTGACGATTTGTGAAACGCTCGCGCGGTCAAACGCGCTGGACGTCGTCGTGATTGACTCCGTCGCCGCGCTGGTGCCGAAGGCCGAGTTGGAAGGTGAGATGGGCATGGCCACGATGGGTATGCAGGCGCGGCTGATGAGCCAGGCGCTCCGCAAACTCACCGCGATTCTGGCCAAGTCCAAGACGACGTGCATTTTCACCAATCAGTTGCGCGAGAAGGTCGGCGTGATGTTCGGCAACCCCGAAACCACGCCCGGCGGCAAGGCGCTGAAATTTTACGCGAGCGTGCGCATTGACATCCGACGCAAGGACACGCTCAAGGACGCCGCCGGCAACGCCGTCGGCAATCATGTGCGGGTGAAAATTGTGAAAAACAAGGTCGCGCCGCCGTTTGCCGAGGCCGAGTTCGACATCCTTTACAATCACGGCATCAACCAGGAAGGCAGCATTCTCGACGTGGCCATCGAAAACGGCGTCGTGGACAAAAAAGGCGCGTGGCTGCAATTCGAGGGCGAGTTGATCGGCCAGGGAAAGGAAGCCGCGCAGAAGGCGCTGGCCGAAAAACCCGCGCTGGCCAAAAAAATTGTGGATGCGGTTCTGGCCAAACGCGCGGCCGGGGCTTGAATAAAAAAACCGGAGAAGGTTTTTCCGGATTGGGCGGTTTGGCTTGCGGGAAATGTGTCGGGGCATCGGCACGTGTTATTGAATCGTTCCGAGACAGTGGAGGTTGTTCCAAATGATTCATTGGCGGATCGGGAAGGCTAAATTTCTTTTCGTGTCTTTCGCGTGTTTCGTGGTTAAATTTTCTCCGCGATGATTCAATACCTCGATTTGCTGCGGCAGGTCCTCGACCATGGCAAATTCAAGGCCGACCGCACCGGCACCGGCACCTATTCCGTGTTCGGCGCGCAAATCCGTTGTCCCTTGCGCGAAGCGTTTCCGCTACTCACGACTAAAAAAGTCCACATCAAGTCCGTCATTTACGAATTGCTCTGGTTTTTGCGCGGCGACACCAACGTTAAATATCTCCACGACCACGGCGTGACCATCTGGGATGAGTGGGCGAACCAGGACGGCAGCCTCGGCCGGATTTACGGCGCGCAGTGGACGGGCTGGCGCACGCCTGATGGCCGTTCCATCAACCAGATTGACGAAGTCATCGCGCAAATCAAAAAGAACCCCGACAGCCGGCGGCATATCGTCACCGCTTGGAACCCCGGCGAACTCGAGCAGATGGCGTTGGCGCCGTGCCATTGCTTGTTTCAGTTTTACGTGCTCGACGGCGAGTTGAGCTGCCAGCTTTACCAGCGCAGTGCGGACATTTTCCTCGGCGTGCCGTTCAACATCGCCAGTTACGCGCTGCTTACGCTGATGGTGGCGCAGGTTTGCGGATTGAAATCCGGCGAATTCATCCACACGTTCGGCGACCTGCACCTCTATGCGAACCACGTTGAACAGGCAAAACTGCAGCTCTCGCGCGCACCGCGTCCGCTGCCCCAGATGAAATTGAGTCCGGCGGTGAAGAACATCCGCGATTTCAAATTCGAGGATTTTGAATTGGTGGGTTACGATCCGCATCCTGGAATCAAAGCGCCGATTGCGGTTTAAAAAAAGGACGTGAAACACTTTAAGGCCATCGCTGCCATGTCGCTGAACCGTGTGATTGGCGCGGACGGCAAAATCCCGTGGCATCTGCCGGAGGACTTCAAGTGGTTCAAACAAATGACGATGGGCAACATCGTCGTGATGGGGCGCAAGACATTTGAAGGCCTCGGCCATCCGCTGTCCAACCGCAAAAACATGGTGCTCACGCGGCATCCGCAGCGGCTGATCAAGCAGCATCCGGAGATTTTCGGGCAATACCACGAATGGCGCGGCGGCCGTTATCTCAAGCGCGCCTACCAGTTTCATTTCACCAGGCTCGGGGAAAAGCAGGAGACGGAAATCCTGATTTTCAACTCGCTGAACAAAATGAATCCCGACGAGTTTCCCAACGACATTTTCATCTGCGGGGGCGCGGAGATTTATGCGCAGGCATTGCCGCGCTGTTCCGACCTTTACCTCACGCTGGTGCAGCGCGAGGTGGAAGGCGACGTGTTCTTTCCGTCGTTTGAAAACCGGTTTGACCTGGTCGAGGAAATCCAGGATACACCGGAGTTCAAGATTTTGCACTACCGGCACAAGTCGCTGAAGGAATAAAACAAAATTGGGAGGGACGGCGTGCCGCCGTCCCAGATTTGGGTCGCCGACACGGCGACCCTCCCAAACAAAAACAGGCGGGCCGTTGTGGCCCGCCTGCGTGTTGAATGGTTGCACCGATTATTCCTTTGATTCCTGCTTCGCCTCGTCGGCAGCATCGAAGGCGTGTTGCAACGCCACGAGGTCTTCACCGGGTTTGAGCGCGTCGAGGAGCTTCTGCTCCTCCTTGAGCTGCTCTTCGGTGTAGCTGGCGGCCTTGATGGACAGGCCGATGCGGCGTTCGCCCTTGTCAATCTTGACGACGCGCGCGGTGACTTCCTGCCCTACCTTGAGGACGTTCTTGATTTTATCCACGCGTTCTTCGCTGATCTGTGAGATGTGCACCAGGCCGTCAATGTCGTGTTGCAAGCCGACAAACGCGCCGAAGCTCGCGAGCTTGGTGACGTTGCCGGTGACGAGATCGCCGACCTTGTAGAGCTGGTCAATTTTCTCCCACGGATCCTGCGAGAGCTGTTTCATGCCGAGCGCGATGCGCTGGTTCGGACGGTCCACTTCCAGCACCACAGCCTCGACTTCGTCGCCCTTCTTCAAAACCTCGCTCGGATGATTGATCTTGCGCGTCCAGGAGATGTCGGACACGTGGATCATACCGTCAAGGCCCTCTTCCAATTCAACAAACGCGCCGTAGCTGGTCAGGTTGCGCACTTTGCCCTTGATGCGCGAGCCAGCGGGATATTTCTGCTCGGCGGTGTCCCACGGATTGCTTTCGAGCTGGCGGATGCCAAGGGAGATTTTCTGTTCCTCGCGGTTGATGCCGAGCACGACGGCCTCGATTTCCTGCCCCTGCTTGAGCATGTCGCTGGGCCTAGCCACGCGCTTGGTCCACGACAATTCGGTGACGTGCACCAGCCCTTCGACGCCCGGTTCCAGTTGCACAAACGCGCCATAGGGCACGAGGTTGACGATCCTGCCCTTGACGCGCGCGCCGACGGGATATTTCGTTTCGATGTTGTCCCACGGATTGGCCATTTTCTGCTTGAGACCGAGGCTGACGCGCTCCTTCTCCTTGTTCACGTCCAGCACCACCACGTCAATTTCCTGGCCGATCTTGAGCAATTCGGAGGGATGCCCGATGCGGCCCCAACTCATGTCGGTGATGTGCAGCAGGCCGTCAATGCCGTTGAGGTCAATGAACGCGCCGAAATCGGTGATATTCTTGACGGTGCCCTTGCGGATGTCGCCCGGCACCATCTCGGCCAGCAACTGGGCGCGGCGTTCGCTGCGCTCCTGCTCAATCAACTCGCGGCGCGACAGGACGATGTTCTGCCGTTCCTGGTTGATTTTGACGACCTTGAACTCGTAGGTGTTGCCGACGAATTGCGCGAGATTCTTCGGCGTGGTGATGTCAATTTGCGACGCCGGCAGAAACGCCTCGACCCCGACGTTGACGACCAGGCCGCCCTTGACGAGCGACTTGACCTTGCCGGAGATGCGGCCGCCCTCATTGCAAATCGTGAGGATCTTATCCCAGTTTTTCTTGAACTCGGCCTTCTCGTGCGACAGGACGACCATGCCGTCCTTGTCTTCAAGCTTCTCAATCAGAACATCAATTTCATCGCCGACCTTCAGCGTTTTTATGTCCTCAAATTCCATGCCGGGGATGACGCCCTCGCTTTTATAGCCGATGTCCACCAAAACTTCCTTGGGGCGGACTTCGATGATCTTGCCTTTGACAATTTCGCCTGCCGCAAAACGCATTGCGGTCTGCTTCATGGCTTCTTCCATCGTGAGCATAACTTGACTATGGATACTGCGGGAACTTGGGACCCAAACGGCGGGAACCGAAGCTCCATTGCCTAACTGACCAGTCGCTGCAAACGGCAACGGAGGTTGACGGTTAGGTTGTTTGTTTAACTGTTTTTTCTCAGCCTCAATGAATCGCCGCACTCGCGGCGTTCAGGCAAGATGAACAATAGCGGAAATGCGAAGAATGGCAAGAACCTTCTGAATTTATTTTCTTCTTGGCGTTAATAATAGACATTCAAGTGGCTTATATTCAATTTCTCGCCGAAGCAATTTTTTTGCGAGGACAATTGTTTTATGAACCCCATCAAAAATATAGTAATTACCCAAAGGATTTTCTCGTCGTTCGTGTTCGTCCATTGGAACGAGTGCTATCCAATCAAATTTTGCGAAATCAAAGGGAGCGTCTAGCGAAACGCATTTCCCAAACCAAGAATAGCCCTTTCTTTGCAACTCTGAAAATGACCAGTTGAATTTCTTAAGGCGACAGGCGCAATCGGCAAGGGTGCGCGGAGAACCTATCGGCGTTAGTGGCCGTGTGGCCGATATTGATTGCCATACCAGATTTAGAAATTCTTTCTGTGTATTTAAGGTAATTAGAAAAAGATCGCCCGGCTCTTGAATCTCTTTAATCAGCCGATCATCAACATTAAATCCAGATTGCCGACGGGATAAAAGCCGATGCAAAACGTCTGCCTTATCAATCGCGTGCATTCAGTTCATCTATTCACACTATTGGTCCCGCTCACCGTTTGTGAGATATTGGAAACCACAACACTCTTATTTGTTATCGTTGCTTCGCCGAATTTCGCAGTTGATAAGTTTGTTATTGTAACCGCTATTTCTCCCACCGGCGTTATCCTTACCACGTCGAACGGAACCTTGTTGGGAACAACAATTTCCCCGTAGTCATAGCATCTAACAGTAGCCTCATTTCCTTGAACGGTGGTATATTTACATGTGTAATTTGTGGAAGGATAGGCAATGTCGAAAATTGGATCACCGTCAATAGCGGTTTTTTGATGAGGATAATTTTTCAGAAATACAACATTACCCTGATTCAGGCTTGGCTCATCTAATTTGACTAAAATACCGTCGTCTATAATTGAAAGCACCTTCCCGTTGATAAAATAATCGTCCGACCAGTGCGGTATTAACCATCCGCTCCTTTGAGCATTGATTGGGAGAGTAAAATCAATTATTTTCCCGGAGTCCACTTTTCTGAACGGCATAATTGGTGCAAATTTCCAAGATAGGTCATTTGTGTTAACAGCGAATGGCATCAATTCTTGGGAATGATAATACCGGTCGATTACAGGACTTATTTGAGCATTTGTACAAGAACTCGCTACAAAGCCGAAAGCCAAAATTAGGTTTTTGATTTTTCCCACAAACCAAACGCTATTTCGCGCCAGCCGCTTTTGTCGAGAATAATTTCTGGTAGGGCGCGTCACTCCGTGCGCGCCGTCGCTAAATGCTTTCACCAAGCGGCGGGCAGAGGACTGCCCGCCCTACCTTTTATCGAGCCTTTCAAATTCGACACTCACGCCGGGAGCGGTTGGCCTTTGGTTTCAGGCGCAAACGGCAGGATCAGCAGTCCAATGACATAAATCGCGGCCACGGCACTGGCCGCACGGCCAAAACTGCCCAGCACCATGACCAGATAGCCGGTCGCAAACGGCCCGCTGGCCGCCAACACCCGGCCGATGTTGAAACAGAAACCGGCGCCGGTCGCGCGAATCCGCGTGGGATACAATTCCGGCAGGTAAATCGGGAAGCCGCTGAATATGCCGTTGTTGAAGAAGCCCAGCAGCGGCAACAGCAACAGCACCTGGGCGTAGGTCCGCGGCGTCAGAAACGTGACCGGCAACATCACGAGGCTGCCGAGGCACATCAGGGCAAAAACCCATCGTCGGCCCACACGGTCGGCCAGCGGACCGAAACTGAGGTAACCGGCCAGCGCCCCGACATTCAGCAGCATGGTGGCGTAGCTGACACGGCTCGCCAGTCCGGATTCGTTCACGCCTTGCAAGTCCGGCAAAGCGCGGATGAGTGTCGGCGTCCAGTTCGTCGCGCCCCATAAACCGAACACCGCCACAAACGCCAGCCCCGAGCCAACCAGCGTGGAACGAACCAGCCCCGGCGCAAACAGCTCCGCCAGTTTCGACGATTGCCGGCCGCCGGTCTGCCTCTCTGCCGCGCGTGCCTTGACCCAGCGTTCCGGTTCCCTGACCCATAAGAAAACGAAGACTGCAACAATGGCCGGCGCGACACCGACGACGAAAAGAAAACGCCAACTGCAGTTGCGCAGGACCAGGTTGAGCACCGCTGCCACGAAAAATCCGGCGGCCCAGGCCGATTGCAGCAGGCCCGCGGCCTTGGTGCGTTTGTCCTCCGGCCACACCTCGGCCACCAACGCTGCGCCAGCCGCCCATTCGCCGCCAATGCCGAGCGCCGTGATGAACCGGAACAACGCCAGTTGCCACCAGTTTTGCGACAGCGCCGCCATGCCGGTGAACACGGCGTAAATCAGGATGGAGAAAACCAGCGCTTTGGTCCGCCCGAAATAGTCCGCCAGAGCGCCAAACACAACTCCGCCGATGGCCCAACCAATCAGAAAAATTGAGAAAATGATTCCGCCATACCAGCCGATGACATCGGCGGTGACAGGGCCACCGCCGGGCGAGCGCAGGAGATCATGCAGCGCGGGTTGCAGGACCAGCACGTAGATGGTGGAGTCCATTGAATCGAACACCCAGCCCAGCCATGCGACGAAAAGCACCAGCCATTGGTAGCGTGTGACCCCGTGACGCCAGGAATCGGATTTCACGGGAAGACAGTCTAACCGGACTTTCCAACAAAGAGAAGTTTGACGTGGCGGCGCTTCATTGACTCTCTCCGGTTGCGCACCTACCTTCACCTTGCATGTACGATCTCGTCGCGCCTTTCAAACCCGCCGGCGACCAGCCGCAGGCGATTGCGAAGCTGACTGACGGCATTTTGTCCGGCGCGAAGCATCAAACGCTTCTCGGCGTCACCGGCTCCGGCAAGACGTTCACCGTCGCCAACGTCATCAAAAACGTGGACAAGCCTACGCTGGTCATCTCGCACAACAAGACGCTGGCCGCGCAGCTTTACGCCGAGTTCAAAGGGTTTTTCCCCAACCACGCCGTCGAATACTTCGTCTCCTACTTCGATTATTACCAGCCGGAGGCTTACATCCCGCGCACCGACACGTTCATCGAAAAGGATTCGAGCCGGAACGAGGAGATTGAGCGGCTGCGGCTTTCCACAATGAGCTCGCTTTTCGCCCGGCGCGACGTCGTCGTCGTCGCCAGTGTCTCCTGTATTTACGGCATCGGCAGCAAGGAGGATTACGAGGCGATGGTCATCCCTATCCGGGTCGGCAGCGAAATTTCCCGCGAGCAATTCCTCGGCCGCCTCGTGGATTTGCAATACGACCGGAACGACATCGCGTTTGAACGCGGCCATTTCCGCGTGCGCGGCGACACGGTGGAAGTCCGGCCCGCCGGACGCGAGGACGGCCTGCGCGTTGAATTTTTCGGCGAGCAAATCGAGCGGCTCACGCGCTTCGAACCGTTGACCGGAAACAAAATTGAACTGCCCGATGCGGTTACCATTTTCCCGGGAAAACAATTCGTCACCACCGCGGACAAGATGAAATGCGCCATCGTTACCATCCGCGAAGAGCTCGGCGAACGCGTCGCCTGGTTCGAACAGCACGGCAAATTGCTCGAAGCCCAGCGCATCAAGCAGCGGACGGAATATGATTTGGAAATGATGGAGGAAATGGGTATTTGTTCCGGCATCGAAAATTATTCGCGCCACATCGCCGGCCGCCCGCCCGGCTCGCGCCCCGCGACGGTGATTGATTTCTTTCCGAAGGATTATCTGCTGGTGATTGACGAATCACACGCCACCGTGCCGCAAATCGGCGGGATGTATGAGGGCGACCGCTCGCGCAAAACGGTCTTGGTCGAGTACGGTTTCCGCCTGCCGAGCGCGCTCGACAATCGTCCTTTGAACTTCAAGGAATTTCAGACGATGCAAGGCCAGACAATTTACGCCAGCGCGACGCCGGCCCAACGGGAACTGGAATGGTCACGGGAGAGTGCAAAACGTAGGACAGGCGTCTCGCCTGTCTCTGACTTGAAAAATAAAAATGGAGACAGGCAGGATGCCTGTCCTACGGGTGTCGTGGAACTCGTCGTGCGGCCGACCGGGTTGATTGACCCGAAAGTCACGCTCAAGCCGCTCAAGGGCCAGATTGATGATCTGATCGAGGAATGCCGCAAACGGGCCGACGCAAAGGAGCGCGTCCTCGTCACCACGCTCACCAAACGCACCGCCGAGGAACTGACCGATTACCTGCGCGGCATCGGCATCAACGTCCAGTATCTTCACAGCGAAATTGACGCCATCGAGCGCGTCGAAATTTTGCGCTCCCTGCGCAAAGGCGAATTCGACGTGCTCGTCGGCATCAATCTGCTGCGTGAAGGACTGGATTTGCCGGAAGTTTCGCTGGTGGCAATTCTCGACGCCGACAAGGAGGGATTTCTGCGCAGTGAAACCAGCTTGATTCAAACCGCCGGCCGCGCCGCGCGCCATTTGCACGGCGAAGTGATTCTTTACGCCGACGTGATGACCGACAGCATCAAAAAGTTTCTGGCCGTCACCGAATATCGCCGCCAGAAGCAGCTTGATTACAATCGCGAGCACAATATCACGCCGCGCAGCGTCTGCCGCGCCGTGGAGGAAAGTCTGGCCGTTTACGAATCGAAACGTGAAGCCGGCGCATCAGTGCTCAAAGACGCCGGCATGGACGTTGACCTGACGGAAACCATCAACGAACTGGAAACGGAAATGCTCGCCGCCGCCGAGGAGTTGAAATTTGAAAAAGCCGCCCTGTTGCGCGATCAAATCAAGGAACTAAAAAGGGCACTGGATGGTTCGCCGCCAGCAAAGGAAATCAAACACGCGTCCGCCAAATCCGTCAGCTACCCCAAACGCCCGAAGCACCTTAGACACTAGTTGCGGATTATTCTACGAGGGCAAACCATTCCAATTTCGAAAGCGCTTGTCCCCGGTCAGCCCACGGTTAAAATCGCCGTTATGAACCCGTTTGTCTCCGCTCTGTTTGTAATCCTGACCGCTTTCTCCACTGCATCGGCTGCTGAAAATTACCCCGCGTTGCCACTCGGTTCAAACGCGCCGGATTTCAACCTGCCGGGTGTGGACGGGCGCAACTGGTCGCTCAAGGATTTTGCGGGCGCCAAAATCCTGGTGGTGATCTTCACGTGCAATCATTGCCCGACGGCGCAGTATTATGAGGAGCGCATCAAACAAATCGCGGCCGACTACCAGGACAAGGGCGTAGCCGTGGTGGCCATCATGCCCAATGATCCCAAAGCGCTTCGGCTCGATGAATTGTGCTGGACCGACGTGGGCGACTCGTTCGACGGAATGAAAATCCGCGCCCGGGACCACCAGTTCAACTTTCCCTACCTTTATGACGGCGACACCGAATCCGTTGCGCACGCCTACGGCCCGGTCGCCACACCGCACGTGTTTGTGTTCGACGCCGCGCGCAAACTGCGTTACGCGGGCGCCATTGACAATTCCGAACGCATCCAACACGTGACGAAACCGTATCTGCGTGAAGCGCTTGACGCGTTGCTGGCCGGCCAGGAACCGCCCCTGACTCAAACCAAAGTCGTCGGCTGCTCCATTAAATGGTCCGGCAAAGCAGCCTCGGCCCAGGCTTACCTGAACCGGCTGGCGGCGGAGCCGGTGTCGGTCTCGCCGGCCGACACCAACACCCTTCAGGCTTTGCGCCAAAACGAGTCCGGCAAATTCCGGGTGGTGAATTTCTGGGCGACGTGGTGCGCTCCCTGCGTGGCGGAATTTCCCGAAATCGTGACCATCAATCGGATATACCGCCATCGGGATGTTGAATTGGTGACTGTGTCCATGAACGAGCCGGACGAAATGCCGACCGTCCTGGAATTCCTGAAAAAACAACAAGCTTCGAACCACAATCTCATCTTTGCCTCCACGGACCGCGATACGCTGATCAATGCCTTCGATCCCGGTTGGCCGGGTGCCGTGCCCTACACCGTGCTCATCAGCCCGGAAGGCAAAATCATCTATCGCGAAACCGGCAGCATTGATTCCCTGGCGCTCAAACGAGCCATTCTGAAGGCGCTAAACGAACGAAAGCCGTGGTGACTCCGTGGCGGGACGCAGAAATTTGGAATTTAAAAAGGCCGCCCGGCTGCGCGGTCAACTTAAGGAACTGAAAGGGACGATGGCAGGCAGCCAGCCAGCCGGGGATGTGATGCGGCAACCGGCAAGCAATCGGAAGAACGCGCGACGTGCCCACGCTTGAGCGCAAGCAATTTCAGTCAGTCTGCTCGAAATCGCCGTAAAAATAGCAAATCAGATGGCACGCTTTATGTTGCTGCATGTAATCTTTGAACAGCGATATGTCAACCAGCGGCGAGGAAAACCAAGCCGTTCCGTAGGGAAAGGAAATTGAGCAACCATGACTATTCCAATTCAATTGGCCGGGATCAACGGCATCAACGCGGAGAATGCGATTCGGGGATTGATCCCCTCCCGTTCCAGCGTCAGTGAAGCCGTTATTTTTTTTGGCACTCTAATCCTGGTTGCGCTGTTTTTTTTCACCGCGGCGGTTATTTTCCGCCCGCGGCACCACCGACGGCATTCGCAACATCATCATTCAAAGCCGGCACCAAACATGGACTTCGAAGATGCCCACCGCAAAAAAACTTCCCCGGACTCGTACCACAAACACCGGAGGCATTCGGAGGTTTTTCCGGTCAATCCAACACTGGCGGAAGTCGGCGGCCTGCCGCCGGTTCGCAACAAAGATCGATCTCCGTCCATGGCGTGAGGTCAAACGATTCCCGGTTATTTTTATTTGAACTACGCCAACAACCGGCGTAATCGGACGCGGGCAGTTCCATCACTTAAAATACGACACCCAAAATGGATAGCGGCACAAACCGGCCAAAGAACGAAGGCCTTCATCCCAAACCGCCGGCAATATCGGCGGACTCACCTTTTTGGCCAAACCCGTCAAGCTCGATAATTTGATCACCTGCATCGAAAACCACCTGGGAAAATAGGCTTACGACAGGCAGACAGTTGGGCTTTTGCCTGTCAGCCGCGCCGTTGCTGGAAGCCTTTGCCGCTCGCAAATCAAAACGCGAAGCAGGCGCGTCCACCGCGGACAAAACATTCGCAAACGTCCCTTGACCCGGCAATGACACGGTAGGAGATTGCGGCAACCGTCCATGTTGGTAACCAGTGATCCATATCAGGTCATCGCCGGGTTCGGCGTCGTGTTTTTATGCCTGGTCGGTTTATGGCGGCTCACCGTTTGGGTGCGTGAAGCACCGGTCAAACCGGATCCTTGGGATGCCGAGGTTGAGCAAAAATTAGCCGACCCGGAAACGGTGGAGGTCTGCCCTCACTGTTTGACTCCACAACCGCCCACCGCGTGGTTTTGCGGACATTGCGGAAAGGCCGTTGGTCCCTACAACAACCTGATGCCTTTCGTGAACGTGTTCTCCGAAGGCGAGGTGTTGAGAAACGGCACCACCGGCCGATTTCGAAACCGGCCGCTGGTGGTGATCGGTTATCTGCTCATTACCTTGGGCATCAACCCCTTTTTCGCGCCGATTTACTGGTTCTTTCTCCTGTCCAATCTGAAACGTCCCCCGGCTGAACGGGAATCTGCCGAAGACCAAAATACCCTCCAACAAAGGGTTCGGGAAACAACGCGGTCGGAACCACCCGCTTGAGCTCAAGCCGCAGCGTGGCTGACTCCGAGCCGCTCGCCGGCCACGGCGGTTTCATGCCACAGGCTGATGAGTTCACACAGTTGCTGCTGCCACGGCAGCACGCGATTTTCCAGCGCGTTCGACAACGGAACGGTGTCTTCCGAGTGACAGGCTTCGTCCACGTCCTTGATAATGGCGGCGACCTGTTCGAGCTGCCACTTGCGAAGTTGGGTGAGTGAGGCGCCACCCGTGGCGGGTCCGCAGGCGCTGTCCGGCAACAGGCTCAACGTGAGCACCGGTTCCTTGAGTTGCCGGGCCAGGTTCCACCAGAGTTCGCGCGCCACGCCGCTGTCGTTGATGAGAACGAGGGTGATGGCGGTTTCAACATATTCCCGGGCAAGTTCAGCCTGTTGCAACGCCGTTTTGAGCAGCAAAACGGACGTTTCTTTCAGCGTGACCGTCCCGGCCTCGACCCGGTGAAAAGTTCCACAATGAATTAACGGTAGGGCCAAATTCACCCAGTCGCCATCAACGTGCAATGAACACAGAACACGTTGTCTTTCCAAAGCGAGGGTTTCGAGATAACAGCGAATGGCGTTCAGGGAACGATGCCCCTCCGGCGGTTTCACCGGCAAACCATCCAACGTTACCTCAATCCCGCTGCAAAGCTGCCCGGCCCCGGGTGAATTATTACGCATAAATGCCGCAAAAGCCGCATAAAACGTGCCTCAAACGGCAATTACCCCGAAAGTTATTCACAGGGTTATTCACCAAGGTTCACGGTGCTGCAACATTGCTCTGGTGGTGGACGCGGGGACTCGGCTTCTGGCCGCAGTTCGGGGGATTTTTTTGCAAACGCTCGGATTATTGCGCTCCCAAAGTTTTACCGCTTCTACAAGTTGCAGCCGTGGGGAGTAAGGCCGACCGATTATGCGGCTTTAGGTTTTCGGTGGATTTTTAACGCTGAACCGTTTTCACTAAAAATTCTAATTTTGCATCTTGAACAACGACAAATTGAAAACCCCTCTGTCCAAGTGTCGAAGCAGCTTCGGGCACTACGATTTTATTCACGCTGGCTTGATTCATGGGCAGTTCCATTGGCACTGGCATTGTCCAAGTTTCAGAATTGGGCGCTTGGGTTACTACCCCGCAAATCACGACAAGCTCGTGAAAGCCGTCGTCGCGCACTTTACCGACTCGGAAATGACCCTCATGGACACAACCAGATTCAAGGACTGCCACTTTCCGTCCATCTAAGTCTTTGGACGGGAAATCGGGATGTTTCACGTAGTCCATAACCCCAATTAACCCGCAAATCCCCCAACAGGTCAACAAATGAAAACACCTTTGCAATGGAGATTGGGTTTAATTAGCCTTCGGGATGTGCAAACTTACGAGGCAGCTAGATTGGCTTCCATAAGCCGATGTCTTACATCTATCGGCATAGCCATTTTAAATTGGGACAAGCACACCAAAAAAGAGGAAGTGAAAATTAAGAATTGGCTTTCAAAAGTCATAAGTGAGTCTGAATTCATTGGCCTGAATTTGACAAAAAGGGGAGCGCAAAGATTTTTGGACAAATTTGCTTCTGAAAAAAATTCAAATAATCTGGCCGGCGATTTGGATACGCTTTCGCAAAGATTTGATGACGAAATAGAAGCAATACAATTTTTCTACGTCAGGCCGGAAAAGCTCAGTTGGTTTGAAAACACAGAATCGGCTGGCGAACAATTCAAATCAAAGTTTCCAAAAGCGAATGCGGAATTGATTGAGGCGGGAAATTGCTTTGCGCTCGCCCGCTACACGGCTTGTGTTTTTCATTTAACAAGGGCATTGGAAATTGTTTTATCGTCATTACACCACGCTTTGAACATCCCTGAAGAAACCGACCCGCGTAACAATACTTGGGGCAGAAAGTTGGGAAGGATTTCAGATAAGATTTCGGAAAATGACAATAACCCGCCTGCCGGATGGTCAAATAATGCTGCTTTTTACAAGAAAGTTAACGCGCTTTTAGCAGCAGTAAAAACGCCCCTGCGGGATGATACGGTGCATATTGCAACGGTCTATGACGAAACTGGGGCCGGTTGCGTCTTTATGGCAATGCTGGGAGCACTCAACCAAGTCGCAACAAAATTGTCCGAATCCAACGGGCGAGCTGTCACCGAGGCCACTACTTAGACGCAAGTTTACTGCGCCGCATGGATTAGTGCATTGCGCGCCCAATCCGGCTTTGTCAGGCCGGATTTCCTAATTGCGCGTTGGATTTTGTCGGCTTCGTTCGCCGCTATCTTGACGGCAAACAAAACCGCCTTTGCTGTGCCTTTCGGCATCTTTGGCCTGCCCATTTTCTTTTTCATACTTTTGGTTAACTTTTTATTTGACACCAATATACATTTCGGTTAACCTTTAGTCAAGCAGATAAACAAAGCCCTGCCAGCAGGGTCAGCCGCTGACAGGGCGCAACCAAAAGGCCTTAGACCTAATGATTGCGTATCTGATGAGGATACACGCAAAATTTAAGTCTTGGCCTAGAAAGGTCAAGTGACAACATGTCGTTGCTGTGGTGGTGATACGATACGACGCGGGTTTTACCGCAACAAAAGTTTCAACGTCCAACGTTTTGAGTGCCATAAATGCGGCACTTCATTTTCTGAAAAGTTGCCGTTGGACAATCTGCGGGTGGATTTCAAGCAAGCCTGTCAGGTGGTAAGCCTGTTATGTGAAGGCATGGGCATCCGTGCCGTTTCAAGGTTCACTGGACTACACCAGCAAACGGTCTTGAACATTCTCGTCCACGCCGGGAACAAATGCGCCCGGTTTCTGGATGCCGCCATTCAGAACTTGAAACCCGAAATGGTTCAAGTGGACGAATTGTTCTGTTATGTCGGCTGCAAGGAACGGAACAACGTTGGCCATGATTATTTTCGTGGCGACCAATACCTGTTTCTGGCGTTGGATGCCCGCAGCAAACTTATCTTGTCCTATGTCGTTGGCAAACGGGACGCTGCCAATGCGCTCAGGCTCACAAAGGATTTGCAGCGTCGGGTTTCAACCCGCTTTCAACTGACCACAGACGGCTTTCCGCCTTACAGATACGCCGTGCCGCGAGGTTTGCCCCGGCAAACTGATTTCGCGCAACTGTTCAAAATCTACGCTAATCCCAAAGACGGGGAACTTGGCGAACGCCGCTATTCCGTCACCCGCTGCATTGGGACAAGGATTATGGTTCGGAGTGGGAAACCTGACCCCACCAAAGTCAGCACCAGCTACATTGAGCGCGCCAACCTAACCGTGCGCCTGTTCAATCGCCGGTTCACGCGCTTGACGCTCGGTTACAGCAAGAAGTTTGAATACCTGATGAACTCCACGGCCTTGTTCGTGGCGCATTACAACTTCATCCACAAGCACTCCACGCACAACGGCCAAACCCCGGCACAGGCCGCAGGATTGGCTGACCACGCTTGGACTGTCGAGGAATTGCTCGGTTTGGGCTGCGAACACTTGCTCCAAAAGTTGACACCAGACTAATGTTACATTACCAGGTTCACAACGGTTAAAGGCGGGTTCTCCTTCGGTCTCTTGCGTTAAAGCTGCGTTACAACCACAACCCATCAGAGAGTTTTCAGGCGATGCTGTTGCCCTGATCTGCAATTAACCAAGGAACGCAACCACATGATTGACGGAATAAATACCGGAAGTGATTTGCATCCCGCCGGCTGCCACAAACCAAAACGGCGAAGATAATTTTAATGGGCCGGATTCAAGTTTTATTCCTGCGAAGAAACTGCGGTACCAGCCACTCGAAAAATCCGCCGCACCACTGATCCTCCCGCAAATAGTGCGAATAACGCATGCACACGTCCGCCAGGAAGGCCAAACCCAGCAAGACATCGAAAACGGCCACGGGAACATTGGCGGAACCGATTTGAAGATAATTCTGGTCCATGAACGCCCGGATCATCCCACCAATCATCATTTTCCCGCTGCGGGCGCTGGCGATGAGCAACAGGGCGATAAATGCACCTTGTGCCAGCATCAGGCCAAAGATTGTGAAAATGGAAATTCCCGTAATCGTCCGGGGCAGATAACCGAATCGAACGAGCCGCTGCTGGGTGCCGGACCAAAGCAGGCCCAGAAACGGATAGAGTGGCAGCAGGCATGCCCAGACCACTTCATTAAGCGCCTCACCGCGACGGGACGAATCCCGCTCCGACACCGCTTCCGCGTCGTAGGTGTGGAATATTTTGGCGTTCGCGGGTTTGCCCTCCGGCCATGGCCGGAGAACGTAACGGATCGAATAGGGGGGCCGGCCTTCACCCTTCTCCACCAGCAAGTATTTTTTGTCTTCGAAGTAAATGGCCGGCGCATTCATCATTTGCACCTTCCAATCTGGCATTTCGTGTTTTGTTTCGATGACCACTTCGTTGTCCATCACCGTCACCTGATCCGGCCCGATGCGAATGACCCGCTCTGGTTTTATATCGGATGGTTCTGTCATAGATTTCTGATTTAAGTACATTTGCGCGTTCATCTGTTCCCCTTAACCCGGCAAGTCAAGCGTCTTGCCAGCCTGGTTCTGGCAAGGCCCGCGCTTCGGATGATTGTGTAGGGGAAGCTAAAATCAGAGGCAATGATAAATTACCAGCCCGGAACACCCGCAAAACGAACCGGAGCCGGGGAAAGAAGCAGGTTGCGGCGAGGTCGTCCTACTTCGCCGGATTCGCGCCTTTGACGCGCAACTGTATCGCGTAAAGTGACTTGCTCGCGGTGATAAATAGTGTTTTGTGGTCCGGGCCGCCGAAGCTGACGTTGGCCGTCCATGGTTCCCGAATGTCAATGTGCTCAATCGGTTTTCCGGTTTTGTCGAAAACCGTCACCCCATGGCCGCAAAGATAGAGGTCGCCCTCCTCGTCAATCGTCATGCCGTCCGAACCTTTCGCACAAAACAGCGTTTTGTTCGTCAGCGAGCCATCCGGCAAAATGTCATAACGCCAGGTTTGATTCGCGCCAATGTCGGCGACAAAAAGGGTTTTTCCGTCCGGAGTGCCGGTGATGCCGTTGGGCTTTTTCAGGTCATCGGTCGCACGCAGAAAATTTTTCCGGTCGGGCGAAAGAAAAAAAACCTCCTCGTTGGTAAGCGCCATCGTGTCGTGGTCCCACCACTTGCGCTGGTAAAACGGGTCGGTGACATACATGGCGCCGTTGGGCGCAATCCACACGTCATTCGGGCCGTTGAGGTATTTGCCTTGAAAATTCTTGACGAGCACGGTCACTTTTTTGTCGGGCGCGATGGACCAAAGCTCGTTGTGCTCGTCGCAACAGGCGATCAAATTGCCCTTCGCGTCGAAAGACATGCCGTTCGCACGGCCGGCGGGTTGCAGGAACATGGAAAGTTTCCTGTCCACACTCCATTTCATGATGCGGTTGTTCGGCTGGTCGGTGAAAAAAACATCGCCGTTCGTGTCACACGTCGGACCTTCGGTGAAGAGAAAATCGCCCGCGAGCTTTTGGAGTTTTGCTCCGGGCGCGAGGACGCTCTGGGCCTTCATCCCCGGCGCAACGGCCAGGCTGACGAGCACAACGGAAAGTAAACGGGATGTTCTCATGGCAACGCGGACAAGTTGGAGCGACTGCCCGCCGGAATCCATCAAAAACGGCTTTTCCCCAAGCTTAATCATCATCGCAATCCATTTCGTTCAATGATTTCGATTATGTGCCGGATAAAGATCAGGATGGGTGCATTTTGACACCACCGCCGGAGCGCCGAACACCGGTTCGGCCTGATCGCGACATTCATGCAATTCGCGCCGATACGGTGATCGGCGTTCCCTTTTCACCGTGCCTTCGTGGTGGTGGCAAATTATGCCCATACCGGCATCGATGCCAAAAACGCTTCTTGTTTTCGCTTATGACCTGACGCATTTTGGAGGACGCTGATTTTGCGCGCGACCATGCAGCCCGGAACCAAACGTTTTCTGCACTTTCTGCAAAGCTGGATCATCAACACCCTCGCGGTGCTGGTGGCCTATTACATCGTGCCGGGCATCCGCTTCGGCCGTTGGAGCGATTTGTTGATCGCCTCCGCGCTGTTGGGAATTTTGAACGCGTTCATCCGGCCCATCCTGATGTTCTTTGCGCTGCCACTGCTGATTTTCACGCTCGGCCTGTTCACGTTCGTCATCAACGCACTGCTGCTTTATGGCGTCGGTTGGCTGATGGGACTGTGGGGACTGCAATTCACGGTGGACACGTTCTGGTCGGCGTTTCTCGGCGCCTTCATCATCAGCACCGTGTCTATCGCATTGAACATTCTAACCGGCTCGGGCAGCACGCGCGTCACCTTCCAACGCCGCCAGCCACCGCCAAAAAAATCCGATGACGACGGGCCGGTGATTGACGTGTGACTCAATTTGCGATTAGCGAATCCAGCTTCAATTCATGCGCCACGTAAACCGTATATCGTAAATCGAAAATTTGAGCCGACTCACATCGGCTGCTACGATTTTAACCGATACGCCACGCGCAAAGTTTGAACGCCGCGCGCATGAAATTCCCGCTCGAAATCCGTGGGCAACTCCGCCAGTTCGGACGGCGTTTCGACCTTGTGGAACTCAGTGCCCGCTCTGAAAACCTCGGTCATTTGTCCAAAATAATCTTCGTCGTCCGTGCGCAAATAAACCACGCCGCCGGGCACGAGCGCGGCGCGGGCCAGCGCGGGAAACCGGCCGTTGATGAGCCGCTTCTTATGGTGTTTTTTCTTCGGCCAGGGATCCGGAAAATAAACGTGCAAGGCGGACACTGAGTGCGGCGGCAGCAAATACTCCAGAAAATACGCCGATTCGATGCGCACACCCCACAGGTTCGTCAGCCCGGCGCGGCGGCCCTGGCGATCCAGTTTCCGGATGCGGCCCAACAGCCGCTCGACACCGATGAAATTGCGCTGCGGGTGCAGCTTCGCATAATCCACCAGAAACGACGCATCACCGCAGCCCAATTCAATTTCGAGCGGTTGCGCCTGCGGAAACAGCGCAGCGAGGTCAATCCACTCGACGATGGACGGCAGACGATAAATCAAACTGGCCGACTGGCTTTGGTCTGATGGCATGGCGCAAGTAAATTCTACGTTTGCCCACTTTGACAAGTGTGTATCATCGTCAGCATGAAAAACGAACCTTCACGCCCGGCGCGTATCCTGGTTTTATATTACAGCCGGGACGGCCACACAAAGACGATGGCAGACCTGGTCGCCGAAGGCGCCGCCAGCGTGCCCGACACGGAAGTGCGGCTCAAAACTGTCACCGAAGCCACCGCCGACGATCTGATGTGGTGCGATGGCATCGCCGCCGGCTCGCCGACGCACATGGGCACCATCGCCTGGGAAATGAAACAATGGTGGGACGTGGTTGCCCAACCCCTCTGGCCGAAAGTTGAGGGCAAAATCGGCTGTGCCTTTACTTCTTCGGGGGGCCTCGCCGGCGGTGGCGAATTGACCTGTCTCGCACTCCAAATCGTGCTGATGAATTATGGCCTGCTGGTCTTCGGCATTCCGGATTATGTCGCGCCCGGACAAACATTGCACTATGGCGCCATCTGCGCCGGCAAACCGCGCAACGATGGCGAACGCGAAGCTTGCCGCCGCCTGGGCCGGCGCTTGTCCGAGTGGGTACAGACACTCATCTGTCATCGTTCCGAACACGATCCGCGAAAAGCGACCTACGCCCGATTCCCGTGAGCCGGGGAAATCACCCTCTGGAAATCGAAAATTGAGAAATGGTCGGGGCGGTGAGATTCGAACTCACGACCTCTTGTACCCGAAACAAGCGCGCTAGCCAGGCTACGCTACGCCCCGACTCCGGAGCAACGGAATCTGCCCGCCTTTCATACGAAAGGCAATGCCGATTTTGACACCTTCAACGATTGCCCAAATTACGGCCGATTACCACACTTGAAGCTTCGGGACGGTCCGTCAGGCAGTCATCCCGTCCCGCCCGTCAGCCGCCCGGATCTTCGTCACGTCCGGTGGAGCTGTCAAAACCCGATGCCCTCGGCGTCGCTTACAATGACGGCAAACGTTGGTTACTTATTTTGCTTTCGACCGGGCAATTATCGCTGACCGAAAAAACTCGACAATTCGTGCTTGTTTGTTTAATTTGTTGATATGCAAACAATATTTGCAAAGTCAGCGACCGACGATCCTCCTGACGCGGTTCATCTTCGGTCGAACACCCTGGCCGTCCCGAACGGCAATGGCAATGGCAACCGTGCGCTGGTGGACGCGTTGGTGGGTTCCAGGATTTATCGGGAATACGAGCACGCTTTCGGCGACATGACCGGACTGCCAGTGGCGTTGCAGCCGGTGGAAACCTGGCAGTTGCCGCATCACGGCAAGCGGAATGAAAATCCGTTTTGCGCTTTAATGTCGCAGAAAAGCCGCGCCTGCGCCGCGTGTTTGCAGGTGCAGGAACGACTTTGCGCGCGGGCGGCGAGCGAACCGCAGACCGTCACCTGCCCGGCGGGACTTTGCGATACGGTCGTGCCGGTGCGGTTGAGCGACCGGTTGATCGGCTTTCTCCAAACCGGGCAACTGTTCCGGAAAAAACCGACTGAAGCCCAGTTTGAGCGGACGGCCAAACTGATGGAAAAGTGGGGATTGGAAGTGAACCGCGACACCCTCCGAAAGGCTTATTTCTCCGGTAAAGTGGTCTCGCCCAAACAGCATGAATCCGCAGTCAAATTGTTGACCATTTTTGCCCAGCACCTCGCCATATTGAGTAACCAGGTTTTCATCCAGCAGGAAAACGCCGAGCCGCCGGTCATCAAGCGCGCCCGGGAATACATCCACGAGCACCAGGCCGAGGAACTTTCCCTCACCCAGGTGGCCCGGGCGGTCAACATGAGCACGTTTTACTTCTGCAAAATGTTCAAGAAGGTCGCAGGCATCAACTTTACCGACTACGTCGCGCGGGTGCGCATCGAAAAATCAAAAAACCTGCTGCTCAATCCCAACCTGCGCGTGAGCGAAATCGCGTTTGAAGTCGGCTTCCAGTCGCTGACCCATTTCAACCGCGTGTTCAAGAAACTCCTCGGCCAGTCACCTACCGATTACCGGGCGCAATTGCTCGTGCCCTGAAAGCCGCGAACCCAGGCGCGGTTGGCGGCGGTCATTCCTGATTCCGCATTGCGGCCTGGCCTGAGCGTTGGATTCACCGCCGTGAAATTGGCCGCGGGATGGCCAAGGCCAAATGCGCTGCCTGAATCCCCTTTACAAAAAACGCGAAACCTTTAACAACATTGGGGGAGTATTCCGCTCGAAAAGTGGGGACTTTTCCTGCGAGAATAATTTTATGCTGGAAACGCTTTTATATCCCAAGGCCGTCGCCGTCATTGGGGCTTCAAGGAGCCCCGGCAAGGTGGGTCACGCTGTGCTGGCCAATCTCGTGAACGATGGGTTCAAAGGGACGATTGTTCCCGTCAACCCGGAAGCCGGGGAAATTCTCGGCCTCAAATGCTGCAAGTCGCTCGCCGATTACCACGGTCAGCTTGACCTCGGCATCATCGTGGTGGCGGGCAAATACGTGAAGGATGCCCTCCAAAGCTCGATTAACGCCGGCGCCAAATCGGTCATCGTCATCACCGCCGGCTACCGTGAAATCGGCAGCGAGGGCGCCAAGGCCGAAGAGGAACTCGTCGCCATCTGCCGGCAGAGTGGCGTGCGGATGGTCGGCCCGAATTGTCTGGGCGTGCTCAACACCGACCATCACATGAACGCCACGTTCGGGCCGTCCGCGCCGCCGCCCGGAAAAATTTCCATCATCTCCCAATCCGGCGCGTTGTGCGGGGCTATTCTTGACTGGGCGGCCAACCAAAAGCTCGGTCTGAACAAAGTTATCAGCTTCGGCAACAAGGCCGACCTAAACGAAGTGGACTTTATCCAGGCGCTGGCGGAAGACAAAGGGACGAAGGTCATCGCGGGCTATTTGGAAAGCATTGAGGAAGGCAACAAGTTTTTGCGCATCGCAGAACAGGCGGCTTCCATCAAACCGGTCGTGATTCTGAAGGTTGGCATCACTCAGGCGGGCGCGAAGGCCGCGTCGTCGCACACCGGCAGTCTGGCGGGCGCAGACATCGCCTACGGCGCGGCGTTCAGGCGTGCAGGCGTCATCCGCGCCGAGAATTTTGAAGCGCTCTTCGATTATTCCATGGCGTTCGCCATGCAGCCACTTCCCAATGGCGAGCGCGTGGCCATCATCACCAATGCCGGCGGTCCCGGCATCATGGCGGCGGACGCAGCCGAGTCACTGGGTTTGAAAATGGTTGCGCCCGATCCGGCCACCGACACCAAACTCCGCGCCTGCCTGCCGGCGTCGGCGGCGTTTGGCAATCCGATTGACGTGATTGGCGACGCCGATCCCGACCGCTACGCCCGGGCGTTTGAAGTTTTGCAGGAGGACGAGAACACGGATGCCATTGTCGTGGTAGTGACGCCGCAGAACATGACGCGTCCGCTGGAGTTGGTGGAGAAACTCGCCGCGGCGCACCAGGGCAAAAAGCCGGTGCTGGCATCGTTCATGGGCGGCACGGAAGTAGCCGCCGCCAAGGAAAAACTGATGGCCGTGGGTATTCCGAATTACCCTTCGCCGGACCGCGCGGTGACGGCGCTCCGGGCCATGTGCGATTACGCGGCCTGGCGACGCCGGCCGCCCCGCATCGTTACACGTTTTCCAGTCAACCGCCGGCGCGTGGACCGCATCATCAACCTGCAGGTGCGAAACGGCGCGGTACAGGTGGGCGAAGTCGAAGCGAAGGAAATTTTGCGCGCCTACGATTTCAATATTCTCGGCGGCCAGTTGGCCCGGACCGGCGACGAAGCGGTGGAAATTGCCGAGCGTCTCAGTTATCCGGTTGTGTTGAAAATTTCGTCGCCGGACATCATCCACAAATCCGATTTCGGTGGCGTGCGCATCAACCTCGCCAACGCCGAGCAGGTGCGCGACGCGTTTGATTTGATGATGCTGCGCATCCAGCGGCGCGCCCCCAACGCGCATCTGCGCGGCGCTTACGTCGAGAAAATGGGGCAGCGCGGACGCGAAGTGATTCTGGGCATGACGCGCGACCCGCAGTTCGGGCCGATGCTCATGTTCGGCCTCGGCGGCATTTTCGTGGAAGTGATGAAGGACGTGACGTTCCACCTCGCGCCCATCACGGCGGAGGAAGCAATGCAAATGTTGAAGGGCACGCGTTCCTACGCCCTGTTGCAAGGCGCGCGCGGCCAGGCGCCGGTGGACCTGGACGCCATTGCGGGCGCGCTGCAACGCATCAGCCAGCTTGCCACGGATTATCCGGAAATCCTGGAGCTGGACATCAATCCATTCATCGTCGGGCCGGTTGGCGTGCAGGCCTACGTGGCCGACGCCCGCATGACCCTTTCAACCGTCAGCAAGCATCATGAGTAAATCGATTACCTACGACCCGAACTGGCAGGAGACCTGCAAGTCGCAACTGCTCACCGCCATGGAAGCGGTGAGGAAAATCCGGCCCGGCCAGCGCATCTTCATCGGCACCGGCACGGCCGAGCCACTCGAATTGGTGAGCGCGCTCAGCAAACGCGCCGCCGAATTGCCGGACACCGAAATCGTCCACCTGCTTACCTTCGGCGAAGCGCCGTATGCGCACCGGGAACTCGCGCAGTATTTCCGCGTGAACAGTTTTTTCATCGCCGAAAACGTGCGCGACATCATCCAAGAAGGTTTGGGCGACTACACCCCCATTCACCTGTCGGACATCCCGCGCCTGTTCGATTCCGGCCAACTCCCGCTGGATGTGGCCCTCATTCATGTCACGCCGCCCGACCAATACGGCATGTGCAGCCTCGGCGTGTCGGTGGACATTGTGAAGAGCGCCACCGAAAACGCCTCGCTGGTCATCGCGCAGGTCAACCCAAACATGCCGCGGACGCTGGGCGACTGCTTCATCCACATGAACGACATTGACGTGCTGGTGCCGTCCGACGCACCGATTCTGGAGGTGCCGGTGCCCGAACTCACCGAAACGACCCGGCAGATTGCCGAATACATTGCCGCGCTCATCGAGGATGGCTCCACCATCGAATTCGGCATCGGCCGCATTCCGCAGGCGCTGGCCGGTTTTCTGAAGGGCAAAAAAGACCTCGGCGTCCACACCGAAATGATTACCGACAGCGTCATCGAGCTGATCGAGTGCGGCGCCATCACCGGCAACCGCAAGGCGATTGACCACGGCAAAATCGTCGCCAGCTTCTGCCTCGGCACAAAGAAAATCTACGATTATGTGGACAACAATCCGCTGTTCGCGTTTCACCCGACCGAATATGTCAACGACCCTTCCATCATCCGCCAGCAGCATAAGATGGTGGCCGTCAACACCGCGCTGGAAATTGACCTGACCGGCCAGGTCTGCGCCGACTCCATCGGCTCCAAGTTTTTCTCCGGTGTGGGTGGGCAGGTGGATTTCAACCGGGGCGCGTCCAAATCGCGCGGCGGCAAGGCCATCATCGCGCTGCCTTCAACGGCCAAAGGCGGCACCATCTCGCGGATTATGACGTATCTCAGCCCGGGCGCCGGCGTGGTCACGACCCGCGCCGGCGTGCATTACGTCGTGACCGAATATGGCGTGGCGTATCTGCACGGCAAAAGCATTCAGGAACGTGCCCTGGCGCTCATCACCATCGCACACCCGAAATTTCGCGCCGATTTGCTCCGCGAGGCCATCGCCGCCAAATACCTTTCCGCCGAGATGAGTGACAAGGAAGGCAAGCTTCTCGTCGGGCCGAAGGAGCTGCGCACGACCTATTTGCTCAACGACGGCACACAGCTCAACTTCCGGGCGATTCATCCAACCGACGAACCGCGGATGCGCGACCTGTTTTACAAATTATCCGAGGCCACGATTTATTATCGGTTCATGAGCCACCAGACGCGGGTTTCGCGGCATCAGATTCAGGACTTTGTTTACATTGACCATCGCAACGACGTGACCATCGTCGGCACGCTGCCGGAGTCGTACGGCGAGGAAATCATTGCCGTCGGCAGTTACTACCTCGACCAGAAAACGAACCTGGCGGAAGTGGCGTTTGTGGTGAGCGACGACTGGCAGAACCATGGCATCGGCACGTTCCTCTTGAAACACCTGATGCGCATCGCGCGCCGCAACGGCATTCGCGGCTTCACCGCCGAAGTGCTCACGGAGAACAAACCGATGCAGGCGGTCATCAACAAATCGAACTGCAAGGTCAGCAGCAAGTTCACCGGCAACGTCCACAGCTACGAGATGGATTTTGAGTAGGTTCAATCCCGACCGTATGCCGGCCGTTGGAAAAGCGCGTTGATTTTCCTTTTGCGCGCACGGCGTTTTGGCGGTTTAATCTCCCATGATGAAAATTGTTTTAGCCTATTCCGGCGGCCTCGACACCTCGGTGCTGCTTTCGTGGCTCAAAGAAACCTACGACGCCGAAATGATCGCGTTTTGCGCGAACATTGGCCAGGAGGAGGAATTGCGTGGCCTCGACGCCAAGGCGAAGAAAACCGGCGCGTCCAAAATTTACATCGGCGATTTGCAGGAGGAATTCGCCCGCGACTTCATCTACCCGATGATGCAGGCAGGCGCAATTTACGAGGGCCAATACTACCTCGGCACCAGCATCGCCCGGCCGCTCATCGCCAAGGGCATGATTGAGGTCGCCCGCCGGGAAAAGGCCGACGCCATCGCGCACGGCGCCACCGGCAAGGGCAACGACCAGGTGCGGTTTGAATTGACCGCCGCTTCGCTTGCGCCGGATTTGCAGGTCATCGCCCCGTGGCGCGACCCGAGTTTCCGCTCGGAGTTTCCGGGCCGCGCGCAGATGATCGCCTACTGCGCGAGGAAGAAAATCCCCGTCAAGGCCAGCGCGAAGAAACCGTTCTCCAGCGACCGGAACCTGCTGCACATTTCCTACGAGGCGGGCATTCTCGAAGACCCGTGGCTGGACGCGAGCGACAAAAAGTATCGCGGCTCGTTCACCACGCTGTCCGTGTTCCCCGAAGACGCGCCGAACAAACCGGAATTCGTCCTACTCGATTTCGTGAAAGGCAATTGCGTTGCCGTGAACGGCAAAAAACTGTCCCCGCTCGGCGTGATGAAGGCGCTGAACAAAATCGGCGGCAAACACGGTGTCGGACGGGTGGACATGGTGGAGAACCGGTATGTGGGCATGAAATCGCGGGGCGTGTATGAAACGCCCGGCGGCGCCATCCTGCATTTTGCGCACCGGCAGATGGAAAGCCTCACCATGGACCGGGAAGTCATGCATTTGCGGGACTCGCTGATTCCGCGTTACGCGGAGCTGGTATATTACGGCTATTGGTTCGCGCCGGAACGGCTGGCATTACAGGCACTTGTGACCGAGGGCCAGAAGAACGTGACCGGCACCGTGCGGGTGAAACTGTACAAAGGCAACATCATGGTCGCCGGCCGCAAGAGTCCGGTGAGCCTCTACAACCCGCACATTGCGACGATGGAAGCCGACCCGACGAAAGCCTATAACCAGGACGACGCCACCGGTTTCATCCGGCTGAACGCCCTGCGCCTGAAAGTTGCGGCGAAGGTGCAGAAAAAGAAATACACAAATGAGTCTGCTTCGTGAAATTCAGGACGCTGCAATAGACGGCTCAACGGATTTGGAGACGTTACTGCGCAAGTGTCGTGTGCTTGCAGCGCGACTAAAAAACGAGCAATTCAAACAATGGGTTCAGTCAGAGTTAGATGGTTATTCGTCAACAGCAGATGTTCCTGATTATCGGAAATTCCACTGTCAGTGCTTCGGTCATTTTAGTGGACCATTCGGCAGCGGGCTGAAGAACGCTCCAATTCCAGAATCTTGCATCCCAGCAGAAATCAGGGAGGGGCTTACAAACATAGTGATGGGAGAAGGAGTCGGCCCGCTCAAAAATCTCCTAGACGGGGGCAAAGATGACACATTAACAAGCAATTGGCCGGCTGATGCCTGCGCCCTATTTGGCCGCCAAATTTATCGGAACATGAATTTGATGCAGGCGTGGATGGTCATGTCAAAAAGCTCAGTGGTAGGAATTCTCAGCACAGTTCGTAATCGAATCCTTAATTTTGCAATCGAGATTGAAGCCACAAATCCAGATGCTGGCGAGGCCGCACCAGGGAGCATACCCGTTCCCAAAGAGAAGGTTTCCCAAATTTTCAACACCTACATTTATGGAACTGTTGGGAATGTTGCTTCTGGGCATGACATCCAACAAGCAGCGACTGTAAATGTCCAGCAGGGCGATTTCCAAAGTTTAGCCAGTTACTTGAAGGAACAAGGAGTTGACGATGCTGAAGTATTGGCTCTTAAAGAAGCGCTGAAATCAGAACCAAAACCATCGCCGACCGGATTCGGTAAAAAAGTTTCTACATGGATGGGCAAGATGCTTCAGAAATCCGCGGAAGGAACATGGAAAGTGGGGACAACCGTAGCGGCCAATTTGCTGACGTCAGCAATCAAATCATATTACGGAATTCCATAAAGTCATGGCGAAATACAACTTGCCGGGGGTCCTCGAAGGAAAATGCAGCCAGAAAGATTATACACACTGGTTGTACGGCAAAGCTGCGGCGCATGTAAAGCGTGACAAGAAAAGAGGCAATCCAAACGCAACGGCAGAGGCATACAGGATGGCGATCCACAAGGCTGTTCTTGAAAATGGCCACGTTGACGCATACACTGGTTGTCCGTTGCGCTGGGAACTCATTCGGACTTACGACAACGATGAGTCCAAGCAAGGAAAGCGCGGGTATAAAAAGAAGTTCGCTGATTTGCCGACTGTGGATCATGAAGATGATGGCATGTGTGAGCCGAGATTCAAGATTTGCTCGTGGAGAACCAACGATTGTAAGAATGATCTGACTGTTGAGGAACTGGTCGAGTTCTGCCGGGCATTCTTGGAGCATCAGAAAGCACAATGAAGCTCGCGAAAAGTTCACGGCACTCGAAGATCACCGGCGATTTCGGTGAATCAATAGTGCTGTATCTGCTTTCTCGTCACGGCTTCGAATGTGCTCGGGTTGATCACACGGGAATTGACCTGATAGCGAGGCGACCAAATTCCCGCGAGGTGCTCGGCATTCCCGTCAAGAGTCGAAGCCGTCAGGCGGGAACTGAAAACACACACCTCGCATTACCGCACGAAGGGTTTGTTAAGGCCAAAGGCGCGTGCGATGCATTCGGCTGCACTCCTTACTTTGCGCTCGTCATTGATGCTGGCGAACGGATACGCGTCTTCCTGCTTTCACTTCGTCATTTGCAGAAGCTATTTCCCGGCGGGCGTAAAGTTTCGGCGTGGCAGATGTCCAATTCGTTTTTGAGGAAGTATTACGCCGACCCGCAAATCAACATCTTTGAGTTCTCAGCACATACTCAAAAATGGTTTTAGGTGGATATTCGTATGCCATATGCGTGAGCTCCTGGAAAAACTTGAAACCGAGATGCGCCACAAATTTGAAGTGGTAAGATCGAAGTTTGAACATAGCGGAAACAAAGGCACAAACACGGAAGCGATTCTGCGGGAGTTTCTCCGTTCATATTTACCACGGCGTTATGGTGTGGGACACGGAGAAATTGTGGATTCGTTGGGGAGTCGATCTGCTCAGACCGACATTGTAGTTGTTACAGACGAGCATCCATTCACATTTACCGCTGATGAGCCGGGCCTTTTCTTTGTCGAGGGAGTCTTTGCCGTAGGGGAGGTGAAGTCCGTTCTTACCTCTCAAGAATTGGACAAGGCCATAGCAAACGCACTGAGATTTCGAGAGCTTAGATGCGCTCCGCGCGGGATAACGATTCTTTTGAGGAGCATGAATGAATCCGATCATGAACGGTTTGTTGGTAACCCTCCGTATTTTCTCTTTGCTTTTGAAACGCAGACCAAGATGGGAACCATCACAAAACGACTGATCGATCAAAGCAAACGTTCTATTGATGCGATTTTTATTCTAAACCAAGGTGCAGTCTTGGATCTTGGAGACGGAAAAGGAGATTTACAGTTTAAGAACCCCGACGGTTCTACAATAGGTGGTTGGGGTTGCATCACTGGAGAAAATATATGCCTCGCAAGCTTGCTCCTTTGGCTATCGGGGATGCCAGACGTTCAACATCAAGGAAGTATTTTGTCCAAATATCTTCTAGCTGCACTGAAATCTTCAAACTCCACTGAGCAGAGCACATCTTTAAAAGAGGAAGAAGACCATAATGCGTAGCAGTCTGCACACGCCTGTGTTCAACTGCGAAAGCTTTCGCGAGTGAAATCCCCTCGCCATCGCTCACCGCCCAGCCCCATGAGGAGCGGAATCTTTGTCGCCCCCCGATTTCATTAAAGCCTGGCCCGTGAAGGTAGGGCGCGTCACTCCGTGCGCGCCGTGGTTGGCGGATGGACGAGCGGCGGGCAGAGGACTGCCCGCCCTACCCGCAACGCATGACCGGTGGACAGAAGCCGGCGGGTTGTGATACGTTTTAAACATGAATGCGGTGGAAAAAATCAAGGCCGCGGCAGCCCGGCTTGACCCGGACGAACAGGTCGAACTCTTCCGCTGGTGGGTTGAATCGAACACGTTCAAGCAGCGGCACCTCGCCGCGCTGAAGCGCGACCTTGCGACTGGCTTTGAGCAGTTGGACAGCGGCTGCTACCGGACCTACGATGACACCAATGTCATGCAACTGGCCGAGGACATTGGCCGCGCCGGACGGGAACAATTGAAGAACGCCAGCAAAACAGCGCCGTAGGCGTGGAATCTTTGTAGAATCCCGCATTCATTAATCTTCAAAGCTCCGTAGGAGCGGCAGAAAGCCTGAAGATGATGTCGCTCCTACGGAGCTTGATTGGTTTTGGGGATTTGATTCTACAAATATGTCGCGCCGATGGCGCTGAACACGAATTCGCAATTGGCCTTGTCAGAAAGGGTGAACGGGAGTTTGCTGAGATTCTCTTGAAAACCGTCGAGGAGAAGGGCGTTGAGGCAGCGGTCAAACAATATCGCGAGTTGAGAGCCGCCCAGCCGGAGGCATACGATTACAGCGAGGAACAATTGAACTACTTGGGTTATCATTTAATTGGGATGGGGAGAATCAAGGACGCGATCGGAATTCTAAAGTTAAACGCGGAGGCCTACCCGCAATCTTCCAACGTCTATGACAGCCTGGGCGAAGCTTATTTGGACGATGGCGACAAAGAACTCGCCATTGAGAACTACGAGAAGTCGTTGCAGCTCGATCCAAAGAACCGTGGCGCGATCGAAAAATTAAAACAATTGAAGGCTCATTAAACGGAGGAAGGGTATTTGCGGCAACTGTTCGTCGTGCGAAACCACCGCCGGCAGGGCTTTGGCAGCCAAGCCATGAAAATTCTCATCACAAAAATCTGGCCGAAGAACAAAAGACTGACGGTCGAGGTTTTGGTCCGCAACCCGGCAGCTATTGCCTTCTGGCGGGCCGTCGGCTACAAGGATCATTGCCTGACGCTGGAATTTTTGCCGGAAACAAGTTGTCAAGCTTCGTCCGGCCAAACGTGATGTGATTGAACCCATTGAAACGATTCCCCGGTTCATTCCGCGACATCCATCCTGGTGGGGCGAGCGTTCTAGCGAACCGGTTGCTCCGAAGCTTTGCAGGCGGCTCGTCAGTAGTCCCGCCCCATTCATCATGCCGCGCCGGCGTGCGGTTCACCGCCGCCGTTTAACTCTTCAACACCAGCACTGCCCGGTCATGGTTCGCGGACGAGAAAACGACCGGGCATTTGTCCACATTCGCCGCCGTGGCGTAGAGGTAGTATTGATCAATGTTTTCCTGGGCCGGTTTCCCGGTGATGGTGCGCAACAGGCTGGGCTTGTGCGCCAGCGCGCTGGTCCGGTTTCGTATCCGGACGATTCCTTCGTTCGCCATACTTGCTTTCATCATACGGCCTCCTTCCAACTGGCAACGTCCTCACGCCACCGGCGCGGGGCGTGTCTGATTTCACTTCTACTCTAACACATTCGCACCAGTTCCGCTAAATTTAAATGGCAGAAAAAAAAGCGGCGTGGGCATCACCACCAAGAGTTCCCTGCTATCCGTAACCCGTTCAATGCGCCGGCGGCCTGGTTGTGTCTTTGTAGATGGTTTCAATCCAGCGGGTGGTGCTGGTGGAATCGCCGCCCATGTCCTTCCATTTATCCGGCAGGCCGTCGGCTTTGAGCTGGTCGAGCGTTTTGCCTTCGGCGATGGATTTCTTCACGAGGTCTGAGGTTGTCACGAGCATGTCGCGGTATTTTCTCAGGTCTTCCACCGTCGCCAATTGGCCGTGGCCGGGAATGATTTTTGCGTCGGCGGGAACCGTGCCCAGCACGGCAGTAATGGTCTTGATATAACCCTCCAAGCTGCCGCCGTGGTTGAGGTCAACAAACGGAAAACCGCCGTTGACAAATTGGTCGCCCATGTGGACGACGTTCGCGCCCGTGAAAAAAACTATGCTGTCGGCGTCCGTGTGGCCCGGGCCGTAATGGATGAGCTTGATGTCCTCGCCGTTGAAATGGATGGATGCAGACTGGTCGAAGGTGATGGCGGGCAGCGCTTCCGGCGGGTTGTTGGTGGCGGCGGAAAGGCGTTTGCGGACGTTGTCCTGGGCGATGATGGTCGCCCCCTTCGAAGCGAAAACGGCATTGCCGCCAGTGTGGTCGGCGTGGAAATGGGTGTTGAGCACAAACTTGATTTTGCCGGGATTGAGTTCCCGGACCGCTGCCTCGATTTTCTCCGCCAACGGCGCATACCCGTCGTCCACGAGCAGGATGCCATCCGGCCCGACGGACACGCCGATGTTGCCGACGACGGCGCCGGAACTTTCAAGCAGGTAGATGTTATTGGTGACGGGGATGGCCTTGATTTTGACGTTGGCGAAATTGCTCTGGGCAAAAACGACCGGGGCAACCAGGACCAAGGCCAGTGCCAGAAGGGACCGGGTTTTCATGAAGCCAAGGCTAATGAACCCCGGATAAAAAACCAGCGTCAACCGCGTCGAAACGAAGTCGGAGCACGGCGTAAATCGGGCGGCGGGTGTTTCCGCGCTTCAGCGTTGCGCCAACCGCCGGGCCTGGGCGCGAAGGCCGGGTTGATTGAGCGCGTATTCGACGAGAGGCTCCAGATTGGCTTGGGCGGAAACCAGGACCATTTCGCTCCCGTCGAATACCGTCACGCAGCATTTCACCCGATGGGATGAGACGTCTTTCCCCGGCATATACACCGTGACCAGATCCTGGCCGTCTATCACGCCCACCACGCGCTCCCAACCACGGGCGGTCATGGCCGTGTCGGCGGCGGCGAGCATGGCCGCGCGATCCGGCGGCGGCGTTCCCGATGGCAACTGATAGACACCCACCCCGGCATTCCGGACAGACTGAAGGGCGGCGCGCGCCCCGGGGTCAAGCTTAACGCAGGACAACCCGGCGCGGACGGCACCCAGCGTGAGACGGCCCGCGTTCAGGGCGATCTGTTGCCGCCACTCAACGCCGCTGGACTTGATCAATCCATTGCGCAAGGCCCGGGCGTCGGACCCCAGGTGGAAGCAACTTGCCACGCCTGCGGCCAGCACGACGAGCAACAGCAAGGGCGCGGCGAGAAGGCCCCAGAGCCAGAGGCACCCAGCCGACCGGCGCGGTACCGGCGGGAGGGAAGACGGATTCATGAACGGTGTGGATTGAGGTTTTGAGAGGGGCGGCGCCGGTCTGGTTGAAAGCCGGCACGGCCCGTAACATAACCGGTCATTTCTTCGGAGCCGCATCTTTCAGGGCGGCGCCAATGTCTTTGAGAGGTTTGATGTCCAGCTTCTCGCCCAGGGCCGCGACCTGTTCCGGCCGGATGTCGCCGACGATGTTGACCAGCACAACTTCATTCTTCGGCTCGATCACCGTAATAGCGAGACCCGCCAGCGCCTCTCCGCCGCGCGTTTTGGTGTAAATGCCAACGTCCTGGCCGTCCTTCTCCTGCACCACAACGTTGTGTTCCCAGCCCTGGGCGTCGAGGTCATGGCGGATTTGCCGGACGCGTTTCTCCATCTCGGTGCGGTTCTCGTCGGTCAGCCCGACGACGTTCACGTGAACGAGTTGCACGCTGCGCAAAAGCCTGGCCGCATCGGGGTCCTGTTTCTCGACCACCTGGGCGGCGAGCGACAGCAGGTTGCTCCTGATTTGGATTTCCACAAATTCGCCGCCGGGGACCGGGGCGATTTTGCCAAAATCCACCTGGCCCGGAGGAGGATCGGCGAGAACGTTGAAGCCGACGCCGGCGACGAGGACGGCGATGGCCAGGGGGTAACGGATCATTGTTTGCATAAGCTCATCAGTTGTTGGTTTAATCAGTTTCTTTTGGAGCCTGGAGCTCCCGGTATTAGAAACACCCGGCAGCCGGGGAAAAGTTTCAGCAAAATTCCGACGCCACCGGGAGGAGCGGAATCAGTGTCGCCGCCCGCTGCCAGGAAAAACTTCCCATCTGGATCTTTTTCTGGATCGTACTTGAATTCCGCTGAGTACTTGTTGCCAACCCTGCCAACGCGCAGAGAGAACCCACTGCCCAAATATTGCAGAGCCCGCCATCGTGGAAGTTTAGTCTTCGGGCTTGCGCTATATGAGGAATCGGTAACGAACCGGCTTTTATCCCCGCCTTTAATTGAGAAACCAACGCCGAAAGGCTGTCGAGTTGAGTGATTGAACGCCAATTCCTCAAAATCTCCCATGCTGACGCAGTTGCCTTTGGGGGGGAAAATCAGAGGGTGGAAGCCAGGTATTGGGGCAAGAATTCCAGAATTTTGGCCATCACAACAGCCGACGGAAGAAAAGTAAAAATGCCGGCGGCGACGCTGACGATATTCGGGTGCTCAACGGAGATTTTTCGCGGGCGGTTGGCATTGAGCCGCAGAAAAAATGACCGCGTAAAGATAAAGATTTTTCGGGGCGGTCATTACACTTGCAGGTTGGCGAACGGGTTGTTCGCAAAACCACCCGCCGCCGGTTCGTCGGACAACGGGGTTCCGGATTTTTGCGGCGCGGCGGGGTTCGGTGTGTGGCTGTTCAGTGACGGGGGCGCACCTTCAAGCTGGCGCGGATTTTTCGCGCGCTTGTTGCGCGGCAACGGGCTGACCATCACGCTGATGCCGCGGCCGATGAGCTTCGGCTCAAAGTCGGGATGGCCGTAGGGCGCGATCGCGGCAAGAAACTTGTTCACCACTTGAAAGCCAAACTCCTGGTGCGCCATCTCGCGTCCGCGGAATTTGAGCACGACCTTCACTTTCATGTCCTCGCACAGAAAACCAATCGCATGCACAATCTTGATGCCGAGGTCGTGCGGATCAATGCGCGGGCTTAACTGGATTTCCTTCACCGTCGAAGCGTGCTGATGCTTCTTGGATTCCTTTTCCTTCTTGGCTTTTTCGTAACGGAACTTGCCCAGGTTCACGAGCCGGCAAACCGGCGGCGTGGCGGCGGCGGCAACTTCGACGAGGTCCACGCCATGCTGACGCGCCAGGGCCAGCGCGTCGTTGAGGGAAATTACGCCGAGCTGTTTACCGTCCACCCCGATAACCCGGACTTCGCGGGCACGGATTTTGCCGTTGACCCGGACAAACGAATCAAACGAAGAATGACGTGAAGGAAAAGGGCGGCTCAAGACACCCCCGGCGGTTGGGACATAACTGTAAGCTTTCGCATCAAGCAAACTGGCACGGCCAGCTCAAGTTCCGACCTATCTATAAGCCTTGCCGGCTGTACCTGCAAGTAAATAATTGATGACAAATTCAAAAAACCTTACGAGTTGGTCTGGGCATTCTTAATGGCCGCTTCGTATATTTTATTCAATGGCACTTCCACCTGCGCCGCCAGCTTTTTGCACGACTCGAACTCGGGTGCCACGTGAATCACTTTCCCGTTGAGTCGGCCAACTTTAACGGCCACGTTGCCAAACGGAGTCTTGACCGTTGTAAACTCACGCCGCAGTTTGCGCCGTTCGGCCCAAGCGCGCCGCACGCCGAAGGTGCTCGTCTCGCGCAAAATCAATTCGCTGAATTTGTCCGCGTCCGCTTCTACGCACAAAACCGTGAGCAACACGCCGGGCCGGTTCTTCTTCATCTGGACTGGCGTGTAAAACACGTCCAGTGCGCCTGCGGCCAGCGCGGTTTCGACGAAATGACCGAGAATTTCCGCGCTGATGTCATCGAGATTGGTTTCCAGAACAGCGACGCGATCCGTCTCCCAATCGTGCTCTTCCGATTTAACTCTCGACCCTCGACCTTCGGCCCTCGACTCTCCGAGCACCGCCCGCAGAACATTCGGCCGCGTCTGGTTTTCGCGCGTGCCGATGCCAAAGCCGGTTTTTTCGGCGACCAGCCCTTGCATTGGCCCAAGACTTTCGACGAACTCGGCCAGCAATGCCGCACCCGTGGGCGTGACCAACTCGTGCGGTTCTTCGCATTGGGTCACGCCCAGGCCGCGCGCACCGAGAATGGCCAGCGTGGCCGGCGCGGGAACGGGAAATCGTCCATGCGCGCAATCAATCCAGCCGGTGCCTTCGACGACCGGCGACGCCAGCACGCGCGGTTTGCCGAGCAGCTCCAAGGCTGCGCAGGCCCCGACAATGTCCACGATGGAATCCACCGCGCCGACTTCATGAAAATGCACGCGCTCCGGCGGCAGGCCGTGGATTTTGCCTTCGGCTTCGGCAATGCGTTGGAAAACTGCAACGGCCTTTTTCCTCACCCACAGCGACAATTTGCTTCGTTCAATGAGCCGCTTGATTTCGGCGAAGTTCCGGTTGCTGTCGTGGCCGTGACGGTGGGTATGCACCCGTTCATGCCTTCGACCCTCGACTTTCCCCCCTCGACTTTTGACCACCAGAACATCAAACCTGACGCCTTCGATGCCGGATTTTTGTTTGCGTGTGACGCGCAGGCGGTAGCCGTCGAGCCTGAGCTTTTTCAACTCGCGCTCGAGCCTTACAACATCCACGCCCAAATCAATCAGCGCGCCGAGAAACATGTCGCCGCTGATGCCGCTGCAGAGGTCGAGATAAAGCGTTTTCATTGGTGCGACGCCAACGCGTTAATCTGGCTGGCGGCGCAACCGGCGCCGAAGCCGTTGTCAATGTTCACCACCGTCACGCCGCTGGCGCAACTGTTCAACATCGCCAGCAATGCCGCCATGCCGCCAAAACTCGCGCCGTAGCCCACGCTCGTCGGCACCGCGATGACCGGTCTGGCAACCAGTCCCGCCACCACGCTGGGCAGCGCGCCTTCCATGCCGGCGACGACAACCAGCACGTTGGCGCGCCGGAGGTTTTCCGATTTCGCCAGCAACCGATGCAGCCCGGCCACCCCGACGTCGTAAATCCGTTCGACGCGGTTGCCCATGATTTCCGCCGTGACCGCCGCTTCCTCGGCCACCGGCAAATCACTGGTGCCCGCGCAAATGACCCCGATGGTTCCGGGACGTTTGGGCAAAGGTTTTTTCTCGATGGTCACGCAGCAGGCGAGGGGGTGATGAACGGCGCGCTTGAATTTTTTGCGCAACGCGCGGGCCTGATCGCCGTTGATGCGCGTCACGAGCACACGGTGCTCGCGTTCCAGAAGTTTAGCTGCGATTTTGACAACCTGTTCGGGCGTTTTGCCCGCGCCGAAAATGACCTCGGGAAACCCTTTGCGCAGCGCGCGGTGCGTGTCCACCTGCGCAAAGCCGAGGTCGGCCACCGGCGCGGCCTGGAACGCCCGCAAAACCCGGTCACGACCCACGCCGCCGGCGCGGAATTTTTCCAGCAACTGAATGGCTTCGGTTGTCGTCAACCCCCTAAAGATATTCATTTGGACGCCCCGGTCACGCGGGAAAATTCACGGTTTACAAACGAATGGAGAACGGCGCGCCAATCGTTAATCGTCAATCGCAAATTCTTAGTGGCGGTGCCGGAACAGCCGTTTCCGGTTTTTGAGTAAATACGAGACAATTAACACGTTTAACGCCAGCACAATGGCCAATCCAATTTTGGGATGCGGAAACAGTTCCGGTCGGAGTTGGCCCGACGCATCCAGCCGGCGGTGGCGCGCCAATTCAAAGATTTCAATCGGGATGAAAAACGCCGACTCGCCAATCGCCAGCCAGATGGCCCATTTCGCCCGAAACGCCAGTCCCAGGCCCAGGACGATCAGAAACAATCCGCAGAGGAACGTGCCCGACGCCACCCACCGCACGTTGGCTGGCGTGATGGTATCCAGCCAGTCGCCAATGCCCTGAAAAAAACTCCGTTCCGGGTCAAGATGAACCCACCGCAGAAATTGGTCGAACACGTCCGACAAATCCTTGTTCGCCAGCGAAAGGACGCCCAGCGCCAGCAACAGGAGCGCGGCACCTTTAATCAACTTGATCGCAACGATGAAATACAGCATCGGCGCGCGCTTTTTGGGGGCGGTTGAAGTTGTTGGCTTCGCGGTCATCAGCGGATTTTCGGCAGCAACCAATTTAACAGTTCACCAATCGCCAAACGCTCCTGTTTGCCGTCATCGCGGTAACGCACCGTTACCGTGTCCTTCAATTCCGGCTTTTCGCCCAGCGTGTCGAAATCAATCGTCACGCAAAACGGCGTGCCGGCTTCGTCCTGACGGCGATAGCGGCGGCCAATCGCGCCCGCGTCGTCATAAAACACGTTCATGTGCGGACGCAGGGCATCGCGGATTTCAATGGCCTTCCTCACCAGATCGGGCTTGTTCTTGAGCAACGGCAGCACGGCCACCTTGATGGGCGCGACGCGCGGATGAAATTTCAACACCACGCGCGTTTCCATCTTCCCCTTCTCATCGGGCATTTGGTCTTCGTGATAGGCGTGGCAAATCAGCGCAAGCATAAGGCGGTCCACACCGGCGGATGGTTCAATGACATGCGGGATGTATTGGCCCTTGGCCAGACCATCGGCGTCTTCTTTTGCTTCTTTTTCAGCCTGCTTTTGCTCGACGCTCATTTTTGTCAAATACTTCAGGCGCGCATCATAGTAACGCTGCCAGAGTTCTTTCTTTTTTGCGTCATCCAGCTTGCCCCAGGCGGCGCGAAGTTCCTCGTCGAACACGCCCATCGGTTTGCCGGAGAACCGTTCGTGCTGGCTCAAATCAAAATCGCTGCGCGCAGCAACGCCTTCGAGTTCCTGCGTGCCGAACGGGAACTTGAATAAAATATCCACGCACACCCTGGCGTAATGCGCAAGCTCCTCCGGTTTCTGCCAATACTCTTCCAGCGTCGTGCGCGGCAGACCGATGGATTCGTAAAACGCAATGCGTTCCCCGACCCAATACTTGTGCCACGCCTCCCAGCCCCACGAAGAAGTGTCGAGTGTCGAGTGTCGAGTGTCGAGTTCCCCGCCGGGTGTCACGCGGCCTGTGATGGCTTCAATGACTTCGTCCGGCTTGATGAAAAATTCCAGTTCCATCTGCTCGAATTCGCGCGAGCGGAAGGTGTAGTTGCGCGGCGTCACCTCGTTGCGAAACGCCTTGCCGACCTGCGCAATGCCGAACGGAACCTTTTGCCGCGAGGTTTCCAGCACGTTTTTGAACTGCGCGAAAATCGCCTGCGCAGTTTCGGGGCGGAGATAGGCGACGTTGTCTGAGTCTTCAACCGGGCCGACGTAGGTTTTGAACATCAAGTTGAACGGTCGCGCCTCTGTAAGCTCCGCGCCACTTTCAGGATGAAAATCGGTTGAGTTCTCAATTTTTTCTGAACGCTCGCCAAGCAAAAACGGTTCTTTCAATCCACGGCTCTGATAAAATTCTACCGCAGCTTTTCGCGCACTTTCAACCGGTTTGCCATGCGGCAAAAGAATAGCAAATTTTTCGATTTTTAATTGTGGGACGGCTTCTTCAACTATTTGCTGTGCGGCTTTGGTGAACGCTTCAGGCGGTTGCTTTTCAGTAATGCCTTCAAAAATTGTCTTTAATTCACCTTCCACATAAAAAGCAATTTTGGAACGACTAAAATTTTCCAGAGAAGAAGGCGATTCTGTTTTGATGTAATTCTCAAACGCTTTCGCGGCAGCGTTTTTGTTTGGATAAATGGCGTTACCGATTTGAATTGGCCCACCAGAAGTTTCAATCGCGCCAAAATAACCGAAAGCAATTCCACTTTGCGGTTCAACTTGGTCGGCGCGAACTCTTTTTTTTGTCAGCGGACATTCACGCATCAAATCCGCAAACGTATCCACATGCCCGCTGGCCTTCCAGATTTCCGGGTGCATGATGATGGTGGCTTCGAGGCCGACCACGTCGTCGCGCAGTTGGACCATGTCACGCCACCACAGCTCCTTGACATTGCGTTTGAGCTCCGCGCCCAGCGGACCGTAATCCCAAAAGCCGTTGATGCCGCCGTAAATTTCGGAAGATTGATAAATGAACCCGCGCCGCTTGCACAGCGACACGATTTTTTCCATCAACGGGTTGTCTTTTGGCTCAGCCATCGGGTTGGCCAGTGTTTGCGATGCGCGCCATCCTGTCAAGGTGACGAAGCGCGTGGTCATGTGAATAATCGTTGAATCGTTTGTTAATAAGATTTTGTCTTTTGGCGTTGCGCAATCCACGCGCGAGGGTGAAATTTATCTGCCTTCCTGAACCTTCTCTCAAAGCAAAGGACCGGCATGAGGGGCGTCAAAGAGCTCGGGCGCCCCCTTTTTATCTCGACGCGGTAAAATTTTCAGCAGGCTTGGCGCCGGAACGCGCACGGTCGAAACGCGTGAGTCTCACGCGCGATGCGTGAATTTTTCACGCACAACGCGTTTCAAAAAAATTTCCCCGGCGGCTTTCATTGGGATTTTTGCAGAAAAATCAGTTGGCACCGGTAGTGCTAAAAATCTTTCGGAATTGGTGTTGGCAGCGAGTGTGCTCTCGGTAAAGCTCACCAACTGTCCTGTGAACGAAAAAAATTAAAACCGTCAACTTATGAAAAGCATCTTGAGACATAAAAAGGCTTTCACGCTCATCGAACTGCTGGTCGTGATTGCCATCATCGCCATTCTGGCGGCCATGTTGCTGCCGGCGCTCGCCGCCGCCAAGCGCAAGGCGCAGAAAATCAATTGCGTGAACAACCTGCATCAGATTGGCACCGCCTTCAAAGTTTGGGAAGGTGACAACGGCGACCGCTACCCCATGGGCGTCGGCACGGCCAAAGGCGGCGCACTGGAGAATGTGCTGAGTGCCAGGAGTGTCGCGGTGAACATCACTACTTATCCTGCCAGCGGCATCACCAACGTTTTTTGCGTGATGTCGAATGAATTGAGCACGCCCAAGGTTCTATATTGCACCTCTGACAGCGCCCCGGGTCGCAATGTCGCCACGAATTTTTCGCAATTGGGCACTGCAAATCCCGGAGGTGCTACCGCCGGCACAAACTGCATCAGCTATTTTATTTGTGGCGACGCTGCGGACGCTTATCCGCAAATGATTCTGTCCGGCGACCGTAATATCGGAACCGTCGATTCTGCCACCCCCGGCGCATACTCCACTGCAATTTACTGTACTGGTGGTACGGGATGGCCTTTTTCAGGCAAGAATTGGGCATGGTCAGCGGCGGATTTGCACCTGAAGACCGGCAATATTCTTATGGCTGATGGGAGTGTTCAGCAGACGACCCCGGCCAGCCTGCTGGCTGCTTTTATGCTCTCCACCAATAGTACCCCTTTCACAACCGTGTATTATAATTTTCCGCAGTAAATGGCGGCCCGGTTTTTTGATCACTGCGCAACCAAGGCATCCGTAAGGGTGCCTTGGTTTGTTTTTTGAGGTGGAATTACCTGCCCGGAACCGCGTCACTATTCTTTGTTTGGGGTTTCTGCGAAATCCGGCACCCGGCGAAAAAATTCTGCAGCAGCACGCGGCATTCCGGTTCGCGCACTCCGCCCGTGATATCACAACGGTGATTCAGCGCCGGGCATTGGAGCAGATTCATCACGCTGCCAACGGCGCCGCCCTTTGGATCACCCGCGCCGAACACGACCCGTGAAACCCGGGTATGGACGATGGCGCCGGCGCACATCGGACAAGGTTCCTTCGTCACATAAAGCACGCAATCTGTAAGCCGCCAGTCCCCCACGATTTCCTCCGCCTGTGTGAGCGCCAGCATCTCAGCATGAGCGGTGGCGTCCTTGAGCAATTCCACCTGGTTGAACGCCCGGGCGATGAGGCGTCCCGCGCGCACGACCACTGCGCCAACCGGCACTTCCCCGGCATCATAGGCCCTGGCCGCCTGACGCAGCGCCTCGCCCATGAAAAAATCGTCGCTGTGCAAATCAATGACCGGTTCGTCCATAAATCAGCCGAGGGCGGAAGGTCGAGGGTCGAGGGCTGGAAATGGTTGGGCTGGCAAAGGATTCCCGGCGCTCGACATTCGTCCCTCAACCCTCGACTCCTCCAGCGTCCAGTCATTGCGCCCGTCGGGATGGCAGTGGCAGTGCGCCGCAAAGAAGCCGCCGCGGAATTGCCAGAACCACGGCCAGATTTTTTCCCGGTCGGTCTGTGGAATTTTCAAACCGGCCAGCGCCGGGCGCGGAAAAAATTGAAATGTTCCCTCGGAATGCGCCGGCGGCAGCGATTTCAACTTCGTCTTCACTTCAAATAAAAACATCAGCCAATGTGTCCGGCCCTGATAACCGTGTTCGCTGACGATGCCGGTCAGATGCAAGTCCGATGGCCGGATTTTGATGCCGAGTTCCTCCTCCGCCTCGCGGCAGGCGCAGGTGTAGGGCGACTCGCCGAGGTCCATTTTCAATTTGCCGCCGCACGGGCTCCAGAAACCGCGGTTCGGCTCCTGCGCGCGCTCGAGCAGGAGCACCTCGTCGCGCTTGCTGAAGCAATAAAGCAGCGTCGCTATTTTGTACGGCAATGGCATGGCCAAAATTTCAAATTTCGAATGACGAATGTCGAATGCAAAATTCCATTGTCACCACGCCCCAAAACGTTAGTATGACCGTCCTCGTTTCGATTGCAGGAAAAATAACGCATGAAAACTTACGACATTGCTGTCATTGGCGGCGATGGGACGGGACCGGAAGTGACCCGCGAAGCGCTCAAGGTTTCCGAAGCCGCCGCCAGGAAATTCGGTTTTAAACTCAACTGGCATCACTACGATTTCGGCGGCGACCGCTACCTCAAAACCGGCGAAGTGCTGCCGGACAGCGCCGTGGACGAACTCCGCAAGTTCAAGGCGATCTTTCTCGGCGCCGTTGGGCATCCGCGGGTCAAGCCGGGCATTTTGGAGAAAGGCATTTTGTTGCGCCTCCGTTTCGAGCTGGAGCAATACATCAATCTGCGCCCCGTAAAACTCTATCGCGCCGCCGACTGCCCGCTCAAGGACAAGGGACCGGAGCATATTGACTTTGTTGTCGTGCGCGAAAACAACGAGGGTCTCTATACCGGCTCGGGCGGTTTTGTGTTCAAGGACACACCGCATGAAATTGCGATTCAGGAATCGGTGAACACGCGCCGTGGCGTGGACCGCTGTTTGCGGTATGCCTTCGAGCAGGCCAAAAAACGGCGCAACGGCAAGCCGTGGAAAGGCCTCAAGCCGGCGGACATCAAGGCGGGCAAGACCGCGCAACTGACCCTCTGCGGCAAGACCAACGTGCTCACGTTTGCCTTCGATTTGTGGGAACGCGCGTTCCACGAACTCGGCGCGAAATATCCGGCGGTGAAACGCGATTACGCGCACGTGGACGCCACCTGCATGTGGTTCATCAAAAACCCGGAGTGGTTCGATGTGATTGTCACCGACAACATGTTCGGCGACATCATTACCGACCTCGCGGCGATGATTCAGGGCGGGTTGGGTGTTGCTGCCGGCGGCAATATCAATCCCGAAGGCACCAGCATGTTCGAGCCGATGGGCGGCAGCGCGCCCAAATACACCGGCCAGAACGTCATTAATCCCATCGCCGCCATCAACGCTGCCGGCATGATGCTGGATTTTCTGGGTGAAACCAAGGCGGGTGCAGTCATTGAGAATGCCGTCGTGAAGATCATCAACACCGAGATCAAGTCGCTCGCCGCCGGCAGGATGGGCCACGGCACGCGCGAGGTGGGTGATTTGGTGGCGGCCGCGGTTTGAAAGGTGAGGACGGCAGATGAAGAGTCTGACTGAATATCTCTGGTTTGAAACGCCGCATCGGCGCGATTACGTCAACATCACCGACCCGGTCGAACAACTCGTCCGCCGGAGCGGCGTGCAAGACGGGCTTTGCCTCGTCAACGCCATGCATATCACCGTCGGCGCAATTTCAATTGCGCTGAACGCTTTTGGTTTAGAACGAATTTTTATAATTCAAGCGCCGCGTTTTGTTAACCATGCCCACAGCCGCAGAAGAAGGCCGTGTTAGATTTGGTGGACGGCAGGCACAATGATTTTTTCACCACGATTCATGCTCGTCATGGCAATGAATCCTACCCGTGGCGACAGTTCAAAGCTCATAAAATCTCTACGCAATTTCAAGTGTGCAATTCATCATAGCTTTTATCGCCTCAGAACCCGATAAAAGCGGCTTCCAACCCTGGACCTTGCACAATCCAGTGAAGTAAGCATTACCTCTGAGCGGCACAAATTCTGCTCAAATTGCCGGGATGGATTGTGGAATTACACCTTATAACGCGCAAATCCGGCATGACGCTGTCCGGAACGGTGATCGCCCCGGTTCTGGTGGCGATATCTCCGGACTTTCTGTCCGGCTACTCCGCAACCTCAATGGTTTTTTAGACCACTGATAGATTGCCATGAACTATTCCACCGTCACGGCTTTGACGTCCGGGCTTCTGCAATGCGCAGTGCTCGGTTACGGGCTGTGGCTGACCCGCCGTTTCGGCGCGGTGCGCGTGGGTTGGTCGCTCGTCTTTATCTTTTCAGTGTTGGCGTTGCTTCGCGTGTTTCTTTTCCAAACCCGCCTAGAGTTCGGCGTCAAGGTCGACATCATTTTCAGCGTGATCGCCCTGCTGCTGCTCGCGGGCATGGTGCAACTGGAGGTCCTCTTGCGGGAACGTCTGCGGGCGGAGGCTGTCCGCGAGGGAGCCCGGTTGGAACTGGAAACCAGAATCCGGGAACAGACGGCGGAATTGACCAAGGTGAACGGCGAATTGCGGCAAACGGCCGAGCACCTCAAGGCCGAAGTGGTGGAACGGTCGCGGATGCAGCGAGAGGCGGAAAAGGTTCACCGGGAAATGCTGATCGTTTCCCGACAGGCCGGCATGTCTGACGTGGCCACCGGCGTGCTCCACAACGTCGGCAACGTGCTGAATAGCGTGAATGTCTCTGCCAACCTCGTGGCCAACCACTTGCAGGATCTCAAGATCAACCGCCTCAATGACGCCGTCCGGCTCCTGCAAGAACATTCCGGCGACTTGGGGAATTTTCTCACGAACGATCCCCGGGGGAAACAGTTGCCAAACTTCCTCATGCAGCTCGGCAAACACCTGTCCTACGAACAGAGCCAGTTATCGCGGGAAATGGATTTCATCAAGACCAAGATCGAACACATCAAGGAAATCGTGGTGACCCAACAGGACTACGGCAAGGTCTCTGGCGTGGCGGAGAAGGTCCGGGTCACAGATCTGGTCGAGGATTTGTTGCGCATCCACAAAGCCGATCTGGAGGAACACGGCGTCCATATCCAGCGCGTATACCAACCCAACCTGCCGGAAATTTCCGTGGACAAGCATAAGGTGCTGCAAATCCTCCTCAACCTCACCACCAATGCCAAACATGCCTGCTTGGATTCCGGCCGGGAAAAACGGCTGGTGACCGTTCGGGTGTCCAACGGCGATGGCCGCATCCGCGTTGCCGTCGGCGACAACGGCGTCGGCATCTCCGCTGAGAACATTAAAAAAATTTTCAACTACGGTTTCACCACCCGGAAAAAAGGCGGACACGGCTTTGGGCTGCACAGCGGTGCCCTGGCCGCCAAGGAATTGGGCGGCGCCTTGCTCGCACACAGCGACGGGCCGGACAAGGGCGCAACCTTTACGCTTGAATTGCCGTTGAAACCCAAAAACTAAACCTATGAAAGTTGAATCCACGGCTCGCAACCGCCGCATCCTGATCGTGGATGACAGCCCCGCGATTCACGACGATTTCAAAAAAATCCTGGTCCGACGCAATCCGGCCGGGGATGACTTTGCAAGCGCCGAAACCAGCCTTTTCGGGCCGCCGCCGGAGACCGGAGCCGGAAACGATCAGGATTTTGAACTGGCTTCCGCCTTCCAAGGCGAGGAGGCGCTGGCGGCGGTGCGCGCCGCGGTGAAAGCCAGCCGCCCCTTTGCGATGGCGTTCGTGGACGTGCGGATGCCGCCGGGCTGGGACGGCATTGAAACCACCGCCCAACTCTGGCGGGCCGATCCCGACCTGCAAATCATCCTATGCACCGCCTACTCGGATTATTCCTGGAAGGAGCTATGCGCCCGGATCGGCGCCACGGACCAGATGGTCATTCTCAAAAAACCCTTCGACGCCATCGAGGTGCTGCAATTGGCCAACGCGCTCGCGGAAAAATGGAGGCTCTTGCAGCAGACACGGCTGAAAGTCCAGGACTTGGAGCACGTCGTCGGCGAGCGCACGCGGGAATTGCAAACCTCCAATGAACAATTACGCGCGGAAGTTGGGCAGCGCCAGGCCGCCGAACAGGAGCTGCGCGGGACGCAGGAAAAACTCAGGCATTTCCTGTCCAAAAGCCCGGCGGTTTTGTATTCGCTCAAATTCGAGGCCGGCCGCCTGATCCCGTCGTGGGTCAGCGACAACTTCACCGATTTCACCGGCCGCAAAATCCAGGACTGGTATCAGCAAACGCCGGAATGGAATTACATTGAAGAGTCGGACCGGCTCATGGTATCCGGCAGCCTGCAAACTTTACTCGCGCAAAATCATGTGAGCCTGCAATACCGCATCCGTCGCCCGGACAACGCGGTCCGCTGGGTGCGCGACGACTGCCAACTGCTGCGCGACGACGCGCAGCAGCCGGTCGAAATCATCGGTTGCTGGACCGACATCACCGAGCGCAAACAGCTTGAAGAACAGCTTCGCCAATCGCAAAAGATGGAAGCGTTCGGCCAGTTGGCCGGCGGCGTGGCGCATGATTTCAACAATCTGCTTACCATCATCAAAGGCTATGTTTGTCTGTTGGTGGACGAGGGTTGTCGGACTGAAAAATGGGCGCCCAGCCTGGCCGCGATTGCCAAGGCCGCTGATCGCGCCGCCCTTCTCACCGGGCAATTGCTCACGTTCACCCGGCGTCAACTTTTCCAGCCAAAGCGGCTCGACCTCGATGAAGTCGTCGCCGACACGAGCCACATGCTGCAGCAACTGGTCGGGGAAAGCATCACGCTGAAAACACAATGCATGTCCGGCAATGTCTTCATCACAGCCGACCCAAACATGCTGGAGCAGATCCTGATTAACCTCGCGGCCAACGCGCATGATGCCATGCCCCACGGCGGCCGGCTCGTTGTGTCCACGTCGGTATGCAACATTGACAACGCGCATGTCCGCCAGCACCACGAATCTCGGCCCGGACGGCATGTTTGCTTGTCCGTTACCGACACTGGTTGCGGCATCACGCCCGAACACATGTCCCGCCTCTTTGAACCGTTCTTCACAACCAAGGACGTAGGCAAAGGCACGGGGCTTGGACTGGCCAGCGTCTATGGCATTGTCAAACAGCACGAAGGCTGGATTGAAGTCTCGAGTCATGTTGGTCAAGGCACCTCGTTCAAGATTTTTTTCCCAACGTCCTCGCTTCCGGTCATCCCCGCCAGGTCTTTGCCACCCGTCCGGCCCGCGCGCGGCGGCGGCGAAACTATCCTCATCGTCGAAGATGAGCCGGGCTTGCGCGAACTTTTCTGCCTCACGCTGCAACGACTCGGCTACCGGGTTTTTACGGAATGTTCCGGCACCAAAGCCCTCCACTCATGGTCTTCCCGCCTTGATCAGATTGACCTGCTGCTTACCGACCTCGTCATGCCCGACGGCATCTCCGGTTGGGAACTGGCCGGCACCTTCCAGGCGGAGAAGCCGGACTTGAAGACCATTTACATGAGCGGTCACAGCGCCGATGCAAACGGCTACTTTTCTGGTGCCACCAAAGGCATCCGGTTTCTCGCTAAACCCTTCAGTGTCGAAACGCTGGCCGAAGCGGTACGCGCCTGTCTGGACGAGGCGGAACAATTCATCAAAGGCACCGCCCCAATACAGCCGGCTCTGCAAACCTGACGTGCCATCCGGTTTCCCGGTCACTTTCCATTTGCGGCCACTCATGGTTCTGTTTCGATGTGGAAGGTTCATCCAATCCTGGCAAAACACCCTCTTGATTATTTCAAACTTGTTCATAAGCTCTCAAAGCGTTATAGCGATTTCAAAATCAATCAAAAATTCTTTGACATCAAGAGGTCATTAATGGGTAATGTAAAATATACCCACCCTCGATTCCTTGATCCTTCAAATCCAAATAGCGGAAAGAAAGATTTTTTGGTGATAAGCTAACCAGCACGGGTTTTAGGGCTTGGTAGGGAACCTCAAAACCTCCGTTTTATTGGAAAAAACAACACGAATTGTGCGCTGTGAAAAAGTCCAATGCGCCAAATGTTGCAATGGAGATAACATTGGTGGCATATCAAACCCGTGAAATCGCTGACAGAGCATCTTTGGTTTGAAGTCCCGAATCGCCGGGGTTTCGTCAACATCACCGACACGGTCGAACAACTTGTCCGCAAGAGCGGCGTGCAAGACGGGCTTTGCCTCGTCAACGCCATGCACATCACGGCGTCGGTGTTCATAAATGATGCTGAAGACGGCTTGCTGCACGACTACGATGTGTGGCTCGAAAAACTCGCGCCGCATGAACCGACATCGCAGTATCAGCACAATCGCACCGGCGAGGACAATGCCGACGCGCACCTGAAACGGCAGGTCATGGGCCGTGAAGTGGTCGTGGCCATTACCAAGGGCAAATTGGACCTCGGCCCGTGGGAACAGATTTTCTATGGTGAATTTGACGGACGCCGCCGCAAGCGCGTGCTGGTGAAAATCATCGGCGAATGATGCTTCAGTGATTGCTTTTGGGCTGGTGGCATTAGGGGCGTTTCGTTTTCAAATAAAAGGGGCGGCCGAGGCCGCCCTGAATTTTTTGCCTGTCCTGCGAATCAATGCATGAGGCGATAGAATTTCTGCCGGCCAGCGATGGGCTCGGTATAGGCGTTGGTGTTGGCAACCCCCGGAATGTTGGTGTAGGTGCCAGTCACGTTGGGCGCAGCTTGGAGGGCGAATGCGGAATCGCTCCATGTCAGCACGACATTGGTCCCGACGCGCTGGATGTTCAAAGGTATGGGCAAGACCTGCGACGCGCCGGACACGAGAAAATTGTCAACGCGGAGAGTGCCGCTGGAACTCGTCGGGGCTGCAGCCGCCTCCACGCGAAAATACACAACCGAGGCATTGTTCAACACGGTTATGGAGCTTAAATCAAACGACATCGTGTAAGCGCTGTAGGCTGTGGTCGCATTCCAAGAAGGGAAACCGGTGCCGTTCGTCAGGACGAGGAAAGAGGATCCAAACTGAGTAAAGGTGGAACCGTCCGTGCTGTACTGAAGGGCAGCGGTTCCGGGGCCGGTGGCACTTTTGGTTATGTCAAAGGAAACCGACAGGTTTTGAAACCCAAGCGTGCTGACGGCAAACTGGTAGAAGTCCCCTGCCGCCCAAACGGTGGAACTAAATGAGTTGGCCGATCCGTTGCCGACGGGCGAAGAATAGGTCGCAGCGCCGGCATGCAAGCCGGAAGCGGTTCCACTGCCGGCTTCGGCAACGATATTGGTAATCCAAACACCAGCGCCAGGAGTTCCCGCCGGCGGGCTGGTTTCAAAGGTCCATTTGGCAATCGTATCCGCCAAAGCGATGGGCGATGCCAGCAGCATGGCGGCCAGACAGGATGACAGACGTTTCGAGTTCATCATAATTTTTTGAGTGGTTGTTCGTTTCAGTTTGTTTGGTTGTTCGGTTTGACTGTTTTTCAGAAGGTTTTAAGGATGCGACGCGCGAAAGGAGGATTCCAAATCAATGGTCGAGTGGAGTATGCCTGCGCCCGCACCGTCTGTTGGAGCGCGGCGGGAATAGCGATGACCACCGGCAGCGCGATCAAGGTGAAAGCGCGCCGGATTGCCAGGGAATTAAAGTCTGCCCCAAGAGCCCTGAAATCGGTTTTGCTACTTACCCTCATTAACCAATTTAAAGTATAAACCCTTTAGCAAAACTGGTTTGGCGGTTTCTCGCATGGATTCCGGACGCGGGCAAGCATTTCCCCAAAAAAGTTGTTCACAACTTTCACCGAATTCACAAAATTGTGGCGTTCGACACGCCGCTTGCGTTTCCGGGAACGAAAGCGCATTTTCCCCGGCATAAAACACGAATTTGAAATGAAAAAAACAATCTGGATTTCACTCATGGCGTTGGCCGCCATAGTTGCCCGCGCCGCCGACGCGCCTAAAACCAATTCGCCCGCCGCCGATACCAACGCGCCGCCGGCCGCCAAATCGGAAGTCGCCGCCATCCCCGATGCCGCGCACAAGCCGGTGTTCACCACCAACACCGTCACCATCGCCGGCCAGCGCGTAACGTATGTGGCCGAGACGGGCATGTTGCCCATCCTCAAGCCCGACGGCACGTCGCGCGCGTCGGTCTTTTACGTCGCCTACACGCGGCAGGGCTTGCCGCGCCAAAGCGAAGCGGCGGCGGGTGAAAAGGACATGGCCGCGCGGCCGGTCACGTTTTGTTTCAACGGCGGACCGGGGTCCTCGTCCGTGTGGCTGCACCTCGGCGCGCTCGGCCCGCGCCGCGTGAAAATGAACGAGGACGGCACGCTGCCGCCGCCGCCATTCGGACTGGTGGACAACGAGTATTCGATTTTGAACAGCAGTGACCTGGTGTTCATTGACCCGGTCGCCACCGGTTTCAGCCGCCCGGTGAAAGACGAAAAAGCCGACCAGTTTTTTGGCGATTCCGCCGACCTCGACTCCGTCGGCGAGTTTATCCGGCTCTGGACGACGCGGCACGAGCGCTGGCTTTCGCCGAAATATCTTTGCGGCGAAAGCTACGGCGTCTTTCGCGCGGCGGGGCTGGCCGACCATTTGCGTTCGCGTTACGGGATGTATCTCAACGGCCTGATTCTGCTTTCCGGTGTCTTGGATTTCGCCACCCTCAGCGACGGACCGGGCAATGATTTGCCGTTCCCGCTTTACCTGCCGGCTTACACGGCGGCGGCGCACTTCCACAAAAAACTGCCGCCCGATTTGCAGGCCGATTTGCCCAAGGCACTCGCCGAAGCGCGCGCCTTTGCCAAAGGCGAATACACCGCCGCCCTGCAGCGGGGCGCGGCATTATCACCGGATGAACGGACAAACATCGTCGCCGAACTTGTGCGGCTCACCGGCTTGAAACCGCAGATCATTGAGGACAACCATCTGCGGGTGGACGAGGGCGTCTTCCGCAAACAACTGCTGCACGACCAAGGTCTGATTCTCGGCGCTTACGATGCCCGCATCACCGGGCGCGACGACGATCCCGCCTCGCCGTATCCTGATTTCGATCCGTCCAGTGCGGCAACGACGGGGCCGTTTTCAGCGGCCATAAACTCCTATATTCGTGGCGAACTGAAATTCGAGGATGATTTGCCCTATGAAATTTTCGCCGGTGTGCAACCGTGGAATTATGGTGTCCGCAACAATTACGCCAATGCCGGCGAAAAGCTCGCGTCCACAATGAACCAGAATCCTTACATGCGCGTGCTGGTGCCTGGGGGCCGGTGCGATCTCGTCTGTCCGATTGACACGATGCATTACGCGCTGGAACACATGTCGCTCGACGCCGCCTACCGCACGAACATCACCTATGCCGAGTTCGATGCCGGCCACATGATGTATGTCAACCTGCCCGACCTGAAAAAACTGCAGAAGGACCTGGAGCATTTCCTGAAATAATCCGGGAGGGTCGCCGTGCCGGCGACCCTGTTTGGGGACGGCGACACGCCGTCCCTCCCACTTCATTCATGCACGCGAATCATAGTTTTTAGCGCGTGGTTGCCCGCGGCCATGGACCTGAATAATTCCGGCAGTTGCGTCAAGGGGCATTCGCCGTCCACGAAATCCGCCGCGCGAATCACGCCGGCTTCGATGAATGCCAGCGCCCGCCGGATGGTGTGCGGCGTATGATGAAAGCTCGCGAGCAGCGTGAGATTGGAATAATGGATGAGCGTTGTGTCCAGCGTGATGCTCGTGCCGGAGGGGCAGCCGCCGAAAAAATTCACGACGCCGCCCTTGCGCACCAGATGCACGGCCGCCTCCCACACGTTGGGGTGACCGACTGCTTCAATCACCGCGTCGAAATGCGTCTTCGTCGCTTCACGAATTTTTGCGGCCAGCCCCCTCCCGTCGCCGATGTCAATCGCCTGGTTTGCGCCGAGGCGGCGTGCCGCTTCCAACCGCGCCGCGCGGCGGCCGGCCACCGTCACCTCGCAACCGAGATTTTTGGCCAGCGTGGCGAACATCAGCCCGATTGGCCCCGCGCCTAAAATCAAAACGTGCTGGCCCGCACGCAAGTTTGTGTCCTCGACACCCCGGACGACGCAGGCGAGCGGTTCGACGAGCGCGGCGTCGCGAAAATCGGTTTCCGGCTTGAGGCGCAGCAGGTTCTTTTGGACGAGCCGGGCGGGAACGACGATGGCTTCGGCATAAGCCCCATTGAGAAACAGCAGGTCTTCGCAAAGATTTTCCTGTCCAGCCCGGCAGTGAAAGCATTCACCGCACGGCGCGGAATTGGCCACGACCACGCGGTCGCCAATTCGCCATGCCTCGACAGCATCGGTAGGGCGCGTCACTCCGTGCGCGCCGTCTTTGGCGTTCGAACGTGCGGCGGGCAGAGGACTGCCCGCCCTACCGTCCGCAACTTCTGAAATCACGCCGGCGAGTTCGTGGCCGAAGGCGGCGGGCGGCACAATCATTTTGGCATGATAGCCGCGTTTGAACACTTTCAGGTCCGTGCCGCAGGTGAGCGCGGCTTCGATGCGGATGCGGACTTCGCCCGGCTTGAGCGCGGGCGGCGCAATGTCTTCAATCTGAATGTGTTCTTTGCCGTGCAGGATGGCGGCTTTCACGGACGCAGTGTATGACTGCGCGCGGGCACGGTGGAAGAAAGTTTTTTGTTGGAGCAATCGGTGCCGGAAACTTCCAACGATTCACAGAAGCCAGGATGACGAGGCCCAAATGGTTTCGGGAAGAACGAGTCTCCTTACGCCGGCGCCCACGATTTTATGGAATCAGTAAGCATTCCAGTCGCCCCATTGCCCGCGGACGATCCATTTGACTTGCGGCGTGCATGGCGGCTGTCCGGCCAACGTTGCGAGTTTCGCATCGAAACCCCATTTGCGTGTGGGAACAGTGTAATTATGGTTGGGATATCCGGATCTGTCGGAGGGGCCAATCCAGAAATTCGTTGCATAAATGCTCTGAAACATGACGACGATGGAACCGTTATACCACAGGGATATACTGTTGGCACCCCAGTCTTCATTCAAACGGAGGAAATTCTCCAGGCCGCCGCTGTATTGTTTTTTGGTGCCCGCTAGGGTGGAAGGAACGATGCCTTCAAGGCAAGCGGCGTTGACGGTGATGTTGCCGTTCACAACGCGATTGCCAGTGCCACTTTCAGGAGCGTTATAACTACTGCCGCTCTTGATAAGGCTGGTGGAGTCGCTCCAGTTGCTGGAGAGAATGGTAATGGAATCACCCATCAGCCCGGCCGGGTAAGTGTAAGCGGTGTTCGTGGTGTTGGCGGACATTTGGCTGACGCCGGCGCTGGCGTTAGTCTGGACGTTGTAATTGCCCTGCACATAAAGCGGCTGGGGCGTGGCGATAGTGAGGCCTTTGGCTGACGCCAATTGCCAACCATTGACCACCCGCACGCCAGGAAGCCAATATTTGCTGATCGGAGTGACGGCATTATAGACGTAAATGGAATCAATGGGATGACCCTTGTTGCCATGGGCGCCATCAGTGCCGCCACATTGATAATTCCACGTGTAACCGCCGTACGTGGTGGTGTCTGTCAGCCAGATGTTGAATTTGGCGACGTCAATTTGAACGACCTGCACGGTGGCGCATTCGCGGAAATCATAAAACAGGGTATTCGTCACAAAAGAATAACCGGCAAAGATGACGTTGGTGACATTGTTGAGGTTGGTGGACGTGCTTGGACTTACAACGTTGGTGGAAAACCAACTCAAGGCGGGCCTGTTCGTGATCACATAAAAATTGTTTGTGAGCAGGAGCAGGCGGCCGGAAAGGTTATTATAGTCGCTATAGTAAACGCTGAGGTTGGTGCCGAACCAGCTTTTGCCATTCGTGCCGGAGGCGGAATTGGAGATGATGAGATCGCATTCGTTGTAAAGATACGTCTGATTGGAAGACGCATACGCAGCATCGTTGGGCACGCCCAAGCCTGCGGGCGGCAGGTTGAGAATGGCTTCAGGGTTGGTGAGGCCGGTATTGCTGCCGGCGACGGGCATGACCAGCGAGTCATGGTGGGAAACCGGTTGGCCGCCGTTATAGGTAAGATCGCCCGAGATAAAGGTCAGGGTCTGCTGATCATTGGGGTTATCGTGGTTGGTGACCAGCAAGGTGGCCGAAACGGTGTCATTGAATATCATCTGTGCCTGCGGACACATCCAGATGTTTCCATTGACCATGACCTTGCCGTTCATGGTCATCGCCTGGCCGGGACTGATATCCATGTCCATGTTGTAAAACGCGCCATATTGGAAAACGGGGATGGCGGCGAGTTGGAACTGCTCCTGGACAGTGGAGGACATGCCGTAACCCTGGTTGAGAGGCGTTGCTGTGGCAGTGACTGTGCAATTGGCGACGGCGGCATTCAAACCGCTGAACTGCGAGGAGTTCAACAAACCCCAGTTGGTGGTCCAATTTTGCGGGACTACGGTCACGGTGATTTGGCCTGCCGCGCTGCCGTTGGTGCCGCTGAACTGGAAGGTGACAGGCCAGTTGGTTGCCGGTATGGGCAACACCTGATAAACGCTGGCATTATTGAGGGTTTGATAGAGGAAATCACGGTCCATTTGTGAGATAACGGTATCAACGGCGGCTTCGGCGGCGGATTCGCTGGTGTTGTAGAGGCTGTTCCGGCGCGTTACTGTGGCATTGCTTGCAATCATATACATCATGCTGGCAAAGACGGTCAGAATGACCAGCAGGAAAAACATGGTGATGACCAAGGCATAACCCCGGTTATTCCGCCGGATGGATTTGAATAAAATTTGCATAACGTCCTTTGTGTTTTTCAATTCCACGCGCGACGGTAAACCCGCGTGCGCAGTTGGTAATAGTCAAAAGCGTTGACACCGACCCCGCCGACATAGCCCACCGGGTATTCCCATTGTGAAAATTGCATCGTCACCCATATGACCAGGCGATTGCTCAGACCTGAATAATTCGTCGACGTCCAAATATTCCCGTTATAATCTGCGGCAGCGAAAACGATTTGGTTGGTCAGGAAAGCGGCCAGCGTATTGGTGAGGACGGGAACACTATTGAGCACGTTGTATTGATTCAAATAATTGGTCGGAGCGCTAAAGTCCAGATAGAAAATCGTGTAGCTGGCCATGTTCGTGGTGGGGTAAATGATCAGGGCATTGCCTTGCTGATAGTTTGACAATATGAGCGAGAAAGAAGTGGGGCCGGTAACGGAACAGTTCCCGACATAAACCGTTTTCGCCTGCTGGATTTGGAGCCGGATCTGATTCATTGCTTTGCGGGAGCCGGCGGTGGCCACCAGCTTGGTCGCCGCCAGGGTGTAGACGCGCAAACCAAAGATTTGAACGGCGATCATCGCACCCGTGAAGATAAACAGGAAGACCCCAACGGTGATCACCATCTCCGCCAGTGTGAAGCCTGGAAGGCACCTCCGAGGCGGGCGGTTTTGGGTGTTTTTGAAAAGTTTCATTGGTCAGGCGCGCGCAAGGTTATGACGGTATTGGTGTACACATAGCCGGTCAGCGGAAAGGTCCAGATTACGTCCGAACGGATTTGCCGCAGTGGCGGATTGTCGGATATAGGCGTGATGTAAACGCGGTTCGTGAGCAAAAGCGGAGCGCCGCTTTGGGGAACATCATTCGTATCCACCTGGGGAGGCAAATTCGTTGTGCCAAGCCAATCACCCGTTCCGGGTCCAACACTATGGGGCCACACCTGGGTGTCCCATTTCGCCGCACGCGCCTGTTCCAGCCCCTGCATGGCATACGACTGTGCTCCCTGCGACATCGAACTCCACTCCGCCATCCGATTGGCCTGCACGTATCCGTAAATCATCCCGGAAATCACGAGCCCGAAAATGAAGAATGCAACCATGACTTCGATCAACGTGAATGCGCCGCACGCGACGCCCGATTTGCCTCCCGTGGCTTTGCCAAGACAGTTCACCATAGATATTTGCGTCAGATTTTCTTGCTCGCTGGGTCATAAAGTAGCAACCCGCATACCATTACGGTTGGTCGGAACCATTCTCGGATTACAGACAGGATGACAACTCTTTACAGACTGGATGACAACTCTTCATCGCGCCGCTGCCCTGTAATTTGGCAATTTTGTCCACAACCCGGACGCGGGGCAAACAAGGACGCTGCCTTCAAAGCGTGGCGGACTTTCGTCCGGTGGCTTTGGTGAAATTAACCTCCCGCAAATAAATCGGCGCCAATTTTTCGCCGGCGACAAAGCCATTCAGCCCGGCTGCGAGCCGGGCTAAGGTCGCCGCGCGCGGGAAGATTGTCCGGCCACCGGGAAACCAGCGCGTCACTTCCGGGCCAGCCAGAATTTCCCGCGCCTCAGCCCGCGATTGAACCTCCTGCAACGTCAAAATCCGCAGCGGCTCAATTGTATTCCAGCCGTCCGCGGATGTTTCATACGTTGCCAGATAAAATTCATTGCGCTGCGCATCCACCATCACGTTCACGCGGCCGAAAATTCCTTCTGCCAGCGCCTGTGCCGCCAGACAGTCCGCGCTGCTCACGCCGAGCAATTTTGCGCCGCGCGCCAGTTGCCAGCCCTGCGCCATCGCAAGCGCAACGCGAACGCCCGTGTAAGAGCCGGGGCCGAGGCCCACCGCCAAAACTTCAATCTGCTCGCGCTCCAATTTTGCTTCGTGCAACGCAGCCTCGATCAGGCCGAATGCCCGGGTCGCGCCGGTCTCAATCGCTTCGCCGAGCACACGACCGGCACGCACAACCGCCACGCTCCGTTGTGGCGAGGAAAATTCAAGCGCCAAAATCGTCATAAATAATTTTCCGCTCCGTCTCGCCAATGATTTCAACCTTCACTTTTTTGATTTTGCCATCTGCCAACGTCCCATTTCCATCCTCCAGCTTTTCAGCCCATTCAATCACCGCCACGCCGTCCGGCTGCAAAAATTCCTCCAGACCGGCGGACAAAATTTGTTCGCGCGTTTCCAGCCGGTATAAATCCAGATGAAACAGCCGCAGCCGCCCGCCACGGTATTCGTTCACCAGCGTGAAGGCCGGCGAATGGACCCGGGTCATGACGCCCAGCCCACGCGCGACGCCTTTCACCAGCTGGGTTTTGCCCGCGCCAAGTTCGCCGGACAACGCGATGACCCAACCGTGCTGCGCCGCCCGGCCCCACGCCTCGCCGAGCGATTCCGTCTCCGCCGGGCTATGCGAAATGAACGTGGCCATCACGGTAGGACAGGCGTCACGCCTGTCTCCATTCTCAAAATTTGAGACAGGCAAGATGCCTGTCCTGCGTTATCGTGCAAAGTGGTCATAGCCATGCGCAGTGAGTTGGTGCGAACCCGTTTTGTCATGGATCGTGACGCCCCCGCCGGTGACAATTTTCCCGATGCAACTTAATTTCAATCCGGGAAACCTCTTCGGCCATGCGTCGAGCAGCTTCACCGCGTCGCTGCCGGCAATCGTGAACAGCAATTCAAAATCCTCGCCTTCGGTCAGCGCGGCGGCAAAAGCCGGTTTGGCCGAGGAGCCTGCCCGCTCCCGCGCCCTGGCCGCGCGGCTGACCGGCACCGCCCTTTTGAGCAGCTCCGCGCCAACACCGCTCGCTTTCAAAACGTGCTGCAAATCGCCGGCCAGGCCATCGCTCAAATCAATCATCGCGTGGATGGCAAACTGTTCCGCGAGCCAGCGCGCCTCAGCCAATCGCGGCTCGAACTCCAAATGTTTGCCGGCGCGCGAACCACCCAGTTCGCCGGTGACAAAAATCGCATCGCCGACTTTTGCGCCCGAACGAAGGATTTGTTTTCCCCGCGTGACTGTGCCGAGCAGCGCGATGGAAATGAAAACGCGCTCCGGATTTGCCGTCGTTTCGCCACCGGCAATTGCCACGCCATATTTTTGAGCCAGCGCACTCATGCCACCATAAATTTTACCGACGAACTCCGGCTCAAATTTTTCTGGTAATCCGAGGGTTACAAGCGCGGCAATGGGTGTGCCGGCCATGGCCGCGATGTCGCTCAGGCACCGGGCGAGCGCCTTGTGCCCGATGCTTTCCGGCGGCGTGACTTTGGTGAAATGGATCCCTTCGACCACCGCGTCGGTCTTGAACAGCAGCCATTTGTCCGGCACTCCCAAATCCAGCACAGCGCAATCATCGCCCACGCCAACCAATACATCCTGGTTGGTCGGCAGCGATTTTGTCAGACGCGCAATGAGCTCAAATTCATTCATTTTACGAAACAGAGCACGACGAGGTTGGCGACGTTGAACAAGCTGTGCGCCGTGATGGGCGCGAGCAGGTTGTCCGTTCGTTCGTAAAGCCACGTGAGCGCCAGCGCCAGCACAAACAACGGCACCAGGGTCGCGGCGTCCATGTGTATCAACGCGAACAAAAAATTGACGCCAAGCCACGCCAGGCGCGGATAACCAAGTTGTTTGACAAAGGGGTACAGCACACCCCGAAAAATAAACTCCTCGGCCACCGGCGCGAGCACGACGGCAAACGCCCCCACATAAACGCGTGTCCACCACGATTTCGTACCTGCCAGCAGCATTACGGCGGTTTGTTCTTCAGGCGACCAGCCGACCCTTTCCAGCACAATTCCCGAAGCCTGTTGCAGCAACCACGCGACCGGCAGAATCACGAGCACGGTCATCAGTGCCGCGAGCAGCGCGCGCGGCAACCGCGGTTCGCGAAGGCCGAAAACTTCGCGCCAGCGGACATGATGGTACCGCAAAAAAAAATAAATCAGCACCCAGGTTGCACCTTGGAAACTCAGCGTGCCGAGCAGGACAGCGCCAAAGCCGTCCGGTAATTTGAACGCCGTGAAACCGGCCTTTTGCAGCAGGCTCACCATCGTCACCCCGAGACAAAAGCAGACCAATTGCACCGCGCAAAATTGCATCACGGCCTCACCGCGCCATGGTTTGGCGGATAACATGCCGCCAGCCTAGCGCAGCAGTGCGACAGTGACGACGCAAAATTCGCGCGCGTGGGCGTGTGGACAGTTTATCTGCATGTTTCACTTTGCTCAGACGGAACTCACGGAATACCTTTACTCAATGGCCGCCAAGCACACCAATCGGCTCGTGCGCGAAAAATCGCCCTACCTGCTCCAGCACGCACACAATCCGGTGAACTGGTTCGCTTGGGGTGAAGAGGCGTTTGCCAGGTCACGCGCCGAAAACAAACCGATTTTTCTCAGCATCGGTTACTCCACCTGCCATTGGTGCCATGTCATGGAACGCGAATCATTCGAGGATGAAAGGATCGGCGCGTTTCTCGACGAACATTTTGTCAGCATCAAGGTGGACCGTGAGGAACGGCCTGACGTGGACAAAATTTACATGACGTTCATCCAGGCTACGACCGGCGGTGGCGGCTGGCCGATGAACGTTTTCCTTACGCCGGAGCTGAAACCGTTTTTCGGCGGCACCTATTTTCCGCCAGACAACCGTCATGGCCGCCCAGGCTTTTTGCAGGTGCTCCGGCAAATCGCCGCGCTCTGGCGGGAACGCCGCGGTCAAATTGCCGCCTCGGCCAATGAAATCCACGCCCGGCTCGAAGCCGCAACGGCAAACATGACCACGGGCAATCTGATCCTGACGGCGGACGCGTTGCGGAATGCCGCGACCCTGTTCAAGTCTGCTTACGATCCGCGCCACGGCGGCTTTGGCGACGCACCAAAATTTCCGCAGCCCGGCATGCCGTCATTTTTACTGCGCTGCGCAAAACGTTTTCACGACGATGAGGCCGCGCGCATGGTCTTGCACACGTGCGAACGCATGGCCGCCGGTGGCATTCACGACCAGCTCGGCGGCGGTTTCGCGCGCTACGCGGTGGATGCCGGGTGGCTGGTGCCGCATTTCGAGAAAATGCTCTACGATAACGCGCAACTCGCACAACTCTACCTCGACGCACATCTTATTTCCCAACCCCGGACGCCAGACGCCAGACTCGAAACCCCATTCGCCGGCACGGTGCGCGGCATCCTGAATTACGTTTTGCGCGACATGACGCATCCGGATGGCGGTTTTTACTCCGCTGAAGACGCCGACAGCGAAGGCCATGAAGGGAAATTTTATTGCTGGACGAAGGACGAACTCTCGAAATTGCTCACCGTCGAGGAATTCAATGTGGCAGTTCGCCATTATGGCGTTACCGACCGGGGTAATTTCGTTGACCACAGCCATCCATGTCCGCTACCCGGCCAAAATGTATTGAGCCTGGTCGAGCCAAAAGTGAGTGCGGATGACCTGCCGCTGCTCGAATCGGCGAAGAAAAAAATGTCCAAAGCGCGCACTCAGCGCGTTCGTCCGCATCTCGACGACAAAATCCTTGCTTCCTGGAATGGCCTGATGCTGGGCGCCTTTGCCCGGGCTTACGCCGTGCTCGGCGGTGAAAAGTACCGTGTGGCGGCGGAGAAAAACCTGGCATTCGTTCAATCCAAGCTCTGGCAACCGCCGCAAGGTAGGGCGGGCAGTCCTCTGCCCGCCGCTGGAAGGCGTAGCGACGACGGCGCGCACGGAGTGACGCGCCCTACCGGCATTTTGTTTCACCGCTGGCGCGATGGCGAACGTGACCGTGTCCAATTGCTCGTGAGCTACGCCTTCCTGCTCTCCGGTGTCATTGAACTTTACGAAGCGACACTGGAGCCGGGGTGCCTCAATTTCGCCGTCGAACTGGCGGAAGCGATGATCCTGAAGTTTTACGAGGCGGAGAATGGCGGTTTCTGGCAGAGCACCACCGACGCGAAGGATTTGATTTTGCGGGTCAAAGACGATTATGATGGCGCGGAGCCTTCAGGCAATTCCGTCGCCACGCTCGCGCTGCTGAAGCTGGCCGCCATTACCGGGCGCGGAGATTTCAAAAAGCCGGCCGAGGCAACGCTGCGGCTGTTTGCCCACCGGCTGCAACATTTTCCGCAAGCCATGCCGTTCATGCTGCACGCACTGGATTTCTGGCTGGAAGAGCCACGCCGTGTCATGATTGCCGGCGATGCCAGTTCCGCCAAGGCGCGCGAACTGGTGCACGCCGCGCACTCGGTTTATCAGCCGAACAAGATTGTTTTGGGCAACACCGGAGCGGTCGAGGGATTTGTTCGCACTTTGCCCGCGAAAAGCGGCCCGGTCATGTATCTCTGCACCGGCAAGGCATGTCAACCACCGACAAGTGAAGCCGCGACAGTGCGAGAATTGTTGCAATAAACGCTGAACGAGATCAGTCGTTTTGCTGTGACCGTTCCCGCCTTTCACCTCGCGGCTGCTGGATTTTGCGCAACGCCTGGCGCAATGACTCGATTTCGCGTTCGTCAGCGAGTTTCTGGCGTTCGGCCAGTTCGACGAGTTCGAGCACTTCCTCCATTTGGTCAAGTGTTTGTTTCAGCGACTCAACAATCTGTGTCACTTCTTCAATCGCCTGGCTGATGGCGGAAGAAGGAGTTTCGATTTTTCGTTCGGGCAATGCAGGCGCGTCGGCCGGCGGACCAGCTTGGGAAATCTGTTCCGTTCGTCGCGGGCCGCGGCCACGGCCACCACGATGGCCACGCCGCCTGCCACCGCCCGGACCTCGCGGCTGCGCGGGAAGATTTGTTTCGGTCTGTGGTTTCTCCGGCATTTCTTGTCCGAGCACGAGCATGACGCACTACCGGACAAAAGCAATGGTGAAATGTGTTTACTTCTTCACCAGCAGCGCCAGCGATGCGGCGTAGCTATGCAAAAAACTCTTTTCGCCGACAGGGCCGATTTCGCCGTTGCAGAAAAATCCGGCGAGGCCGAGCGGGCCGAGTTGTCTCTGGATAAATTCCGCGTCGTGGTTTGGCTGGTGGAAAAGATGTTTTCCGCGACCATTGCAGCAGCAGAGGCAGCCGCCGTAAATCGTCGTGCCGGCCAGCCTTTGCTTCGCACGCCCGAGCAATTCGCCCATGTCCTCGGTCGCCGCCGCCGCGTCGCGCCGTTGAAATTGCATCGTCTGCCCCATGCGTGGCAACGCCCCGACGGCCAGCACGCCGGAGCGCGGGTCGGCGCCGATGAGGTTGCGCACGAGAAAATCGCCGCGATGAAAATCCTCGAGGTATTCATTGACGACGAGGCCAATCAGCAGGTTGCCCTGTGCCTTGCGCTGTTCGTCGGGCGGAAGTTTTTGAAACGTTTCAGCGAGCACGGCATAGGCGGGCCGGTTGCCGATGTGATGAATCAAATTGCGTTCCACGCCCGTGAGCGTCCATGTCTCGCCGATGGGCGTGCAACCCTGTGAAATGACACCGGTCAACACCACGTCACCACCGACGGAAACCGCCACGCCGCCGTCCTCGAATACCTCGCCGTCCAGATAAACCTGCGTGAGCGGTTCGGGAACGGCGCCGCTGGCGAGTCCGCCGAAGACCGGCAGCGGTGCGTAAGCCTCGTTCCACGAGCGAAGCCAACTTTCCACGTCGAGGTGAAACGGATCAAGGAACACCAGCCAGCCGTTCGTGCGCGGGGGTTCGACGCCAGTTTCCAAATACCAATACGCCGCGCCGTTCGCCTCCTCCACCTGCGCCTGCGTGAAGCGGAAGCCTTTCAGCTCCCCGCCGGGCAGCGCGCAAAGCGCGAGCACGAGTCCGGAGGCATTTTCAATTTCCTGCGAACCGGCGATCAACCCATTGCTCGAACAACCCGCCAGCAATGGAATCCGGGCATGAACGCGCAAAATTTCCAGCGTCTGCCGGGCATGCGGGAAAAATTTTGGCGACATGAACAGCAAGCCGAGCGAAACCTGTGGTGCGGGCAGTTGCCGGCGCAGGTCTTCCGCCCACTGGCGCAGTCCGGCTTCATCGAAACCGCCCGGCCAGTGCGCCACAATGAAATATTTGTGGTTCACGATCTTACCTCAACCATGCCACAACTTTCTCGCCTGACCAAATTTCTTTGACCGGCTGGCGTGCGCGCGCCACGGCAGCGCGTTTGCCATTCACCAGGATCTCGGTGGCGAGCGGACGGGCGTTGTAATTGGATGCCATGACGAAACCGTAGGCGCCGGCGCTCAAGAGTGCCAGATAATCGCCCTCGCCGACCTTTGGCAACCAACGGTCCCTGCAAAAGCAATCGCTCGATTCGCAAACTCCGCCGACGACATCAGCTTTCATCATCGCACCGCCTTTGCGGGTGACTGGCACGATCTCGTGGTAGGCGTCGTAAAACGCCGGGCGAATCAAGTCGTTCATCGCGGCGTCCACGATGATGAAGTTTTTTCTGCCCGTGCGTTTCACGTATTCGACGCGGGTGACCAAAATGCCGGCATTGCCGGAAATGAACCGTCCCGGTTCGAAGAGGATTTTCAAGCCGAGCGGTTTTAAAAGCGGCAGCAACCGTTCCGCATATTTTTCCGGCGTCAGAATGTTCCTTGCGGCAGGCGATTGCCACCAGCCCGCCGCGCCACTCGCCAGCGCGGGTTGATAAACGATGCCCAGCCCGCCGCCGATGCTGAAAAATTCCAGCGGGTTTTTCTCCTGCAACCGCCGCACGAGCGGCACGACCTTGCGCACGGCCTTTTCAAACGGCGACACGGTGGTCAACTGCGAGCCGATGTGCATCTGCAACCCGCGCAGCCGCAGATTTTTCAATCCGGCCGCACGGGCATAGACGCCCTCGATTTGCTCGAACGCGATGCCGAATTTGTTTTCATAAGTGCCGGTGGTGATTTTCGCGTGGGTGAACGCTTCGACGTTTGGGTTCACCCGCATGGCGATGGGCGCGATTTTTCCCAGGCGCGCAGCGACGCGGTTGATGCGCGTGATTTCCGGTTCGCTCTCGACGTTGAACGAATAAATCCCCCGGCGCAGAGCAAATTCGATTTCCGCCTCCGTCTTGGCCACGCCGGCAAAAACGCATTTGTGCGGGTCGCCGCCGGCCGCGATGACGCGCTGCAATTCACCCCCGCTCACGATGTCGAAGCCGCCGCCAAGATTGGCGAGCGTCCGCAGGACGGACAGATTTCCATTCGCTTTGAGCGCGAAACACAGCAGGTGGTCCACCGGGGACATGGCGCGGTCGAGTCTTTGGAAATGTTCCGTCAGCGTGCGCTGCGAATAGACATAGAGCGGCGTACCGAATTTGCGCGCGAGCGACTCGACGGCAACACCTTCGCAGAACAACCTGCTGCCAACGTAACGGAAATGGTGCATGACGCCGTGAGTTTAAGCTTCAGGGCTCAAAGTTCAACCCCGAAGGCATTCGGGGCCAAGGTCGGGAAATAAAAAACCCGCCGATGAATGCCGGCGGGCGAAGGGAACGATTCGATCTACGGCTCCGCCAGAATTTTTGCGCGCTCGGCATGATACTGTTCCGGCGTAATTTGGTCGGCCTTGTATTTTGCCAGCAACGCTTGAAGTTGCGCTTCCTTGGCGGCAGAAATCGGCACCGGCGGCGCGGCAATGGGCTTCAGACCCAGTTCCTTCCCGGGTAAGTTTGCGTTGATCTGTTGTGGCGGCGACATGACCTCCGGCTTGGTCGCCGGTGGAGCGGGTTTTACTGGACTGGTTGCAACGGGCTGGGTCTGTGGCGCGGGGGGAGCGAACCTGGGATTTGTCCATTCCTGTCGGTTCGGTTTGGACGTTTTTTGTTTCAATGCGGCTGGGGCCTTGGTTTGGGCTTCCATGTTGGAAGGCGTCGGCGTTGTTTGGGCCGCTTTCGTGGCCGGCATGGCTTTCGTTTTGGGAGCCCGAATCACCGGTTGCACAGGAACAGCGGGAGTTGGTGCCACGACTGCATTTGTCGGCTGCGTTGGCTGTTCCGGCACGGCTCCGGAGGGGGTGACCACAATTGGCGGCGGCGGGGCGGGCTGGGCCGGCTGCGCTTCCAACGCGTTCATTTTTTCCATCAATGCCGCGCGCGCGGCGGCTTGTGCCGGGGTGTCCTCGGCCCGGATGGTGATGAAGCCCGCACAAAAGGCAACCACACAAACCACAGAAAATAGCTTGGGAATTCGCATAACACTTTCTTACGCCATTTTTTCGCCAGATGCAACAGCTTTTCCTGCCAGCGGAAATAAATTCCGCCAGACCTTTGGGAAAGGACAGGCCAAGATCGAATATTTCACTATGGTGTTCACTTCGTCGCGGGAAACTTTGACGCGCTGTTGCAACTCGATCACGTTCGCCGCGCGCAGCTTTTCCAGCGTCCGTACGCCGATCAAAATCGGCCACGCGCACGCCAGTCGCACGCGAAACTGGCCGAACGGCAACGTGTTGGTATAAGTCCAGCCCGCCGCAAGGTGCGACTCCGCCTTGTCGAGATATTCGCGGAACAACGGCAGGAACCTCGCCTCGTTGGCCGGCGACAGCAGGGTTTCCGGCAGCAACTTTGCCGGTTCCAGTTTTTCGGTCGGCAGATAACAACGTCCCCTTTTCAAATCCGCCGGCAGATCCCGCAAAATGTTCACGAGTTGCAAACCCTTCCCAAACCGGACACCGTCCGCGATCAGTTGCCCCTCGTCCAGCCTCGCGTGTGGAAATCCCGCAATGCGGGACGCGAGCAACATCTTTGTCCAGAACTCGCCGACGCAGCCGGCCACGCGAAACGTGTAATCGTCCAGTTCAACCGCGGTTTCCAGCGCGACGATTTTTTCGGTGGAGGCGCCGGCAAACCGGCGCAAATCCAGTTCCTGTCCGCCCATGATGGTGGTGAGGACATCGCGGACCAGTTTCAGATCGGCGGGTGAAAGTGTTTGCAGCAACGTCAAACTGTCCTCGGCCTTTTCCAGCAACATCCGCTCGGCGGGCGAACCCTGCTGTCTGGCCAGTTCGCCAAAATTCAGCGGCGCGGTGGACGAACCCAAAATCCGCTCCCGCAATTTGTGGAGCGCGTCGAGCCGTTGTTCCAGCGGAACCAGTTCGGTGTCGGCGATGGTATCGGTCGTGCGGGCGAGCAGGTAGGCGAGGCCGATTTGCGGACGAATCACGCCTGGCAACACGCGCAACGTCAGATAAAACGAGCGCGAGGTTTGCTTGAGCAAATCGTTTAACGGTTTTGGCATTTGTATTTTTATGGTCCCGCAGGGACAGCGGATATTAGCCAGCCACGCAGTGGCTGGTAACCGAATAAAAAATAAATTCGTCCCGTGAGGGACGATGGAAAATTTCACCACAAATATTTTTCATCATATTCCACAAGGTGCTTTTTGAGAAACGCCACATATTCCTCCTGAAATGTTTTTGTCCGGTGATGTTCAACTTGGTTTGCAATGTATTCTTTGACCGCACCGCAATTTGAAGCGCTCACGGTGAACGCTCCATAACCCGGCTGCCACGCGAAATTTTTCACGCCGATGGTTTCGTGAATCCACCGCGACGACGTTTGTTTGATGTCTTGCACAAACGACGCGAGTGAATGCGTCGCGCGCAAACCAACCAGCAAATGAACGTGGTCAGCCGTGCCACCGATGGCTTCGGGGATTCCGTCCGCCGCGCGAACCAAGCCGCCAAGATATTCATGCAAACGCGCCCGCCATTCATCCGCGATGAATGGATGCCGGTCTTTCGTGCTGAACACGATGTGGTGGTGCAGGCTTAAATGGGTTGATGGCATACGAGGTTGGATTGCCAATTGACGCCGGAAATTGTTTGGCCGTGTCGCGGAGCGACGGTGGAAATTAGCCAGACACGCAGTGTCTGGTATCGTTCCACAAAATTTAATCCGTCCCGGCGGGACGGTGGAAGCGTTCGCGCAACAATCCGATTCGGGAATTTCCATTGTCCTTTCAGGACGAATTTTCTTTTGCGCCACGACCAGACACTGCGTGTCTGGCTAATTTCCGGTTGTGCCTTCGGCACGGGCCTGGTCGCGAAGCGACCCTGGATATTAGCCAGAGACGCAGTCTCTGGGAACGGCCGGAGAGGGTATGTGTCCTGAAGGGACGCTGGCAATTCCCAATGGTGCGCGAGCAGATAGGCGCTGCCGGTTTGCGGGCGCACGCGCGCGGGCAGCACGCGCAGCGTCAGATAAAACGAGCGCAAAGTCGCCTGGAGCAGATCATTTAACGCGTTTGGCATTTTTAGACAGAATGAACAGAATTTTCAGAATTCAATTTGCGCCGCCAGTTCGAGTTTCAAATTTTGTTAATTCTATCGGCAATTCTTTTCGCGCTTCGGACATCGCCAGAATGAAACACGGAATATCCTCAAAAGTCAGCATCGGATTCCGAATGGCGCATTATCTAGATTTTGGGTCTTTGCAGTTGTTCGATTCGCTGAATTCGCAGACGACCAATTCCTGCCCCCAAATCTTGTTCCCAGCTCTCTTGGGATTCTTCTCGAAGTAATCATTTCGCTCCAGAAAGTAGCGATCAATCGCTGCCATCGCTTCCTCGACTGATTGGTAATCGCTGTTGTGGATGATCGCCCTGGCCATGCCGCTGAAAACGGATTCGATGACGTTCAGATACTGGGCCGATGAAGGCAAAGGAATCAATTCAACGTGTGGCGCGTGTGTTGAACACCAGAGGTCGGGCGTGTTCACTCTTTCCACCTTTTCATACAACGCTTCCGAGGCATGCCATGAAGCCGCATCCCAAGAGAGATACAACGTGTCGTACCCCTTATATTTCTCCAGCAATACGTCCAGGAGGCGGATCATTTCGGCGCTGTTTTTCGCCTTTGAATAGAAATGCGTGACCTGGTTCTGAGATAACTCTAACGCTGCCGTCACAATGAGACTGCCTTTGGACTTCTGAAATTGCGGAACGTGTGGGTGTTCTCCCGGACCAACCAGTCTCGTGCCAGGCTTCATCTTGATCGCAAAAGGACCGTATTCGTCGATCGAACAGAAACGGTCGTTTTCACCGAGCGTGGAAAGAACAGATTTGATGCGTTCGAGTTTCTCTTGGTATTCAGGATCGTTGCTGGTGAGGACCTCCGTTGCTTTGCGCCATGTGTAGCCAGCGGCAATGACGATCCTGCTTATGGTCGTGCGCGAGACAGAAATTCCCTGCTTCAACAAGCACTGGCGAATGTCAGCGAGTCTCCAAGAGGTCCTGTTAATATTGTGCTGAGACGGAGGCGAATGTAGCAAAGCAAAAACAGCGTTCTTGATGGGTTCTAAAGTTACCTTTCTTTTGCGTCCCGGGCGCTTGGCATCCTGCATCAAGGCGGGCACGCCAAAGTCCTGGAAACGACTACGCCACAGCAAAACCGTCACGCGTGTGATTTTCAGAGTTTTGGCGATGGCGTTGTTGGGTTTTCCCTCAGCCGCCGCGAGAACGATCCGCGCACGCAAGGCCACCTTCTGCGGTGTTTTGCCGGCGCGGATTAGCTGTTGCAGCCGTTCCTTGTCATCCCAACTGATCGGAAGCGCTACGGCTGGCCTAAACATGCAGTTACCCGTTGAAAAGTTTTCCGCCTTCGCCTTCCATGTCTTGTCCTTTCACGAAAGCTGTTCCCGCCAGCGCATCAATTGCTTTGCGACTTCCTTCGTTCCAGGTGCGCCGGTCAGATTTCGTTTGGCCATCGCGCGTGACAGATTGAAGACGCCGAGCGCGTCGCGGCCAAAGATTTTGTCCACGGATTGCAGTTCCGCGAGCGTGAGCCGGTTCAGCGGCTTGCCGGTCTTTTCCGCCAGCGCCACGACCGCGCCGACGACGTGATGCGCCTGCCGGAACGCCATGCCTTTGCGCACGAGATAATCCGCGAGGTCGGTCGCCAGCAACGCCGGGTCGCTCGCGGCACGGTCGCAGGCGGTGCGATTGACCTTTGTATTTTGCAGCATCGCGGCGACGATGCGCACGGTGGCGTGCATGGTGTCGGCGGTGTCGAATAGCCGTTCCTTGTCCTCCTGCAAATCGCGGTTGTAGGTCATCGGCAAACCTTTCAGCAGCGTGAGCAGCGCAATTAAATTTCCAAAAACACGGCCAGATTTACCGCGCGCGAGTTCGGCAATGTCGGGATTTTTCTTCTGCGGCATCAGCGATGAGCCGGTGGTGTAGGCGTCGGCGATTTTGATGAAATTAAATTCCACGCTGGCCCAGAGAATCAAATCTTCCGCGAGCCGTGACAGATGAACGGCGAGCAACGCGGCGGCGGCGCAAAATTCAACGGCGAAATCGCGGTCGCTCACGGCGTCCATGGAATTTTGCGTGAGTTGCGGTTTGCCGCTGGCGTCCACGAAGCCGAGCAATTTGGCGACCAGCATGCGGTTGAGCGGCAGCGTGGAACCGGCGATCGCGCCGCTGCCGAGCGGGCAGACGTTCGCGCGCGCGCGGCAGTCCCAAAGGCGCTCGCAGTCGCGTTCCAGCATTTCAACGTAGGCGAGCAGATGGTGCGCGAGATAAACCGGCTGCGCGCGTTGCAGATGCGTATAGCCGGGAATCAGCACGTCGGAATTTTTTTCGCCGAGCGAAACGAGCGCGCGCTGCAAACCGGCGATTTCGCCCAGCAACGCGATGATTTCATCGCGCAGCCAGAGGCGCAGGTCGAGGGTGACCTGGTCGTTGCGCGAACGCGCGGTGTGCAATTTCGCGCCTGCCGGAACGCGCCGGGTCAGTTCGGCTTCGATGTTCATGTGGACATCTTCGAGTTCGGGCCGCCACTTGAATTTGCCGTTGGCGATTTCCCTGCCGATGGCATCGAGGCCTTTCACGATGGCGCGCAATTCCTTTTTGGTCAGCACGCCGATTTTCTGGAGCATGGTGGCGTGGGCCATCGAGCCGAGGATGTCGTGCTTCCAGAGCCGATGGTCAAAGGAGACGGATTCGGTGAATTGCGCGACGTCCGCCGCCGGGCCGCCGGCAAACCGCTTGCTGCGGGAGATGGGAGAAATCTTTTTCATACCTGCACCGCGCCGAATGTGCGTCCGGTCAAACGAAATGTCACTCCCAAAGACGCAAAGCCAACCGGCGGTCTTGATCGTCATCCTGATTTTTGTTCCGGTTGTCAAACGGTTGTGATTTGGGGGCGGGATTAAAATTAGAATTAAACAAAAAACGGTATTGCGGTCGTGGCGCGGATGTGAAATTCTCCCGGGACAACCATGAGCGAGTTCAAATTTGCCTGTCCGGTTTGCGGACAGCACATCCAGGTCGAGTCGTGGCGGAGCAACACCGTGATGGAATGCCCGACGTGCTTCCAGAAAATCACCGTGCCGCAGGCGCCGGCGGCGAACGACCCGAAATTTATCCTGGCGGGAACGAAAGTCGGAGGCGAGCGTCCCGTTCCGCTTGCGGCAGATGCGGGAGAAGAGGCCGCGCCGGAGAAGCAATTTCCGATAGCAGTGTTCGTTGTTGTGCTTTTGCTTTGCGTAGTGGTCGTGGCGGTGTTTGTGTTCCGCGGAAAAATCTTCAAATCCACTGGCCAAGCCGCAACCGCGCCGGTCGAAAAAAACACACCGGTATTACCGCCAGGCGTTGCCATGCCGTCCGCAGACAGCACGAATTGGACGTTGGACCTGGACAAGGTGACGATCCCGGATTCTCCGGCGGTGGGATATATTCATGGAAAGGTGCTGATTCCGGAGCGGATGATTTTGAATTCAGACGGGTTGACGATCCGCACGGCGGCGTACCCGCCGGAAGCCGGTGTCACCATTTATCTGCGGCCAAAGCCGGTTGAGAGCCTCTACGGGAAGTCGGTGGTTATCAAGGCCAATGCCACAAACGCGCCGGTGCTCAATCTGCGCTTTAAGGACGCGCAAGGTATCCCTGTGACGCAATCGCAAACGGGATACGCGTTGCGGATCGAATTTGGAAAGCCCGACGGCGACCGGTTGCCGGGAAAAATTTATCTTTGCACGCCGGACGAAATGAAAAGTTGGCTGGTGGGTGCATTTAATGCCGAGTACCCCAAACCCAGACCCCAATAGCCGGAGCCGGAATGTTGAGGAGACGGTTGTCCGCTTGCTGACAAAACGGCGGCAGACACTGGCCCTGGCGGAATCTTGCACGGGCGGGTATCTCGCGCATTGCATTACGAATGTCCCGGGGGCTTCCAAAGTTTTTAACGGCGGACTCGTGGCTTACAGCAACGCGGCCAAACAAAAATTTCTCGGCGTGCGCGCCGCGACACTGACCCGGCACGGCGCGGTGAGCGCAGCCGTGGCACGCGAGATGGCGGAGGGTGCATGGAAAAGGTTTGGCGCGGATTTTGCTATAGCAGTCACGGGCATTGCCGGACCAACCGGTGGGACGAAAGCCAAACCGGTCGGGACGGTTTTCATTGCGCTGACCAGCGCGCGGGGAACCGTCGTCGAACGCAAATTAAATTCTTGCGGGCGTGAACAGTTCAAGGATTTGACAGCACAGCTGGCCCTGGAACTGTTGCGGGCGCGGCTGGTTCGGGATTGATGCTTTGTGCTTGAGAGCGAACTTTTTTACACTAACCTGATTTGCAAACATGGCCTTGACTGCTGATCCAGCGACGGAAGCGAACAGCGCGGCGGCAAACCTCATTGAGGCAACCGTAACACCCAAGCGGCGGGGCACTTTGTTGGTTGTGGACGATGAGGATGGGGCGCGGCAATCGTTGCGGATGGTTTTCAAGGATGATTACGATTTGCTGATGGCTGAAGACGGGCCGACGGCCATCAAACTGGCGCAGGACCATCCCATCGACGTGGCGGTGCTGGACATCCGCATGGCCGGCATGTCGGGCATCGAAGTGCTCGAACGCCTCAGATACGTAAATCCCGACATCGAAGCGATTATGATCACGGCGTACGAAACCACGGATACAATCCGCCAGGCGTTGCGATTACGCGCGTCCGATTACATCAACAAGCCATTCGAGATCGCCACCATTCGCGCTGCCGTCAGCCAGGCGATGCAACGGCGCACGCTGGAAAGTGAAATCCACAGCAGCGCGGAAAAAATCCAGCAACTCCTTGCCGAACTGCAAAACCAGCGCATTGAGGAGCAAATTGCCAAGACGCGTGGCGACATTTACGCCAGCATCATCCACGACATCAACGGCCCGCTCACCGTCATCTGCGGTTTCGTGCAGGTGCTCAACCGCCGGTTCAACCAGGCTTCGCGGCTGGACGTGGCGGACTTGGAATTCATCCGGGAACGGCTGAACATCATCGGGCGGCAGACGAGCAACTGCATTGAGATTTCCCGGCGCTACCTCGGCTTTCTCCGCCGCCAAAAGGATGAGACGGCGCGCGTGGGCGTCAACCAAATGCTTAACGATTTGAACCAGCTTGTTCGTGTGCATCCGAGCCTGCAGGACAATGACTTCGGCATCCAGCTGTTGGCGGAGGACATCGGCGTCAAAATCAACGGCACCGATCTCATCCAGATTCTGCTCAACCTTGCCGTGAACGGCTTTCAATGTGCCCCGTTCAGCCACCGCGTGGACATCAGCGGCGAAGTTTTGCAGGAGCCTCTTCGCTTGCAGGCGTTCAAGGACAGCCCGCAGGACCGATTGTTGAACGTGGAAGGATTCAACAACAGCGCGCCGCTGGTGAAACTCCGGGTGCGCGATGACGGTCCCGGGATCCCGCCGGAAGTGTTGCCGAAAATCTTCCAGCCCTACTTTACCACCAAAGGCCCGCGGCAGGGAACCGGCCTGGGTCTCAACATTGTCCAGCGGCTCATCAAGGAAGGCAACGGCGCGCTGCACATCCACACGCACGTGGGCGAAGGCACGACCTTCACGATTTATCTGCCCGGGGCGAAGCTGGCGAAGTAAACCGGAACATGCGTACCGGGATTATCATCGCACTCGGTTTGATGGCTGCGGCTTGGGTGGCACGCGCGGATGAAAAACTGCCCGTGCTCAAGGTGGGCAGCGACGTTTACAGCAATGTGACGGTCACCACGGTCACGACCACGGACATCTATTTCGTTTACGCTGGCGGGATGGGTAATGCGAAATTGAAAAATCTCGGTCCGGACCTGCAGAAGCATTTTGGCTACGACCCCCAAAAAGCGGGTGAAGTGGAACTCAAACACACCCAAGCCAACGCCCAATATCACGCTTATCTCGTTAGCCAGCCGGCACCGCGTCCCCCGGCCGAGGAACGCGAAATGCCGTCAACAACGGTCACGCACGCCTCGGAATTGTCCTGGGGCACCGATCTGCCCGCAGCCTTGGATCAGGCACGGTCTGAAAACAAAATGGTGTTGCTCGATTTTACCGGCTCGGATTGGTGCCCGTGGTGCATCAAGTTTGACCACGCAGTTCTGTCCACTGACAAATTCGCCGCCTACGCCAAAGACAAACTCGTGTTGGTCAAATTGGATTTCCCACGCCACACGCCGCAAGGTAACTCGCTCAGACAAGCCAATCGGGAACTCGCGAAACGATTCGGTGTGCACGGCTACCCCACCTATGTGCTGTTGAACTACGCCGGAAGGGAATTGGGGCGGCAGGTCGGCTATGCCGAAGGCGGCCCGGAGGCGTTTATTGCGGAATTGGAAGGCTTTAGCAAGCAGTGAACGGGCCGGCCCATGCCGCACGTGTTTTGCACGGCACAATCCTGATGCGTTGGCTGTCTGGAGCGGAATGAGCAAACTCCTGCCTCTGCGGTTGCCGAATCGTTAATGGCTGTAGGAATCCGGATTTTCCGCCATTCCCTCCAACCACGAATTCCCCAAAATGCCGCCAATAATGGTCAAATCGGCAGTCACTGCCAACGGCGTCCAAGCCAGACGCTCATATTTTCCAACGCCGTCACTATAAACCGGCAGGTCGTGCGAGCCGATTTTTCGTTCGCCCGAATAAAGCGTGAATGACTGATGGTTGGTCTGGACGATGGCATAAAGGACCGGTGGCATGTTAGTGCCGGGTCCAACCGGCGCATGGAAAACCATCACCGGCGGAAACTCGTGTAGCTGGTTGGTGCTGACAAAATGAGGCCGCTGGTTTTGCGCCACCCGCTTTTCGTTTTGATTGAGCAGATAGGCGCGAGTGTGGGTCTTGCCGCTGCGTTCGGAGTATTCCTCATAAGCAACCAGCAAGTCCTTTTGCGGTTTCGCATCAAACAAGCGTGGATTGGCTTCGTCCGCCGGCTCGTTGACATCATCAAAATACCCGTTGGTCCAGAGGGCACGGGTGACGCATCCACCACTCAGCAAGGGTAACAACAGCAACAGCAGCGGCAACCGTTGTCGCATGACGAAATCCTGCACCGGCTGTTACCGGTTGCAAACCTTATTTTCAGGAAAGCGGGCTCAGTTTCCCGGATACTCGCAACGGATCCACAATCTTGCCGCCAATCGTGCTGGCGGCCACTGTCTCCGGCTTAGAACAGGCTGTAAATGAACGGCGCCAACGCCGAGCCTTTGGCGACCACAAGGACCACGCCCAACAGTAGCAGAAAGAACACAATGGGCATGATCCAATACTTTTTCCGCACGCGAAGGAAGTCCCAGAATTCTTTAAGGATGTTTAGTTTGTTCATGGCGTTACAAGGATTGTGAGGGTGGTGAAGAGGTGTTGGGCGACGAGCTGGTTGAGTGCCAAGTTTTGCAGCCAGGTTTTAAGCCGGGAGCGGGGTGCCGGACCGGTTGAGGTGAGGGTGGTTGCAGTCATCAGTATTGTTGTTCGTAGTCAACCTGCGTCCGGTGTGCCAGGCGGTCACGCGGCAGCCAATAGCTTTTGGCCCGGGGGACAAGTTTTTCCGAAAGGAAATCCTTGCCGCCCAGGCGCCCCGCCAGCGCGAGGGGCGTAACGACCACGAAGTAAAAGATCGTGAGCAGCACCGTGGAAACCGCCAAGCCCAACGTGAAAGCCAGCCCCATCCACGCGATGCGCACCGTCCGGAGCATGCGCGGGGCAATGAAGCCGAGGAGCACGAGCAGTATCCCGGGCATCAACAACCAGGGCCACACTGGTTTCTGCCGCCACAGAAACCATCCGCCGAGCAGCAGAAACACACCGCCGACCAGCAGGCCGAACTTTCGCAGGTCGCGGGTCGTGGTCGAGAGTTGCTGGAGATCCGTTTGCATCATGGTGCCTTCCTGGTTGTCCGGGCGTCACCGGCGGCGGGCGATGACGATGAAAAAGCCGCCTTCGCGGTAGCCGCTCGACAGCGAACACAATTGGCTCCACATACGGCTCGCGGCTGTGCCGCAGTTTTTGGGTTCAAACATCCGCTCATCAGGCGTAAGTTCCGGTCCCCCCGTGGGTTTGGGGATGGCGTTCACAAATTCCAACTGGTTTTCCTCCAGCCAGTCGAATACCTCGTCGAGGGTATGGCAACTTTCGTGCGGATGGCAGTACTGGTCCTGAAACCAGGCTTCGCGTTTGCCCGCGGCTGAAACGCGGCCAAAGTGCGGGTCGAGCACTCGGCTGGTTACGCCGGTGAGGCGGAACAGGGCGCGCCGGGCGTAATGCAGTTGACGGCTGTAAGCGCTGTAAAGCCCCACCAGCACATAACCGCCGGCCTGGCCAATCGGCTGATCCGGGCGAAAGCCCGGCGCGCGTCGTGCGTGTGGTGCAACACGCCATTGCTGATCACGAAGTCGAAGAATCCGTCCCGCAGACCGGGGCGGAACAGGTTCATCTGGGCGAACACCGCGCGGTCGATGCCGTGTTTGGTTGCGAACTCCTGCGCCAGCGCCAGTGAATTCCCGCACATATCCGTGCCCAGCACACTGCGATGCGCGATGGCCAGAAAGTTTGTGAGTTGCCCCGTGCCGCATCCGATTTCAACCACGCGGGCGTCAAACGGAATCTGTTCGTTGAGCAATCGGGCATACAGGCCGCGCCCGGCCTTTTCCAACAGCGCGCGGACGTTGTCCACGTTTTCGTAGTTCGGAAACGGCGTCTGCTCATAGAATTTTCTGACGAGATCCGTGACATTGGCGCCGTCGAGTTCCTTGTCGTCCGTTGGGAGGAACAGGCGCGGGATGCCCGCTTCCACTTCGTAGCGCGTGCCGGTCACGGGATTGAACGCACCTGTGGGGGTGACGATGAGCGGGTCGCCGGTCCGCGGGTCGGCAAACGGGCAGGCTGGGTCGGGGGTGGTGGTTCCCTCCCTTGCCCACGCTTGAAAACCCACCGGTTGCTCGCCCTTTTGCAGGAAGAAGTTCTCCAGCACCAGCACGTCCATTTCCGACTGCATGAAGGTGTTATACGCTTCCTGCGGGGTACAAACAATGGGTTCCCACGACAGGTTGAAGCTGATGTTAACAATGACTGGGCAGCCGGTCTTCTCGTGGAATTTCTCCACGAGATGCCGGAAGCGGCCGTGACGTTCATCCACGGTCTGCACGCGGGCGCTGTAGTCCACATGCGTAATCGCCGGCACGGTGCTGCGGGCGATCCTGACGCGCCGGAACAGGTCGTCATCGGTGCACATTGTCCCCTGCTCGCCTGCGGACAACGCCGAACGGTGTTTGTCCAGTACGGGGGCCACGAGCAGCATGTAAGGTGAATCCTCATTGGGCCTCATATCAAACCATCGGTCCACTTGCTCGCGCAGCACGCAGGGCGCAAAGGGCCGAAAGCTTTCGCGAAACTTGATCTTGAGGTTCATCACCTCCTGCATCTTGCGGGAGCGGGCGTCCCCGATGATCGAGCGGGCGCCGAGCGCGCGCGGGCCGAATTCCATCCGGCCCTGAAACCAGCCGATAACTTTTTCCTCCGTCAGGAAACCAGCCACCCGGTCGGTGAGTTCTGCGTCGCTAAGTTCCTCGAAAACTATGTGGCGGGATTTGAGAAAGCGCCGGATTTCGCCGCTGTCGAAGCGCGGGCCAAGGTGCGATGCTTGCTGGCTGTCATGCACGCCGTCGGCTGAACGCGGCCGACCGAGATTAGGGGTACCATACCATCAAAGCCGCGCCGAGCGCACCGCCAGCATCGCCGGCTGCAGGCTGGATCCAGATGTCCTCGAAAATGCCTTCGCGCAGGATGCGCCCGTTGGCTACGCAGTTTAGCGCCACACCGCCAGCCATGCAGAGTTTCTTCATGCCCGTCTGGTGCTGAAGATGGCGGGCCATGCGTCTCATGACTTCTTCGGTGACAACCTGGATAGAACATGCCACGTCCATGTAACGCCGGTTGAGGCGCGATTCGGGCTTGCGCGCCGGGCCGCCGAACAGGGCATCAAACCGGTCGTTGGTCATGGTGAGACCGACGCCGTAGTTGAAATATTTCATGTTTAACTTGAACGACCCGTCCTCCTTGAGATCAATCAACTCACGCAAAATCAGGTCCACGTACTTCGGCTCGCCGTAAGGTGCAAGGCCCATGAGCTTGTACTCGCCGGAGTTGACAGCGAAGCCGGTATAATAGGTGAACGCCGAGTAGAGCAGACCCAGTGAATGGGGAAAGTATAATTCCTTGGTGATTTCAACAGTATTGTCCCGGCCCACGCCGAGGGCCGTGGTTGTCCACTCCCCCACGCCGTCCACGCTGAGAATGGCGGCTTCCCGGTAAGGCGACGGGAAAAATGCCGAAGCGGCATGCGACTCGTGATGTTCGGGAAAGATGATCTTGCCTTCGTAGCTGAGTTCCTTGGCTATAAATGCCTTCATCCAGATCTTGTCCTTGATCCAGATCGGCATGGCTTTGAGGAATGAGGGCAGGCCCGCGGGCGCGTAGGCGAGGTAGCTGTGCAGGAGGCGGTCGAATTTCAGGAACGGTTTCTCGTAGAACGCCACGTAATTTACGCCCTTGATGCTGATGCCTCCCTCGCGCAGGCAGTATTCCACGGCGTGTCGGGGGAACGAGGCATCATACTTCTCGCGCGTGAAACGCTCTTCCTGGGCGGCAGCAATGATTCGTCCGTCGCGCACCAGGCACGCCGCACTGTCGTGGTAAAAAGCCGATATGCCCAAAATATTCATTGGGTGTCCATCTACTGGCGCGGGAATGGTGGCGTCAAACTTCACGAAGCACGATCTTCAAGCTGCAATTTTCCAGCATTGCCCGACACGAATCAACCCAGGAATTCGCGCGGGTCAACAATCTTGCCGGCAATCGCGCTCGCAGCCACGGTCATCGGCGAAGCGAGGAACACCTGTGATTCCTTGTTGCCCATGCGGCCGGGAAAATTGCGGTTTGTGGCGCTGATGCACTTGATGCCCGCCTTGTTGATGCGGCCAAACGTATCCACCGGTCCGCCGAGGCACGCGGCGCACCCGGCGTTCTCCGTCATCTGCACGCCCGCGGTCACGAGAATGTCCCAGACAGTTTGATTGCCCCAGTAAGTCGTTTGCAAATCGCGCACGATTTCCGGCGTGGCCGGCACGCCGAATGTGTCAATGGTCACGCGCTTGCCGCGCAACACGCGGGCAAACTCGACGAAATCACTGGTCTTGCCGCCGGTGCAGGAACCGACGTAAGCGCGGTCCAATTTGATGTGGCCGAGTTCCTTGGCCTTCTTGCGCTGGCCGGGGTCGGGATGGCACGCCACCGTCGGTTCGAGCCGGTCGAGGTTCACAACGAGTTCGTAAACGAACTTTTGTTTCTTGTCCGGCGCGACCGGTTCGTAAGTAGATTTCGTGCCGTTCAATTTCACGCGTGCGTCCACGTATTCCTGCGTACGTGCGTCGAATCCAAAAATGCCGTTCTTGCCGCCCGCCTCAATAGCCATGTTGGCGATGGTCATGCGGTCGTCCATCGAAAGCGACACCGCGCCGGGACCGTCGAATTGCATCGCGCGATACGTCGCACCGTCGAATCCGATCTCGCCAATGCAATGGAGAATAATGTCCTTGGCCATGACCCCCGGCTGCAATTTGCCTTCGAGCCGGAAGCGCATCGTTTCAGGGACCTTGATGAGCAATTTGCCAGTGCCCATGACAAAGCCTGCATCCGTGTTGCCTATGCCCGTGGCGAACTGATTGAACGCGCCGGCCATGCAGGTGTGAGAGTCGGTGCCGAACAACACTTCGCCCGGCCGCGTGTGGCCCTTCGCCGGCAGCGCGGTGTGGCAGACGCCGGCGTATTGCGCACCGTATTGCCGTTTGAGATGGCCTTTGCCCGGGTCAAAAATCCAGTGGCCCTTCGGGTCGTCAATCACATCGTAAAAATAAGGCAGGCCTTGCTCCTTCACGAAATCACGGAGGATGTCCACATTGCGGTTCGACATGGAATCGGCAGTGAAAATGTAGTGGTCGGGGATGATGACGACCTTGTTTTTGTCCCACACCCTCGCGTCTTTGCCGAACTCGCGTTTGAACACGCCGATGGTGCCTGGCCCGCAAACGTCGTGCGTCATGAGCACGTCGGCATTCACCCAGATGTTATCGCCAGCCCGCACCCGCGGCTTGCCGGACGCGCGTGCGAGCAATTTTTCCGTCAAAGTCATAGTCTGTTGAGAATAGCCGATGTACGGTGCAACTTCAACTGAACAAACGCGCATGACCGGTTAAAGCTTGATGGGAATCCGGGAAAGTGGTTTGGTGAGCAGTATGAAATCTTCAGCGAAAGTTCATATTCCAAAATCTTTAGCTAAAGCTCTTGTCAATTTTGCAGTTCCAAACGTATTTTTAATTTTGGCTCGCCAGAAAATTCTCAAAGAAGAACATCTCAAAAATCCAGAAATATTGGTTCGTCTTATTTGGGAACACAAACACGAAGCCATCCAAAAAATGAAAGTATGTTGGACAATCGATGAAAAGTTTTTGAATGAGGCTGTAAATTTTTGGAGAAAAGGGGAAAAAGACATAGCTATCGTTTTGTATGCAACCGCAGTGGAACAATTTATCAATTCCATGTATCAAATGATACTGGAAGCCAAAGCCTTCGATTCTGAAGCAAGCACAGAGCTGATTCGTTCTTTGAATATTGATGCAAAACTTGGTTGGGTGTTTCGGTCATTCGTTGGGCGCGCATTTCCTCAATCTCTTGGACGCAGATTGCGTAGAGTTTTTAGCATTAGGAATGCGATTGTTCATTTTAAGGCCATACCCGGACGTTTGGATTATGACGAGGACAGCAGTTCAAGGTTAGAAGCAGAATTAAAAAGCTTAAGAAATAAGAGTTTGTCGAGAGATTTCAGTTTGTTGGAAAAAGTTTTCGAAAACGCGGTATTAAAAGCAGATCCAAATCGTGAGTTAGCTTTGAAAGCTGCAAAAGCGCTTGATGATTTCAAAGGACCACCGAAAGAAACTGCGAAACAAAGTTCAAACTAACTCGAATATTATTTAAGTCGCAAAATTTCACTTCATCTTTACTCGAAACTCGCTTGCATCAGTGCGTTCCTGCGGCAGACTTCCGCTCCGCGTGACTCCGGCCGAAACATTTTTGAACCTGCTTCACGGCCCGGCGCCCGTCCTCGCGCTCGCGCCGATGCAGGACGTGACCACGTTCGAGTTCTGGCGCGTGCTGGCACGCTACGGCGGGCCGGATGTTTGTTGGACGGAATACTTCCGCGTCCACGGCAATTCTCGCCCGGAGAAATGGATTCTCGATTCCATCACCAAAAACCCGACCGGTCGCCCTGTTGTTGCACAGCTCATCGGCAACGACATCCCCGCGCTCGTCCGCACGGCGAAGGAATTGCAGCGTTACCCCGTTGCCGCGATTGAGCTGAACCTCGGCTGCCCGGCGCCGGTCGTTTATCGCAAATGTGCCGGGGGAGGCCTGTTGCGCGAACCGCAGAAAATCGACGCCATCCTCGGCGCGTTGCGCGACGCGGTCACAATTCCGTTCACGGTGAAGACGCGCATCGGTTTCGAGTCGCCCACCGAGTTCGACGCGCTGCTGCCACTGTTCGCGAAACATCCGATTGACCTGCTGACCGTCCACGCGCGCACCGTCGTGCAGATGTACCGGCCCGGCGTGCGTTACGACCTGATTGCGCGGGCGGTGCGCGAGTTGCGCTGTCCGGTGCTGGCCAACGGCAACGTCCACAGTGTAGCGCAGGCGCAGGCGTTGCTGACGGAAACCGGCGCGCGCGGATTGATGATTGGTCGCGGCGGCATCCGCAATCCGTGGCTGTTCGAGCAAATCCGCCAACAACTTCGTGGCGAAAAGATAAAATTGCCGTCGGGCCGCGACGTGCTGGCTTACATCCGCTAGCTGTGGGAAAACGAAATCACGCCCGGCGTGAAGGAATCCGCGCAGGTGCAACGGATGAAAAAGTTCATGAACTTCATCGGCGAAGGTGTGGGCGAAAAATTCCTGCACGAAATCCGCCGGGTGGCGACCACCGCGGATTTTTTCCGCGCGTGCGAGGATTTTCTGAATCACAACGAGCCGCTGGTACTGGAACCGGAGGCTAAACCCAGCGATAAACTTCCGTGATTTGATCCATAACTCCTTGTTTGCTTGCATCCCCGATCCCGGGAACAGGCCAGGGCTGGTGATTTTTGAGGCTGCCTTTCCAAAATTTGACATTAAAATTTCACGGTTTTTGAAAAACGTTTGATTTTTTGCCCGCTTTTTTCCGGGTTTGGCGGCATCGTTCCTGCTTTACGCGGCGGTGATTATGCGCATGAAAGATAACGTTACCTGCCGGCGCCCGAGTTGAAAAAAGTCCTATGCGAAGAAAAATATTGGTTGTCGAGGATGACCCCGAGCAACTTGAAGTGATCCGTCTCAGTTTGAAGGCGGCAGGTTTTGCCATTGGCACCGCCGCCAATGGCACTGACGCCCTCGTAAAAACCCGTTCGATATCGCCCGACTTGATTGTGTTGGATCTGATGTTGCCCGGATTAAACGGGTTCGATGTTTGCAAAGCTTTGCGGCGGGATCCCGTCACGGCTTCCGTGCCGATTATCATGCTGACGGGTTTGCGCAGCCAGTTTGGCCGTTTCGCCGGGTTTGAGTCCGGGGCCAACGCTTTCCTCCTAAAGCCGTTCGACTCAGAGGAGCTTGTTTCAAAGGTTGAAGAGTTGTTGAGTCAGTCTTCTGCGTCTTCAAACGAATCGAACAAATTCAAGCCAGACCATAGTTCGCATCCGCATAAAAAGCGCCTCCAGGCCTCGCCCAGTGCCCGGCGGAGCCATTGACCCCCGACCATCATTTAGGGGGAGCGGACATTCAGGCGTTGCGGAAGTCAGAGGATTCTCAATACGCAGTTGCCGTTTTACCTTCACCCGACACGCGCTGGTGTTGGATCATTTGCCAAATCAGTTCAGTGAGGTCCGTAGTTTAGTGGGCCTGTAGTTCGCGATTGAATTCGGGGCCAGACGGTTTATGCTATCCGATTGTCAACTCAGTCCGACTTATTGCAAAATAAATCATCTTCAAACTCACTGGAGAATATTATGAATACAAAATCATCTCGTGCCGGGTGCTGGGGATTGGTTGTGCTACTCGCCTTCTCGGTATTGGCTTCCGCGCAGGAGTTTAAACCAATTCAACTTCCGAAGCCGCAAATGGACGGTGGCAAACCACTCATGCAGGCGTTGAAGGAGCGCAAATCTACGCGTTCATTCAGCACAGAAAAGCTGCCGGTGCAGACGCTCGGCAACCTGCTGTGGGCGGCGTTCGGGATAAACCGTCCAGATTCCGGACACCGGACCGCGCCCTCGGCGGTCAACCGCCAGGAAATTGACATTTATGTCGCAACCGCCGACGGCCTTTATCTTTATGAGGCCAAAGGACACACATTGCAGCCGGTCCTTGCCGAAGACCTCCGGGCGAAAACGGGGATGCAACCATTCTTGAAGGACGCCCCGGTGGAGCTGGTCTATGTGGCGGATTATTCGCGGATGGGCAGAGGGACGGATGAGGAAAAGAATTTATATTCCGCGACCGACACGGGTTTCATCGGCGAAAACGTTTACCTGTTTTGCTCCTCCCAAGGACTAGCGACGGTGGTACGCGGGTCGGTGGACCGGCCAGCGTTGGCGAAGGCGATGGAATTGCGCCCGGAGCAAAAAATCATCCTCGCCCAAACGGTGGGATACCCAGGAAAGCAGGAACCGCGACGCCGGTGATTCCGGCACGAGTGAAAGCGTTGTCGAAACCCCGGCGCCGACGGTCAAATTTATATGCCAATCTGTTTTTGAATCGCACCGCAGATTTTGTCCGACCACTTTTTCAGCGCGGCGGCATCGCGGCCTTCAAGGAGCAGGCGGGCCTTGGATTCCGTGCCGGAGTAGCGCAGAAACACGCGCCCACCTTGGGCCTGTAATTCATTCTCAGCCTCCGCCACGAGCTTCGTCAGGCCATCGAGTTGCTCGAATGGCTTTTTCACGCGCACGCGAATGTTGGTGACGAGTTGCGGAAAGCGCAGCCAGCATTTCGCCAGGTTCGAGATCGGGGTGTCCTTCGCTTTCATGATCCGCAAAATTTGCAACGCGGCGACGAGGCCATCACCCGTGGTACTGTAATCGCGGAAAATCAAATGGCCGCTCTGCTCGCCGCCGAAATTGAAACCGCCCCGGATCATTTCATCCATCACGTTTTTGTCGCCCACATCTGTGCGGATGATTTTACCGCCGGCCTTTTTGATGGCGGCCTCCAAACCGGCATTGCTCATCACGGTGGCGACCAGGGTTTTCCTGGCCAGGGTTTTTTGCGCCAGCATGTCGAGCGCAGCGATGGCCATGATGTCATCGCCGTCAATCAGCCTGCCTTTTTCATCAAAAAGCAGAACGCGGTCGGCATCGCCGTCGTGCGCAATGCCGATGCAGGCTTTGTGTTCAACCACCTTGCGGCAGACTTGCTCCGGGTGCATCGAGCCGCAATCCTGGTTGATGTTCATGCCGTCGGGCTGGTTGCCATAGACGATGACTTCGGCGCCCAACTCGCGGAGGACACAGGGTGTGGATTTGTAGGCGGCACCGTGGGCACAATCCACCACCATGCGCATTCCTTCGAGCGTCAGGCCGCGGGGAAACGAGGCCTTGGCAAACTCGATGTAACGCCCCAGTGCGTCGTCAATCCGCACCGCCTTTCCAATTTCATCGGCCGTTGGGCGGATGCTTTCAATTTCGCCGCTAAAAACGAGATGCTCGATTTCGTCCTCAATCCTGTCGTCGAGCTTGTAGCCGTCAGCCCGGAAAAATTTGATGCCGTTGTCGGCGTAGGGATTGTGTGACGCGGTGATGACGATGCCGGCGTCGGCGCGCAGGCTGCGCGTGACGTAGGCGACACCGGGCGTCGGCAGCGGGCCGATGAACAACACGTCCACCCCCATCGAAAGAATGCCCGACGAGATGGCATTTTCGAGCATGTAGCCCGAAAGCCGCGTGTCCTTGCCGATGACGATTTTGTGGCGGCCGCGTCCGCGGGACTGGCGTTCGAGATTTTTGAAGACATGCGCGGCGGCGCGGCCGAGTTTGAGCGCGGTTTCCGCGGTGACGGGTTCAACGTTGGCCGTGCCGCGAACGCCATCGGTGCCGAAGATTTTTTGGGGTGAGCTCATGGTTTTTTTCCGGACGGCGGCGGAAAAATCACGTCAACGCTGGATGGTTTAACGCGCAGCAGCGTCACTTCGGGCGGCGTCGAAACGTCCACGCGCCGGCGCGACTCCTTGCCGGGCTCGATGCCTGTGAGATCCACGACCGCGCGGATTTGATTTGCCTGCAAAACCGCCATGACGTTGGGTGGGCCGCTGACCGTGACAGTCACCGTATCAGGCGTGACGCGGAAATTGCGCACGTCCGAGGCCGCGGAAACAACCAGCACCGGCAGGTCATCATAGGTCAGTTTGTCACCGGCAAGCGGCGTGGTGGGGCTGCCCGATTCCTCGCGGATTTTATAAACCGTCACCCAAATCGTCACCGCCAAGACCACGGAAAATAATTTCCAGCCCAAATCTTTTATGAACCAGTCACGCAGCGCCATAAAAATTCAGTGTCCAGTTTGTTTAAGCGCCGGGCGCGGCTCGTTTTGGGTGATGACAGCGGGGCCAGGCTTGGGGCGTTCGCCGAAGCGGGCACGCAACCATTCGACGCCGCGGCGTGATTTCGCCGGTTGCACCAGCAGGGAGGTCAGGAACGCGCGCAATTCCTCCAGCGACACACCGCGCACGAGCTGGCCTTTGTAGGCGTGCGAAATCATGCCGGTTTCCTCGGACACGACGACAATGACGGCGTCGGTTTCCTCACTTAAGCCAATCGCCGCGCGATGGCGCGTGCCGAGCGATTTGTTCAAATCCTGCCGTTGCGTAAGCGGAAAAATGCACGCCGCGTAGGCGATGCGGTCGCCCTTGATGATCACACCACCGTCGTGAATCGCGTTGTTCGGGAAGAAAATCGTTTCCAACATTTCCGGCGTCGCCTCGCAATCCACTGGCACGCCGGATTCGACGGCTTCCTGAAGCTGGATGGATTGTTCGATGGCGATGAGGGCGCCGATTTTCACTTCGGCCAGGCGTTCCACGGTTTGAATGATGACCTCGATGCTTTCGCGTTGTTCGTGCGCGCTGGCAAAGAGCGGCAAATTGCCCAACTCGGCCAGCATTCGGCGCAGTTCGGGCTGGAAAATGATCAGCACCGCCACGGCGAAAAACGCCGAGAACGTGCCGAGCAGCCAACGCAACACCTGCAATTTCAGCAATGTGGTCACCAGGGCCAGTGCCAGGAGCACGACCACGAAGCCGATGACGACCGGCCAGCCGCGCGTGCCGCGCAGAAAGCGCGACGTGTAATAAATGCCGACCGCGAGGATCAAAATTTCCAGCGCGGGACGCCATAAGTCCTGAATGTAAATCTGGTCAGGCATTAATTTTGCTTCCGGGCCAGCACCGCTTCCGTTATGCGCACGGCCCGGATCGTCTCCAGCACGTCATGTGTCCGGATAATTTGCACGCCACCGGCGACGGCCAGACTCGCGCAAGCGAGCGAAGCCGGCAAGCGTTCATCCAATTTCGCACCCTGCAATTTTCCAATGAACGACTTGCGCGAAACGCCAATCAGCAGCGGACGTGCCATCGTTGTAAAACTCTGCAAGTTTGCGAGCAACTGCAAATTATGTTCGAGTGTCTTGCCAAATCCGATGCCGACGTCCAGCACAACCTGGTCAGCATCCACCCCGCAAGTGTTCAGTTTTACCAACCGTTCGCCGAAAAATTCGCCGACCTCGCGCACCACATCGGCATAAACCGGATTTTTCTGCATGGTCTGGGGCGTGCCCTGCGCGTGCATGCAAATGTAACCGGCGCGAAATTCCGCCGCAATCTTCCACATCACGTCATTTTCGCGATTGGCGGCCACGTCATTGATGATGGCTGCACCGGTTTGCAGTGCGGCGCGGGCAACGGCAGGCTTCATCGTGTCAATCGAAATCAAAATTTTCCGGGCGGGGCGAGAGCCCCTCGAGCCCTGACTTTGTGGGGGCATTTTACAATCGGGGCTCGATGGGGTCTCGCCCCACTGCGAATTGAATTCTGCCGCAAGCCGTTCAATGACTGGGATGACGCGGCGCAGTTCTTCGGCCTCGCTGACGGGTTTGGCGCCGGGGCGCGTGGATTCGCCGCCGATGTCAAGGATGTCCGCGCCCTGCTCGACGAGTTCGAGCGCGTGGCCAACGGCAGCGTTTGTGTTAAAGTATTTTCCACCGTCGGAAAACGAGTCGGGCGTGACGTTGACGACCCCCATGATGAGCGCCGGCCGGGGGAAGACGAATTCAAATTGTCGGGCGCGGAAAAGCATCGGCCAAATTTACGATTTACAATATACGATTTGCGATTCCAAAGTTCGCACGGCGCGTAAATCGCCAACCTTTCAGACCTTCGTGCGGAAATACGCAATCGTGTCGGTCAGTCCCTTGTCAAGCGGCACTTTGGGCGACCAGCCAAGAATCTTTTTTGCCTTCGTAATGTCAGGCTGGCGCTGTTTTGGGTCGTCCTGCGGCAGCAGCTTGAAGGCGATTTTGCTGCGCGATTGGGTGGCGTGGATGATTACCTTCGCAAATTCGAGCACGGTCAGTTCAGCTGGATTGCCGAGATTCATTGGCAAATCGTAGTTGCTCATCATCAGGTGGTAGATGCCTTCAATCAAATCGGAGACGTAGCAGAAGCTGCGGGTTTGTTTGCCTTCGCCAAAAACGGTGACGGGTTTGTTTTTGAGTGCCTGGCAGATGAACGACGGCACGACCCGGCCGTCGTTGAGCCGCATGCGCGGTCCGTAGGTATTGAAGATGCGGGCGATGCGCGTCTCAACTCGGTGCTCGCGGCTGTAAGCCATCGTCATCGCCTCAGCGAACCGTTTGGCTTCGTCATAACAGCCGCGCGGGCCGATAGGGTTGACGTTGCCCCAATAATCCTCGGTTTGCGGATGGACGAGCGGGTTGCCGTAGATCTCGGAAGTGGAGGCGAGGAGGAAGCACGCCCTTTTTTCCTTGGCAAGGCCCAACGCTTTGTGCGTGCCGAGCGAGCCGACTTTGAGCGTTTGAATCGGAAAGTTCAAATAATCGAACGGGCTGGCGGGCGAGGCGAAGTGCCAGATGTAAGTCACCGGTTCGTCAAGAAAAAGAAACTCGGTCACGTCCTGCTCGATGAACTTGAAATTCCGGTTGCCGGCCAGATGGGCGATGTTGTCCACGGTGCCGGTGATGAAATTGTCAATGCCGATGACCCTGTGGCCGCGGGCCAAAAGCAAATCGGTCAAGTGCGATCCGAGAAAACCGGCGGCACCGGTGACAACGGAGGTTGGTTGTTTTCTGCTCATCGTTAAATCGTAGGCGGAAGCAGTTCAATGATTCAACGATTAAACGGTTCAACGGTTTTTCATTTCGCGCCGGTGGCGGCGAATACAGCGGGGATGGTGAGAAGTAAAATTTTCAGGTCCAGCCAGAGCGACCAGTTGTCAATGTATTCGAGGTCGAGCCGCACCCATTCCTTGAAATCGGCGATCTGGTTGCGTCCACTGATTTGCCAGAGGCAGGTGATGCCGGGTTTGACGCTCAAGCGGCGGCGATGGGCAAGGTCATTGAAGCGTTTGACCTCATCCACCGGCAGCGGACGCGGACCGACGAGGCTCATTTCGCCGCGCAGGACGTTGAAGAGCTGTGGCAACTCATCGAGGCTGTAACGGCGGAGCCATTTGCCGATGCGCGTGACGCGCGGGTCGTTGGTCACCTTGAAGACCGGGCCGCGCATTTCGTTCATGGCCTCCAGTTCGTGTTTGAACTGCTCGGCGTTGGTGACCATGGTGCGGAATTTGTAAAGCATGAATGGCGCGCCATTAAGGCCGGAACGTTTTTGCCGGAAAAAGGCCGGGCCGGGTGAAGTCAGCTTGATCAGCAGCGCGATGAACAGCATCGGGACGGCAGCCACGAGGAGCAGTGTCAGTGCGCCAAAGAAATCCATGAGCATCTTGGCCAGGCTTTGCCAGGAGGTTTCCGGCGCGGAGCGAAAGACCAGCAAGGGATAGCCGAACAATTCGTCCAGGCTCGCGTGCGCGATTTGCGTTCCAAAAAAGTCGGCCATGAGCCAGGCGTCGACGCCCTCGAGTTCACAGACTTTGATGACGCTTTCGACCCGTTCGAAATACGCCTGCTTGGCGCTGACGATGACCCCGCTGGCGGAATATTCGTGGAGCAGTTCAATGAGCTGCTGGAGCGGCGCTTCAATAAAATTGAACTCGCCCACGATTTCGATGCCTTCGTCCGCCTGTTTTGCCAATTCATGTCGCAGGCGGGCAATTTCATTACTTGCGCCGACCAGGATGAAACGGCGTTTGTATTGCGATTGAGCGAGTTTGCTTTTGTAGACGGAGCGCAAAATTTCTTCCTTGAGACACACCAGGGTGAAACTCAGGCAACCGAACCACACCACCACCCAGCGTGGCACATTCAGGTGCAAGGCATACAGCGCGAACACCAGGCCGACGGTAATCAGCACGCAGCCTTTGAGGAGCGGCCATAGAATCAAGCGGTGCGGACACAAAAGGGGACGATTGTAAAAGCCCTGTAATTCCAGAACCAGCGGCGCGCCTGGGATTAGCAAGAAATAAAGCCATCCGACATTTTCAAACGCGTTAGGCGGCAAGGTTTTAAGATGCAACCATTCAATAATCTGCGGATCGGCGCGCAATACCCCCACGAGCCAGAAGCCGACCGCAAAGAGGAAGGCGTCCACCAATTGATGGACCTGCGCCCGCATCTGACGGTCACGCCGCAGCATGGTTTTAATCCGATCTAAGCAAACGTTTACACTAGCAGATTTTTAGCGCGATGCAATGGCCTTTTCATCGTGGTGAAGCGGCGTTTGCGGCTTTGGGCGGCAACTGAAATTCCGGCACCGAGGCTGCAATCAGTTTCTTCATTCGCGCGAAAGTGGCTTCTTCCTGCCCTGGCCAGCAGACGGAAAAATATGAAATATACGCCCAGCGTTGCAAAATCCCCTTAAGCAGGAGGTCTCTGACCAGATAGCATTGAAATTGAACATTACCCGTAGTCTGCTCATTATCTGCCACAAACCAAAACACATAGACTCCGGATATTTTGACGTTCTGTCCGCCCGGTTGCTGGGCCGACCGGCTGATTTTCCATTTTGAAACCGGCAATTGATAGGGCTTTGGGCCTTCTACAGGAATGTCCACCACCTTTTTTTCATCACAGGAAAAACCCTGTCCGGCCAAACAGTATTCCGGCCGGTGAATGCTGGTACGATCCGCGCCCATTAAAATGACCGTGGCACAAATCCCCGGAGAGTTGTCAGGCGACGTATAGCAGCGCTCTGCGAAGCTGGTATCTTTGGGGAAATAGCCCAGTTCAATCTCCGATTCCGGCACATTGGTGGAAGTAAAATCGAGGACGTGCTCCGGCAGATCAATCTTCATTGCCAAACTGCGAGGAATCGGCACAGCTTTGATGCCTGGCTGGCCGAGTTTTTGGTGTCCCTTAAGCCAGGTCAATGTGCCGGCAGTACCCGCGATCAAGAACAGCACGACGAAAAGAACCAGCCATTTTTGATTTTTCATGGGCGCTCCTTTTCGTCCGGCTTCCATCGTTTTTCCATCCAGTGCCCGACCCAAAGCAATCCAATAATCGCAGGGGCATAGGGAACCAGACTGATGAGGGTGCTTTCATGGACGTAATCGCCGGCCGGCTGCCCGCCCAATTCCGCCGCGATGATGATACAAAGCATTCGTAGCAGGTTTCCCAAAACGGCAAACGGAGCGGACAGCGCCATGAGAAACAACCGTTTCCAAACGGATCGAAACCCAACGAATCCATAAATCGTGGCGAGCAGGAAGATGGCGACAAGGCTTCGGATGCCGCTGCAAGCCGGAGCAACGTCATATTGGTAGGTGGCTGACGGATCAATCAATTGTGTCCCGACCCGCATCACGTCAATGCCCAGAAACCAATTGGCCACCATTTGCACCAATTGGCTGACCAGCAAACGCAGGGGAAAGGTAATGAACCTGGCCTGGTCTCCCAGCGGGATTAAAAAAACAAACAAGAAAAACGGAAAAAAACTCCTTCGCAACCATTCGCGGCCCCAGCTCAACCCCGTCAATCCGTATATCCCCGTGAACAGCGCCACAATGGAAATGCGCGGTTGCTGTAGGCGGTAGCCCATGATGTGCAGCACCATCGCCAAAACGAGCAGCAACAGTCCCGGCCACCAGAGATTCAACGGCTGCGCCAGCAATTCTTTGCGCTTCCACCAAAACAGCCCGATGACCAAAAATGGAATGAAATCACCGTGCCCGTCGTCGTTGGCGGCGTCGGGGCTGTTATACGCCTCGTACATCCACGAAAAGAGGGACGAGGTATGGATGTAGCCTTGAATGGAATTGCCTCCAAATTGAAACAGCACTAACCACGCTGCCAGTAGCACGAAGAAAAAAGCCTTGTTGGTGATTTGCGTCCAAACTCCACGATCAAGGAGGTATAACATCAGCCCAAATGAAAACAGCAGCAAAAAATACAGTTCCTTCCCGACCGTTGTATTTCTCCATTCCGCGGACACGGAAAACCATCCGATGAAGAGCGCAGCAAAAAGGGTGACCCCGAGCTTTTGCCCCAAACGCCAAGGTACCGTACTGCATTTTGATTCATTCATGCGCGCGATTCCAGTCTTGAGATAGCCGAAACCGTGTTTTCGCTCAAACAAAATCAAATCATTGAAACGGTTGGTAGTGTCCGGATTTCAATTGGCGGGTGTGCCGCTGCCGCGGCGCACGGCGGTGCAGCAACCCCCTCAAATTAGATACTGCCAAACGGGTAAAGGGGTTGACCCTTTGCACCGCTTTGCCTATGTTTCGGCACAACCATCAACGTTTGAAACATTCGACACAGAAAAATCAGCCCGTGTTTCTCATCACCGGCGGCGCTGGCTTCATCGGCTCGCATCTGGTTGACGCTGTGCTCGCCGCCCCGGCCACAAAGGAAGTTCGCCTGCTCGACAATTTTTCCTCTGGTCGCCGCGAGCATCTTACCCAGCACGCCAAAGACCCGCGCCTGAAAATTTTCAAGCTCGACCTGCTGGATTTAAAAAAGACGCTGCCGCACTTCGCGGGCGTTGACCGGGTTTTCCATCTGGCCGCCAATCCGGACGCGCGCTGGGGCATTGACAACACACGGCTCGATTTGGAGCAGGAAACCATCGTCTCCTATAACGTCCTCGAAGCCGTGCGGCGCAGCGGCGTGCCGCAAATCGTCTTCTCCAGTTCCGGCACGGTCTATGGCGACGTGGGCACGACTGTAACGCACGAATCTCTTGGTCCGGCCCTGCCCATCAGTCTTTACGGCGCAGGCAAGGTGGCCTCCGAGGCGCTCATCTCCGCCTTCTGTGCCATGTTCGGGCTGCGCGGAATCATTTTGCGGTTTGGCAACATTGTCGGCGAACGTACCACGCACGGCGCGATATACGATTTCATCCGGCAGCTCGCAAAAAATTCCGCTGAACTGAAGGTACTGGGCAACGGCTTTCAATCCAAACCCTACATTTACGTCCGCGATTTGGTCGGCGCGGTTGTTTTTGGCGGGGAAAAATGCGCGGAATTGGAGGCGGGAAAATTCGACGTGTTCAACGTCGCGCCGGACGGCGGAACGTCCGTGCGTTTCATCGCCGAGGAACTGGTGGCGCAGCTCGGCTTCAAGGGCCGGACGAAAATCTCCTACGGGACCACCGCCGGCGGCTGGCCGGGTGATGTGCCCCAGTCGCGGATGGATGCGTCCAAAATCCATAAGGCCGGTTTCACGTTGCCGCGCAGTTCGGACGAAGCCGTGCGACTGGCCATCAGCCGCATTATTGAATGGCTGCCGCAGCGCAAGGGCGCGGAAGACGATTTGCGCTTGCCGCCAGACGCGAAGCCGGTCCTTCCGAAGTGACGTTTATTCCAGCGGGTGTTTTTTAGGCCGCAAAGCGGGGCGGCGATTTTGGCGGAGGACAACGGGTTGTTCGGAAATGACGCTTGGCCGGCGCGACTCCTGGTGCTGATTTGCTTTCGAAACGAAACCGATCGCACCGTGCATTTGTTTGGAGGGAACACGTCACGGTGCAGCTGATGCGTGGCATTTTAAACGCAGTTTGGTATGACACAAACGGTAAAACCGTTTCAACCCGCTCCACCACATCCACAACGGCACTTGCCTGACGCGACTGCTGCGTGTGAGTCGAACGCCCGCTTACGTGGCAACCCCCGGTTCGCGAGACCGAGAATTGTGTCGTCAGGTTGCCGCACTGGTTTTTTTGACCTTTTGTCCTCGCAGTCCGTCCCAAAGCAGATAAAAAAGAAACCAAAGATTATACCGTAGATAGCGCGGCCCCAGCCGCAGAGGCTCCGCACAAAGCCGGTAAAACCAAGTCAGGCCCATCCTCTGCATCCAAGCGGGCGTGAATTTCCGGCGACCGGTCAACAGGGCGAACGCATCCCCGACCGCAAGGAACACACCGCGCTGGTAACGCGCCTGGTTGCCGATAATCCAACGCTCCATCCGCACGCCCGGCAGTGCGACCCAAACGAAGTCCGGCGCGGCACGGTTGATGGTCTCTGCAAACGAAGCTTCATCCGCCTCTGTAAAAAGCCGGAACGGCGGGCTGATAGCCCCGACAATCTCAATGTCCGGCTGCAACTGTTTTGCCGCGCGTTGTAGATCGGCGAGACATTCCGCGGTGTCGCCCCAAAAAAAGTGGCGCCACGGTCGCGGCGTGTTTCGCAGCGTGTGCTGCATCAAGTACGGCCCGTAGACGCGATCACGCAACCCTGCTCCGAAACGGTTGAGCGCCCAGACGACCGGCATCCCGTCCGGTAGCACGAGATCAAACCGGGACAAGACCTGTGCAAAATCAGGTTTGCGCCGCGCTTCGGCGAGGATGTGAGTATTGGCGGGGCAGACCGCTGTCGGGCGCAATTCACGCGCCAGCGCCTTGACGCCCTCCAACGCAGAATCGTAAGTGGCACACGCCACAGGTGTTCCCAGAATCTTGATTGAATCCAGAGGCATTTGTTTTATTAGCGTAACAGGGATGGTGAAGAATTGGGCGAAAACCGGGCGGTTGACTTTGAATTAAAGCTGCCACGGCGTGAATATTTTCGTATTTGCCCCGAAGGCCACGTCTCGATACTGCGGCCACGGACAGCAAATCACGGCGAGCTTTACGTCGCCCTGTTTTTCCAATTCCGCCGGATTGGAAATATATTCAAATTCATGAAGACTCGGCGCGTTGGAAGGATTTGCCGCAAAATCATGGACCAGCACGCGATAACCATGCCGCTTGAGTTGCTGCGCCAAAAAAAGCCCCGCCGCTTCTTCCGTGATGTAGGTATCCGGCTTGTAAGCAACGCCCAAAACCGCAACGGTATTACCTTTTTGTGTCATCCCCTGCACTTTTTCAAAAAGGTCCTCGTTCGTCAGCCGATTCACCCGGTCCGAAGCCTCGGCCAAGGGCGCTTCCAAGCCAGCCTGCCGTGCCGTGTAAGCCAGCAAACGATTATCACGTGGGAAACACGGCCCGCCGTAGCTCAAGCCCGCGCGCAGATATTTTTTCCCGATGCGGCTGTCGCTGCCGATGGCGTCCAGGATGGCGTGGATGTCCGCTTTCGGAAAACATCCGGCGATCATGCGCAACTGGTTGGTGAAGCTGATCTTCATGGTGATGTAGCTGTTCACCGAAATCTTTGTCAGTTCCGCGCTGATGACAGACATCCGGGCAATTCGCGGCGAATTGCGATTGTATTTTTTGTAGAGCTGTTCCAGCATCGCGCCGCTTTTGGGATCTGATTCGCCGATCAAAACCAAATCCGGCTCCAGTAATCCGTTGACGACATTCCCAAGCGCGATGAATTCCGGGTTATAACATACGCCGAAATCCCGTCCGCAACGTCCACCGGTTTCGCGTTCCAGCATCGGAACCAAAACTGTATCCACGGTGCCTGGGGTCGTGGTTGAACTGCAAACAAACAAGTGATTCTTTTTACCGGCGTCTTTCACGGCTTTTGCGACCGGCTGCATGGCCTTCAGTAAAAATTCGTTGGAAAAACTCCCGTCGGGTAAACTCGGGGAAGGCGGAATGAAAAAAGTGGCATCCGTGGCAACGGTTTCCTGCGGGTCGGTTGTGGCACGAAGCCGTGAACGTCCGGCCTGGATGGTTTCAGCCAGAAGCGGTTCTTCCACGGGAGGCAGACCTTCATTGATTTTTCGTACTTTATCTGGATCAACGTCCACACCCACCACTTTGAAGCCACGGGCAGCGAAAGTTGCCGCCATGCACGCGCCCAGTTTTCCCAGGCCACAGACCGAAACAGTTTTAATCTGATTCATCGGGGGGTAAAAATTAAGGCCTGCGTCGGGCAGGTCAAGCATTCTGATTGAGACACGTTTCCGTCGGCGTCAAAAACCCTGCGCACAAAAACTCTTCCTTCAGCCCGGGTTTTGGTCCAAATTCAAGTCTGAAGCGTAATCGCTAGTTGTATGAAGCTGCTTGTTTTCGCCCATGTGCCACCGCCGTATCACGGCCAGAGTTCCGCAGTGCAATTTATGTTGGAGAACTTCGGCGGCGACCGGCGCAAATCCAGGTTCCGCAACCAGCCGCCCAACCGCTTCAGCATTGAGTGTTACCACGTCAATGCGCGCTTTTCCAAGACCCTCGAGGACATCGGCGAGTTTCGAATCGGAAAAGTTCTTCTGATTCTTTTTTATTGCCTGCAGGCCGTCTGGTGCCGGTTCCGCTACGGCGTCGAAAATTTTTATTACGTGCCGGCGCCCGGCAAACCCATTGCGATCTACCGCGACTGGCTGGTGGTGTTCCTCTGCCGGCCTTTTTTCAGAAAAATCATTTTCCACTGGCACGCCGCCGGCCTCGCCAAATGGCTTGAAACCGCCGTATCCATCCGCACACGAAGCTTTACCTACCGGTGGATGCGGGATGCCGACTTGAGCATCGTGCTGTCGGAATTCAACCGCCGCGACGCCGAGAAACTCACCCCCAGGCGGATTGCGATCGTCGCCGGTGGCATTCCCGACCCGTGCCCGCAATTCAAAACAGACATTTTGCCGCGCCGCCGCGCGCGCGTCGCCGCCCGGAAGAAAATCCTGTCCGGCAAAACCACGCAGGTCAGGAGCGATGAAGGCACCGTCAAGGTTCTGTATCTGGCTCATTGCACGCGTGAAAAAGGCGTATTTGACACGGTCGGGGGCGTGGCGTTGGCCAATGAAAAGCTGGTCGCCGAAAAATCGCCGTTGCGTTTCCGGCTGACGTTGATTGGCGCGTTCGCCGACGACGAAGAAGAAAAGGAGTTGCGCGAAACCATCCAGCGTTGCGGCCAGCAACAAACCATCGAATGCCTCGGCTTCGTTTCGGCCGAACGGAAGACACAGGCGTTGGCCGATGCCGACTTGTTTTGTTTCCCGACTTATTACCTCGCCGAAAATCAGCCAGGCAATCTGATTGAGGCGATGGCGTTTGGCCTGACCATCGTGACGACGCGCTGGCGTTCGCTCCCTGATATGCTGCCGGAAAATTACCCCGGACTCGTTGACCCAAAATCACCGGGGCAAATCGCCGATGCCCTTGTGTGCCTGGCCACGAGCGATTTCGCCGAGCCGATGCGCGAAATGTTTCTCCGTCGCTTCACCATCGAACAGCACCTGGCAAACATGGCCCGGGCCATCCGCAGCGTGGAAACCCCGCCGTAAAGCCTTGCGAAAGCTGCCGCATCATTTATTTTGGCAGCGTTGAAAATCGGCATCCTCCAACTCAATTCGACCATTGGAAGTTTTGCGGACAACCGCCAAAAGCTCGTCACCGGCTACCAAACGGTCGGCGCACTCGGTGCGGAGTTCGTCCTCGCGCCGGAAATGTTTCTGTGCGGCTATCCGCCGCGCGACTTGCTTTTACGCGCCGATTTCATCGAGACCGACCTTGCCGTACTGGCCGATATGGCGAAACAAATCGGTTCGATTCCGCTGTGCGTCGGCTACGTGGACAAAAATCCTGAGCGCCCCGGGCGCGCACTTCGCAATTCCGCCGCTGTCCTGCAAAACGGCAAAATCATCTGGCGCACGCACAAAAGTTTGCTGCCGACCTATGACGTTTTCGACGAAGACCGCTACTTTGAGCCGGCCAAAGCGGTTGCGCCGTTCGAGTTCAATGGACGCAAGCTGGGCATCACCATTTGCGAGGACATCTGGAACGACGAGGATTTCTGGCCGGAACGGCTTTATCGCCGCGACCCGATCAAGGAACTCATCGCGCAAGGCGCGGAGATCATCCTTAACATTTCTGCATCGCCGTGGCATGACGGCAAGGAGAAAACCCGGCTGGCCATGCTCCAGCGTGTGGCGCGCGACGAGCGCGTGCCCTTGGCGCAAGTCAACCTGATTGGTGCGAATGACGAATTGATCTTTGACGGCCACAGTGTTGCGTTGAATCGTCGCGGGGAGCCGCTCGCGTTGGGAAAGGGATTTGCCGAAGACATTTTCGTTGCCGACTTGGGCGACGAGGTGCCACCGGCAAAAATTGAATGGCCCGTCCGCGAGCAGCAAATTTTCTCCGCGCTGGCGCTGGGCATCCGCGATTATGTTCACAAATGCGGTTTCAAATCGGTCATCGTCGGTTTGTCCGGCGGCATTGACTCGGCGCTGACGGCGGTGTTGGCGGCGGATGCGCTCGGCCCGGATAAAGTGCTGGGCGTTTCGATGCCGGCGCGTTATTCGAGCGAAGGCAGTTTGAGCGATGCCGGGGTGCTCGCAAAAAATCTCGGCATCCATTACGAAGTCCTGCCGATTGAATCGGTTTTTCAATCGGTCGAAAAGCAACTGGCAAAGGTTTTTGCCGGAACCAAACCAAATGAAGCGGAGGAAAATGTGCAATCGCGGCTGCGCGGCGTGACCTTGATGGCGCTGTCAAACAAGTTCGGCGCGCTGGTGTTGACGACCGGCAACAAATCGGAGATGGCCGTTGGCTATTGCACGCTTTACGGCGATATGTGCGGCGCACTGGCGGTCATTGCGGACGTTTTCAAGACGGACATCTACAAAATCGCGCGGTGGGTGAACCGCGAGCGTGAAATCATTCCCGCTGCTTCCATTTCAAAACCGCCGAGCGCCGAGTTGCGCCCGAACCAGAAGGACCAGGATTCACTGCCGCCTTACGAAACACTGGACCAAATCCTGGAAGCTTACATCGTGCAAAACCTGAGCAAGGAGGAAATCATCCGGCGCGGTTTCAACGTCGCGGTGGTGAACGACGTGATCAACAAAATCACCTTTAGTGAATACAAACGGCGGCAGGCCGCGCCGGGACTGAAGGTGTCACCGCGCGCCTTTGGCGTGGGGCGGCGCATCCCCATCGCGCAACGGTTCCGCCCGTCACAGTAAGCGTCGGCAATTCTTGTCACCAGAGCTTTGGCTGTCTAAGGTTGCTGCTCATTCAGGGGCAAGCATGGAACAGCAGCAGCGGAAATCGACCGGATGTCACCGACAGAAAAGAACGAAGTTTGCGAACAACTCACCCGCCAAGTGATTCGAGCCGGTCTTTGCACAGGCTGCGGCGCTTGTGTGGGGATGGATGCCAGCGGTGAGTCGGTGATGGAGGACACGCCAACGGGACCGGTGCCAAAATATGGCCCACACGCGCGGCTCGAACCACTGGCGTTCGCCGGATGCCCCGGCAAGGGACTGAATTACCCGCAACTCTACACACGCTTCTACGGCGCGCTGCCAAAGAACTGGCTGACCGGACCGACCTTTTCCGTCCGCATCGGACACGCCTCCGATGAAACTGTCCGTCGCAACGGCGCTTCCGGCGGTGTGTTGTCGCAGGTGCTGATTTACCTGTTGGAACAGCAGTTGATTGACGCGGCCATTGTTGTGCGGCAGGGCCTCCCGACGCCGGAAAAGGCACGGGCGGTGTTTGCGGTGACGCGGCAGGAAATTCTTGACGCGGCGCAATCCGTCTATATCCCGGTGGCCACTCTCGACAAGCTGCGCGAACTGGAGCCTGGGAAGCGTTATGCAATGACCTGTCTGCCTGACCAGGCGGCGACGCTGCGTTTTTTGCAGCTGGCAGGAGACGCGCATGCGCGCCAGATTCGCTACGCGCTGGGGCCGTACACCGGCACAGCGCTCTGCCCGGCGGCCATCCGTTCCTTTCTCCGTTCGTGCGGTGTGTCCGCGAAAGACGGGGTTGCGAATTTAAAATGGCGCGCGGGCGAGTGGCCCGGGTATCTGGAAATCCAGACGCAGAGCGGGCGGGTGATACGGTCGAACAAGTTTTATTACAACTACCTCATCCCGTTCTTCATCACCCGGAACAGTCTTCTGAACATGGACTTCGCGAACGAATTCTGCGATTTGTCCGTGGGCGATGCCTGGTCACCGCAATTCGAGCGGGCGGGTGGCGGCCATTCGGTCATCACGACCCGGACGCGGGTAATGGAAGAGATTGTGGCGCGGATGGCGGCCGAGGGGAGGCTGACGGTGCAGCCGGTGGAAGAATTGAAGGCGACAGAGATGCATGGGCACATGATTGACTTCAAAAAGCGCGGCGGTTATATCCGCAACCGGATGCGAAAGTTTTTGGGCCAGCCTGCCGCCGACTTCGGCATGAAGCCGTCGCCGCTGCCGGTGAGCCGGGTGCTGGTGGAAATGGTCATTTCGGGGATTTTCATTCTGGCCGGCACTTCATTCTGCCGCTGGCTGGTCGAACGCGTCCCGGAACGATTTATTGGCCCGGTTTTCAATCGTCTCCGGCTGGGTTGGAAAGCCGCCAGTAAACCAACCAAACGCAAAGGGCTGGGATCGCTGAGAATGATTCCCACCCAATCCAACCCATGACCCCACCCCAAGCTCCGGTATCGGATGTGCTCAGACAGGTCGCACGGCTTTGGCTGCCGCGGCTGCTGACCCAGGTGTGCCGCGATCCCTCGTCGCCGCACTTCGGTTGTTTCGACCGTGATTGGTGGCATTACCACATCCGGGATTTCCCCTCGATTATTCTTCAGCAGGGCGGTTATGCGCTTCATTTGGCCTCGCAGTTGGACGTGCAGGGCGAGCAACGCGAGGGGTTGAGAAAACTGGCAGCCGCCGCCTGCCGTTTCTGGAACGCGCGCGCCACTCGTCGGGGCGCGTTTGAAGAATATTATCCCTGGGAACAGGGTTATCCGCCGCTGGCGTTTTCCCTGCTGGCGGTGATGAAGCTGGTGGCTGAGGGTGTGGCGGATGTAAACGAAGTGCGTGCGGGCATGGCGGCAGCGAGCCGGCAGTTGCAACGCCGCTTCGAATCGCAGGCAGCCAATCAGCAGGTCGCTGGACTCGCGGCGCTGGCGTGGTGCCGGAAGGTTTCACCGGAACTGGTGCCCGAAACAAGGTTTGAATCGCTGGCGGCGCGGTCACTGGCCTTGCAAACCAAGGAAGGTTGGTTCGAGGAATATGGTGGTCCGGATCTTGGTTATTTGTCCGTCACCGTGGATTGTCTTTGGGATTTGTTCGACGTCACCGGCGACGAACGCTTTTTGATTTCGATTGACCGCGCCGTGGCTTGCATCAAACTTTTCACCGCCGCCACGCCCGCCGGCAGCATCGGGATGCACAACTCGCGGAACACGGATTATCTCGTGCCGTATGGCCTGGTGCGGGCGGCGCGGCAATGGCCGACGACGGAAAACGTGGAACTGGTCGGGCGGCTTTTGGGCAGTGCGAGCGACCCGGCGCATTTCTTGAATGCGGTTGATGACCGATATGTCTGCCACTACATCGGCCAATCGCTTTACCGCGCGGTGCGCCTTCTGGGGCAGTCGCCGAAAATCACGGCGGTTGAGACCGGCGATTCCGCTAGGGCCGGACAACTCATTGAGCGGTTGATGGAGAGCGGACATTTTCTGCGCCAGACGGACGCCGGTGAAAAAATGTTGGTGACTTTGCGAAAAGGGGGCATTTTCAGCCTTCATGCCGGCGGCGGCTGGGTTTGCGATTTTGGATGGATGGTTGAGGCGGCAGGACGCCAGTTCATTTCGCACTGGTGGAGCGGGGATTGGCAATACGGCCAGAGCAGAAGCCAACTCTGGGTGGAAGGCTCGCTATACGAACACAAGGATATCGCCAGCACGCCTGGACGGCACCTGGCATTGCGAATCTCCAGTTTTGTTGCGGGCAGCCGGCTGATCGGCGCGTTGAAAAAGAAACTGGTTTTTGAAAAAGCGCGGAGCCAAATCGGGTTCCGGCGGACACTAGAATGGAGCCGTGACACCATCCGCGTGGTGGACACGTTCACAAATTTACCCGTCGCGGCGAAATTTCTCCCGGCACCGCGCAGTTCCAAACGCCACGTGTCCAGCGCCGATTGGTTTCATGCGGAGGATTTTCAGCGGTTGAAAGGATTCGAGGTAGCACGCCAGTTCAACCCGTCTGCGCAGGATATGGAAATCGTGACCGTCTATACCAAACTACGGGAACGCACATGAAACGCCTGCTATCCTTGCTGGTCAGTCTCAGCATTCTGGCGGTCATCTACTGGCGGATTGATTTTACCCGCATGGGGCCGGTGTTTCAGGCCTGCGACCCGCTCTGGCTGGCGTTCAGCCTCGGCATGGTGGTGCCATTGACCCTGATGACCGCGTGGCGGCTGGAACAGTTGATGCCGGACGGCTCCCGGCTCGGCTTGGCCGAGTCGAACCGGCTGATTCTGGTCGCCAGTGTGCTCAATCTCATTCTGCCCTCCAAGATGGGCGACCTGGTCAAGGCCTGGTTTCTGAAGGAACGCGGGCACACGAGCGCGAGCCTGGCCTTTGCGCTGGTGATCTTTGAGAAGACCTGCGACATGCTTTCGCTGCTGTTGTGGTGCACTTTGGGCCTGCTGCTCTATCCGCAAAAGGACGCGCTCTTCTGGCTGATGACCGCCTGCGTCGGCGGCGGGCTGGCCGGCGGAGTGGCCTTGCTGGGCTTTCGATCATTCGCGGAAATCGTTTTCAAAATCACCGCGCGCGCGGCGCCCGCCAGGATTCGTCCCCGGTTGGAGCAGTTGCAAATCGGCTGGCGCGAAATGCATGATTGTTTTTGGCGGAGGCGCTCACGATTGGCGCTGGTCGGCGCGACGTCCGTGTTCATTTGGTTTCTGCATCTGCTGCAAATTTGGATGTTCATTCTGGCGCTGCGCGCCCAGACGCCGTTTCTGGCCAATCTGGCGCTGGCGCCATTGGCGATTCTTGCGGGCTTGCTGCCGCTGACCCTGGCCGGCATCGGCACGCGCGATGCCGCGTTAATCCTGTTTTTTCGGCCCTATCTGGCTGCGCCCACGGCGGCCGCCGTGGGCATCCTGTGCACCATGCGTTACGTGCTGCCCGCAATTGGGGGAATGCCTTTCGTGGCACAGTACCTGCCAAGTCTGAATCTGGCCCGGAAAGGCATGATTAAAAACCACGGGCTAGAGTAACTGTCAAAACACTTGGAAACGTAACAGAAAATTATTATCCTCGAAACCGTCTTTGCAATGTCATGAAGCTTGTTATTCAAATTCCCTGCCTGAATGAAGAACAAACGCTGCCCCAGACAGTTCGTGATTTGCCCAAGTCCATTCCGGGAATCGATCAGATTGAAATTCTGGTAGTGGATGATGGCAGCACGGATCGAACGGTGGCGGTCGCCCAAGCATTGGGCGTTCATCATATTTTAAGACTGGGCACCCGCCGGGGTCTTGCCCTGGCATTCGCGTCCGGTCTGGAGCAGGCGCTGGCACTCGGCGCGGATATTGTCGTCAACACCGACGGAGACAATCAGTATGTGGGGGCGGACATTCCCAAGCTGGTGGAGCCTATTGTGCAGGGACACGCCGACATGGTGGTGGGCTGCCGCCCCATTGCGGATCATCCGGAGTTCGGTGTTTTGAAGAAACTGTTGCAGCTGTTCGGCAGTTGGACGCTCCGGGCGATTTCCAAGACCGATGTGCGCGACGCCGCGTCCGGTTTCCGCGCTTTTTCCCGGGAGGCCTGCCAGAGGCTTTTCATCTACTCCCGGTTCTCCTATTGTATGGAAACACTCATTCAAGCCGGGAATTCCCACCTGCGGGTTGATTCAGTGGATATCAGGGTGAATCCTCGTACCCGGCCATCCCGTCTTTTCAAATCCATGCCGGAGTATCTCTGGGAATCCGGTTCCACGATGGTGACGATGTTCATTTTCTACCGGCCGAGCCGTTTCTTTGGCCTGCTGGCGGCGGCCAATTTCGTCGGCGCAACCTTCATTGGTTTGCGTTTTTTATACCTCGTCTATTTAGTCCCCCATATGGCGCAAAACCGGACCTACCTGCCGTCGCTCATCTTGCTGGCCATTCTGGCGGTATTCGGTGCCGGCTGCATGGCCATGGCGATCCTGGCGGAACTGATCCGGGCAAAACGGAGGCTTTGGGAGGAACAACTCTATTTATTGCGCAAGCAGGCCGAAAGAAAACCGTAGGCCGAATCCCCTCCGGCTGTCAAAATGCCGGCCACGTTCCGTGACGGGCAAGACGGCGCCAAAGTGATCAGGAGGCGGGAACGATGGGTTTCGATGAGGTTCGGTAATAGAGTTTCCAGAGTTCCGCACCGCGGGCCAGTTTGCTGGTATAAGCCTGGCTGTTAACCAGTTGATAGTCGTTCGTTCGCCGCAAATAGGCGCACAGCACCGGATAAGACTCCTCAGCCCCGCCCCCGACAACCACGTAGTTTACATTCAGCCGGTTCAGCTCACGCGGGGAGGCATTTGGCGGCAAAAAGCAGACTTTCCTTCCGGTGGAATAAGGCCGGAACAATGGCAGCAACGGACGATCGTTCCCCACCAGCGCCGCGAACTGTTTTTCGCTTGCCGGAATGGCATCTATGATTTCCCGGGCCGTAGTGGCGCGTTCTGAATACTCGAAATACGGGTCCAGTTTGGAACACAGCCAGTTCAGCCTTCCTGAACGAGACAGTTCTTCATGCGCCAGTTTTGAGGGCCAGAACGGACGAGCGGGATTCAATATCAGGGCGGTCAGGGCGGACAACAGGCTTAGATAAAAGACGGCTTTCAATTTTTTCGCGGCCAGCAGGTTCCATCCGGCCATGCTCAAAGGAACCGTAAAATAGAGAAAGCCGCAGAAAGTACGTCCGCTGTTCTCGGAAACCACGCGCGTCAGGGCTATGAACAGGGAAACCAAGCCCGCCATCAGCGTGAGCGTCCGCCACGACCGCCAGGCCGCGGCCCGGTGTTTGAGGGCAAGAAATATGCCGATGGCAAACGCCACCGATGCCACCAGCCCCAGCGAAGCAGAATCCACCATGCACACCAACGGAACGCGGAGGTTGAATCGCGGCGTCACTTTTGTGAGGCCGGATTTTTCCACGATCTGACTCAACCGGCTATTGAGCAAGCCGACCGGATTCACCGGCGGCTGGATGGATTGCCAGCCAATCATGGTGGTTCCCAAGGGCCAGTTCCATAGCGGACTCTTGCCGGTCATTGAATAATCCAGCCCGGGTCCGGTGATGGTTCCATAAGATTGGAGATTCATTAAAAACGAAGGGGCTGGCGAGCATAACAGCCACAGTGCCAACGGCAGTGGGGACCAGACCCACTGGAAGGCTTTCCAGGGTTTCGACGGCGCGGCAAAGAACCAAAGAGTCAAGGGCAGCCCGAACACAGTAAACTGCGGTTTGGTTCCTGCTGCCAAACAGAAACTCAACCCCGCCCAGATGATTTCGCGCCAGTCGCGCGTCCGTTCGAAGTCCATTACGAAACGCAACGCCAACAGCAGGATTGCGGTTGCGAAAAGATCATTGGCCGAGCTTTCCGCCTGCAAGACCGCAAAGGTGGAGGCGGCGGCGATAAAGGCCATCTGCCGGGACTGGCCCCGTTCGCCATTCAACTCAAAGGCCCATTCATAGGCAAGCAGACACAGGACGATCCAGCTCAAGAAAGACAACACCCATTCCAGACGGTCGCCGCTGATTTGCATTAACGGCAGAACGCACAAGCTCCAACTGTGCGGCATGAAGTTCATGCGTTCGTCGGCCGACAAGATGAATTTGATGTGGCCCTCCTGCATCCAGGCAAAAATCCGGGGCAACCGGTAGGACAGCGAATCCAGCATCGTTGGCGGATAAACTATCCCTGCCGTGATCATTATCACCATCAGCAGCGGGAATGGCCACCAGCCCAGCGGTTCGATCAGGCCAGCCAGAAGAGTTCGCGCCGAACCCGCCCGGCGGATGGCCAGCCAGCCGGCTGTTCCCAAGCCCAGCAGACCGGCGATCCACATCCATTTCAACGTCCAAAGCCAGTTCAAAGTCCAGCCTGCCACGACCAGGAAAGCCAGCAGGAAAACCCATGCCTTCAGGAAAGCGGAACGGGCCGAATATATGTCCGAATTTTTCAGCACACTTCGTCTAACGGGCGTGAGTGGAAAAGTCAAGCCGTTCATTCCGAGGGGGTTTGCCAATGGACTGGCACTCTGCTACAAACGCGCCATGAAGTTTTCCATCGTCACGCCCAGCTTCCGCAATTCACAGTGGCTCAAGCTCTGCATCGCGTCGGTGGCCGACCAGCAGCATGTTGAACTGGAACACATCGTGCAGGATTCCTGTTCGGACGATGGCATCCAAGATTGGCTGCCGCACGACAGGCGCGTAAAAGCGTTCATCGAAAAGGACGGCGGCATGTATGACGCGGTGAACCGCGGCTACCGCCGTGCGACCGGCGACATCCTGGCCTATCTGAATTGCGACGAACAATATCTGCCCGGCGCGCTCAAAACCATTCATGATTTTTTTGAGGCGCACCCGCAAACCGAGGTCGCGCTTGCCGGTACTATTGTTACCGACGGCGAAGGGAAATATATTTGTCACCGGCACTTGATGGTGCCACATCCGCAACACGTCTGGTTCCGTTTCCCGGTGCTCACCAGTTCGGTCTTCATCCGGCGGCGGGTCGTCCACGAACGCGGCATTTTTTTCGACCCGCGCTGGTGCGATCTGGGTGATTTCCATTGGGTTCTGGCGCTGATGAAAAACGAGGTGCCGATGAAGGTGCTCGACTATTTCACTTCGGTTTTTGCCGACACCGGCGAGAATATGAATCTCAAACCGAATGCAATTCGCGAAAAAAATGAAACGCTGGCTATGACGCCGGCTTGGGTGCGAATATTGAAACCAATTTGGATTTTGCACCATCGTTTGCGCCGGCTCGCCGCCGGTCATTTTTTGTTGAAGCCGACGAGTTACTCCATTTACACGCTTGCGAGCCCCGAACAGCGCGTGCGCTTCGATGTATCGAAACCCACGGCTGTCTGGTGGAATCGGTTGTAACCGACACGGTTTCCCGCTGATTCTGAACGATGCCACTGTGGGGCGGGTTCGTCACCGCATCAGTGGGTCTGCCTTTTGCCACTGGCCGGAATCTGCGTATCAGCGGAAGCCCATGCGATCTCAAAAAGCGTTGATTCCGGTGGGGGCACACTCTCCTGAGCGGACGGCACGCCGACAACCTTGCGGAACAATTCCACGTTGGCATTTACCCACCGATGGAGTTTCCGGATGCCTTGTTCGGTGGAACAGGAGGGACGCCATCCAAAGTCGTCAAATGCTTTCCGGACATCCGCAACAAATACCTTTTGATCGCCACGCCTGGGTGGGGCAAAACCGATTTCAACCGGGGTTCCGCCTTCCGTCTCGAGCCAGTGGATGAGTTGATTCACGGAGAACAGATTTTGCGGGCCACCGCCGATGTTGTATACTTGGCCGGCAACTTTATCGCGCTTTTGCCACGCCAGGCAATAGGCATCAATCAGGTCGTCAATAAATAGCAGGTCGCGGGTCTGTTTGCCGTCGCCAAAAATGGTAATGGGCCGGCACAAGGCATGGGCAATCAGAAACCAGGCAACCCAGCCTTGTTCCTCCAAACCGAGCTGCCGGTATCCATAAACGCAGGATTGCCGGAAACAAACGGTGGTCAATCCGTAAACTCGGGAATAGTCCCGCACGTACTGGTCCGCGGCCCCTTTGGAACAGGCGTAGGGCGAGAAAAAATCGAGCGGCTGACTTTCCGGGAGGCCCTGGGGAAGATCAGCCCATTCATAACGGCCATTGCGCTCAACCGCCGGGACGCCTTCCAGATTGCCATAAACCTTGTTGGTGGAGGCAAAAATAAAGAGGGCCTCCGGGCAAAACAGGCGGACTGCTTCCAGCAAATTGAAGGTGCCCAGCACATTGTTCTCCAAGTCATACCGTGGATTCTTGAGTGACGCAGACACGGCAACTTGTCCTGCGCAGTGAAGCACCAGGTCATACCGTTCCCGCTGGAAATGTCCGGTGACAGCCTCTTCGTCGCGGATATCAATCTTGGAGAAATGGACCGGGCCGAAACTCTGCAGCCACTGAAGATTGCTTTCTGAGCCGGGGCGGGAAAGGTTGTCCCACACAAACACATCCCAGCCGTCCTGCAAAAAACGGCGAGCCGCGTTGACGCCGATGAACCCGGCTCCCCCCGTAACGAGCACTCTTGGCACCCGGCGCTTTTGCATTTCCCTCATCTTGGCATGGTGGCTGGCAAAAAGAAAGAAATAAATTCAGTTGTGCACAAAAATCACGCGGTGGAAAGTTCCTGGACGATTCTTTCGGCCACCGCCGGCCAGTGATGACGATGCAGCAGCCACTTCGACCAGGCGTGAATGGTTTCCGGAGGCGTGCCCAAAGCCCGGTCCATTGCTTTAAGAAAAGATTCTTCGGAATCGTTTGAAAAAGGGCAGCCGGTTTCGCCCATCGCTTCGCGCAACGGCGGGATGTCCGAGAAAACCGGGCAACTGCCTTCCAAAACCGCTTCCACCGGGGGCATGCCAAAACCCTCGTACTCGGAAACGTAAATGACCGCGCGCGCCCGGCGCATCATTTTGTACGCTTGAGCGGGCAGCACCCGGCCGATCCAATTCCAACCCAAGCCTCCGGGCTTTGCCATCCTTGATGAGAGAATCCCAATGCAATCAATGACGCCATCATACTTTGACTCCCGCAACCAGCGGGTCAGAAAACGGATGGCGATGTCCGTCCGTTTATGCGGCATTTTGCTGGCGAACAATAAAATCCGGTTTTCCTTTTCCGCCCTGGCCGGTTCGGGCGCGGCAAAGCCGTAACCCGTCACAACCACCTTGGGCATGGGCAATCCGATGCGTTGGGCCCAACCGGTCAACTCGCGTTTGGAGAACTCGGTGTTGGTAAAAATCACACGGCTCTGTCGAAGTGTCGCTGCCAGACTCCGGGCAAAGTAGAACGACTCCAGTTTCGACTGGAAACCGGGATAATGTTGGCAATAGAAATCGCCCATAATGTCATGGGCAAAGGCCGCAACTCGCAGGTGCGGACGAGTCACAAACGAGCAGAAGCCTTTTGGCAGGAACAGCCAGCCATGTCCCGTGGCCCGTGCTGCCCGGTAAAGACCCCACTGGTCCCACCATATCCGGCCCACCTTGCTCCGGCAGGCGAAGTCGAATTCCTGCACGCGCGCCTTTGCCGTCAAACGCAAACCGGGGGTAACCGTGCTGTTACTGAAGACCGTGAACTTCCCGATTTGGGAGTGTTCCGACAGGCATTGCGCCAAGTGAGCCGAAAAATTGTAGATCCCAATGGATTTGGTCGTTTCGACGTTCTGATCGGCAATTGAGTAGACCAGATCAATCATGACGCATTTCCCAAGTTGTATCAGGCTGTTGGCAAGGCTTCAACCGTGTTGGACCTGCCAGTTTCCGAGTTCGCAATGAAACCCTGCAAACTTTGCGCTGAATTTCCATTTTTGTCACGCGATATTCTTTGGCGGCAGTTAATTGGGGGCGCATCTCAATTTTTGAGCGGGTGCAGACGTGGCTATGGCATCCTGCTCGCAACGGGCGTTTATCACTGGAACCGGAAGCAAGACGCAATCCGCCACGACGAGGGATTGGCAAACAGACCGCAAAGAATCAACTGGTAGTTTCGCGTAGCATTTTCAACGCTGCCAGCGCCGCTTCACTCTCGGCGGCCTTTTTGCTTTTGCCCCGGCCGCGCGCCAGTTCCACGCCGCCGTGATGCACCACACATTCAAACACGCGGTCATGGTCCGGCCCGGTCGTCGAGACGACGTGATACTCCGGCGCTTCCGGCGAACGGGCTTGCAGTAATTCCTGCAACTCTCCCTTCGGATTCTCGAGCGTCGGCAACACGCTCAACTTGCCGAACGCCGCGCCGAATTCGCGCAGGATGAATTCGCGCGCCGCGTCAAAGCCGCCGTCCAAAAATATCGCCCCGAGCAGCGCCTCAAACGTGTCCGCCAGCGCCGACGGACGTTCCCGCCCGCCGTGCATCTCCTCGCCGTGGCTCAAAATCAAATGCGCGCCGAGGCCAAGCGCGCGGGCGCGTTCGGCCAGCGTGCGGCGGTTGACGAGCTTGGCGCGCGCCTTGGTGAGTGGCCCTTCGTCGAACTCGGGAAATTTTTCATACAACTCCCGGGTGAGGACAAGTTGCAGCACCGCGTCGCCGAGAAACTCCAGCCGCTGGTTGTGCGCGGGTCTTCGCTGCGCTTCGTCGCCGCCGGCGGTCGCCACGCCGCTTTCATGCGCAACGGACGGATGCGTCAGTGCCAGCCTCAGCAGGCTTTCGTCGCGGAACGCATAGCCGAGACGGTTTTGAAGTTCGGAAAGTTCAGGCATGGAATTTAATTTCCAGCCGGTTGTTCAGCAGGCTGTGACGCAGTTTCGTTTACAGCGGCGGGGGCTTGTGGCGCCGAGGCAGATTCATCTGCGGGGGCGGGCGGGTTCAGACCATGTTCCAGCAACGCCGCCACGTCGCGCTGGACTTGTTCAAGTTGATCCAACCGCAAATCCGGATCGGCGATGGTGAACACGTCGCCGGTCTTGGGCTGCTCGTAAATGAACACGCGTTTGCCGTCGCGGACGATTTGTTCCTTCACCTTGAACACGCGTTTGCGTTCGAGCATCACGGCCAGAATGAACATCGCGGGCGCATAACGCGGGTCGTTTTGCTCGATGAGCTTTCGCAGCAATGTTTCAGCAGTTTCACGGTGAATCGGGTCCGCGGGCGGCGCCTCGTAAATGCCCTGCCAGCAGGACAGGAAACCTTCACGGCCACGGACATTCGCGCTGAATTGCGACTGCCAGCACGCGGCGCAAACGTCGAGCCGCCGCAACTCCTGCTTTTCGTCGAACAACAGCGTGTGACACAGTTGCCGGTCGGCGAACGGCTGGCTGCACGCGGCGCACGCATGAGCGCGGGCTTGAATGTTCCATTCGTTCATGAAATCGAGGGGAAGTTTTACACGAAATACACGAATTGGCACGAATGAAAATGGCCTGAATAAAAACTCGGGTTAATGGGTGCCATTCGTCTTCACCCGGCGAAATCGAAATCCGAGCAACTTATGAAGTAGTGGCAGCGCGGACAGCGCAGCTCGCATTTCTCATTGATCAACTCGTGCCCGCACTGCGGACAGAACCGCCAATGCTCGCCGGAAATGTCTTTATCCGGCGGCGCGGGGCAGGCGTCAGCCGCACGAACTTCACTTTTTGTCGGGTTGATATTCAAATTCATCCGGTCTTAACCGCGCCACGAAAGTTCTTTGCGAATCCAATTGGGATCACGGCGCAAATCCAGAACGGCAAACACCTGCGTTTCGGTTTTGGTCACGCGGTAATAAACGCCAAACGGAAATCGGCTGGCGAGCATCCGATAAAATCCAAAATGGCGGGAATGGATGCCACGATAAAGCGCGAGGCTTTCAATATCGGCCACGAGCGAACTGGCGCAGTAATCGCCGATGCCGGGTTCTTGCGCATCGTAAAAACCCCCGGCTTGTTCGATGTCTTCGGCGGCTTCGGCCAGGACGACCACGCTTCTCATGCGTTGCGTTTGGCGAGGCGTTTCTTGAGTTGGGCGAGTGTGAGAAATTCACCTTTGCCGGCTTCGACTTTGGCGAGCCGTTTCTCGAGGATTCTTTTGTGCCACGCCGGCGATGCCAACTTGTCCGGCTTGGCGACCAGCGAACGCCAGAGAAGTTCCATCGCCTGCAACCGCTCGGCGAAGCTCATGCGCTCGATTTCCAAAGTCTCGATCATGCCCGAAAAATAATGCGGTTCGTTGCTGACTGCAAGCCATTCGCATGGCGGGAATGGAAACGGTGGACGTGCGGGAATTGATCGTGAGGCGTTAAAACGGTTTCGTTTCGCGGCGTATCCTCGCTTTAGCCTTCGTCGGCAATTACTCTGTCCTAACTGTTGAGCAAAACATTCAATCTCGCTCCAATCTCCCGATAACGAGAAGCAGCGGCGTTGTAGCATCGCAAGTCGTTCTGGTAAACAGTCCAATCGTAGGTCTTCTGGTGCGCCGCTTTCTGCATCAGAGACCCACAAATCTGACGCAGCGCAGACATGGTTTCGATCAACAGGCGCCCTATCCAGCATTGAGGTTACAATCTGCGGTTGACTGTAATAATCCTGAAAAACAACCGCTGGTTCTTGAATGTATCTCGCCACTAAAATCTTGTCCTCGAGTTTTGGATAATCTGAATTAGAACATCCAGCAAGGTGTAAAGACAGAACAGCAGTTGCCAAAAACAGATAAAGCCAAGGCGAATTGCGTTTGATTTCCAAACTCTCAATCACAGCTGCAAAGTGCCACTGCGAAAAAGCGGCGTCAAGGTTCGTCACTTTGTCTCTTCTTTTAGAACGCTTGGCAACTCCAAGCCAAGCCGACCGAGTTCAAATCTTAAGTGGCTGTGAGCTTGTTTTCGGATTGTCGTGTGAATTCCATCTGCTCCGCCCAATTCGCCATCGAACGCTGAAAGTGAATAAAGCTTTATTTGACCGTTTCCACACCCCGGTAATGGAAAAAGCGCCAAGACTAATGTTGTATAGTCACCAAGAGCCAAATATGTGTCCTCGCCCAATCTAATGCCCTCTGAACGGCCAAGTATGTCGGCAACTTTTCTCAATGAATCAACCGGAATTCGCTTTTTGTCCAAGACAACGATGTTAAAAGGAAATGTTTTCATATCAGTCGCATCATTTTGGTCAACCTTGCCCTAGCTTCTTTGATTTCTCCGTCGCGGCGCGGACGGCGCTCATCACAGCGGCGCGCAGCTTGCCTTTTTCCAGTTCGTGCAGGCCTTCAATCGTCGTGCCGCCGGGGCTGGTCACCTGGTCCTTGAGCGCGCCGGGATGCACGCCGGTTTCCAAAACCATTTTCGCGCCGCCCAAAACGGTCTGCGCCGCGAGCTTCGTGGCAATGTCGCGCGGCAACCCCGCCGCCACGCCGCCGTCGCTCAAGGCCTCGATGAACTGATAAACATACGCCGGCCCGCTGCCGCTCAAGCCGGTCACGGCGTCGAGCAGCGACTCCTTTACCCGGAACGCAAGGCCAATGGCGGAAAGCAGTTTTTCCGCCAGTTCACCGTCCGCCGCCGTCGCGGATTTGCCAAGGGCAAACGCCGACGCGCCCGCGCCAACGAGCGCCGGCGTGTTGGGCATCACGCGGATGACGCGCGCGCCGGCAGGCAGCGCCGCTTCGAGTTTGGCCAGCGTCACGCCGGCGGCGATGGAAATGAGCAAATGTTTTGTGGTGAACACTCCGCGAATTTCCGCGAGTGCGGCAGGAACCTGGTCGGGCTTCGTCGCCAAAATCAAAACGCTGGCGAATTTCGCGACTTCGGCGTTGGCCACGACCGTTTTCGCGTTGACCCCGGCGGCGAAATTTTTTCGCGCGGCGTCAACCGGGTCGCTGGCAATGATTTCGCGGGGGCCAACAAGTTCGCCGCGAATGAAGCCGCGGGCGAGCGCAGTGGCCATTTTACCCGCGCCGAGAAAACCGATGGTTAATTGAGCTGCCATGAAAGTTTTGTAGCAGGCTGTCATGTTGAACGAAAGTGAAAATGCATCGGTCAATTCGCGGCTTGAATTCACGCCGTTTGAATTTATTCTAAGCGTGTGGTATCAATGAGGTCTTAAAGTTTTGCGCGATGTCAAATAACCGCCAGACATGGGAAACGTTTGAAGCAATGCGCCAAGCCGCCGACAAGGGCGACCCGCAAGCGCAATGCTATCTCGGCGTTTGCTATCAGACCGGCCAGGGTGTGACACAGGATGATCAGGAGGCGGTGAAATGGTTCCGCCGGGCGGCTGAACAAGACGACCCCGTCGCACAATGTTATCTCGGTGTGTGTTACCTGAACGGCATGGGCGTGCCGCAGGAATTTGGCCAGGCGGCCAAGTGGCTGCGCGAGGCGGCGGAACAGGACGACCCGGCGGCGCAATTCAATCTTGGCATGCTTTACGAAACCGGCCAAGGCGTGCCACAAAATTATGCCGAGGCGGTAAAATGGTATCGTGAAGCGGCCGAGCGCGGTTATCCGGCGGCACAGTTCAACCTGGGTGTTTTTTACGAAACCGGCCAGGTCGTACCGCAGGATTACACCGAAGCGGCCAAATGGTACCTTGCCGCTGCCGAACAGGAATGCGCGCCCGCGCAGTGCAATCTCGGGCTTTGCTACCAAACCGGGCGCGGCGTGGCGCAAAACCGGCGGGAAGCGGTGAAATGGTTCATTCGGGCCGCGCGTCAAGGCGATAAAACCGCCCAATACAATCTCGGGCTCCATTACGCCGAAATGGAAATCAAGGAGGCGGAGGCCGCCGAAGCCGCCAACGACACGCCGCGCTGAGTCAACCGGCAAGCTCCGCGAGTTTCGCGGCGGCCTTCCCGGAATCAATCGTCTCGCCCGCCAAATCCCAGCCGTCCGCCAGCGACTTTGTTTTGCCCGCGACCAACAGCGCCGCCGCGGCGTTCAACAATACCACGTCGCGCCGGGGACCGCACTCCTCACCGCACAAAATGCGGCGGACGATTTCGGCGTTGGCCTGGCAGTCGCCGCCGAGTAAATCCGCCAGCATCGCACGCTGCAGCGGAAATGGTTCCGGCGACAAAATCGAAGCGGCAAATCCACGCTCCTGGTAAAATTCGGCGACGGTGTTTTCGCCGAGCGTCGAGAGCTCGTCAAGAAAATGGCTGGGAGTTGAGAGCCGAGGGTCGAGAGCTTCCGAACTCCGAACTCCGAACTCCGAACTCCGAATTTTTCCGCACACAACCATCGCCCGCCGCACGCCGAGCGACTGTAACACACGCGCGAGCGGCTCGCAAAGCTCCGGCCGCGGCACGCCGACCAGCATGGCGGAGGGCCGCGCGGGATTCAACAGGGGGCCGAGGAAATTGAAAATCGTCCGCTGACCGCGTTCGGCGCAGAGTTTGCGAGCGGGCGCAATGTGCCTGAACGCGGGATGATACGCCGGTGCAAAGAAAAACGCGAAATGGTGCTCGCGCAATGAACGTGCGGCCTCCGCTGGAGTCAAATCAATCCGCACGCCGAGCGCTTCGAGCACATCCGCGCTGCCGGCTTGCGAAGTAACCGCCCGGTTACCGTGTTTGGCGACGGTCACACCGGCGGCGGCGCAGAGGATGGCCGCCGTCGTGGAAATGTTGAACGTGCCCAGCCGGTCGCCGCCGGTGCCGACCACATCGAGAATTTCCCGGGCGCGGGTTTCGGGATCGAGCGGCGGCGGAATGGATTTGTTGCGCAGCATCCGGGCGAATGCGGCAATTTCATCCGGGGTTTCGCCCTTTTGCGCCAGTGCGGCCAGAAAACCGGCTTTGACCGCCACCGGGATTTTTTCGTCGGTCAGTTGCTCGACGGCCAGCCGGACCTGCTCATCCGCCAGCGGATGGGCGGCGGTGAGTTGTTGGGTCAGCTTCTCCAGCACGGAAGGATTCTAAGCGCTGGCGCGCGGGCGGCTCAAACTGAAAGTGGGCACAAATGAAAATGGACAGGTCGGGAAAATCCCGTAACCTGTCAGGCGTTGGCATTGCTCAACCACGAGCGGTGGACGCATTACAATTTATGGCAGTCAATCGAGGCAGCGGGTGGATAAAGTGGGCGGCCGTCATTTTGGCGGCCGTCGCGGTGGTGGTTGGCAGCATCTGGTATTTTCGGCGCGGACATGAAGACGCGCCGGCTTATCAGACGGTCACTGTCACGCGTGGCGATTTGATGCAATCGGTGACCGCAACCGGACAGTTGAATCCTGTGACCAACATCGAAGTGGGTTGCCAGATTTCCGGCACCATCCAGACACTTTTCGTTGACTTTAACTCGGTGGTGAAAGCGGGACAGATCATCGCCCAGATCGATCCCCGGCTCTACCAGGCCCAGGTCGAACAAGCCGAGGCCGATCTGGCCAATGCGAATGCCAATCTGGAATTGCAACAGGTTGAAGCCCGGCGTAGCAGCAACCTGTTTACGAACAAATTGATTTCGGAATCCGATTACGACACGGCCATCGCCAACCTGCACGAAGCCGAGGCGATGGTAAAAATCAAACAGGCCTCGCTCGACAATGCGGGGGCGAACCTGGGCTATTGTAAAATTTATTCGCCGGTGGACGGCGTGGTCCTTTCGCGCTCGGTGGACGTGGGACAGACGGTCGCGGCCAGTTTCAATACGCCGACGTTGTTTCAAATCGCCAACGACCTGACCAAAATGCAGATTGACGCCAATGTCTCCGAGGCCGACATCGGCACGGTCGAGGAAAATCAAAACGTCAAATTCACCGTGGACGCTTTCCCAAGCCGCACCTTTACCGGTCAAGTCGTGCAAATCCGCAATTGGCCCACCAACGTGCAAAACGTCATCACCTACGACACCATCATTACCGTCGCCAATCCCGATTTGAAACTCAGACCGGGCATGACAGCAAACGCTACCATTATCACCGCCCAGCGCTCCGGTGTGTTGAAAATCCCCAACGCCTCCCTGCGTTTCCGGCCACCGGAGCCTTCCACCAACCAGACGTTCGTCGCGCAATGGCTGGCGAAAATCGGTTTGCGCGGGCAAACAAAATCCGCCACCACCAATGCCGTCCCAACCGCGAAAGCCGGCGATACGAACCAGACCGGGGTCGCCGCGAACAGTGAGGCACCGCTCACGGGCAATGAACCGCCGCAGGAGTTGTTCCGGCGCGTCCGTGAAATGCGCGAGCGCGGCGAAGAAGTGCCTCCGGAAATCCGTGCGAAAATCCGCGAATTATTTCAAAGCGGCGCGCTGCAAATGCCTGGTGGCGGCGGGCTGGGTGACGGCGGCAACGCCGGCCTCCGCGCAAATACCGGTTCGCAACCCGTAATGCGCACCGTTTACTTGCTCGTGGCCGGGGCGTCCTCCAGCACCGCACCCGCATTACAGCCCGTGCGCGTCAAAACCGGCGTCAACGACGGCACCTACACTGAAATCATCAGTGGCCTGAAAGAAGGCGACGCGGTCGTCACCGGCGTGAACCTGCAGTCCCAGAACTCCAGCCCGGCTACCAGCGGGGCGAACCCTTTCGGCGGCGGCGGGCGGCGGTTCTAACCGGGAAAAAGTTCGTATGAAGCCCATCATCAAGCTGGAGGACATTCATAAGACTTACCAAACCGGGGAGGTCGAGGTGAAGGCCGTACGCGGCGTGTCCCTGGAAATTCATCTAGGGGAATTCGTCGCGCTGATGGGCGCCAGCGGTTCCGGCAAATCCACCATGATGAATATCATCGGCTGTCTCGACCATCCGACGGGCGGGCATTACTGGCTCGACGGCATCGACGTTTCCACGCTCGAGCGCGACGAGCTGGCGGACATCCGCAACCAAAAAATCGGTTTTGTCTTTCAAGGGTTCAACCTGCTCTCGCGCACGTCCGCGTTGGAAAACGTCGAGCTCCCGATGCTTTATACGCGCCAGCGTCTGAATGGTGAAAGCCTGCGGGACCGGGCGATACAAGCGCTGGAAACCGTCGGCCTTGGGGATCGCGCCGACCATTCGCCCAACCAGCTTTCCGGCGGCCAGCAGCAGCGCGTGGCCATTGCCCGCGCCCTCGCCAACCATCCGGCCCTCCTGCTCGCCGACGAACCCACGGGCAACCTCGATACGCGCACCAGCGCTGAAATCATGGGCGTGTTCCAAAAACTCAATGAACAGGGCATCACCATTGTCATGGTCACGCATGAGCTGGATGTGGCACAATATACAAAGCGCATGATCGTCATGCGCGATGGCCGGGTGGTGAGCGACACGCCTGTGGTCAAGCGTTTGAATGCCGAGGACGAATTGCGCAAGGTGCAGCAGGAACAGCAGGCTGCCCAGTTAGCCGGTTGAATTATGAGATATTGGGCCATCATCAAAATCGCGTTTCGCGCATTGCGTCGGAACAAAATGCGCACGATTCTGACCATGCTCGGCATCATCATCGGCGTGGGCGCGGTCATCGCCATGGTGGCTCTCGGACGGGCCGCCAAGACGCAAATCCAGGCGCGCATCGCCGCCCTCGGCCAGAACGTCGTCGTGGTCTTTTCCGGCAGTATCAATCGCAACGGCGTCTTCACCGGCTTTGGCGGCGCGGGCACCCTGACCGTCGAAGACGCGCTGGCGATTCAGAACGAAGTCCCCAACATTGCCGCGGTCAGTCCGGAGGTCCGCAGCAGCGCGCAAATTATGGCGGGTGAAAATAACTGGAGCACTTCGATCATGGGCGAAAGCGTTGATTATCTTCCCGTCATTCGCCAATGGGACTTCGCGGAAGGCGATATTTTCACCGAAGCGGACGTTCGTGCTGCCGCCAAGGTCTGCGTGCTCGGCAAAACCACGGCCGACAAGCTCTTCCCGGATGGCGGCGCGGTGGGCCAGGTCATCCGCATCAAAAATGTTCCCGTCAAAGTCGTGGGCGTGCTTACGCCCAAAGGCGTTTCCATGATTGGGCAGGACCAGGATGACACGGTGATTGTGCCCTACACCACCGGCATGAAACGTTTTGCCGGGGTCACCATGCTCCGCACCATCAATGTGTCGGCGACAAGCTCCGACCACGTTGCGGATGTCATCGACGGCATGACCCAGCTGCTTCGTCAGCGACATCGCATCCAGGCCGGTCGCGACGATGATTTCATCATCCGGAATCCGCAGGAATTTTTCGCGACGCAAAACGCCGCCACCGATACCATGACCGCGCTGCTGGCCGGTGTGGCCACCATTTCGCTGATCGTCGGCGGCATCGGCATCATGAACATCATGCTGGTCAGCGTCACCGAGCGGACGCGCGAGATCGGCATCCGCATGGCCGTCGGCGCGCGTGGTCACGACATCCTCCTGCAATTTCTCATCGAAGCCGTCACGCTGAGTTCCATTGGCGGCATCCTCGGCATTCTGTCCGGCATCGGCGGCGCAAAAATGCTCACCCTCATCAAACACTGGCCCACGCAGGTTTCCGCCAATTCCATCATCCTCGCCTTCGTTTTCAGCGCGGCGGTGGGGATTTTCTTCGGCTTTTATCCCGCGCGCAAAGCTTCCCAACTCGACCCCATCGAGGCGTTGCGCTATGAATAGGGCGTGACCGCTGAAATCCTGTCCACACACACGCCTGTGCTTTTTGACGTCGCCGTGAAACGCGCAGCAAAATTGCTCCGCGCCGGCGAAATCGTCGCGTTGCCGACAGAAACGGTCTATGGTCTCGCCGCCAATGCATTCGATGAAAAAGCCGTCGCGAAAATCTTTCAAATCAAGGGCCGCCCGGCGAACAATCCCATCATCGTCCACGTCGCGAGCCTTGAAATGGCAGGGCGTTGTGTGAAAGACTGGCCGAATAACGCGGACCAATTAGCGCGCGCCTTCTGGCCTGGTCCATTGACACTCGTGTTGCCGCGCGCAAAAGAGATTCCCGACAACGTGACTGCCGGCGGCGCGACAGTTGGCGTGCGCTGGCCCAGCCATCCGCTCATTCAAGCGGTGATTCGCGAATGCGGCTTTCCGCTCGCCGCGCCGAGCGCGAATTTGTCCGGCCGCATTTCTCCCACCAGCGCGGAGCATGTACGGAAGCAACTCGGCGGGAAAATTCTCTTGATTGTGGACGGCGGCCCGTCACAGGTCGGCATCGAGTCCACCGTGCTCGATTTGACAGTTTCGCCACCGCAGGTTCTGCGCCCGGGCATGATTCACGCGGAATCGCTCGCGGCGGTCGTTGGCAAAGCGCAAAATGAGAAGGCGGAAGTGCGAGCCGGGGCACATTTGCGGAGTCCGGGTTTGTTGAAAAAACATTACGCACCAAAGGCGAAACTGGTGGTCTTGAACTGGCAGAACGATGCCGGTTTGAACTCCCAACTTTCAATTCTCAACCCTCAACCTTCCACCTGCCACGTCATTGCCCACACGCATATTCCGTCGGTGGAAAATTTCGCGCGCGTGAGCGTGATTCCGCACGACGCGGAGGCGTTTGCGCGGGCGATTTATGCGGAGTTGCACCGCTGCGACGAGGCCGGCGCGGAGCTGATTGTGGTCGAGGCGCCGCCGGCGTTGCCGGAGTGGTCGGGCATCGCCGACCGGTTGAAACGTGCGACGGCCTGAATGATGGCGCCGCTTACCACCGTTGGCGGTCGGTTAGAAACAGGCCCGACGCCAGGCCGTAAGGCGCGTGCGTCAGCGGGAATTTCGACGAAATTTGATTTTGCGACAGGGCTTTGAACAGGAAGTTTCCCCAACTGTTTTCACTCCCGCGCACACAGTCGGAGAGCAGCTTGCCATCCATCGTTTCCGGCGTGAGGTAAAGCCCCAAAACGGGTTTCTGGTAGTTGTCACCGATGGCGAAAAAATCGTCTTGCGTGTTGAGCGTCAGCCAGACGCATTGATGATGACCATACCAGGCGACCGCCCACGGCACATCACTCATCATCAATTCGTTTTCCTTCATCCAACCGGCGGTTTTCTGTATTTCCGGCGGGAAATACGGCGGGTAGGCCACCGGCGAGCCCTTCGGCGCGCACAACGCGAAAATCAACGGCAGGCAGCACACCACCACAAAAAGCGCAATGACGGCGTAATGCAGTTGTGTCGCCGGCAATGTCATCTGCCTCGAAAGGGTCAGGAAGAAGACGACCCCGTAGATGAACACCAGTGGCGCTGTCAGCACGAGCAGGTTCTCGGAATTCACCTCCGGCGATTCAACGGAAAACTCTGTTCGCCCCAGGGCTTGAAAGACGACGAATGTTCCCAGGCACATCAGCAAAAAATAGCGCAACCGGCGCGCCGTTGTGCTGCGAAATCCCAGCAGCAAACCCGTCAGAAAAAACATGCCAGCCCAACTCCCGCCGAGCTTCGGCAGGTCGCTTTCAAATATGCCGCGCAAATTCCCGAAAAACTTGTGGAAGATTGGCTTCAGCAAAAATGCGTAGGTCAAATCCGGATGCGCCGACCGCTCCAAAACGGTCCCCGGGAAGGCGGCCCCTTCGGCTATCGCATAACCTGCTGTGCCAAACGGTGTGCCGCTCACCAGCCAATTCCGAATCACCCACGGCGTCAGCACAATCGCAAACGCGCCCAGCGCCACCAGCGTCTGCCACACCCGCTGTTGACCGCTGAACAACAGCAAAAACACCGCGACTGGAATGATCACCCAGCCAAAGGCATACCGCGTCAGCGCGCCCAGGCCTGCCAGCGCGCCCGCCGCCACCGCCAAAGTGACCAGCCACTCCAAGTGCCGTTGAGGTCCGCGTGCCAGTTCTTCAATTTTCAGCATGCACCACGTCAACCCCAGAAAAATGTTCATCAGCAACAATGTGGAGAGACCCGACACGCTGAACCGCCAGAGCAAGGCGCTGCCGAGCACCAGCAGTGCCGACAGCCAGGCCGCTGTCGGGTCGAACAATTTCCGCGCCAGAAGAAACGTCTGCGCCATCACCGCCAGTAAAAGCATTTCGTTGAACGCGGCGATCAAAAAATCGGGTTGATAACGCAGGAAACGGTCGCCTTCGGACCAAAATGGTTTTTTCATTCCCACGTCGAAGTGAAAGTTCAGCACTTTCATCAGCCCGGCCAGCACCACCGGATACACCGGCGGGTTGGCCAAATCCGGGTGTTCGGTCTGGATTTGCGCGAAATCCGAGCCGGCTCGCACCGGCGCGCCCGCTTGGCGCGCCTCGTTGTGTTTTTGCACGAGATAGAGACTCAGCGGACGGACAAACAGCGTCGTGTAGCCCTTGCCGTCGGCGATGTTCCGTGCCAGTTGCGCCGTGTCCATCGCCTCCGGCGCGGAAAAATTCCGATACGCGCGCAAATCATATAAGACCGTCAGCGCCACCACCACCAGGGTCAACACCGCGATTCGCACAACGCGTCGCCCCGCGCCGATCTCCAGTTTGTGAATCAGGTTTTGGACCCATTCGCCGATGTACATAACTCAAAATCCTTCCAGATGATACGCGTGCAATTTGCGGTGAAACGTCCGCCGGCTCATGCCGATTTTCTGCGCCGCCAATGTGCGGTTGCCGCCGGTTTCTTTCAAGGCGCGAATAATCAATTGTTTCTCCGCCTCTTTCACCGTTAGGTCATGGCGTGGCCACATCGGCGCCTCCCCACGGCCACCGCCGCCACGCACGGACGGCGGCAAATCCCGCGCGCCGATTTTTTCGCCCCGGCAGAGCACCACCGCGTGTTCGATGGCCGTGCGCAATTCACGCACGTTGCCCGGCCACGAATAATTCATTAACCCTTCAAGCGCATCCGCCGTGAAATCGTTTACCGGCTTGCCGTTATCGCGCGCAAATTCGCACAAAAAACTATGCGCCAGCAACGGAATGTCACCCGCGCGCTCGCGCAAGGGCGGTAGACGAATTTCCACCACCCGCAGCCGGAAAAACAAATCCTCGCGAAACGTCCCCGCCTTGATGAGTTCCTCCAGGTTCCTGTTCGTTGCCGCAATAAGCCGGGCATCGGCGGTGAGCATCTTGTTTGACCCGACGCGCTCAAACGTGCGTTCGCCCAGAAAACGCAGGAGCTTCACCTGGATGGTCGCGTCAATCTCCCCGATTTCGTCCAGAAACAGCGTCCCGCCCTGCGCTTGCTCAAACCGGCCAATGCGCCGCTCGTGCGCGCCGGTGAACGCTCCCTTTTCGTGGCCGAACAACTCGCTTTCCAGCAGCGTCGGTGCCAGCGCCGCGCAATGCACCGTCACAAACGGTTGCCGGGCGCGCGGACTCAACTGATGGATCGCCTTCGCCACGAGTTCCTTGCCCGTGCCGCTTTCGCCCGTGAGCAGCACCGTGGCCCGCGTCGGCGCCACCTGCCGGACGATCTCAAAAATCTCCTGGATCGCCGGCGATTCGCCGACGATGTTTTCGAGGCCGAATTTGGAATCGAGCTGCTGGCGCAGCGAAACGTTCTCCGATTCGAGATTCTGCTGGCGCAACGCGCGCGCGATGCGCATCTCCAGCTCGTCAATTTGCAGCCGGCCCTTGGCAATGTAATCATCCGCGCCGCGCTTCATCGCGTCCACCGCCAGTTCCTCGGAACCGTAGGCCGTCATCAAAATGCAGACCGGCGGTTTGGCCAGCGATTTGGCGCGCGCAATCAGCTTCAGGCCGTCCTCGCTCGGCAAACGGAAGTCCGTGAGCAGCACGTCAAAGTTATCGCGTTCGAGCAAATCCATCGCTGCCTTCGCGTCCTCGGCCACGTAAACGTCGTAACGCTCCTCGAGCGCCGCGCGCAACCCGTCGCGCGTCGGTTTCTCGTCATCCACGATGAGCAAGGTTGGTTTTTCAGCCATATTTTTGTCCGCGAATTGCGCGAATCTTCACGGATTCATTTTTTCGGCTTTTGATTCGCGTTCATTCGCGTAATTCGCAGATTCTGCTCCGGTTTTTTGTTCCAGCAACCGCGGCCGCCGCTCGTGCAGCGGCAGCCAGATCCGAAACGTCGTGCCGCGGCCGACGCGGCTTTCCAACTCGATTCTGCCGCCGTGTGCGCGCACGATGCGTTGCACGATCATCAAGCCGAGGCCGGTGCCCCTTTTTTTGGTCGTGTAAAACGGCTCGAAAATGCGGTTGATTTGTTCCGGCGGGATGCCGCCGCCCGTGTCGCTCACGCTCACCCAGACGCCATCGGCGCCTTCACCGGTCTGCAACGTGAGCGTGCCGCCTTTGGTCATGGCGTGCATGGCATTTTTGACGAGGTTCACCAGTACCTGTTGCATCTGCGTCGCGTCAATCGGTACGGCTGTCAACTGCCGCGCCAGCCGCGTCTGCACCGTCAGGTCGCGATTGTCCAGTTCCGGCTGTAGCAGTTCCAGGGTTTTTTCCACGACGTCGTTGAGCGAGGCGATTTTCAATTGGGGTGGCGCGGGACGAATCGCCTGCAAAAATTGCGTGATGATGTAATCCAGCCGGGCGATCTCGCCTTTGGCTACGTCCAGGTATTTTTCCAGTCTGCCGGAAACCTCCTGGTGTGACGGGTGACGGGTGACGGGTGACGTGACCTTCCCGCCACGCGTCACGCGCCACTCGTCACTTTTAAGTTTTTTCAACTCGCGTTCCATGAGCTGCAAATGGATGTGCAGCGCGTTGAGCGGATTGCCGATTTCGTGGGCGACACTGGCAGCGAGCAGCGTGAGCGCCTGGACGCGCTCGCTTTCAATGGCTTCAAAGGTTTTCTGCCGCGCCTCGGTCGCGTCATGCAAAATCAGCGCAACGCCGGAACTGCCGATAGCCTGGCCGTCGAGCGGCGCCGCGTAGAGCCGGAGAAAACGCGAGCGGGGATAATGCACTTCAAATTCGTGGCGCACGACGCGTTCACCGCCCGCGTGGTCGGCCTTGGAAATTTTCTCCCAGTCCAATTCCGGCAGAATGTCCGCGATGTGCTGGCCCTCGACGTCCGGTTGCAGGCCGATGAGCCGCGTGACGGCTTGATTGAAATAGATGATGCGCCCCTGCTCGTCCGCGACCAGTACGCCGTCCTCGATGGTATTGAACAGTGTTTCGAGAAAGCTGCGCTCACGTGCGAGCCGCTGGACGACAGTTTGCAGGCCTTCCGTGTCCAGCCGCCCGATGCGGCCAAGCACTTTGTCGAGAAAACTGGATTTGGGCGCAGCCATTGAACAAAATCAAGATTTCAGCGTGACAATCTGGCACAACGGCTGGATTCGTCAAATCAAAAATAGGGCGTGGTGGCACAATCAAAAATCAAAATGGGAGGGACGCCGTGTCGGCGTCCCTGAATTCACGTTCAGAAAATTGAGCCCGGTGACACGCCGTCCCTCCCATCAAATTTTACTGGCCACCTTTCTCTGGACAACCCGATTGGCCCGAAGCAAAGTCGAATTTGTGAAAAGTAAAATTGCGGCCTAATTTTAGGTTAGGTGTCATTTGGCGACACGAAGTATACAAAAACCACCACCACCGGTGTCTATTTAGTAAAATGAAAGGAATTCCGGTATCTGTAACATTTGCGCTTGTTTGTACAAGCTATGCGTCCTGTTTTTCACAAACGAATGCCGAGCTTCTGTGCAGTACTGCCTCCAACAATTTCTACGCAGGAAACTACAGCGCCGCAGTCACGAATTTGACAGCGGAGATTGCACTGAATCCCGGAGACTATAATGCTTACCTCCATCGTGGGATGTCTAAGTATTGGCTCCATGATTACGTCGGCGCAGTTGCTGATTATGACAAGGCCATTCAATTGAATCCCCAATGCGGGGGTTTTTACTGTAATCGTGGCCAATCCAAATTTGCACTTAGCGACATGACTGGAGCATTGGCCGACTACAATAAGGCCATCGAACTAGACCCTGATATGGCAATAGCGTATTTCAACAGGGGGCAACTGAAATATTGTGCTGATAAGGATTTCACCGGCGCTATCGCTGACTTCACCAAAGCCATCGAATTACACACAGACCCGCAAGAAGACGATATATTTTTTGCTCGCGCCAATGCGAAAATGCAGCTCAAAGATTTTACTGGTGCCGTCGCCGACTTCACTAAGACTATTGAATTGAATCCCAACTTTGAAAAGGCGCGCACAAACCTTGCCGTCGCACAAGATGCATTGCGCGCCTCGAAAAAACAATAATATTTGGTGTTATGCCTAATCCAGAACCGGGTTTCATTTCCCTTCCGCCGTCAGCGCCAGAAAGATATCTTCGAGCGGGCCGGACGCGCCGCTTCGTTTGCGGAGTTCGTCGCGTGTGCCCACCGCAATCAGTTTCCCGCCGTTGATAATGCCAATGCGGTCGGCCATTTCCTCGGCCACGCTGAGTTCGTGCGTGGACATCAACACGGTCATGCCCGTCCGCGAACGTTCTTTGAGCGTGTCTTTCACGATGCGCGCGTGCTGCGGGTCGAGGCCGACCATCGGTTCGTCAATCACAAACACCTCCGGATCGTGCAGCAGCGCGGACACGATGGCCACGCGCTGGCGCGTGCCGTGCGAGAGGCTTTCCAACGGGAGGTCGGCAAATTCGTCCAGATGAAAACGCGCAATCAATTCCTGCGCACTGGCGGCAATGCGCGCGTCGTCCATCTGGAACAACTGGCCGATAAACCGGAAAAATTCCCGCGCTGTCAGCTTTTCGTAGAGAAATGGAAAATCCGGGACGTAGGCGACGCGACGGCGCGCTTCGAGCGGTTGGGTTTGCACGTCAAAACCGCACACCCGCGTGCTGCCGGAAGTCGGCTTCATCAGGCCGGCCAGAATTTTCAGCGTGGTCGTCTTCCCGGCGGCGTTCGGTCCCAGCATGGCAAAAAATTCCCCGCGCGGGATGGTCAGTGTCACGTCGTTGACCGCGACGAGGTCGCCGAACTTCTTGACGAGATGGACGAGTTCAATCACGGCCGGTTCCACTCGTCGAGCACGGCGGTCATGCCGCCGGGCAGTTCCACCCGCATAATTTCCCCCAGCGAACTGGTGTAAATGACAATCGGATGATCGAGCACGCGGGTTTCCAGGCGGTACGCGGTCACCGGTTCATGGCCGATGATCAAACGGTCGCGGTGCGCCTCCCATTTGACGCTGTCGGCCACGGCGACCGGCGAGGACAAAATAACGGGCAAATCCAGTTCGTCCGCCAATCCGCCGCCCAGCGCGCGCAACAGCACATTGGGATTTTGCAGGTCGGCGAAACTCAGGACGCGCTCGAAGTTTGCGCCGTCGCTGGTGATCTTTAGATGCACCGTCTGATCCGCGGCGGCGGAATGAATCTCCGCCGCCGCATACCGGGTGGACACTTTCAAATTCAACTCGCGCCAGGTGCGGACGGAAGAAAATTGGAGCCGCCCGTCAAATCGCACCCGGTTGGTAAAATCGCCGAAACTCACGTTGCCGTTGAAGTGGATTTGATAGCCATTTTTCAGCGCTAGCCCTTCCGGCGGCAGTTTGTCTTCGTCCAGCGCCGCCATGGCCCGTTCAACGCTCGTGGAAAATTGGCAGAAACCGGCCTTCTGCCCGTTTTGGTAAATGGTCAAAGAGGAAATGTCCGGCGCGGTCAGAATTTTGCGCCAGACCAAATTCACCGGCACGGGAATTTCACCGCCGTGCGAGCCATATTCCATGCGCCACAACCACACGTTCATCCCGATCCAAAACGCCGCAATCAAAAAAAATGTGACACGCGGAATCATGCGAAACCTTCACGATGACGGAATGTTCAAAACCTGACCAACGCGAATCCGGGTGGGATTCATATCCGGGTTGGCCGCCTCCAAAGCGCTCAGTTTCACACCGTATTTGCGCGCGATGCCCACCGCCGTTTCCCCCGCGACGACGGTGTGCGTGCGCGGCCGGGCAGCCGTCGTAGGCCCCGGGGGACGGCTGGCGCTCACGCTCCCCGATGGAACGGAAACATATTGCGCTGTTTGGGGCGGCGTAGGCTGGGCCAGGGCATTGCCCGGTGGCGGCGCGTTGGTCTTGGCCGCCGCCAACTGGCTGGCATAATACGCGCGCCATTTGTCCACCTCGTCCTGTAATTGCCGGTTTTGTTCGGCCAGCTTTTCCAACTGCTGCTGCGCGGCAGGCGCACTCGGCAGCGGCAGCACATCCGCCGCCAGTTGTTGTTTGCAGCGGTAAATGCGCTGCCGAATAACCTCGGCGTTGTCGGCGTTGGGACGGAATTTCAAATACTGCCTGTAATGATAAACGGCCGCGGCGGGGTCGGGCACCTTCTCGTCGTAAAGCCAGCCGAGTTCAAAATGCGCCGCTGCCGAGTGCGGATTCGCCTCCAGCGATTGCTCGAACGCCTCAATCGCGCCCTGATAATCCATCGCGTTTACGCGCCCCTTGCCCAGCACAAAATGCGGCTCCTTTTCCTCGTCCGACCGGCTCTGGCCCGACGGCGAGCAGCCATTCAACGCGACGCCGGCGGACACGACGCACACACCGAGCACCAAACGAATCCAAGACGACATACCGCGAACGTAACCAAATCGCGCGGCGCGTGCAATCGCGCGCTGTGCAGCGTTGGGCGTCCCGTCGGACGTGGTGGACGGCATCCGACCGCCCGGAATGAACACCCCGAACAATTTGAACAACGAAGGAACCAAGTCGTGAGGAAATCGCTTTCTCCTTCTTTGCTTTGTCCCTTTATTGTTCAAACGATGTGTTCCCCGCCAATTTCGTCAAATACGCCCATCAACGTCATTCAGGCAAAACCGGACTTGAGATTTGGGGGCGCAGGACGCAGGTTGTGGGCGGACGCGCGCGTGGCGGAACGGCAGACGCGCCGGACTTAGGATCCGGTCCCGCAAGGGGTGGAGGTTCAACTCCTCTCGCGCGCACCAGCTCCGAACGCTTTCGGGGCACACACACACACACCTGCGCCCTGGGCTGTAACATTCTCCGCAACAAAGAGACCTGCCGGGTCAATAGCCCCACGTTTCACATAATCCCTGTTAAGATGGATGATATGGCACCGCCGGAGCTTTCAGAGAGAACAATTTCCCGAATTCACGGTGGCCCGTCTAGGTGGTTTCCGGGGTATACCATTCCGCCGCCCGCCAGTCCGTCTTCGCCGCTTCCCCTCCCCAACTTTCGAGAATTTGAAGAAATCCTGGATTTCCGAACATCCCCGCTTCGTGATCGGGGTGATCCTGGTAGGATGTCTGGCTCCTTTTATCAACAAGGCGATCCATGGGGATGAAATGCTTTTCATTTGGATGGCGGAATGGATTCAGAAGCATCCGACTGACTTCTATGGTTTCCAAGTGAACATGTATGGATCCACGATCCCCATGTGGGTGGGCAACTATAACCCGCCACTGATATCCTACTTTCTGGCGGGGGTGGCGGCTGTGTTCGGCTGGCACGAAATCGTTCTGCACGCTGCCTGCCTGGTCGTGGCTTTCACGGCGGCGGCGGGCATTTACGCCCTTGCCAAAATGTGGTGTGACCGGCCGCTGCTGGCCACCGTGGTCGCCATCTTCACGCCGGCCTTCCTGGTTTGCAGCACGACGCTGACGTGCGATGTGCTGATGTTGAGTTTTTGGATTTGGGCGCTGGTGTGTTGGGAACGCGGCTTGGCCAGCAGTGAGCAGAGTTGGTGGCGATTCGCCGGGGCAGGAGTGCTTGCCGGTTTGGCCGTGCTGACCAAATACAGCGCAGTGACCTTGCTGCCTTTATTGCTCATCTTGAGTATTCTTCGAACCCGCCGGCTCGGGTGGTGGTTGCTGGGCTTGGCAGTGCCGTTGGCGATGGTGTTGGGTTACGAGTGGCTGAGGCCGGGGGCTGCTATTTGCCGCTGCGGGCAATGTTCAGACGTCCGGTCTTGAGTTTCCTGGTGGTTGGAAAGCGAAAGGGGTTATTGGTCTGGCGTTTGCCGGAGGCAGCCTGCTGCCGCTGCTGTTCTATGCGCCGTGGCTGTGGCGACGGTGGGCGTTGTTGGCGATTGGGGTCGTGCTTTTGGGGATATCGCTGGGAATATGTCGTTTCGGTGGCAACCTTGGGCTGCTGCTGCCCTGGCAAAATGAACTGACGGAGCGAAGGGACTTCCTGCTCCAGGTGGGCGTATTGACTGCGGCCGGAGTGCACTTGTTATTGCTCGTTGGGGCGGAAGCCTGGGGACGACGAAACAT